>JAQWLJ010000022.1 GCA_029247365.1 Acidimicrobiales bacterium | reverse complement strand
GCGGCAGTCCTCACCGTCGACGATCAGCGCATGCTCAATGTCGCCCCGTTCGATCATCGCGGACGCGATGTTCGCGCCGCTCAGGAAGCCGAGGCAGGCGCTCCCGACATCGAAGTTCATGCAGTCGCGCCCCAATCCAAGCTTGCCCTGAGCAATGCTGGCCGTGGATGGCTCGAGATGGTCGCGGCACACCGAGGTGTTGATGAGCAGGCCAATGGCGTCCGGGTTGACATCGCTTTCGCCGATGAGCTTTTCGGCTGCGAGAACGGCCGCGTCGCTCGGCGCCATGCCCTCGCTCCAGAAGCGGCGCTCGTCGATGCCGGTCAGACTCTGAACCAGATCGCGCGGCATCTCGAAGCGGTCCAGCGTTTCGGAAAGTTGGTTGTCGATCGACTCTGTCGTGACGACGACGTCGGCATCGACATGGGCAAGGCCAGTAATGGCGATCTCGGTGAAACGGGACGTGGGGGCGGGCATCGCGAAGAACCTTCCATGGCAGAGTCGACCCTGTGCGCTCGTGACCTTGGGCCGGCAGCCGTATCATAAGAGATGAGTGATGATCTCCCGATCCCAGTCAGGCTACTATCCGCCTCCGGACCTCGAAGGATGGGATCACGCTTGGTCGCGATCGATCTCCACCCGTGACGCCGAGGGCCAGACACGTACCTGGCACCTGCTCGATAACGGCGTTGTCGACCCCATTGGTACACTCCTATGTGTCCATGGCAACCCGACGTGGTCGTACATGTGGCGCGATCTCGCATCGCGCTCGACTCGTTGGCGGGTTGTGGCGGTTGATGCGCTCAACATGGGGTTTTCAGAACGGACCGGCGGCAACCGGCGACTAGCCGGACATGTAGCCGATCTCAGCGCCGTGACTGCGGCGCTTCGCATTGAGGGGCCCGTTGTCACCGTCGCCCACGACTGGGGTGGACCCATTTCGCTGGGGTGGGCCCGAACGCACCCCGACCAACTGGCGGGGGTCGTCCTCATGAACACGGGTGTTGCCCGGCCTGAGGGCATCCGGATACCGGCACTCATCCAGGCCGTCCGGACGCGTGCGACGTTGCGTGCGACGTGTGTGGCCAGTCCGGTATTTTTGCGTGGTGCCCTCCGGTTGGCGCGCCCCTCACTACCGAAGGAGGTGCACCAGGCCTACCTCACGCCGTACGCAAGGTCGGCAACCCGAGCCGGAATCGGCCACTTCGTGGACGACATCCCGTTCAACCCCGGGCATCCGTCGTACACCGCACTCGACGACATCGCTGGCAGCCTTGAGTTCCTTGCGGAGACGCCGGCGCTCCTGCTTTGGGGGGCGAAGGACCCGGTCTTCTCCAGTGCGTTCTTGGCCGATCTGCACGCAAGGTTGCCCCATGCCTCGGTCCACCGCTACGCCGAAGCTGGACACCTCGTCATGGAAGACGTCAGAGGAGCCCCTGTGATCCTTGACTGGCTTGAAGCCGTCACATCTCCGACCTCTCCCACGCTGGTCTCAGCACCTCCTGCAGCATCCACCGGCGATGGCTGCGACAACGGGCGAAGGTTGTGGGCCGCTCTCGAGGGCCGACGCAACGACGAGGAAATCGCGGTCGCAGAGATGAGCTCCGACGGATCCGCACAGGTGTCGAGACGTGCGACGTTTGCCGAACTCGAGCAACAGGTGAGGATCCTGGTTGACCGACTCACCGCCGCCGGCCTGCAACCCGGGGACCGGGTCGCTCCCTTGATCCCGCCAGGAATTGACCTCGTTGCCATCGTGTACGCCTGCTGGCAGGCGGGCGCAGTGGTCGTTGCAGCCGACGCTGCTCTCGGCGGCCGGGGCATTGCCAGAGCGCTTCGAGCGGCACAACCTGACTATGTTGTCGCCGATTGGCGCGGGCTGGCCTTCGCCCGAGGTCTCCGGCTGGGAGCAACGATGCTTTCGCTCAAGCCGATGCCGAGAGCAGTGCAGCGAACGCTCGGTGTTTCGGCGAGCCTGGCCGACCCGACCGATGCCAGCGCAGCAAGGGATCTCGGGTCAGGACCCGGCCCCGACGACCCGGCCGCTGTGGTCTTCACCTCGGGGTCGACTGGGCCATCCAAGGCGGTTGTCTACCGACACGGACAGCTCGAGGCCCAACGTGACGCTCTTGCGACCACCTATTCTCTCAGCCGAGACGACCGGCTGGTGGCCGCATTTGCGCCATTCGCTATCTTCGGGCCGGCGTTGGGGATGTTGTCGGTTGTGCCCGCCATGGACATCTCCTCGCCGGCGACACTCGATGCCGGTGCCTTCGCGAACGCGGCCCACGCGATCGGAGCGACCATCGCCTTTGCGTCACCCGCTGCGCTCGCAAACGTTGTTGCCACATCTGATGGGCTCGACGACGGTCAACGAGAGGCCATGGCCCGTCTGCGCGCCGTGGCCTCGGCCGGTGCGCCCATTTCGACAACGGCGCTGCGGGCTGCAAGCCAGAAGTTCGCCAACGCCAACATCCATACGCCGTACGGCATGACCGAGGTCATGCCGGTGACCGATATCTCGCTCGAAGAGATCGATATGGCGGGACTGGGAAATGGGGTGTGCGTTGGTCGACCAATCAACGGCGTGGAACTGGCAGTGACCGGCATCGGCGCGTTGGGTCAGTCCACGTGGGACTTCATCGATGAGCCGGCGGCAACGGGTGAGATCTGTGTCCGCGCCGCACATGCCAGCGCCGGCTACGACCGCCTGTGGGCCATGCAGAACCAGACTTGGCGCGATGGCTGGCATCGCACTGGCGACGTCGGGCATCTCGACCGCGACGGACGGCTTTGGGTGGAGGGGCGCACGTCTCATCTGATTCTCTCCGCCGATGGGCCGGTGACGCCGGTCGGGGTCGAACATCGGGCAGAACTCGTGGACGGCGTGCACCAGGCGGCCGCAGTCGGCGTTGGTCCGGCCGGAACCCAACAACTCGTGGTCGTGATCTCCACAACCGAACGACGTGCTGGCGTCATCGCCGACCCTCAGCTCACCGTTGCAGTGCGCCAGGTGGTTCCCTTCGACGTTGCTGCGGTGCTGACCGTTCGACATCTCCCCGTCGACCGCCGCCACAACTCCAAGATCGAGCGCGAACGGATCGCAAGCTGGGCCGAGTCGGTGCTGGCGGGCGCCAGGGTGGCGCGCCTGTGAGGGTTCTGGTGACCGGCGCCAGCGGAATGTTCGGAAGGGCGGTGGCCCAGACGCTTCTGGACCGCGGCGACGATGTCACAGTGTTTCAGCGGCGGACCGCTGCGCTCGATTGCCGAGAGATCTGTGGTGACATCACCGACCCGGCAGCGGTGACCAGCTCGGTCGAAGGTATTGACGCTGTTGTGCATATGGCGGCACGGGTCTCCCCCATAGGTTCAAGCAGCGCCTTCGACGACGTGAATGTGCGTGGCTCGGCCGGTTTGGCAGCGGCGGCCCGCCGAGCAGGGGTGCAAAGGCTGGTCTACGTGTCGTCTCCGGCGGTTGCCTTCGTGGGAGCACCGCAGGTCGGTGCGACCGCTGTTGTGGCCGACCCAACGCAGGCTCGGAGCCGATATGCGCGCAGCAAGGCGAAAGCCGAGATGTTGATGCTTGAGGCTGACCGACCCGGTTTTGCGGTTGTCTCTGTTCGACCCCACCTGGTGTGGGGTCCTGGTGACACCCAGCTTGTGGAGCGGATCGTACGCCGGGCCGAGGCCGGCCGGCTGCGCCTCGTCGGTGCTGGAGCAGCGCTTGTCGATACGACGTATGTCGACAACGCTGCTGATGCCATCGTGGCCGCGGTCGATCGCGCAGAGGTTGCACACGGCCGAGCCCTCGTTGTCTCGAACGGCGAACCGCGACCGGTGGCCGACCTCCTTCGCAGCATGTGCCTCGCAAGCGGGGTTGACCCGCCGACCCGTCGTGTCCCGCTGGGGGTGACCAAGGCTGTGGGGGGCGGTGCAGAGCTGCTCTGGAACGCACTCCGTCTTCGCAGCGACCCACCCATGACACGTTTCCTTGCCGAGCAACTCGGCACAGCCCACTGGTTCGACCAGCGACTCACCCGTGAGATTCTGCGCTGGGAGCCGAGAGTCAGCCTCGATGATGGCCTGGCTCGATTGGCAGACGGGCGATGAACCCCTGGTTCGTCGGCCACCGACGTTGACCACAGCCAAACGAGTCGCCGAACGCAGTGGTTGGGGCACCAAGACCGAGGCGTGGCAGCGATGCGGCACCGGCACGCAGCATCTCGCTTAAGGACGACCTCGCGCTCAAGATCCGAACGAGCCAGGGCTCGCACCGACGGTTTCGGTTCGAGGACGAGAACCGGGGCGTGACCGCTACAGGGTCGATTGCACTTCGATCTGGTAGCCCTCGGTATCGCGGAACACGAAGGCCCGGATACCGAGTGCGGCGTTCTCGAACACCTCCGAAACGTCAGGAAGTGACTCTGCTCGGACCCACTCGTGCCAAGCATCCACGTCGGGGACTCGCAGGCAAACCTGCACGCATTTGTGCGCCTGCCAGTCGTTCATGCCCTTCGCCTCGTCGACAAGGCCAACGTGGGCGCCTTCGGCCACGCGGAAGATCTTGGCTAGTCCCTGGTCGATCACGAGTGGGAACCCCAGATGGGTCCAGAAGGCCTCGGCCGCAGCGACATCGCGGTAGTAGAGGAACGTGATCGCCAAGGTGGGGTTGAGGCGCTGCGTCATGGTGGTTCGGGTCAGCGGCCTTCGGCAAGGACAAGAACTCGTCCGCCGTATTCCTGGACTCGGGCACCGGACATTGGGCCGAACTGTGAGAACTGCTCTGGATCCCTGACCTTTGTGTGTGCGAGCAGGCAGCCCTTCGGCATCGGAGGCCTCCTCAGCGGCGGTTTGGGGCAACGTACTGTCGGGTTGGACCGGACGTCCAATGCCGCGGCACTCGATTTCGCCTGTCGTTGCGAGGGCCTTCACCACCGGTTCTGCGACAGGGACTTGCGGAACCTAGGATCGGCGACTGCGTCGAACGAGGTGAGACATCGTGGAGTATCAGCAGTTGGCATTCGAGCGCCGCAGTATTCGCGGCTTCAGGCCCAACCCGATTCCCAAAGCGCTCCTCGGCGAGATCATTTCTGTTGCGGCCCAAGCCCCGTCGTCGATGAACACCCAGCCCTGGCATGTCCACGCTGTGGCTGGTGACGTGCTTGACCGGATCCGGGGAGGCAACACTGAGCGGATGCTCGAGACGGGCAAACCGGACCGTGAGATCCGGGGTCATGGCCGCTACGAGGGCGACCATCGCGAACGTCAGAAACGAGTCGCCGCACAGCTCTTCGACGCGGCCGGTATCGGCTGGGACGACAAGGCGCAGCGCCAGGACTGGGCCATGCGTGGCTTCCGTCAGTTTGACGCGCCGGTCTCAGTGATTGGCTGCATCGACCGCGACCTCTACGACTCGACCGAGGCGTACTTCGATCTTGGCCAGTTCGTGTACGGCATGGTGTTGGCTGCGTGGGACCGCGGCGTGGGTTGCGTCATCAATGGGCAGGGAATCAGCCAGTCGTCGGTCGTGCGCGAGCACGCCAACATCCCGGATGACCAGCTGATCGTCATCACAGTGGCGATGGGCTTCCCCGACGACTCGTTCGCAGCAAATGGAGTCGTGTCGGAACGCCGACCCGTCTCGGAGATCGCGACCTATCGCGGCTTCGGAAGCTGATCAGCGCTCAGCTCCGATCGATCACTTGCGGGTGACCGAGACCGGAAGCTTCGAGTATCCGTGCACGAACGATGAGAAGACCCACTCGGGCTCGCCAACGACCTCGATCGTGTCGAAGCGCCGCAGGATCTCTTCGTAGAGGACCCGAAGCTGGAGCTCAGCGACCCGGCTGCCCATGCAGAAATGAATGCCGTAGCCGAACGAGAGCTGGCGGTCTGCGTTGGCTCGCTCGATGTCGAGCTTGTACGAGTTCTCGAACACGTCCTCGTCATGGTTGGCCGAGATGTACCACATCAGGACCTGATCGTTTTTCTTGATGTGCTGACCCCGGATCTCGGTGTCTCTGGTGGCCGTGCGACGCATGTACGACAGGGGTGTCACCCAGCGGATGACCTCGGGCACGAAGCTAGTCATAAGGCCAGGGTCGGCCTTCAGTTTCGCCCACTGGTCGGGGAACAGATTGAGGCCGTGCACGCTGCCCGACATGGTGTTGCGAGTCGTGTCGTTACCTCCGACGATCAGCAGCAGCAGGTTTCCGAGCTGCTCCATCGGGGTCATGTGCTTGGTGTCCTCGCCATTGGCGAGCATCGTCACGAGGTCGAAGCCATCGCCGCCGCGGCGCTGATCCCACAGCTCGGAGAAGTAGGCGACGCACTCCAGGAGCTCGTCGATCTTCTGCTGCTGGTTCTCGACCACACCTCCCGGCTCAGGGACGGCGAACACGATGTCGGACCAGCGGGTGAGCTTGCGGCGATCCTCCATCGGGAAGTCGAAGAGTGTGGCGAGCATCAGCGTGGTGAGCTCAACCGAAACCGTGTCGACCCAGTCGAACGTCTCGCCCTCAGGCAGTGAGTCAAGCAACGCTGCCGTGCGCTCGCGCATCATCGGCTCGATGTTGCGAAGACTGCTGGGGGCCGAAATGCTGCGCACGGTCTTGCGCTGCTCAGTGTGGGTCGGGGGGTCCATCGAAATGAAGGGGGTGGCACCGGGTGGTAATGCAACGTCGCCCTGGGCGATAGCTCGGAGACCGAGGTTCATGCCCTTTGCTGAGGAGAAGGTTTCCCAGTCGCCATCGACGGCACGAACGTCGTCGTACTTGGTGATTGACCAGTACCGTCCCGCCGTCTCGAGTTCGTTGAAGTGGACGGGATCCTCGGCTCGGAGGCGAGCAAAGTGCTCCTGCCAGCGGTTCTCTTTGAAGAGGTGCGGGTTGACAGGGTTGATGTCGGCGATCGCCAGCTCATCGGCTCTCGGTACGCCGACACCGGTTTGGGCCATTTCCATTTCCGGAGTGCGGATTTTGGGGTCGAAGAAGGTGTTCTCTTCGGTGGCGTCGACGGTGTCGGTCATCGGGGGTGTCCTCGCTTTGGACTGGGGTATCGCGCTCGGTCCTTACAGTGTAAGGGCAAGGAGAGGTGTAAGTCGAAGTTTCATCTGGGTGTGGGAGCCGCGATGATTCAGCCCGACCTCACATGGTGCCCGTAGTGGCCGAGTTGTGGCTGCGTTCCTGGCCCAGTGAGGCAAAACGCGAATCGGCCTCTATCGGGGTGAGTGCCAGGGTCGTTCGCTGGCTTTCAGACCATGTCGCCGAAGTTGGCGATCCCTCGGTAGTGACCCTCTGGAATGACGAAGTTGCGGACCATCGGAGCGAAGGGATTGTCGTCGGCGGCTGCGGTGAGGTGATCCGCGATCTCGAGTAGAACCTCTCCGAGCACCGTTTCACCGAAGATCCAAGCATTGAGGGCATCGTGATTCGGCGGCGTGTCGCCCGGCTGTGACGCGATTGCCTCGTGATAGAAGCTGCGGACGTCGTCGGCGAGGTGCCGGAGCAGGTACGGCATCTCGTGGGCCCACTTGACGTCGCCTTCTGGGGTTGCG
>JAQWLJ010000019.1 GCA_029247365.1 Acidimicrobiales bacterium | reverse complement strand
GTGAGCAAATCGGAGGTCGCAGAAACGCCGTGGACCGCTAGTCTTGCTGCCGTCCAAGGGTCGGTGCCCGAGCGGCCAAAGGGAACGGGCTGTAAACCCGTCGGCTTCGCCTACGAAGGTTCGAATCCTTCTCGGCCCACTGCGACGAAAGAACCCGGTGCTGAGGCGCCGGGTTCTTTGCTTTTGCTGGATCTGCAGGCCGCCGGTCTTCGATGGACCCGGGTCGGGGCCCAGTCTGGGCAAGGAGGGCGTCAGAGCATCTTCTGCATCACGGTGACGTCGAGCCACTTGCCGAACTTGCGGCCGACCTCTTTTTGGCGGCCGGTGATCTCGAAGCCACACGAGAGGTGGAGTGCCTCGGAGGCCTGCTCTGTGGAAGCGATGAAGGCGAGGATCGTGTGGAAGCCACGGGCGCGGGCCATCTCGATCAACTCCGAGAGCAACGCCTTGCCAACGCCGAGCCCTCGGGCCGCCTCGTCGACATAGATGCTGTTCTCGACCGATGTGTTGTAGGCGGGACGGTTCCGGTACGGGGAAAGTGAGGCGAAGCCGGCCACCCGCCCCTCGTGTTCGGCAACGATCACGCCGAGCGCGCCAAGGCGGTCAGTGATCCACGCCCGCTGCTCGTCGAGCGTGCGCGGCACGAGATCGAAGGTAGAGGTCGAGTGCTCGACCTCGTGGTTGTAGATGGACATCAGCCGTTCGGCGTCGGTGATCGTCGCGTCCCGGGTTTCCATGCCGAGCAACGCTACGTGGTTGGATAGGTGCATGGCCCGAAATGTGCTCGGTAGTGAGCTGGCGGAATGTGGACGTGACCCGATCACTGGCTTCTTTCGTGATGGCTGCTGCAACACATCGCCCGAAGACCTTGGATCGCACACGGTCTGTGCAACCGTCACGGCCGAGTTTCTCGAGTTCTCGCAGGCGGCGGGCAACGACCTGTCGACGCCTCGGCCCGAGTTCGGTTTCGCCGGGCTTCGGCCCGGCGATGGATGGTGCGTGTGTGCGGGTCGTTGGCTCGAAGCGGCTGCCGCCGGCTACGCGTGCCCCGTCCGGCTTGCGGCGACCCACGAGCGAGCGCTCGAAATCGTGCCCCTCGAGATGCTCCGCGCGCATGCTGCCGACAGCGACAACTGATACAACCGGGCTATGACGATCGAGGTGACCCCGTCCGGTCAAGCGTGTGGCGCCTTCGTGCGTGGCCTCGACCTCGCCCAACCACTCGACGCCGACACCGTTGCCGCGGTTCGCTCGGCGTGGCTCGATCATCACGTACTCGTGTTCCCCGATCAACCGGTGAGCGACGATGATCTTGAGCGCTTCACATTGCACTTTGGCCCGTTCGGCCATGACCCGTTCTTCGATCCGATCGATGGCCGCAACAACATCGCCGCAATCCATCGCCGACCCGACGAGCAGGCCCCCCTCTTCGCCGACAACTGGCACGCCGACTGGACGTTCCAGGAGTTCCCACCCGACGGCACGTGTCTCGCCTCGCGAATCATTCCAGCTGTCGGTGGCAACACGCTCTTTGCGAACCAGGTTGCGGCGCTGGCGGCGATGCCGGCTGAGCTGCGAGAGAAGATCGAGGGCCTCACCGCGATCCACAGTGCTCGCACCGCGTACGCCCCCGACGGTGTCTATGGCGACGATGATCCCGACGACCGCTCCATGCGGATCGTCCCGAGCGACGAGGCGTACGCGACCCAAACCCATCTACTCATCCGACCCAATCGAGAGTCAGGCGCCGAAGCCGTGTACTCCACCCTTGGTTACATCATCGGGATCGAGGGGATGCAGAGCGATGAAGCGATCCCCTTGCTCATCGAACTCAACCAGTGGCAGACCCGCGACGAGTTCGTGTACACGCACGTGTGGGAGCCCGACATGCTCGTCATGTGGGACAACCGATGCGTGCTGCATAAGGCGACAGGCGGCTTCGAGGGTTATGAGCGACTCCTGCACCGCACCACGATCGGCTACAACCACGACGTCACTGCGGCGTAGCGGCGAGACCGTGGCGTCGCTCCAGACCGAAAACGTCCCTGCGCCTGCGATGGTCGGGACACAGCGGTGACCATGAACCCGGTGTCAGCCAGCGCTGCGCGGTGCTGAGGGGTGGCTGGCAGCTGCCAGGCATCACCCTCGCCGAAACGCGCAAAAGCACGTCCAGAGCTCGGGCGAATCGCTGCGTGCCGTGACTACCTCTACAGTGAGAGACGAGCCGCCCCGAGGAGGATCCATGGAGCCCACCGAACTTGTCGATGAAACCCCAGTCGACACCATCGAGCCCGTCGAGCCCGACCTGGTCGAAGAAGAGCTGCTCGTCGAGGAGATCTCCATCGATGGCATGTGCGGCGTTTACTGAGTCCTTGACCTTCGACTCGGCGGTCGCGTATCGATTGCATGAACGTGTTGCGCTGCGACCCGAACCGTTCGGGGCGCTGGCGTATCACTACGGCAATCGTCGGTTGAATTTCCTTCGCGCCCCCGAACTCGTGAAGCTCGTGAAATCGCTCGACGGGCACGAGTCCGTGCGGGCGGCGTTCGACGCCGCCGAGATCGACCCCTGCCGCTGGCCGAGCTTCGAGAAGGCCCTCGCCTCGCTCGCTGCGTCGGACTTCCTCGTTGCCGAAGAAAGCACCGCGTCATGACCCTGATCGATGAGCCCCGCCCCGAGAACCTCGTTCTGTCGCCGGTGAAGAAGTCGGGCCTGGCCAACCAGATGAAGGTAGGCCTCGACGCTCCTATCTGCCTTACCTGGGAACTCACCTACGCGTGCAACTTGCAGTGTGTGCACTGCCTGTCGTCGTCGGGCCGCCGCGACCCCCGCGAACTCACCACCGAAGAGTGCGAGGCGGTCATAGACGAACTGCAGCGAATGCAGGTCTTCTACATCAACATCGGCGGTGGCGAGCCCACCATCCGCAAGGACTTCTGGCACCTCGTCCAGTACGCGGTCGATCACGGCGTGGGGGTGAAGTTCTCTACCAATGGATCAGGCATCGACGCTGCGGTAGCCAAGCGGCTCGCCAAATCCGACTATGTCGACGTTCAGATTTCGATCGACGGTGCTGACGCCGAAACCAACGATCACGTGCGCGGTGAAGGCTCGTTTGCCACCGCAGTGGAGGCGATGGAACACCTCGACGCCGCCGGCTTCGAGGGATTCAAGATCTCGGTCGTGATGACCCGCCACAACATTGCCCAGGTCGACGAGTTCGAGGCGATGGCTGACCGCTACGGCGCCCAGCTGCGGCTCACGCGCTTCCGACCGTCGGGGCGCGGTGCCGATTCGTGGGAAGAGCTTCACCCCACCGACCAGCAGCAACGAGATCTCTACCGTTGGTTGATAGACCGTCCGGATGTGCTCACGGGCGATTCGTTCTTCCATCTGTCCGCCCTCGGCGAAGCCCTCCCCGGACTCAACTTGTGTGGTGCAGGTCGAGTCGTCTGTCTGATTGACCCTGTCGGCGACGTCTACGCCTGCCCCTTCGTGCTGCACGACGAGTTCCTCGCTGGAAGTGTTCGCGACGAGGGTGGCTTCGAGACGGTGTGGCAGCAGAGCGACCTCTTCACCGAATTGCGCGAACCGCAGTCGGCTGGCGCCTGTGCGAGCTGTGGCCACTTCGACGCATGCCAGGGTGGCTGCATGGCAGCCAAGTTCTTCACAGGTATCCCGGTTGATGGTCCCGACCCCGAGTGCGTACTTGGCCATGGTGAGGCCGCAATGGATTCCGTCGCCCGCGCCTCGGTCAGCAAGGATCACAGCCGCACTGCGGTCACGATCGGCCGCAAGCCCGGCGCCGGAGTCCGCTCGGGGGCAGCCATAGGCTGATGGGGTGAAGGCACACGGTCTTAATCCCCGCATCAAGAAATCGCCGTTTTTCGACAAGGCCGTCGAGTACGGCGCGACCGAGTTCCACCCCTACAACGGCATGTGGATGCCGGTGGGCTACGACTCACCGGTTAACGAGTACTGGAACGTGCTCGAACGAGTGAGCCTCTGGGACGTCGGCGTCGAGAAGTGTGTGGAGGTCACCGGTCCCGACGCCGAAGCTTTCATGCAGATGCTCACGCCTCGCGACATCAGCGTGATCGAGCCCGGCCGCTGTGCATACATCTTCCTCGTCAATCAAGACGGAGGATTGCTCAACGATCCCGTCATGTTGCGAATGGCAAAAGATCGGTTCTGGCTATCGACTGCCGACTCCGACATGTTTTTGTGGGCGAAGGGAGTGTCGGCGTTCGCCGGCTTTGATGTCGAGGTCAACACGCCGCACGTCTATCCAGTGCAACTGCAGGGCCCGCGGTCGGCTGAGATCATGGCCGATGTCTTCGGCGACGAAATCCTTGACCTCCGGTACTACCGCTGGACGCGGGGCACAGTCGATGGGATCGATGTCATCATCTCCCGCACCGGCTACTCGTCGGAACTCGGTTACGAGATCTACCTGCTCGGCCAAGACCGGGGTGGTGACTTGTGGGAGATCCTCATGGCCGCCGGTGAGCCGTTCGCAATTGCCCCGGGATCGCCGAACCGGATCCGCCGGATCGAGGGTGGCGTTCTCGACTACGCGAGCGATATGACGCCGGACGACAACCCACTTGAGTTTGGTCTCGAGCGGCTGATCGACTGGGAGAAGGACTTCCTCGGCAAGGCTGCGCTTCAGAAGATCCGAGACGAGGGGGTCTCTCGTCGAATGACGGGCATCTTCCTCGACGGCCCTGCACTCCAGAAGAACAACGAGCATCACTGGCCAATTGTTGGCGATGGCCGACAGGTTGGCTATGTGACCAACTCGGTGCACTCGCCTCGACTCGACCGCAACATCGCCCTCGCAATGATCGACGTGCCGTTCGACGCCAACGGCGCCGGACTTACTGTCGGCACGGTCGAGGGAGTTCGCAACGCTGAACGCACCACGCTGCCGTTCATCGCAAGCCCACCCGAGAAAACAGCGCAGCTTCGTTAGATCTGCGGGCCGCAGTTGCGGACTCGCGCTCGGGGCTTCGACCGGAGTGCCGACCACGGTGAGCAGGGTGCGTTTGGCTGACGGGTCGGCGTATTGATTTGGTCGGGAGACCTAATCTGCTGGTCTGCTGAGGCGATTGTTGTGGTTGATCAAAATGGCCTTTTCGGCGTCATGCAATAGATCTGAAACCCTTTTTGTCGGCTGTCCAGTACGCGCTCGCACTGTTCACAAGGGTGCAGACGGCAGGCCAACGCTTACGTGTGTGAGAGGGGGATTCTCACCTTGATTAGCGAATCGAGGATGGCGAGTTCGTTGTGCCGAAGCCAGGTCATGGCTGACGCCCTCATGCTGGCGAATAGCGCCTGAGTCCAACCGCACGCGCCTCCTGTGACCACCGGCGCCCCGGCACTCAAGGTGATGCTGACTATCTTGCTCAGCTGAGCGGCACGACCGGATTGCCTCGGGCGTGCCGGAGCGCTCTGCGCAGTTCGTCGAGGGAGGCCTGCCACCACGCAACGGGAAGTGCGTCTTCGTGGGTAGCCGCTGCTTCAGCAACCGATTCGCGGATCTGCGCCTCCCATTCGTCTAGCAGCGGGTCGATCACCTCTGCGCGGAGTGGGCCATCGTGGAGCTGCTGCACCGCGGCTGCGTACTGGTCTTCCATGAGCGCCCATGCTGCGAAGAGAGGATCGCAGCTCGCAGATCGTTGCTCGAGTTTGAAAGCGCCATACGCGAACGGTTTGCAATCGAAGGTTATGTCACCGACGCCGTCGGGGATCGGGGTAACCGGGTTTGAGTCCTCGACGATATTGGCGAACGCGTTATCGAGATCCCATGGGATGAGGTGAACCTGGCGGGCCGTGGGGTCCTCGTACCAGAAAAAGTTGTGCGGGCCGCAGCCCCCGTTGGCTCCGCCACCTGCGGCTAGCTGGCAATACCAATGGAATGGGCCGTCGTCATGGCGGATTGTTCGATCGACCGCAAGCTGGGCCATTAGCGCCTCGACGTCCATCCACTGCTCGACGATCGCAACGGGGTCGTTGGAGCTGAGGAGCTCATCGGCGAACGACTGCATGATCTCGGCGCTCACGTCGACGTCGTTCTCGTTGGTGCGGAGGCTCCCGATGAGCACCTCGGCTGCCTGCACGGCACCGGCTTGCGTGATCGGCCAGGCCTCCTTGTAAAGGTTGCCGGTGCCGTCTGGGAAGTTCTCGCGAGTGAAGCGCCCGTCGATGTTCTCGGTCAGGGCGAAGATCCCGACGAAGTCGCCGTTGACAATGATCCGAGCATGAGTCGACCGCGGCGCTGGCACCCCCATCTCGCGGTACAGCCAGTAGGCGAGTCGCTCGCGCACGAGCGATCCCTGGTTGTTCATCGCGTGGAACTGAAGCTTTCGGACTCCAAGGAGTTCGGCGTCGGGGTCCTCCCAGTTGATCTTGATCTTCATTGAGAGCTTCGTGCAGACCTTCGGCCCCGATGGTTCCAGAAAGTTCTCGGCATCCACACAACGCACGAACGCCCCCACCGACCCCTTGTACCGGATACCGACCGGGATCGTCTCACCCTCGAACGTGAGGGTGCCACTGACGTACTGCTCAGCAGTCGGGTCAGCATCGAGGAAAGCAAGATCATCAGCGCTCAGTGTCAACTCGAAGGTGTGCAGTTGATCCTGAGCGAAGAGGAAGTCGCTGTCGCGTTGATCGTCGTTCTCTGCCGCTGCGTCAGGCTCAACGTTGTCGTCGGGCGCATCACCACCTGTCGTGTCGTCGGATTTGGTCGACGCGGCGCTGTCGACGTTGGCCATGACGGGAAGCTCATCGAGGTCGGCGCTGCTGCAAGCCGAAGCCAGAAGCCCGGCTGTGATCAGGCTGATCAGCAACCGGCGCCTATCAGCCACGGCGGTAGCGGACCTCGACGGTGGTGCGGTTCCTGACCAAGTCGACGCGCTTGATCTCAACTCGCTTGACATCGGCGCCGAGGTCGGACTCAAGTCGATTGATGAGTGCCGTTCTGTCGGTGTAGGCCTTGTCGAGCACGACTTGGTGGTGCTGCATGCCGCGGAAAAGCGCCGGGTGATCACCGATGAACAGCGCTATCAGCATGGCGCCCATCAGCGCCGGCGTGTACCAGGAAGGTTCGATCGGGATGCCACCGAGGACGCCCATCGCGATCGCGACGAAGTAGAAGACGACGTCGGGCTGGGTGAGTTCTTCGGACCGAAGCCGGATGATCGACAACACGCCGAAGAGGCCGAGTCCGACCCCAGCTGAAACCTCAGCGTTGACCAGCGCGGTGGCGACAGCCATGACACCGATATTGATTCCGAGGATCGCGACGACCATGTCGCGGCGGTGATAGCGCGGAAAGTAAAGCCCGAATGCGAGCAACGCAACCGCCGCCAGGTCGATCGCAAGGAGTTCCGCCTCAGACATGGAGTATCGGCACGGGTCAGTCGCGGCCGATAAACAGGCTGAGGACGTAGTAGAAGAGGGTCATCACGGAACTGAATAGTGTCAGTGCCGCACCGACGTGGGCGACCACCGGGAACTCGCGGACGATCGTCTGGGTTTGGTAGAGAATCGCGGCGCCCGACAGGGCGATCATTGCGACCGAAAACCAGATTCCGAGGCTGAGGCCAAAGATGACCGCACCTAGGATGAGCGCAAGGGCGGCGACGAAGCCGTACATGACAATTGGTCGCAAAAACGAGAGGTCCTTGCGGGTAACGAACGCCACGAGTGTTAAGCCGCTGAAGCCGACTGCTGTGATGAGGGCGGCGGCCATGACCGAGGTCTCGCCGCCGTCGGCGATCTCGAAGAAGTAGTGCATCATTGGCGAGAACAGCACGGCGTAGAGCGCAGCAGAGCCGAGCAGGCCGGCGTACTGGCGCTGGGGGTTGAGCAGGTCCATGGCGGCATTGGTAACGATCCACTGGCCGGCCATGAAACCGCCGAGTACGAGCAGCCAGGTAAGGCCACCTCCACGGGCAACAAAGTTGTAGATGCGCTCGGAGATGCCCAGGTTGATGAAGAGGGCTTCGATGGCGGCAAAGGCAGCGATTGCGCCGAGTAGGTGCTGGTAGACGCGAACGACGAAGTCGCCTCGGGTCGTCTCGTCGAATTGGATGGCAGGTCGGAGATCGACCTCGCTGTACGACATGAATGCTCGCTTTCGTGGTGTGACCCCATACCGGGTTACGCAGGTCTCACTCTACCGAACTCAGAGTCACCAGTTCGCTCGCGGGTTAGTGAAAGTACTCTCGCAAACACTGGGCGAATCACCGAACCCTGCGAGTGGGGTGACCATCGGCTGGCTTGACAAGGCGAGGGACTTAGCGGGCAACCAGGCAGACAAGATGGAGGACAACATCGACAAGGTTGCCGATCTTGCAAAGAGTGGCCAATCTCGCAACGGACAAGATCGGCGACGTGATCGGTAAGGCCAAGGACCTCCTTGACAAGATCGAAGGCGACTGGTCATTCGTCCACGGAACTCACAGTCGCCGGGCTTGAAGGCCCGGCGTTTGTCGTTTTCAGAGGGCGACGGTTCCTTTTCGGCTGATTGCGGGGGACCGAAGCGAGGCCGGTACCCTCAGCATCCGATTTCGTGGGAGGTCAATCCATGGCGAACCAGTGGTTCGAGACGGTCGCGATCGCTCAGGAGCGGGCGAAGAAGCGGATTCCCAAGAGCGTCTATGGCGCGCTGATCGCAGGCGCAGAGGCGGGCCTGTCGATGCGCGACAACACAGCAGCGTTCGATGAGCTCGGCTTTCGTCCGATCACGGCGGGCCAGCCGCCAGAGCGGAGGATGGAGACCACAATAATGGGCGAGTACGCGTCCATGCCGGTGATGATCTCGCCGACAGGTGTCCAGGCGGTGCATCCTGAGGGTGAAGTTGCGGTCGGTCGTGCGGCGGCAGCTCGCGGTATCCCTATGGGCCTGTCGTCGTTCGCGTCGACGCCGGTCGAACAGGTTGCAGAGACATGTGGCTCGACGTTCTTCCAGATCTACTGGGCTGGTGATCGTGACTCGATGGTCGCTCGCATGGAGCGAGCAAAGGCAGCCGGAGTCAAGGGCATGATCCTCACGCTCGACTGGTCGTTCAGCCATGGTCGTGACTGGGGGAGCCCGCATATCCCGCAGATGTTTTCGATCAAGGAACTATTACCGCACGCGAGCGAGACGCTTATGCGGCCCGGCTACATCCTCCGTTGGCTCCGCAAGGGCAAGATCCCCACGCTCGGTGTCCCGAACTTCAACACCGATGGCGGAAAGCCGCCCGGATTCTTCGAAGCGTACGGCACTTGGATGATGACGCCGCCGCCCACCTGGGAAGACGTGGCCTGGCTTCGAGCGCAGTGGGACGGGCCATTCATGGTTAAGGGCATCGCCCGGACTGATGAAGCCCGCCGTGCCGTCGACGCCGGTGTCACAGCGATATCGGTTTCGAATCACGGGGGTAACAACGTCGATGGCATGCCCGCCGCCATTCGCACCCTCCCCGAGATCGTCGGTGACGTCGGTGACGATGTGCAGGTTCTCCTCGACGGCGGCATCCGGCGCGGCTCTGATGTTGTGAAGGCACTAGCCCTTGGCGCAGACGCCGTGCTCATCGGCCGTGCCTACCTGTGGGGTCTCGCCGCGAACGGTCAGGCCGGCGTCGAGAACGTGCTTGACGTGATCCGCATGGGTATGGACGCCACGATGCGCGGCATCGGGGTAGCAAATATCGCTGACCTTTCGCCGGCGGACCTCGTTGTTCCCGACGGGTTCAGCCCCCCAGCGATTAGCTAACGCTCAGCGGTCTTGGCCGACCCGCGTCTCGTGGGCGCGGCGCCAGGCGGGCCCGTTCGGCGCGCCCACGTCGGCCGCCAAGGCCGCCGTGTTCTGCTTTTCCTTCGACCGGGCTTCGCCCGACTTGTGGCGCTCGACGATGTCGGTGCGCTTGCGTTCGTGGCTCGATGGTGGCGGCTGTGTGGAGTCCGATTGCGGTGGCATCCCGACAATCGGCCACCTCGGCTAGTGCGGTGGCGTTGAGTTTGATGCACTGATCAGGGGTCACGAGATGCGCCTCACACGAGATTGAACTGGGCGCCGCTGAGCTCGAGTGTTTCGCCGGCCCGGCTCCGGTCGATGGCGCGGAGATCGATGGCGGCGAGTCCGTCGCCGCGGCCATCAGAGGCTGGCACGAAACGGATCGTTGCATCGTTGAGCTCGATCGTGTGGTCAACGGTGGCCGCCACGCCGAGTGCCACAGACCAACTCGCGGTGAGGGCATCAGGATCGTCACCCTGGATCTCGACGCCGACCATGTCGGCGACAACAGACGAATTGGCGTGGTACGCAAAATCGGATCCGGCCCATGCCCAGCTCTCCGGTGGGTCGGCCTGATCGATCGACAGGATTGCGCCGCCGACGTCGGCTGGATGGAGGTGCAGCCCCTGCATGCCCGGTGCGTCGGCTTCGAACACGGTACGGATATGGGTCGTGGCAAGCCGAGCCCTGTGGTCGGCGAGGTTGTCGACCTGCACGATCACCATGTAGCCACCGTCTCCCCCGCGGCGTTCGAGGAACCGACCCGCGGTGGTGCCGGCTTGCTTCGGCGCAACGACTTCGAGCAACCGATCACCGATCGTATAAAGGCCGTGCCGCAGCCCGAAGTGGCCGACGCCGGGATCGCGGTAACAGACCTCAACATCGAGGGCTTCGGTGATCGCTCGCTCGGTCGATCGGAGATCGGCGGCCACCGTGACGAGTTGGCGAAGTCGGATCATGGGTTTCTTACTAGCACCGGTCGGCGCGGACGGTCGGTCCGCGCTCGTCCCACACGTCGCCGGGCCCCAGGTTCGAGGTGTGGGTGCCGGCGCCGACGACCGCAACCTCTTGACCCTTCGCAGCGTCGGGGATCGAGCCGAGGCCGTCGGGAGCATCGATCCACCCGTGGTACTCGAATGGGAAGTCCGAGTCGAAGCACGAGAGTGGGGTGATGCGAGACGACACCATGGCCGGACGCCAGCGGTCGTACGATCGAGGTATGGCCCGGCTCTGTGACCACACCACCGAAGAGGTCGGCGCAGCTCGGGTGTTGTTGCTGCCGCTCGGATCGACCGAGCAGCACGGACCCCACCTCCCCCTCGACACCGACACCGTGATCGCCACAACAGTTGCCGAACGAGCGGCGGCGATCGTGCCCGCTGGTATCGCTGCTCCAGCCTTTCCGATTGGTGCCGCCGGCGAGCACGCCGGGTTCGCTGGGACGCTCTCGATCGGCACCGATGTGCTCGCAGCGGCCATCGTTGAGATCATTCGAACGGCCGGGTCGGAGTTCGATCGGATCGTTGTGGTCAACGGTCACGGAGGCAACGTCGATGCCGTTGGGGCGGCGGCAAAAATCTGCGAGTACGAGGGTCGACCGTTCGGGGTCTGGCACGCGCGCCTCGCTGACGGCGATGCCCACGCTGGCGATGCTGAGACATCGGTGATGCTGGCGATCGACGCGGGGCGCGTCCGCATGGAACGAGCTGAGCCGGGAGTTACGGCCCCGACGGTCGAGATCATCGATGAACTCCGCTCGGGAGGGCTCGCTGCGGTCACCCCGAATGGGGTGCTCGGCGACCCAACCTGTGCAACCCCAAAGCGAGGCGAGCAGATCCTGGCCCGGTGGGTCGACGAGGTCGTAGTCCTTTCTGAGAACATGGAGCCATGAGCCAACCCGTCGCCCTCGTCACCGGAGCCGGTCGGGGCATCGGCGCTGCGACTGTGCAGGCGCTCGCCGCCGACGGCTGGCACATCGTTGCTGTCGATCGCTGCAGCCCTGACCCAGCGGTGCCCTACGACATGGCATCAGCCGATGATCTTGCAGGGGTGGTGATGCGGGCTGGATCGGCTGAGGCTGCGCACGCCGATGTCGCCGACGGCGACCGGATGGTCGAGGTCGTCGCTGCCGCAGTGGCCAGGCACGGGCGTCTCGATGCCGTCATCTGTGCCGCTGGGATTGTTGCCGGTGGCGGTCCCGTATGGGAGGTCTCCGACACCGAGTGGAACGCAGTGATCGCGACCGATCTCACTGGTGTCTTCACCACGGTTCGCGCTGCGATGCCAGCGGTGCTCGACGCCGACGCTGGCCGCGTCGTCGCTGTTGCGTCCGCTGCCGGCTCACTTGGGCTGCGCCACATGGCACCGTATGCCGCAGCAAAACATGGGGTGATTGGGCTCGTCCGCTCGCTGGCAGCCGATCTTGCCGGCACCGGTGTCACCGCCAACGCCGTCTCCCCGGGTTCCACGTTCACGCCCGGCCTCGACGAGTCGGCCCGGCTGTACGGGCTCGGTTCGGCGGAGGACTTCGTCCGTCATCAAGAACCCCTTGGCCGGTTGATCGATCCGGTCGAGGTGGCGGCCACGATCGCCTGGCTGTGCTCGCCGGCGGCTTCTGCGATCACCGGCGCTGTTGTCCCGGTCGACGGTGGGATGACGGCTACCCCCTGAGGGCTGCGACACCGGCCTCGCGGCGTGGGTCCTCTGAAGCCCAACGTGTCGGCTCGTCACGACCGGCACCGAGCCTTCGTGGGCCCGGCCGCTCGGGGGTCTCAGTCCGAAAGCATCTCCGTCAACAGATCCTTGAAGCGGAACGCGTCGTCGGGGTCGTCGGTCCACTCCTCGGTGCCGAAGTGCACGCTGCGGGCATGCACCCGCGCCATGATCGCAGCGTGGCGGGCGGCGGTGTAGACGAGCTCGAAGCGAAGGTCGCCGACGTCGGTGCCAGTCAATTCGCCGTAGGTGTTGCGAACGTCCTCGGGCCGGAGCATGTTGGGCAGCGTGTCGACGCCGTACTTCTGCAGAACGAACTCGAAGAAGCGGTGCAGGAAGCACATCCATGCGACGTCGAGCCCCGGTGGCGCGATGGTCGCCATCTCCCAGTCGAGGACGGCTACGGGGTCGGTGCTGTCATTTGCGTACATGATGTTGCCGATTCGCGAGTCGCCCCAAGAGATCGCGCTCGGCTGCTCGTCGGGCCAGTTGGCCTCGATCCAGGCGTGGGCCCGTTCGATCGTGGGGAATCGGCGTCCAGCGCCGTCAACCATCCATTCGTAGAAGACCTTCTCCTGCGCAAAGTGGCGCTCGAGTGGTGTAGCTCCGAGCGAGGCGTCGGCCTGAAGGAAGTCGGCCGAGCCATCGCTGATGTCGATCGAGTGGATGCCGGCGAGTACAGCAACGCTCTTGTCCTGGAGAGCCCGACGTTCGGTGTCGCTGAAGTCACGGACCCAGCCGTCCATCGGGTACGGGAGGATGTCGGGTGGTACTCGGCCTTCGATCTTCTCCATCACGAAGAACGGCACGTCGAGGTGCCTGGCGTCGGGTTCGTTCCAGCGCACCGTTGGGACGGGGACGTCAGTGCGGCTTGCAACCAGTTCGATGGTCCGGGCCTGCTTGTCGAGGTCGTACTCCGAGAAGACGGGAACGTCTTCGTCGGTTGGGGCGAGTCGGGCAACGAACGATCCAGACTCGCCATGGAACGAGGCGTCGAAAAAGACCGACTCACTCGACATGCCGTTGGCGTCCGGTGATGACGTATTACTGACCGTCGCCCCCGAGTCTCCGGTGATGTCGGCGAGCCACGCCTCTAGTCGGCTGCCCAATTCCTCGGGCGATCGCGAGGACGTGATCACGACCATGTCATCGGTGTCTGGGGTGGGTTCGTCGGCCATAACCGAACGGTAGCCATGCTGTCGCAGGTCGGCGAACTGTCCCCGGTCGGTGGGCCGCTGGTACCTTCTGACGGTTCCCCGCCAGTGATGAGGAGACCGTGATGAAGACCCGTGCCGCAGTTCTGCGTGAGGTCGGTGCCGAATGGAGTGTCGAGGAGATCGAACTCGACGACCCGAAGGAAGGGGAGATCCTCGTCAAGACCGGCGCTGCGGGCATGTGCCACTCCGACGAGCACGCTCACGACGGCACCATGCCCGTCCCCATGCCGATCATCGGTGGCCACGAGGGCTCCGGAACCGTCATCGGTCTCGGCCCAGGCGTGACGGAGTTCGAGATCGGCGATCAGATCTCGTGCTCGTTCATCCCGTCTTGCGGCAAGTGCACCTGGTGTGCCCGCGGACAGCAGAACCTGTGCGATCTAGGGGCCAAACTCATGGAGCCCGGCATGATCGACGGCACCCATCGTCACTTCGATGCCGACGGCACCCCGCTCACCCCGCTGCTGAAACTCGGCACCTTCGCGGAACATATGGTCCTCAGCGTCGACTCGGCCATCAAGATCCAAAAGGATGTCCCGGCTGGCCCAGCCGCACTTGTCAGCTGTGGTGTCACCACCGGTTACGGCTCGGCCGTCAACCGTGCCGAGGTCACCGCCGGTGACACGGTCGTGATCGTTGGCTGTGGTGGTCTTGGCACCGCTGCTATCCAGGGCGCAAAGATTGCGGGCGCGAAGAACATCGTCGCCATCGACCCCAGTGAGTTCAAGCGCGAGAGCGCCATGGAGTTTGGCGCCACCCACTCGGCGCCTTCGATGGAAGAGGCGATGGAACTTGTCGGCGGGCTCACCGAAGGTGTGCAGGCCGACTCGGTCATCCTCACCCCGTCGGTCCTAACCGGTGATCTGATTGCTCCGGCCCAGTTCCTCACTCGCAAGGGCGGCACCGTCGTCGCCACCGCAGTGGCTCCTGCAGCCCAGATGGACGTGCAGCTCAACCTGTTTATGTTCTCGATGATGAATCAGGAGCTGAAGGGCTGCCTGTTCGGCTCGACTGCGCCGCGCAAGGAGATCCCCCACCTGCTGTCGATGTACCAGGCTGGGCAGCTCAAGCTCGATGAGATGATCACCAACACGTACACCCTCGACCAAGTCAATGAGGGCTACGCCGACATGATGTCGAACAAGAACATTCGCGGCGTCATCACCTTCGACTGATCGAGCGTCTGTGACCGCCCTCACCGATCCCTCTGTCGTCGACGCGCTCTGCGGGCGCGTGGTCGGGCGGCGTCGCGAGCTCGAAGTGCTGTTGGCGGCGCTCGCTGCCGATCGCCACGTACTGCTCGAAGGCCCACCCGGCACCGGTAAGTCGACGATCCTTCGTGAGGTCGCGGCAGCGGCGGAGGCTGGGTTCGTCTTTGTCGAGGGCAATGCCGAGCTCACACCCGCCCGCCTGGCTGGACAGTTCGACCCGTCGCGGGTCCTCGAGGACGGCTACAGCGAAGACGTGTTCGTCGACGGGCCGCTCGTCGAAGCGCTCCGCAACGGTTCGCTCCTCTACGTCGAGGAGCTGAACCGGGTGCCGGAGGAGACGGTCAACCTCCTCATCACGGTGATGAGCGAAGGCGAGCTCACCTTGCCGCGTCTGGGTCGGATCGGGGCGGCCGATGGGTTCCGACTCGTTGCGGCGATGAACCCGTTCGACAACATCGGTACGGCCCGGGTGTCGGGGGCGGTCTATGACCGTATGTGCCGAATCGCAATGGGCTACCAGTCGATCGATGATGAGTCGGACATCGTCGTCCGCAACACCACCGCTGATGATCGCACGCTCCGTAAGCGAGCGGTCACGATCACGCGCGCCACTCGCACCCACGGTGATGTCCGGGTTGGCTCGTCAGTCCGCGGCGCGATCGACTTGGTCGAAGTTGCCCATCAGCTCGCCGCGATGCGGAGCCTGCCGGTCGACGACTCAGACCTCGGTCTTGACGCGGCGCTCACGGCACTTTCGGGCCGTATCCGCTTGCACGAGGGTGGCGACAAGACCCCCGAGAACGTCATCACCGAGTTGTGGAAGGCCGTACTTGCGGCTGAGCAGCCGCAATCCGACGGCGACACCGACTCGGGAAAAGCGACCGCCCCGGACGGGGCGACAGCGGCGCCCCGCTGACCCTCGAAGGCGATGACGCGCAACAGGCGCTCGCCGATGAGAACCGACGGATGACCCCGCGCCCGCAACTGGCACGCGATCCAAAATTCGAAGAAATCAGTCCCGACGTCGGCGAGATCGACGACGATGCCCTGGCCGAGCTCACTGCGGATGACCCCGACCACGCCCTGTCCTTGCTCGCACAGATGCGCAGTGCCACCGACCGCACGCTTGCGATACTGGCCGCGCGCCTTGCGGGTCGGCTCGTGCTCGACGTAGCCAAGACGGGGCCCGTGCGGGCCCGTGGTGTCGGGTCGATGGTGTCGTCACCAGCCGATCGGGTCGAGGGTGACATCGACATCGATTCGTCGATGGATGCGCTTGTGCATGCCCGTGCCGCCGGCGAACTCGTTGACGCGGCTGACCTTCGCGTTCGGCACTGGACTCAGCCGGCAACGGCGCTGTGTCTCGTGATCGATCGCAGCGGTTCGATGAGCGGCAAGCGGCTTGCGACCGCGGCGGTCGCCGCCGCAGCCTGCGCACATCGGGTGCCAGTGGACTGGTCGGTGCTTGCCTTTGCGGATCGGGTGATCGCAGTCAAGAGCCAGGACGACTCTCGCTCATCGCTCGGGGTGGTCGATGATCTCCTCCGGCTTCGGGGCCAGGGCACGACTGATCTTGCCGGTGCACTCACCGCAGCAGCCCGACAGCTTGACCGGTCGCGGGCCAAGCGGCGCGTGACGATCCTGATGTCGGACTGCCGCGCAACCACTGGCGCCGACGCAATCCCCGTGGCCCGATACCTCGACGAGCTGTGCATCGTCGCCCCGACCGACGATGCCGAGGACGCGGGTGAGTTCGCGAAGCGGGTCGGTGCGACCCTCGCCATGGTCGATGAACCGAGCGACATCCCGGCGGCGTTCCTCCGGGTTCTCGAGCGCTAAAAGTCGATATCGGTACCAAAGTCCCCGCGCTTGACCGTTGCCGAGTGCGACGCTCGATACATCACTCCAGTGCTCCAACTCGATGAATTGACGGAGCGCTTCGGCGACATGCTTGCGGTCGACCGCGTGTCGTTGTCTGTGGACGGTGGCGAGATTGGCGGCCTGATCGGTGCCAACGGGTTGGGGAAGACCACTGCGATGCAGATGTTGCTGGGCCTTATCCGGCCCACAGACGGCTGTGCCCGGATCGCATGTGGCGACGTCGCCCGGGCCGGCGTTCGTGAAGGGGCCGGCTACCTGCCGGACGACCCGCCACTCGAGGATCGGTGGACGATCAGCGAGCAGCTCGACTGGTGGGAGTCGGTGCGGGGGCCGGCTGTGCGCCGGGCCGAGATCAAAAAGGCGCTGCGCGTCCAATCGCGCAAACGCATCTCCGAGCTGTCCCGTGGGAACCGGCAAAAGGCCGCCATCACGATCGCGTTGATGCACGAGCCGCACTTGGTCGTCATGGACGAGTCGGCGACGGGGCTCGATCCACTGGTGCGGCACAAGCTCTGGGCGACGTTGCGGTGTGCGGCGGATCGCGGTGCCGAGGTGTTTGTCTCGTCTCACGTGCTCGGCGACATCGAACATGTCTGCGATCGGGTCGTCGTCCTCCGCGAAGGTGTGGCTGTGTTCGATGGCTCGGTCGACGACCTCGCCCGGTTGAGCCGCCGCGTCGTCTCGATTGAGTTCGGTCAGGCCGCTCCAATTGCGGCGTTTGCCGACCTACCGGGAGTCGTCAGTGTGATGGCTGACGGGTCACGCCTCGACACCGAGGTGACGGGGTCGATCGATGCGCTGGTGAAGACCGCGGCCGGTTTTGAGATCGTTGACTTCTCCACGTCAAAACAACCCTCGAAGGCGGATTTGTCAACCTCAGTGGGGAGGGCAATCGGTGAGTCGTTTCCCGTTCACCGTCCGCGCGCTGCGGTGTCGCGCTCGCTCGTTGACCGGGTGGGGGATCGGTACCGTGGCTTTCGTTTCGATGATGCTTGCGGTGTTCCCGGTCGTGCGCGACGACAACAGTTTCGACGAGTTGCTCGAGGAATACCCGGAGCCGATTCGAGCGCTCATCGGCGGCGGTGTCTCACTGTCGACCGGGCCGGGGTTCATGAGTGCGGAGCTGTATTCGCTCATGCTGCCCGTCCTTGCCGCGATCTTCGCCGCGAACGCGGCGGCAGCGTTGCTCGGTGGCGAAGACGAGCGCGGCTGGATGTCATTCGTCGTAAGTGGACCAACAACTCGGGCGAGGATTGTCTTCGAGACGGCGGCAGCGGTTGCGTTGGTCGTTGCGGTCCCGGTCGTCTTAGCCGCACTTACCGTCCTCATCGGTGGGCCGATGGTCGACCTCGGCTTGAGCGTCAGTCGCCTGGTGGAGGTATCCATCGTGATGCGGGTGTTCGGATTGCTGTTCGGCGCAGTGGCACTGCTCGTCGCCGGAGCGGTTGGACGTCGTGGCCCCACCGTCGGTGCCAGCACGGGCCTTGTGGTGTTCGCCTACGCGACCGAAATCGTGGGTTCGATCGCGTCGTGGGGCCGGCCGCTCCAAGAGCTGTCTCCGTTCCACCATCTCGTCGCTGCGCAGCCCGCGATGTTCGGTGCACCGTGGATCGAGGTAGTGGTCGCTGTTGCGATCGCCGTGGTGATGACGGTGGTCGCGGCGGTGCTCATCGAGCGCCGTGACCCGGTCGGCTGATCAGCGCAGATCGGTCTGAGGGCCGCGCACAAGACGGCCTGGCGTTTCGCCGGTGAACGTGTCGTCCTCCACCGTCACTACGCCAGCGCACACGGTGGCGGCGTAGCCGGTCGCCCGCTGCACGTAGCGGCTCGCCCCGGTGGGGAGATCGTTGACGAGGTGGGGGAGTTCGACGCAGAGCCCATCGAAGTCGATCACGTTGAGGTCGGCGCGAAGCCCCGGCATGAGGAGACCCCGGTCGCGCAGGCCATACATTTCGGCGGTCTGCCGGGTTTGACGGTGGATCAGCCACTCGAGCGGCATGTGGTCGCCACGAGCGCGGTCGCGGGCCCAGAACTGGAGCATGAACGTCGGCATACCACCGTCGGCAATGGTGCCGCAATGGGCGCCGGCATCAGCGAGACCCATCCGCGTGTGCGGGTGCTGATGAAGCTCACACAGGTGGTCGAGGTTCTGGTTCGAGTAGTTGAAGAGCGGGTAGTAGAGCAGCCCGCGGCCGTTGTCGGCCATGAGTTGGTCGTACGCGACCTCGGCGGGTCCGACGCCGGCTCGGGCACCTCGCGCCGCACACGTCTCGCTGGGATCGGGTTCGTAGTCGGCCTCGCCTGCGAACGGGTAGAGCTTGTCCCAGCTCCGGGTGATGGAGGTTATGAAGTCGGTCCAGTGGGCCGGGGCCTCGCTCGTGAGTGCCGCTCGGACCTCGGGTCGACGTAATTCGGCGAGGCGCTCGGCCTCAGGCAACTGCCCGATGAGGCCCCACGTCGGGCAGAGCATGAACGGGTTGACCGTGGCCGACCAACTCTCGAGAATTCCGACCGGCCGCCCCGACACCTGGGCCAGCACATTGAGGCCCTCGGCCTGCGCTTCGTCCAGGAGTTTCAGGTCTTCCTGCCAGAGGTCCGGTGCGTAGTCGGGCTGGTTGAGGTTGAACACAACCGGTTGGCCGGTGATGCGGGCGACCTCGCGCATCCATTCGAACGACGCCGGAACGTCGGCGTGGTGGGTGGCGGTCTGGAACACGCCGTGACCGGCCGAGCGCACCGCCTCAGCAATGCTGAACAGTTCGTCAGGGGTAGCGAACGTTCCGGGAACGAGTTCGCCATCCTTGGCCTTGTGAAGGGGTGTCCGACTGGTCGAGAAACCGAGAGCCCCAGCGCCAAGGCCTTCCTCGACCAGCTGCGCCATCGCAGCGATGTCATCGACCGTTGCGTCCTCGGTCGCCCGGTCGCGCATGACGAACGCACGCAACGCTCCATGCGGAACCTGGGTGCCAAGGTCGAGTACCCAGCTCCGGGCACCGAGGTCGTCGAGGTACTCGGGAAAGGTTTCCCAGCCCCATTCGATGCCGTCGGTGAGGGCGGCCCCAGGGATGTCTTCCACCCCTTCCATCAGTTGGATCAAGAAGTCGCGCCGATCGGCGGCGGCCGGCGCGAAGCCAACACCACAGTTGCCCATGACAGCGGTAGTCACCCCGTGCCAGCCCGACGGCGTGAGCTCGGGGTCCCACGTTGCCTGCGCGTCGTAGTGGGTATGGGTATCGACGAACCCCGGGGTCACGAGGCGACCATCGGCATCGATCTCGCGACGGCCGGCACTGACATCGGCGCCGACGGCGGTGATGCGGTCGCCGTCAATCGCAATATCAGCCATGCGCCGCGGCCCCCCGCTTCCGTCGATCACCTCACCGTTTCGGACCACGAGATCGTGCATACGGAGCAGGCTACGCGCGTGGCGCCTTCGCCCGCCTGGGGTCATCACGCTACCGTCGCCGCGCATGGCCGAACCCGCTCCCGCGCCCAGCGGACTGATGCTCGTCGCCGATGGCAGTCTCCATCGTCGCGATCAGGGGCGCCTGTTGGTGGGTGGAGCGCCGATGCGTGCCATTGTGCTCAGCGACGCAGGTGCGGCGATCGTCGATCGGTGGATCGACGGGATGCCGGTCGGTGATGGTGACGCCGAACGACGGCTCGCTCGCCGGCTGCTCGCAGGCGGCCTCGTCCATCCCCACGTCGAGCCGGTCGACGACCTTGATGTCACGATCGTGATCCCGGTGCTCGACGACGAGCCAGGCGTTTGCCGGCTGGTCGAGAGCCTCCGGGGGGTCCCCGTCATCGTCGTCGACGACGGTTCGATGGTGCCGCTTTCCCTCGAGACACCCGACGTCACCGTTCTGCGTCACGACACCCCCCGAGGCCCCGGTGCAGCGCGGATGACCGGGCTCGCTGCCGTCACCACAGCGAACGTGCTCTTCGTCGATGCCGACGTCGAACTCACTCCCGATGACGTCGCCGCGCTGCTCGGCCACTTTGTCGACCGCGATGTGCTCGCCGCAGCTCCGAGGGTGGCGTCGGCCCCGAGTGGTGGTCTGCTTGCCGCCTACGAGGAGGACTTCTCGCCGCTCGACCTCGGACCCAGACCCTCGCCCGTCGGACCTGGACGGCTCGTCTCCTATCTCCCGAGCGCCGCACTGCTGCTGCGGGCCGACGCAGTTCGGGCGGTCGGCGGATTCGACGTGACACTGCGCTACGGCGAGGACGTCGACCTGATTTGGCGGCTTGCGGCCGACGGAGGGGTCATCCGCTATGACCCCGACGTCGTCGTCCGGCATCGGCCCCGCGCCAACTGGCGCGGGTGGGTTCGCCAACGTGTGGCTTACGGCTCGTCGGCTGCGCCCCTGGCCGCAAGACACGGGGATGCGACAGCGCCGGCCCGACCACCGACCCCGGTTCTGTTCGGCCTTGTTGCCGCAGCGGTTGTTCCGGCTCGGGCGATCTCGGGTGTTGTGTCCGCCACGACCGCCGTCGTGCACCGCCGGGTCGTTGCCGCGTTTGGTGATGAGGCACCCCCGGAGATCACCCGCGGCGTGATCGAGCATGGGGCTGAATCGACCATTACGGCGCTTTTGCGTGCGTGGTGGCCGTTCACCCTCCTTGCGTCGATCGCCTCTCGTCGAGTTCGCTGTCGAGTGGCCGTCGCCCTCATCGGCGTGACTGCGGTCGAGTACGCGCACTCGCAGCGGCGGGTCGATCCCGTCCGGGGCATTGCCCTTCGCCTCATCGACCACCTTGCCTACGGCGTTGGCGTCTGGAAAGGCGCAGCCTGGCACCGATCGGCGAAGGCGCTCGTACCGGTGGTGGGGAATGGTGGTGCTTCGTCGAGCACGACTACCGTGGCGGAGCCATGAGCCTGCCCTCCGCGATCGTTCCGTCGCGTCTCGACGACCTGATCGGGCGTGCTCGGCGCGAAGTCGACGAGGGTCGTATGCCGGGCTTTCAGCTCGCAGTCGGTTTCGAATGCGACATCGTCTACGCCGAGGCGTATGGCGAAGCCCGTGACGATGCTCGGTTCCACACCTACTCCGCGGTCAAGCCGACGGTGAGCCTCACCGCGATGGAGCTCGCCGCCGACGGCCTCTTCGACCTCGACGATCCTGTTGCGTCGATCCTCCCGACGTTCGGCACGAACGGCAAGGAAGCGGTCACCGTCTCCCAGGTACTCCTCCACAAGGGTGGGTTCCCGGGGGCGCCGATGGCTCCTCGGATCGCGGCCGACCGTGATGCTCGCTTGCAGCGCTACGAGACGTGGCGCACGACGTGGGAGCCAGGCACCCGCTTCGAGTACCACCCCTCGTCTGCGCACTGGGTCCTGGCCGACCTCATTGAGGAGGTTTCGGGTCGGGCCTACGCCGACGTCATCACCGAGCGGGTGATGGAGCCGGCCGGTCAGCCCCGATGGCTCGCGATCCCGGAGCCGGAGCAGGGCGACATTACGGACGTGTACTGCGTTGGGGAGCCGGTCGACCC
Organism: Acidimicrobiales bacterium; assembly: GCA_029247365.1. GTDB lineage: Bacteria > Actinomycetota > Acidimicrobiia > Acidimicrobiales > Aldehydirespiratoraceae > UBA11606. Next base: position 21,405 of record JAQWLJ010000019.1, on the reverse strand, counting down.
GGCCGAGTTCGAAGCCCAGTTCGGCGTGGCTCTCCCGGTTACCGAGGTGACTGACGACGCGCTCACCTCGTTCAATGATCCCGCCGTGCGAGCGATGGGCCAACCCGGTGGCGGTGGGATCACCAGCGCCAGCGGCTTTGCGTCGTGGTACCAGGCGATCCTGCACGACGACGGTGAGATCCTTCGCCCTGAGGTCAAGCATGATGCCCTCAACGTCATCCGTCAGACCCACAAGGACGCCATGGGCGTGTCGGCTAACCGAACCCATGCGTTCATCCTTGCCGGCGACGACGGGCGGGCGAACGGCCGCGGCCACGGCCACACCGTGAGCTCGATGACGTTCGGCCACGGTGGCGCTCGGGGTCAACTGGCCTGGGCCGATCCGGCATCTGGGGTGTCGTTCGGGTTCATGACCCACGGCCTGCAGCGGCACCGGTTGCAGGACTCGCGCCGTTCGGTCGCGATCTCGACGAAGGCCGGCCTGCTCACGACTCCCGTCGACTGACAAGCGTCCGCACGGTCGCCCACGTCGACGCCATCGCGGCGCACGTGATGACCGCTACCGGTCCCAGGGCTTCAGCGCTCGTGCGATCCGCGAGTAGGCCGATGAGGGTTGGTACGACGATGGCGCCGAGGGATGCGGCGGCGAATTGGTAGCCGACGAAGCGAGCGGCGTTGCGGTTGCCGAGGTACACCGGCGTCCGATTGACCACCACCGGGAACATGACCGAGAACGCGAGCCCGAGGATGGGCATGGCGAAGCCACCTGCCCCCGCTGGATTGACGGCCAAGATGAGGGCCCCGAGAATGCCGAGCGCCGACGCCTGACTCATCAACGCTTCGGGGCTGATGCGATCGCCGAACCACGCCATGACGAAGCGGCCGACGGTGAGCCCGCCCCAGTAGATCGCAACGAACCAGCCGCCGGCGGTTTCAGATACTCCCCGCGACTCGGTCAGCATCGTGAAGCTCCACTGCCCTGCACCGACCTCGACGCCGACATACAGGAAGAACCAGAACAGCAGCAGGGCGAGTAGCCGGCCGGCATCAGTCGGATCGGTGGTGCCGCTCGCGGTCGCGTCGTCGTCCTCGTCGACTGGAAGGTCGAATCCTCGGGGCGTGGTGAGGGTGGTGAGAACGACGGCCACCTGGACCGATCCGAAGATGAAGAACGGGACAGCCCACCGGTCGCCGTTGGTGACGAAGGCAACTGCGAAGACTGGCCCGATCGCGGCGCCGATGCCGTAGAAGCCGTGGATCAGGCCCATCGCTCGACTGTCGTAGCTCATCGCAACCCACGCGTTGATCGACGCATCGAGCAGACCGTTTCCGAGGCCGAGGACTAAGAATCCCACGAGCATGCCGACCCAGCTCGACCCGGTGCCGATCCACCAGAGCGCCCCCGCAGCGAGGACGCCGCCGGTGCGGATGACGGCGGTTGTGCCGAACCGATTGGTCAGATGCCCCGACATCGCTGACGCCAGCATGTAGCCGCCGGCGAGCCCAACGAAGATCTGCCCGAAGTGACCGTCGGAGCGGTCGAAGGTGTCGCGCATCGAGGGCCACAGCGGGCCGAGGGCACCGTCGGTTGCGCCAAGCACGACGAACACGGCCAGGGCCAGGGTGGCGGCGCGGTTCGTCTGCAGCACTCGGCGAGTCTGGCCACTAGAACGGAGAACCATGCTGATCGTCGCCGGAACCTTCACGTTCGCTCCCGACAAGCTCGATGCTGTCATCGCGCTGCAAGGGCCGCTCATGGAGGAGGTGCGCGCCGAGGCTGGGTGTCAGACCTACGTCTTCTCCAACGATGCCCAGACCCCCGGCGTTCAGCACCTGTTCGAGATCTGGGACGACGAGGCCTCACTGGCTGCGCACGCGCGAGCGCCACACATGGCGGCCTACCGAGAAGCGATGCAGGAGTTAGGCGCGCTGATCAGCCGCGAGGTCGTGCGCTACGACGTCGGCGAGGCCAGACCGCTCTAGTGCCTAGCGGCCGCGTGCGGCCAGGTAGGCCTGCGCAGCGGCGCGTGACTCCTCGTCGTGGAGCGCGTTGACCAACGAGTCGGCGTCGGACCACGCCGTCCCGGTCGACACAAGTTCCTCAGCGGCGGCATCGACCGCCTGGAGGGTGGCGCGCAAGGTGAGTCGTGACTTCCTTGCCAGCTTGTGGGCCAGCTCCTCGGCGTCGGTCAGGTAGGCATCGTCGGCTGAGACGGTGTTGACCATGCCGCGCACATGGGCTTCGAGCGCTGTGAACGGTCGACACGTCATCACGAGTTCGCGGGTCGCCGCGGGACCGATCTCGCGGACGAGGCGCTGGATGCCACCCCAGGCTAATGGGATGCCGAGGTCGACCTCAGGGATCGCAAAGTTGGTGGACTCGGCGGCGACCCGGAGATCGCACGCAGCGGCCAACACCACCCCGCCGCCGATGCAATGACCGTGGACTGCGGCGATCGTGACGGCCTGCATCTGTTCGATCGCCTCGGCCATGCGGCGCCCGGCATCAGCCGCGCTGCGGGGCAGGGTGCCGGTCGGCCCCCCGAAGGAGGCGAGATCGGCGCCGGCGGTGAAGGCCCGGCCCGCCCCGTGCACGACCACGACGCGAATGTCGTCGTGGCCGTCGAACCATGCGGCGGCCCCGATCAGCTCCTCGAGGCATTGTGTGCTCAGCGGGTTGAGCTTCTCGGGCCGGTTGAGCTTCAGCCAGCCGATCTGGCCGTCGACGGTGCATTCGAGCGTCTCGAAAGTCAGCATGAGCAAACCTTACGCTGAACAACTCCGGCGGTCGTTCCGTCGACGTTGCAGCGGCGAGCTACCTGATTCCACCGTCGGTGATATCGACTGTGTCGGAATCGGCGTTGGTGCCGGCTTCGACGACCGACACGGCGCCGGCAATCGCCTCGACGCGGGCCCAATCGGCAACATCGGGGTCTTCGGTGAGTAGCACGACTTGCTGCTCCTGCGATGCGCGGACGAGCAACTCGAGCAAGGGTGCCTTCAGCTCAGCCCGCACGCCTGCGAGGGTGTTGTCGAGAATGAGCGGAAGGCTCTCGCCGGCCGGCCCGATCGTGCGTACCTTGGCCGCACGTTGCATCAGGGCTTGGGCGTAGGCGGCGATCTCGTCATCGTCGTCGTCGGGCACCATCGACATCACCGGGTTGGTGACCCCAGCAATGTGAGCGACGGTCGCTTCGATTTCGTCGCGATGCTCCAACACCCAGACGGGCATGACGTCGCCAGCAATGCCGATCCAGATGCTCATCGTCTGATCGTGGGCGAGCTTCGCCTCCATGACCTTGCGGCGCAATTGTTCGCTGTCGATCAGCCCGTTGACGCGCTGCAGGTGGAACCCGAGGTACGACTGGGCGCCCGCCTCGGCCAGCGCGGCTTCCTCGGCCCTGCGAGCGCTGAGCATCCGCTGGTTCTGGAAAAACGAGAAGGCCGTGGCAAGGGCAGCGACGATCACCCAGATCATTGCGGGGTCCCGACCGAGGAACATCGCGGTCGGGACCGCGGCGAGGGCGGAGATGGCGCCGGCGATGAATGACCCCCGACGCGACGCCTCGCTGCGCCGCTGTGCGGCTTCGAAACGCTCATGGCGCTCCTCGATGCGGGCGACGATGGTGGCGTCCTCAGGTGAGGATCCGCTTGCAGCGGCCGCCTCGTCGAGTTCGCGCTCGCTCGCGTGAGCCCCGTCGGCTGCGGCCCATAGCGCGTTGGGCTCCACCATCGCGAGGCGGCGAATGGTCTGGTCGTGATGGGTGTTCGCGCTCAGGTCACTGCTGGTGAGGCAGAGGCTTCGCTTGGCGGTGCGTAGGTCCATGCCGGCGACAGACAGCAGATCGATGTGGCCTTCGGAGTCGGCGAACCGGGCGCTGACATCGACGTCGATAACGCGAGCGCGGGCCCCGTGGGGACGGAAGATCGCGAAGCGGTTGCCATTGTCAGCCATCACCTCGGCGTGCACGCCCGCTCGGCTGGAGGTGAGACTCCCGACCAACTCGCTGATCAGTCCCTCCCGCTCCAGTTGCCCCACATCGGAGATAACGGTCAGCTTGGGGTGGAAGTCCAGCGAGAAGGTGTTCCCGTCGGCTTCGATGACCAAACGCTCAAAACGCATATGTTTGCATCGGCCAGATAGGCCAAAACTTAAGTCGAACGACCTATGAAGAGGGGACAGAGGCACCATCACCTCCCCGGTCGGTTCGTCGCCGTACCCTCACCACCGAAAACCGGGTTGGGAACCCGACCCTGGCGTGGCATCATTGCCCTCGCCTCGAGCGTGCTCGAAGCGCCTGCTCCAAGCGTTCGTTTGGAGCTCGCTCCCTTAGCTCAGTCGGTAGAGCGTCTCCATGGTAAGGAGAAGGTCGTCAGTTCAATTCTGACAGGGAGCTCGCGGTTCGACTCGTCGTCGCAACCACGGCGACGTAGCTCAGTTGGTGAGAGCGCTCGACTCATAATCGAGAGGTCGACAGTTCGAATCTGTCCGTCGCTACTCAATTCTTGTGACCCGAAAGGAGACGGTGCTGATGGCACAAACGCCCCGTCGTCTCCGCAGTGTCATGGATTCGTCACGTAACCCGGCCGCTTCCGGCGGGTCAAATACTTCTGATCCCGACATGGCCGTTTTGGTCGATCGGGCTGCCGCCGGCGAACGCGAAGCGTTCGACGAACTGGTGAGGCTCACCCATCGCGATGCGTTCGGGTTGGCTGTCCGGCTTACCGGCAACGAAGAGGACGCACGTGACGTGGTGCAAGATGCTTACCTTCGGGCTTATCGCAGCATCGGCCGGTTCCGCGGCGACGCGCGCTTCAGCACATGGTTGTACCGAATCGTTGCCAACTGTGCGTCGACCTTCAACACCCGCAAGCGCCGGCAGCGTGCCGATCTACTCACCGACGATGACGCCGTTGTCGAGGTCCACCCTGACCGCGACCCCGTGCAGGCCGCGGAGACTGCCCAGCTCCGCGACGAACTCGACGCCGCAATCCAAGATCTTCCGCTGCGCCTGCGGTCGGTGATTGTGTTGCGCGATGTCTACGACATGCCACACGAAGCAATCGCCGAGGAACTCGGTATCTCGGTCAGTGCCGCCAAAGTCCGCCTCCATCGGGCCCGCCGCCGTCTCCGCGAGCAGGTCTTCCCACTCCCCGGAGAGAACCTCCATGCTGTCTGAAACCCGCCCAACGGCCTGCGACGCTGTCGTCGACGACCTGGCGGCCGTCGACGAGCAGTACGTGCTCAGTCCGGCCGCCAGCGCTCATGTCGAGTCGTGCCTGCGATGCCAGGCCGAGGTCGCGAACTACCGCCGGATGCGCCGCACTCTGCGCAGCCTCGCCGACCACCCGGCGGCCACCTCACCCCAACTTGAGGACCAGATCCTCGACGCGCTCGACGGTGTTGATGGTGGCCAGCCCTCGCGGGTCCCTGTTGCCGCAGCGGCCACGATTGGTGGCCTCGCTGCTGCAGCCGGTGTCATCGCCTTCGCAGCGCGCCACCGCCGCGTTCTCCGGCTGGCCGGCTGAACGGTCTCGTTGGCGCCGAATCTTGCAGGTTTCTACCGCTGATCGCGGTGGTAGCCTCTGAATCTGTTCTCAGGGGCGTGGCTCAATTGGTAGAGCACCGGTCTCCAAAACCGGCGGTTGGGGGTTCGAGTCCCTCCGCCCCTGCCATGAAGGTCTTGTCGCCCGGCCAGGCCCTCGAAATCAGTCAAGGATTTTCTTCATGTCGATGAACCGGCAGCAAAAGCGAATGCTCCAGAAGCAAGGCGAAATCGACGCCGACGGCTCCCCGGTGCGCGCTCGCAAGGAGCCACCGGCTCCCCGCGAACGCACCAGCCCAGGCCAGTTCCTCCGCGAAGTGCGGGCCGAACTCCGCAAGGTCGCCTGGCCCACCCGTGACGAGACGATCAACTACTCGATCGTTGTCCTTGCGACCATCGTGGTTATGGGCGCCATGATCTACGGCCTCGATTGGCTGTTCTCGACCTTCATCCTCGAACTCTTCGAACAGAACTGATGACTGACGACACCACCACCAAAAAAGAGACCGTCGACGAGACGGTCGACGCCGCTGAGGCGACCGACGACACCGCCGTGGAGTCGGCACCCGAAGAGGAGACGGCTCTGACGGCCGCTCCGATCGGTGCGGGGCTCGCGAACGAGTGGACCGGTGCCGCCGCGGCCGACACCGAGCCAGCCGAACTCGAAGCCGAGGTCATCGACGAAGACGAACTGCTCGCCTCCGACGACGACGACGAGCCCTACATCAGCCCATACGACCGTCCGGGTCGCTGGTTCGTGCTACACACCCAGTCGGGCTACGAGAAGAAGGTCAAGCAGAACCTCGAAGCTCGAACGGCGTCGATGAACATGGAGAACCGCATCCACGAAGTCGTCATTCCGACCCGTGAGATCCCCGAGTTCAAGAACGGCAAAAAGGTCATGACCGAGAAGAAGCTCTTCCCGGGCTACCTCCTCTGCCGCACGAACCTCGACGACGACGCATGGTACGTCATTCGCAACACCCCTGGTGTCACCGGCTTCGTCAACCAGGGCGGTAAGCCCTCGCCGATGCGACGCCGCGACGTTGAGAACTTCCTTGGTGTCGAAGCCGATCGCAAGCAGGAAGCCACCAAGAAGTCCAAGCCGATATTCGAATACGACATGGGTGAGACCGTGCGGGTCAAGGAAGGCCCCTTCGCCGACTTCTCGGGTGAGATCATCGAGATCAACGAGGACCAACTCAAGGTCAAGGTGCTCGTCAACATCTTCGGCCGCGAGACCCCGGTCGAACTCGAGTTCGCCCAGGTCGCCCGACTCTGACCCACCGCGGCCCTGCCGCTCACAATCCCAATTCTCCACGCGCGCGGGTTGGCTCGCGTGCTCATCCGGCCCAGACTTGTGGGTCCGCATTTCTCGCTAGGAAGCACTCATGGCCAAGAAGCAGGTCGCTGCTGTTGTCAAAATCCAGATCCCCGCCGGGCAAGCGTCTCCCGCGCCCCCCGTGGGTACCGCGCTCGGTCCGCACGGTGTTGCGATCATGGACTTCTGTAAGGACTACAACGCTCGGACCGAAGACAAGCGCGGTCAGATCGTTCCAGTCGAGATCTCGATCTATGAGGACCGATCCTTCTCGTTCGTTCTCAAGACCCCGCCGACCCCATTCCTGATCCGTCAGGCCGCTGGGCTCGACAAGGCGTCTAGCGAGCCGGGCCGAGATGTCGCCGGTTCCATCACCGATGCCCAGGTCGCCGAGATCGCCGAGATCAAGATGCCCGACCTCAACGCCATCGATCTCGAAGGCGCCAAGCAGCAGGTCGCTGGCACTGCCCGCTCCATGGGTATCAAGGTCCAGGGTTAACCAAAAAACTTCGGGCCAAGTTGGCCCAGCGCTCGTACCGGAAGACCTCGCCGGGCGGCATCAACACAGAGGGAGCCTCACTATGGCGAAGAGCAAGCAGTACAACGACAATGCCCGGAAGTACGACCGTGACCGGTTGCACTCAGACACCGAAGCCATCGGCATTCTGAAGTCGCTCGGCACGAAGAAGTTCGATGAGACCGTCGACGTCGTCGTGTGCCTCGGCGTCGATCCCCGCAAAGCCGATCAGATGATCCGTGGCACGGTCGCACTCCCAGCTGGCACCGGTAAGGACGTTCGCGTCGCCGTGTTCGCTCAGGGTGAAGCCGCCACCGCGGCTCGCGAGGCCGGAGCCGAACACGTCGGTGCCGATGATCTTGCCGCCGAAGTCGAGGGCGGTATGACCGACTTCGACATTGCAATCGCGACCCCCGACATGATGCCCACGGTCGGCAAGCTCGGCCGGGTCCTCGGTCCGCGTGGCCTCATGCCGAACCCCAAGACTGGCACTGTGACCCCCGACGTCGTCAAGGCGATCAACGAATTCAAGGGTGGCATGGTCGAGTACCGCACCGACCGCTTCGCAAACGTCCACGTCCTGATCGGCAAGGCCAGCTTCGACGAGTCGGCGCTGCTCATGAACCTCCGTGCCCTCGTGGGTGAGCTCGAGCGGGTCAAGCCTGCGTCGGCCAAGGGTAAGTACGTCAAGAAGGTCGTCGTGTCCACCACGATGGGTCCTGGTGTCCGCATCGAGCCCAGCAACATCGCTGGTTCCGAGGCCTGACCGTTTCGATTTCAGGTCAGGCTACCTAAGCTAAGTTGCACAACTGATCTCTGCTTCACCGAAGACCTCCGGTGCTCTGCATCCGCAGAACCAATGAGCCCAGGCTCGCCGGACGAGGAAAGCACCTTTTGAACGACACCTTCGGGTTTCTGTCTGGGCGCTTACCGACTCGGTGAGCGCCCACTGTTCTTTTCAACCAGAGAAGAACCCGACAGAAGAAAAAGGAGGTGAGATGGAAGACCCAAGACCAGACAAGGTCGCCGTCGTCGACGAAGTTCAAACGAAGCTCGACGAAGCCGACGGTGCTCTCCTCACCGAGTACCGCGGGCTGAACGTGCCCGAGCTTGCGGAGCTGCGAAAGGCACTGCGAGACGCCGGCGGCGAGTACAAGATCTACAAGAACACCCTCGTCCGGATCGCGGCAGCCAATGCCGGCATCGATATCGCCGACGACATGCTGACTGGTCCGACTGCGATTGCGTTCGTCTACGGTGGTGCCGACGGTGCCCCCGGTGACGCTGCGGCCGTGGCCAAGGCGCTCAAGGACTTCGCCAAGGGCAACGACAAGCTCGTGCTCAAGGGCGGCGTGCTTGACGGTGCGGTGGTGAGTGCTGACGACATCAAGGCGTTGGCCGAACTTCCGTCCCGCGAGGTCCTGCTCAGCCAGATTGCCGGTCTTTTGCAAGCCCCGCTTGCCGAGTTCGTCAACCTGCTCGACGCCGTGCCACGAGAGTTCTCGTATGCACTGCAGGCCCTTATCGACGAGGGAGGCGCCAGTGAGGCGCCTGCCACTGATTCATCCGATTCGGCCGATGAGGCCGACGAGACCCCCGCCGAAGCGTCCGCTGAGGCAACCGACACCGGCGAACCCGCCGGTGATGAAGAACCCGCCGACGCTGGCGACACCGACGGCGATGCCGCCGGCAACAACACTCAAGAGGAGGAGTAGCCATGGCTACGACTGAAGAGATTCTCGACGCGATCGGTTCGATGACCGTTCTCGAGCTAAGCGAACTGAAGAAGGCGTTCGAAGAGCGCTTCGACGTCACCGCTGCGGCCCCGGCCGCGGTTATGGCTGCCCCGGCGGCCGGTGGTGACGGTGGTGCCGAGGCAGAGGAGAAGGACTCGTTCGACGTTGTCCTCACCGCTGCCGGTGACAAGAAGATCCAGGTGATCAAGGAAGTCCGTGCTCTCACCAGCCTCGGTCTGAAGGAAGCCAAGGAGCTCGTCGACAACGCGCCGAAGCCGATCATCGAGGGTGCCTCGAAGGGCGATGCCGAGAAGGCCAAGGAGGCCATTGAGGCCGCCGGTGGCACTGTCGAACTTCAGTAGACGCTGACATCGTCGCAGCTTGCGGCGCGTCAAACAGAACACACGAGGCCGGCCCCACGGGGCCGGCCTCGTCGCGCCTAGGGTGCTCGGCGTGACGACCACCGACTCCGCCCCCATCTCCCATGTGAACGTCTGGCGTGTCGGTGACGAGTTGTTGGTGACGTGGCGCGGCGGAGGGGACGTGTCGGTCTTTGTCTCCAACGATCCGATCGATGCTGGCACCGACGTGCGCGCCCCCGACGGGCCGGGGCAGGCCAGCGTCGAGCGGGCCGGGCGTCCGTACGTCCATCTGTTCGACCCGGAGCGCGGCTTTACCGTTGCTGCAGAGCGCCTCGTGGTCATGGACGGGGTGCGGAACTTTCGCGACATTGGCGGCTACCCGACCATCGATGGTGGCCATACCCGGTGGGGCCAGGTGTTCCGCAGCGCGCGCCTCGACGAGACATCCGACGACGACCTTGAGCGGATTCGCAGCCTAGGTATCCGCAAGGTGTTCGACCTCCGCACCCAGCTTGAGGTCGACAACAACCCGAACCGGTTGCCCGATGATGTCGACCTGGTCCACATGCCGATGTCGAGCCAGGTGGCGATCCCGAAGGGCCTGTTTGAGCGCATCATCGACGGTGATATCTCGAGCTACACGAAGGCCGATATGGCCGAGGGCTACCTGCGGATGCTCGATTCGTTTACGGGCTACCTGTCCACGATGGTGCGAGCCGTTGCCGACGGCGAGAAGATTCTTTTCCACTGCACCGCGGGTAAGGACCGCACGGGCATCACCGCCATGACGATGCTGGCCCTCGCTGACGTCGCTGACGCACACGTGCTCGACGACTATGAGATCTCCGCCCAGCACCAGCCGGAGGGTCGGATCGAGTACTTCTCGACCGAATTGATCAAGGCGGGCCACGACCCTGACATGTTTGATCTCGACGCCATGCTCGGCTCGCCTCGGCCCGTGATGCGTATGACGCTCGACGGTATGCGTGGCCGTTGGAACGATCATCCTGGCTACTTCGATCACTTGGGTCTCGACGCTTCGGTCCGGGCCTCTGCTCGAGAAAATCTGCGTTTCGTCCAGCCCTGAAACGACGCCTCAAACGGATGTGACAGTCGGGTTTCTAATCTCGGAATGCCTTGACCAATCGAAGAAGGTTCCCTACTCTGCGCGGGTGTTGCGGCCTGACGGGCCCCGATCAAAGCACCGCCAAAATGCTGGGGGTGCTCGTGCGCTTGCCTGTGAGTTGCTACGCGGGGCATGCCCGGGCTAGTCTGAGGTGCAAGGTGGTCGTCGTCGCGCCCCCTCCCGCTCAATTCTGAGCGAGTAGTTGCGCTTCGGCGACCGTTTGGCGTCCCTTTCCACGATTCCCAGGAGTCCTCGTGACCACACGCGCTGCGCAACGCGAACGGTACTCATTCGGCAACTTGGAGGAAGTCCTCGAACTTCCTGACCTGATCGCCATTCAGCGGAAGAGCTTCCAGTGGCTGCTCGATGAAGGTCTGGCTCAGACCTTTCGCGACATCTCGCCGATCAAGGATTTCACCGAGACGCTCCAGCTCGAGCTGGAGTTCGATCCCGATGACGAAGACCTGCGTCCGCCACCGAAGTTCTCGGTCGAGGAGTGCAAAGAAAAGGATATGACCTACAGCGCGCCGATCTTCGTGCGCGCCCGCTTCATGAACGCCAATACCGGCGAAATCAAGGAGCAGACGGTCTTCATGGGCGACTTCCCCATGATGACCGACAAGGGAACCTTCATCATCAACGGCACCGAGCGTGTCGTGGTGTCGCAGCTCGTACGTTCCCCCGGCGTCATCTTCCAGCCGGGTGAGCGGTTCCGCCTCCGTAACCTCAGCAAGCACCAGCTCGTCACCGGCACTATCCACCCCTACCGCGGTGAGTGGATCGAGATGGACGTCGAGCAGAAGCCGGGCAAGGACGTCACCGCCGGCGCCCGAGTCGCCCGCAAGCGTCGGATCTCGCTGTTCACCCTCCTGCGTGCCCTCGGCTACGACGAGGAGAACGAGCCAGGCTTCCTCGACCGCTTCGTCCAGCACTTCGACTTCCTCGAGGGTCAGTGGGAAAAGGATCGTGAGATCTCCCCCACTCAGGAAGAGTCGCTCCTCGAGATCTACAAGCGGGCCCGTCCGGGCGAGCCGCCGACTGTCGAGTCGGCCCGTGCCTACTTCCGCAACGCCTTCTTCGAGCCTCGCCGCTATGACCTCAGCCGAGTCGGTCGCTACAAGCTCAACCGCAAGCTAGGCCCCGAGCTCGACTTCCTTCAGAAGCAGTTTGGTCTCGATCTCGACAAGCCCGACCCAGATCAGTCGGTCCTTGCCCAGGCCGAGATGCTGGCCGCCACCACCTACCTGCTCAACCTCGCCAAGGGTGAGCCGGGCTACCGCCTCGATGATCAGGACCACTTCGCAAACCGCCGCATCCGCAGCGTTGGCGAGCTCATCCAAAACCAGGTTCGCATCGGTCTCAGCCGGATGGAGCGTGTCGTGCGCGAGCGCATGACCACCCAAGACGTCGAGGCAATCACGCCGCAGACCCTGATCAACATCCGTCCTGTTGTGGCGGCGATCAAGGAGTTCTTCGGCACCTCACAGCTGTCGCAGTTCATGGACCAGGTCAACCCGCTGTCAGGTCTCACCCACCGTCGTCGCCTCTCGGCGCTCGGCCCGGGTGGTCTGTCCCGAGAACGCGCCGGCTTCGAGGTCCGCGACGTCCACTTCTCGCACTACGGCCGCATGTGCCCGATCGAGACGCCGGAGGGTCCGAACATTGGCCTCATCGGTGGCCTCGCGTCGTATGCCCGCGTGAATCCGTTCGGTTTCATCGAGTCGCCGTACCGGGTCGTTACGAAGGGCAAGGTCACCGACGAGATCGTATACCTCACTGCTGATGAGGAAGAGGAGTACGTCGTCGCCCAGGCCAATGCGCCGATCGACAAGAACGGCAAGTTCCTCAACGACCGAGTGCTCGTGCGTCGTTCGCCGCAGGCCGCAAGCCTTCAGGACCTTCGTCTCCAGCTGGAGCAGGAAGTGTTCTTCGGCGCAACCACCGAGATCTCCTCGGTGCCGCCGGCTGAAGTCCAGATGATGGATGTCTCACCGAAGCAGATCATCTCAGTCGCTACCGCGCTGATCCCATTCCTTGAGCACGACGATGCCAACCGCGCCCTGATGGGCGCCAATATGCAGCGCCAAGCCGTTCCGCTCCTGCGGGCCGAGGCGCCCTACATCGGAACTGGCATCGAGGCCCGTTGCGCCGCCGACGCCGCCGACATGTTGCTGGCTGAAGACGACGGCACTGTCGTCGAACTTGACGGCGATCACATCGTCGTCGACTACAAGAAGCTGGGCCAGCAGACAATCCGTCTCAAGAAGTTCGCCCGTTCCAACCAGGACTCCTGCATCAACCACAAGATCCGGGTTGCCGTTGGCGACAAGATCAAGAAGGGCCAGCTCCTGGCGGACGGCCCGTCGACCGATCTCGGCGAACTTGCCCTTGGCAAGAACCTGCTCGTCGCGTTCATGCCGTGGGAGGGCTACAACTTCGAGGACGCCATCATCCTCTCCGAGCGTTTGGTGAAGGACGACGTGCTTACGTCGATTCATATCAAGGAGCACGAGATCGATGCTCGCGACACGAAGCTCGGCCCCGAAGAGATCACCGGTGACATCCCGAACCTGAGCGAAGAGATCCTCGCCGACCTCGACGAGCGCGGCATCATCCGTGTCGGCGCTGAGGTTGGACCGGGCGACGTTCTCGTCGGCAAGGTCACGCCCAAGGGCGAGACCGAGCTCACCCCCGAAGAGCGCCTGCTGCGCGCCATCTTCGGCGAGAAGGCCCGCGAAGTTCGCGACACCTCGATGAAGGTTCCGCACGGTGAGGTCGGCAAGGTCATCGACGTCAAGGTCTTTGACCGCGACGATGCCCACGAGCTGCCCCCTGGGGTCAACCAGCTCGTCCGGGTCTACGTCGCGCAAAAGCGCAAGATCAGTGTCGGTGACAAGCTCGCTGGTCGCCACGGCAACAAGGGCGTCATCTCCCGGATCCTCCCGATCGAGGACATGCCGTACACCGCCGACGGTCAGCCCGTCGACATCATCCTCAACCCGCTCGGCGTTCCGTCTCGTATGAACGTCGGCCAGGTCCTCGAAGCACACCTCGGCTACGCGGCCCGTTGGGGTTGGGACATCAACGGTGATGCAGTCGGCGATGCGCCGGTCCGCGGCACCGAGACCAAGACCCGGCCCACGACCAAACCGTCGACGTTTATCGCCACTCCGGTGTTTGACGGCGCAAAGTGGGACGAGAAGGAACTCGCCGGCGACAAACCCGTCATCGTCGACATCTTGAAGAACATCAACCCCGAGTCGACCGATGGCACGACCCGCCTGATCGAGACCGACGGCAAGCAGACCCTGTACAACGGCCGCACCGGCGAGGCCTTCGACAACTCGATCATGACCGGGTACGTCTACATCTTGAAGCTCGCCCACTTGGTCGACGACAAGATCCACGCCCGTTCGACCGGCCCGTACTCGATGATCACCCAGCAGCCGCTCGGTGGTAAGGCGCAGTTCGGTGGTCAGCGGTTTGGCGAGATGGAAGTGTGGGCCCTCGAGGCCTACGGCGCGGCCTATCTGCTCCAAGAGTTGCTCACCATCAAGTCCGACGACGTTCTCGGCCGAGTGAAGGTCTACGAGGCCATCGTCAAGGGTGAGAACATCCCTGAGCCGGGCATCCCCGAGTCCTTCAAGGTGCTCATCAAGGAGATGCAGGCCCTGTGCCTCAACGTCGAGGTGCTCTCGAAGGACGGTCAGGAGATCGAAATGCGAGAGCTTGACGAAGAGACGTTCCGCACGGTCGAGGAGCTGGGGATCGATCTCCAACGACCCGAACGTGGTTCCGACGAAGAAGACGCTGCCCGTGCCGCCGCCCGTGCGGCCCGCGGCTGAGGCCAGAGAGAAGAAGAGGGAGTAACCAATGCTCGACGTAAACGACTTCTCCAACCTGAAGATCGGTCTCGCCACCGCGGATTCCATCCGCATGTGGTCCAACGGTGAGGTCAAGAAGCCGGAGACCATCAACTACCGCACGCTCAAGCCTGAAAAGGACGGACTCTTCTGCGAGAAGATCTTCGGTCCGACCAAGGACTGGGAGTGCGCGTGCGGCAAGTACAAGCGTGTCCGCTTCAAGGGCATTATCTGTGAGCGGTGCGGTGTTGAGGTGACCCGCTCGAAGGTCCGGCGCGAGCGCATGGGCCACATCGAGTTGGCTGCCCCTGCGGTTCATATCTGGTACCTGCGGGGCACCCGCTCCTGGCTCGCCTATCTCCTCATGGGCACCGAGCCCAAGGAAGAGCTCAAGGCCAAGCAGCTTGAGAAGGTGATCTACTTTGCGGCCAACCTCGTTATCTCCGTCGACGAAGAGCGCCGCGACACCGATCTCCCGTCGTTGGAGGCCGAGGTCATCGGCGAGCGCGAAGCGATCGACAAGGACATGGAGCTCGACCTCGCTCGTCGAAGCGAGGAACTCGAATCTGACCTCGCCAACCTTGAGAAGGAAGGCGCCAAGGAGACCGAGCTGAAGGCGGCTCGCCGGCAGGCTGACAAGGACCTCGCGGAGATCCGCGAACAGTTTGAGTTCGAAACAGAAATCCTCGACCGGGCCTGGGACGAGTTCAAGTCCATGCACGGCCGCCAGATCATGGAAGACGAGATGCTGTGGCGCGAGCTGCAGGATCGCTGGGGCGACTACTTCGACGGCGGCATGGGCGCCGACGCCATCGCCCGCCTCGTTGAGCACCTTGACTTCGACGATGAGGAGCAGCGGCTTCGCACCCAGATCGACCCGCCGGAGGGGCAGAAGCCTCTGAGCGCGCAGCGCAAGCAGAAGGCCATCAAGCGTCTGAAGATCGTCGCTGCGTTCAACCGGCGCGACGAGTACGGCCGTCGGATCAACGATCCGCGGGCGATGATCCTCGATGTCGTTCCGGTGATTCCGCCGGAACTGCGCCCGATGGTCCAGCTCGACGGAGGCCGCTTCGCGACCTCAGACCTCAACGATTTGTACCGCCGCGTCATCAACCGCAACAACCGCCTGAAGCGTCTGCTCGATCTCGGTGCGCCTGAGATCATCGTGAACAACGAGAAGCGCATGCTCCAGGAGGCAGTCGACGCTCTGTTCGACAACGGTCGCCGTGGGCGCCCGGTCACCGGTCCCGGTAACCGTCCGCTCAAGTCCCTGTCTGACATGCTCAAGGGCAAGCAGGGGCGCTTCCGCCAGAACCTGCTTGGCAAGCGCGTCGACTACTCGGGCCGTTCGGTCATCGTGGTCGGCCCGACCCTGAAGTTCCACCAGTGCGGTCTGCCAAAGATCATGGCGCTTGAGCTCTTCAAGCCGTTCGTCATGAAGCGTCTGGTCGACACCGAGCTCGCCCAGAACATCAAGTCGGCCAAACGAATGGTCGAGCGTCGCCGCCCACAGGTGTGGGATGTCCTCGAGGACGTCATCAAGGAGCACCCAGTTCTACTCAACCGTGCACCCACCCTGCACCGACTCGGTATCCAGGCCTTCGAGCCGGTGCTGGTCGAGGGCAAGGCGATCAACCTGCACCCGTTGGTCTGCACCGCCTTCAACGCCGACTTCGACGGCGACCAGATGGCGGTCCACCTACCGCTGTCGGCTGAAGCTCAGGCCGAGGCCCGTGTGCTGATGCTCAGCGCAAACAACGTGCTCAGCCCGGCCAACGGCCGTCCCCTGGTCACACCCACACAGGACATGATCATCGGTGCCTACTACCTCACCGACATCGTGGAGGACGCCACCGGCGCCGGCCGCGTGTTCCGTGATGTGGACGAGCTCACTGCCGCCTATGAGCGCGGCGACGTTGCCATCCACGCACCGATCCAGTTCCGCACGCCTGACCTGATGATCAGCCCCGCCAATGGCGAGGCCGCACAGTACGAGTCGACCACCGTGGGTCGTGTCTTCTTCAACGAGACGCTCCCGGCCAACTACCCGTACGTCAATGCGAAGATCGCCAAAAAGGAGATGGGCGCGATCGTCGACACGTTGGCGCGTGGCTTCGACAAGCAGGACGTCGCCGTCAGCCTTGACGCGATTAAGGACCTCTGCTTCCGCTTCGCCATGCAGTCGGGCCTCACGGTCTCGATCGACGACGTGGCGACTCCGCCGGAGAAGGCCGAGATCCTCGACCGGCACGAGAAGCAAGCCGACAAGATCGAGCAGCAGTTCCGGCGCGGCATCATCACCGACGGCGAGCGCCGCCAGATGGAGGTCGAGGTCTGGTCCGAGGCGACCGAAGAGGTCACCAACCGGATGAAGGAGGACCTCGAGAGTCAGCAGTTCAACCCGGTCAACATGATGGTCGACTCGGGTGCTCGAGGAAACATGATGCAGGTGCGCCAGATCGCCGGCATGCGTGGTCTCGTCGCCAACCCCCGTGGTGACATGATCCCTCGCCCGATCAAGAGCAACTTCCGCGAAGGCCTGAAGATGCTCGAGTACTTCATCGCCACGCCGGGCGCGCGCAAGGGCCTCGTCGACACGGCGCTTCGTACTGCTGACTCTGGCTACCTCACCCGACGTCTTGTCGACGTGGCGCAGGAACTCATCATCAACGAGGAAGACCCCTTCGATCGCACCGGCCCCGTGCCTGGTATCTGGATCGAGGACGTCATGCCCGACACCGCGAACAAGCGCACCCATCTCGAGTCGCGCCTGTTCGGTCGGGTTCTCGCTGATGATGTGGAGCTCAGCGATGGTCGGACCATCGAGCGCGGCATCATGATCGGTGACGATGACCTTGATGCCCTCCGCGACGACGAAGGTGTCAACCGGGTTCGTGTGCTGTCGCCGCTCACCGACGACTCCGCCTTCGGCATCTCGTCGGCGAGCTATGGCATGTCACTGGCCACCGGCGGCAATATCGAGCTCGGCGAAGCGGTCGGCGTTATCGCCGCCCAGTCGATCGGTGAGCCCGGAACCCAGCTGACGATGCGTACCTTCCACACCGGCGGTGTTGCCGGTGCGCAGGACATCGCTGGTGGGCTGCCCCGGGTGGTCGAGCTCTTCGAAGCTCGCACGCCGAAGGGCAAAGCCACCCTGGCCCGCACCTCCGGTGTGGTCCGGGTCGGCGAAGACGACGGTCGTGGTCGCGAGATTGTGGTCGTCGCCGATGACGGCGAAGAAGACGCTTATACGATCCCGTCGGGAGCTCGTCTTGAGGTTGTCGACGGCCAGGAGGTCCGGGCCGGCGATGCAATCGTTGAGGGTGCCCGCGACCCGAAGGAGTTGCTCGAGATCAAGGGCGTGCGTGCCACCCAGGAGTACCTCGTGAACGAGGTGCAGAAGGTGTACCGCGACCAGGGTGTGTCAATCCACGACAAGCACATCGAGCTGATCGTTCGTCAGATGACAAAGCGCATCCTGATCTCTGAGCCGGGCGATACCGACTTCTTGCCGGGGTACCAGGTCGATCGCAAGCTGTTCACCGACACCAACCGTCAGGTGGTCGAGGAGGGCGGCAAGCCGGCCGAGGGTCGTCCGATGCTGATGGGTATCACGAAGGCGTCGCTCGCGACCGAGTCTTGGCTGTCCGCTGCGTCGTTCCAGGAGACCACGCGTGTTCTCACCGAAGCGGCTATCGAGTCCAAGTCTGACTCGCTGCACGGCCTCAAGGAGAACATCATCATCGGCAAGCTCATTCCGGCCGGTACTGGCATGCCCGAGTACCGCAATATCCGGACCGAGGCGCCCGACTACGAACCGGCGGCGTACTACTCCTCTGAGGAGGACGATCTCGCTGGTTGGCTGGCCGATCGCAGCGATGCTGGCGCTGACGTGATCACCATGCCGGGGACGACGTCCTGATCCGGTCGGTCAACTGATTGCTGAGCGGCGGGGTCTTCGGGCCCCGCTGTTTCGCGTCCGGGGTTCGTTGACATGAGACGTACCCGTTGCCAGGGTGGCGGCCGATGACGACGCCCTCTTCGCCCATCCCGGACCGGGCCTGGTGGCCGTGGGTGGTCTTCGTCGCGGTGACTCTCGCCTGGTTGTGGGAGCCGTTGCTGGGGCTCGGATCGTTGTTGCCGGCCGACATTGTGGAGCAGTTCGACCCGTGGCGGAGTAATCCGCGATCAGGCCGCGACACGGTGCACAACCCGTTCCTTGTCGACACGGTCACGGTCCACGTGCACTTCGCGTCGATAGCGGCCGACATCTGGAGCGGCGACTTCAGCTTGTGGGACCCCTCGGTCGGCACGGGTTTCCCGACGCTCAAGGCTGGCCTCCCAGTCTTCAACTGGGTCTATCTGCTCGTTCCAGCCTGGTATGCGCCGGGACTCGCTGCGGCTCTGCGGACACTTGCGGCTGCGGGCCTCACGTACGGTTTGAGCCGGCGTCTTGGGGTGGGCCGTGGCGCGGCCACGGTCGGCGGCATGGCCTACGGGCTGTCTGGCTACTTGATCGGCTGGTCCGCTTGGCCGCACGCCAATGTCGCCGCCTTGCTGCCCGGCTTGTTCTGGGCGGTCGAGTCTCTTGTGCAGCGGCCTCGTCCCCGGACATCCGCGGGTCTCGGTGCCGTCGTGGCTGCCATGTTGTGGGCCAACTTCCCGACCATCACCTTCTACGCACTCCTGTTTGCTGCGCTCTACGCAGCATTTCGGCTGTGGAGTCGGACCGAGCCGGCCAATCGGTTTGCCTCGTTTCGCAGACGGGGATGGGCGGCACTCGTTGGATTGGTCTTTGGCGCTTTGGTTGCGGCCTGGCATCTGATCCACTTCTCGGAGTATCTGCGCTGGTCCGACACCACTGCACGTGAGTCGCTTCCGGCGGACTCGTCGATCGGGGGCGAATACATCCCGTCGCTCGTGCTACCCCAGCCCTACGGCGCTACCCACGACGGGCTGACCTACTGGGGTCAGACCCTGAACTGGGTCGAGGTGCAGTCCTACGCCGGCCTCACCGTCGTGATCCTCGCCTTGCTCGGATTCGGGGCCCGGACCCAATGCCAAGGCGCAAGCGGCGCGATCGCCGACCGAGGACACGCTGTCCGGGTCTGGTGGGGATTGGTCATCCTCGTTGTCTTGCTGGCCTATGTTGGCGGGCCGCTCACGACGGCGCTCAATTCTCTGCCCTTTCTTGGCTTCAGTACGGTCGGGCGCATCCGAGTGGTTGCCAATCTCGGCCTTGCAGTGCTCGCCGCCCTGGGTGTGCAAACCTGGCTCGATGCCAGGGATAACGTCAATGGCGCTGATATTGGCTGGGGCCTGAAGCGGGCCGGGTTCTTTGCAGCCGTGCTCGGCATTTTCTCCAGTCCACTCATCCTGACCTGGCTCAGGGTCACTCGTGCGTCGGATGCGGTGGGCGACCTCGTGGCGGCTGCCGTGGTGCCGGTCGTCTGTGCGGCGTTCTTGATCGCCGTCCTCTGGCGATGGAAAGACGCTGGTGTCGGCCTCGTCATCGCCATCACCGTTCTTGTCGGTGCCGATCTGGTTGCCGCCCATCGGTCGGTCAACACCGTCGTCGATCGGGCTGGTGCCGACTTCGATACGGCCGCTCACACAGCCGCTAGCGATCGGTTGGCACCGGGCGAACGGATGGCAGGGGAGGGGCGTGTCTTCATCGCCAACACCGGTCAGGTCACCGGCCTCGTCGATGCGCGTGGCCAGCTCTTCACGCCGCCGGGCTATCGGGCTTTGTTCTCCGCCATCGATCCCGCGCACGCGCAGCCGCCGGGCGGCACTGCACAGAACCCATGGTTCGCTGACGTCGATGTGCATAGCCCTGCGCTTGACCGACTCGGAGTGCGCCTGTGGGCAACCGACCCGCGCACACCTGTGATCGGCTTGCGGGGCGCTGAACTCGACAGCGCGAGCGGTCGGTTCGTGGTGGTCGGCGCCGCAGGCGCAACTGGCCAGAGCGGCCTCGGGGTTCCGGCCGGCGGCTTGCGCGCTATCAGTGTTGCGGTGGGCGAGGGTCCGGTCGGTGAGTTGCGGGCGACGATCACGGCTGCGGACGGGGAGGCGACCGCGGTCGCTCTGCTCGACGGCCGCGCCCGAAAGATTGATCTTGTGGTAGTCGGTGGCGACCTGCCACGTGGTGCCCGGATGGAAGTCACCTTCACCTTTGCCGGTACCGACGAGCCGGTCCTCAGTGCCGTCGACGACGGTGTGGCCTTCCAGGTGGTGGCCGGCGGCGACGGGCTCACGGTCGTCCATGCTGGCGACGTGGTGATCTACGACCGGGACCGACCGGTCGGCGCCAGGATTGCGCATGCCGTTTCTACCGACCCCGTGACCAGCGAGACCCACCTGGGCCCGACCTCAATCGCCCACCTGGAGCCCACAGTCTCGGCCGGGTTCGGCGAGTGGCCCGCCAAGCCGCCCGTCGATGCCGTTGCGACGGCGACGATCCAGCAGGCTGATGGCGGCCATGTTGTAGTCGAGGTCGACACCACCCACCCCGGCATCCTTGTGCTGCCGATGCCCGATTATCCGGGTTGGTCAGCGACGGTCGACGGAGAGTCCGTCGACGTCGTACGGGTCGACGATGCGTTTCTGGGCGTCGTCGTCGGGCCTGGTGACACCCTGGTCGAGTTCGACTACACGCCTACGAGGCAGGGCTCGGCGCTGGTTCTTACACTCCTCGGCCTGATCGGCCTGTTTGGCTTGGCGCGAAAGGATCGCGATTTCGCGCCTCTCGACGGTTGAGGTTGGGGCATCTGCCTCGTATGCTTTCCCGCTGGCCTTGACGCGCGTGCCGAAGGCACCGCTTGTGTCGGCCAATTCTGAAGATCTCACGTTCGTTCAACGAGGAAGCATTTCCGTGCCCACCATTCAGCAGTTGGTCCGCAAGGGCCGCGATACCAAGCGCCGCAAGGAA
>JAQWLJ010000005.1 GCA_029247365.1 Acidimicrobiales bacterium | reverse complement strand
TCGGCCAGAATCTCGATATCGGTGACCTCTATCTCGATCTCGCCAGTGGCGAGGTCGAGATTGGCGGTGTCATTGGGGCGAAGACGAATCTCGCCGATAATGCGGGCGACGTATTCGCTGCGGAGGTCGTGGCTCGAATTCACCACGCACTGCACGACGCCGGTGTGGTCGCGCAGGTCGATGAACGCCAGGTGCTCGCCGTGCTCACGCCGACGGTCGACCCAGCCGCACACGGAAACGGTCCGCCCGGCATCGGCGGCCGTCAACTGGCCGCACATGTCGGTTCGCATCGAGGTGGTGAGGTCCTGCATGGTGGAGAGTTACTTCTTTTCTTAGGGAGAACTGGAACGGCTAGCCGAGGAGACGGCTGATAGTGGCCACAAGGTTGTCGAGAGCCACCCGATGCTGACCGGTGTCGCCGCGGAGGTCGCGGAGGGTGACCTCCCCGCCAGCGACCTCGTCTTCGCCGATGATGGCCGCGAACGGTGCTCCGGAACGGTCGGCCACCTTCATCTGGGCCTTCATTGATCGACCGCCGTAGGAGCGGTCGGCCCCGATGCCTGCGGCGCGCAGCGTGTTACACACATCGAGGGCGTGGCTCCCACCGGTGACATCAACGACGAAGACCTTCGTCACCGGCTCGGGAATCGGGAACACCGCCTCTGCATCACAGGCGAGAAGGATTCGGTCGAGGCCGAGCGCGAAACCAATACCCGGCGTGGCGGGGCCGCCCAGGTCTTCGACGAGACCGTCGTAGCGACCGCCGCCGCCGACCGCATTCTGAGCCGTGGCGAGCGCATCAGCAGCAAATTCAAAGGTGGTGCGCGTGTAGTAGTCGAGCCCGCGCACAAGTCGAGGCGACAGCTCATAGGCAATGCCCAGCTGTTCGAGACCAGCCCGCACCGCGTCGAAGTGGTCGCGGCTCTCGTCGGTGAGGTAGTCAACCATCAGCGGCGCGGCCGCAATGATCTCGGCGTCCTCGTTGCGCTTGGAGTCGAGCACGCGCAGCGGGTTGCGCTCGAGCGTCACCTTCGACTGGCTCGACAACGACGAGGCGTTGTCGGTCAGGTGACCGCGGAGCGCCTCCAGGTACTCGGGCCGACAGGTGGGGTCACCGAGCGAGTTGAGCAGAAGGGTGACCTGTCGAAGACCGAGCGATGCGAAGAAGTTCCAGCCAAGCGCAATGACGTCGACATCGGCCTGAGGGTCGTCGGTTCCGAGCGTCTCGACGCCGAGCTGGTGGAACTGGCGGTAGCGGCCTGCCTGTGGCTGTTCGTAACGGAACTGAGGGCCCTCGTACCAGACCTTCCACGGTGGAGTGGGTCGATGTTCGGCGAACCCTCGACACACTGAGGCGGTCAGCTCCGGGCGAAGTGCCAGATGCTGGGGTGGATCCCCCTTGTCGAAAAAGTCGAACATTTCCTTGGTGACGACATCCGTCGACTCGCCGAGGCGCTTGAAAACGCCGAGATCCTCGAACATCGGTGACATGATTTCGCCGAACCCGGCCAGCTCAGCCTGTTCGCTGAAGGCGTGCAGAGCCGCGCGGCGACGCCCCGACTCGGGGGGAAGGATGTCGCGGGTGCCTTTAGGGGCACGGAAGGTCGGCTCAGCCACGAAGGGTCAGGTTACCGGTGCGAGGCGGCAGGTGAGTGGTGGTTTCAGCCCGTGTTCCCGGCACCAGGGAGCAGTCGGTAGGCCTCATAGACCGACTCGACGCCGTACAGCGACGACAAGACCGAGTCGAGCTGGCTGACATCGGCCAGCTCAAAGTCGAACTGCATGGTGGCCACAGCATCGTTGCCGGTCTCGGTCGACACGCCAGTGACATTGAGGCCGTGGTCGGCGAGAACCTTGGCGACGTCGACCAGCAGCGACCCGCGATCCAGCGCCCGCACCTCGATCGTGGTGGCGAAATGACCGTCGTGCTCGGCGTCCCACTCGACTTCGATCAGCCGGTCGGGCTGGCCCTCGGAGAGCTCGGCCCCATTGAGGCAGTCGCTGCGATGCACCGATACGCCACGGCCGCGGGTGACAAACCCGATGATCTCATCGGGTGGCACCGGTGAGCAGCACCGCGAGAGCCGGATCATGATGTCGTCGAGCCCCTCGACGTGGACCCCAGCCTGATGAGTGGCGCGCTTTCGGCCCCCAGTTCGACGGGAGACGGTGGACGGCAGGCGAGATTGTTCGACCGCCGTCGGCTTGTCGTCCTCGCCCCGAAGCTCGCGCCCAATCCGCTCAGAGACGGTAGAGGCCCCGACGTGCCCTTCGCCGATCGCCGCGAAGAGTGCATCCTCATCGACATAGTTCATCGCCGTGAGCACCTCGGTGAACACGGCTTCCTTCAGGACCCGCCGAGCCGGGAGCCCTTCGCGGCGCAGTGCCTGGATGAGGTCGTCACGGCCCTCTTCGATCGCGTCGTCTCGGCGCTCCTTCGTGTACCACTGCTTGATTTTGTTCGAAGCGCGGCGGCTGGCGACGAACTTCAGCCAGTCGCGGCTGGGGCCGGCCCCATCGACCTTGGACGTCAAGATCTCGACCTTGTCGCCAGACTCGAGCCGAGTGTCGAGCGGTACTAGCCGATCGTTGACCTTCGACCCAATGCAGGTGTGTCCCACGTCGGTGTGGATCGTGTAGCCGAAGTCGACCGGCGTTGCCCCGACGGGCAGCTCGATGACCTTGCCCTTTGGCGTGAACACGAAGACCTCGTCCTGATCGAGGTCGACCTTCAAGTTCGACATGAATTCTGTGGGGTCTTCGGTCTCCTGCTGCCAATCGACGATCCGGCTGAGCCACGCCAGGTCACCCCCCGGCGAATCGTCCTTGTAGTCCCAATGGGCGGCGACGCCGAACTCGGCCCGGGCGTGCATCTCCCGGGTACGAAGCTGCACCTCAAGCGACTTGCCCTGCGGTCCAACCACTGTCGTATGCAACGACTGGTAGAGGTTGAACTTTGGCATCGCGATGTAGTCCTTGAAGCGGCCCTGGACCGGCCGCCATGTCGCATGGATCGATCCAAGCGCGCCGTAGCAGTCCCGGACCGAGTCACAAATCACCCGGATCGCGACCAGGTCGAAGATTTCGTCGAAGCTCCGGCCCTTGACGACCATCTTCTCGTAGATCGACCACAGGTGTTTCGGTCGACCCACAACGTCCGCTCGGATCCCCAGTTCGGCGAGTCGGGCCTGGACATCGCCGAGGACCTGGCTGAGGTAAATGTCGCGCTCTGGCGCCCGCTGCTGGACCATCTGGTCGATTTCTGCGTACCGGCGCGGATGCATGGCAGCAAACGACAAGTCCTCGAGTTGCATCTTCATGTCCTGCATGCCCAGGCGGTGTGCCAACGGGGCGTAGACATCGAGGGTTTCCCGGGCGCTGCGTTCCTGCTTGAACGGCGGCATCGCTGCGATCGTCTGCAAGTTGTGGAGCCGGTCGGAGAGCTTGATGATCAGCACCCTCAGGTCCTGTGCAATCGCCACGATCATCTTCCGCATCGTGGCGGCCTGCTGATCCTCCTTGGAGTCGTAATGGACGCGGTCGAGCTTGGTGACGCCGTCGACGATTGTGGCCAGCTCTGCGTCGAACTCCTTCTCCAGGTCTTCGAGGCTGACCGCCGTGTCCTCCACCGCATCGTGCAGGAGCGCAGCGGCGACCGCGACGTCGCCAAGACCCTGCTGGGCCACGATCGTCGCAACGGCGACCGGGTGGCGGATATATGGCTCACCAGATTTGCGTCGCTGGCCGGCATGAGCGCCATCGGCAATGGAGAACGCTCGCTCGATGAGCTCGGTGCTGTCCTTTGGACGGCGCTTGGTGAACTCGGCCAGGAGTTCGGCGATCTCGGCCGACGCCGGCCGATTGGCAGCTCGACGCCACGGAAGCACTCGGGTGACGGTGGCCACGCTCAGCTCTCCGCGCCGGCATCGACAAGCAGCAACCGCTCGATGTGGGCTTCGCCAAGCGTGGACCGGCCGCTGAGAAATCCGAGTTCGAGCAGGAAACTGAAGCCGGCGACGGACGCACCGAGGCGCTGCACCAACGCGCCAGCGGCAGCCGCCGTTCCTCCGGTGGCAAGAACATCGTCGAGCACCAACACATGGTCGCCCGTCGAGATGGCATCAGCGTGGATCTCAATCGTGTCCCTGCCGTATTCAAGCCCGTAGGACTCCTGTTCGACCGGGCCCGGCAACTTCCCCGCCTTACGGATCGGGATAAAGCCGACCCCGAGGGCCATCGCCACCGGCGTACCGAGCAGGAACCCTCTCGCCTCGATACCGACCACGGCGTTCAGCGGTGCGTCGCGCCACGGGTCAGCGAGGGCATCGACCACTGCTCGAAGGCCGTCCGCGTCGGCGAGAAGCGGCATGATGTCCTTGAAAACGATCCCATGCTCGGGAAAGTCAGGAACGTCGCGGATCAGCGCCGTGAAGTCGGCCATGACCTAACGGTACCGGGTCTACCGCTTCTTCTTTTTCCTTGGCTTCGGCGGCTGGCCGGGGCGAGCAGACTGCTGGATGCGGTTCGCGCGGTCGCTGCGTTGCGCAGCCTGACCCCGCGCTGGGCGCTTGGCCGCAACATCACGCTTGACGGGAATGCCGGCCAGAGCCACATCGTCGCCAGCGATACGACGGGTGGCCCCGTCGGCGGCGTCGCCGCGGGCTGCGATCTTCTCCGCGACAAGGCGGTGCTCTTCCTCGCGTTCCTTCATGTAGGCAACGAGGGACGACGCAACGAAAATCGACGAGTAGGTACCGACGAGGATGCCGATCAGGAGTGCGATTGCGAACTCCTGCAAGGTGAGCGCGCCAAGGAAGAAGGAGCCGATGACGAGCATCGAGAGCACGGGCAGTACTGACGTGATCGAGGTGTTAATCGAGCGCATGAGGACCTGGTTGAGCGACAGGTTCATCATCTCGGTGTAGGTGTATCGTCCGGTTACGGTGAGTCGACCGCCGACCTCGCGAACCTTGTCGTACACAACGATCGTGTCGTACAGCGAGTAACCCATGATCGTCAGGAACGCGATGACTGTGGCGGGCGTGACTTCGAACTGGAAGACGGCGTACACGCCGACCGAGATCAAGATGTCATGGGCTACGGCGACGAGTGCGCCGATCGCCATCTTCCACTCCAGGCGGATCGCGATGTACCCGGCAACGATGACAAAGAACCACAGCAGCGCGTTGCGGGCCTTGCTCGTGATCTGGTCACCCCACGACGGCCCGACGGTGGTGACGCTGACGTCGTTGGCCTCAACGCCGGCAAACTCGGCAAGGCGAGCGGTGATGTCGACAACCTCAGCTGCATCTTGGGCATCGGCACGGACCCGGATGGAGTCGGTGCCGACCGTCTGGATCTTGCCCGACTCGGCGGTCGTTCCCGACAGAGCAGCGCGGGCATCACCGACCGATGCACCCGGCGCCTCCACCTCCCACGACGTGCCACCCTCAAACTCGATGCCGAGGTTGAGACCTCGCACCCCGAGCGCTGCGACACTGATCACCACCAACGCGATCGAGACCGCGAGGCCTTTCTGCCACATGGCGGGGAAGTCGAAGGCGTGTTCCCCCCGGTAGAGCGTGCGCAGGAGGCTCACGAGTCAACCCCCTCAGCGGCGAGCATCGATTTGGGAATACCGAAGCGCGACGGTTTCGAGGCGAGACCTGATTGGCGGCCCGCCATGATACGGATCGCCGGACCCATGAAAAAGTA
The DNA here is from genome assembly GCA_029247365.1 of Acidimicrobiales bacterium. Taxonomy (GTDB): domain Bacteria; phylum Actinomycetota; class Acidimicrobiia; order Acidimicrobiales; family Aldehydirespiratoraceae; genus UBA11606. The sequence goes on along the minus strand of JAQWLJ010000005.1, from coordinate 12,740 downwards.
GGTGGCGATGAGGTCGAGCACGGTGGCGAGGCCGAGGAACAGGGCGAAGCCCCGTACCTGTCCGACGGTCAGCCAATAGAGAACGACCGCCGCGATGAGGCTGGCGACGTCGGCCTTCACGATCGTCGAGTAGGCGATCGGAAACGCCCGCTCGACCGCAGACCGCACCGAACGGCCGCCTTTGACATCTTCCTTCAGGTGTTCGAAATACACGACGTTGGAGTCGACCGACACACCGATCGACACGATCAGGCCCGTGACGCCCGCCAGGGTAAGAGCGAGGCCCTGTGAGTCACCCAACCAGGCAACGACCGTCCAGAGCAGGGCGCCAGAGATCACAAGACTGAGGATCGCCACGATGCCGAGATACCGGTAGTACGCAATCAGGTAGATCGACACGAGGACGACGCCGACGAGGCCGGCGATGAGGCCAGCACCGAGCGCGTCCTCACCGAGGGTCGAGCTCACGATACGGCTCTCCTGCGGCGCGAGTTCGAGGGGAAGAGCGCCGAAGTTGAGCGCAAGCGCAAGGTCCTTGGCCTCTTCTTCGGTAAAGGCCCCGGTGATCTGGATCTGGTCGCGTTCGAACTGTGCGACGCCGACGGTCGGGGCGCTCTCGATCCGGCCGTCGATCTCGATCGCAATGCGAAGGCCGGGGCACGACGCGAACCCAGCGTTGCACCCGCGGGCCAGCGCGTTGAAGTCATCGATGCCGGGTGAACCCGACTTGAATGTCGGTGCAACAAACCAACCCTGGACCGTGAAGCGCGCTGCGGCTGACTCAAGGGTCTCGCCGGTTAGGCGCTGGCCTGGGTCACGCTCCTGGTCGATCACGAGTGGGACCGGACCAAGACGGAACCGGTTGGTGAAGGCATCGCTGTCCTTTTGCAACAGCACCGAGGGCTCGCTGGCAGCCGCGTCCGGTGTGAGCGCCCACTGATCGACGACAGCCTGGGCCTGCGCAAAAACCTCAGGATCGGTTTCATCGCTGTCGAGTGCGGCGAGGGCGGCGTTGTGGGCAACCTCATCTTGCGGCGTCGCCTGTTCGAGTACGGGCCGAAAGCGAAGCTCAGCGGTCTGACCGACCAACTCAATCGCCCGTTGTTGATCTTCGACCCCAGGGATCTGTACGAGGATCGTCTCCCCCTGCCGGGTCACCTCGGGCTCGCGTACGCCGAGACCGTCGACGCGGTTACGGATGATCTCAACAGCCTGATCGAGCATCTCGTCGGTGATCTCCTGGCCATCAGGCAGGGGCTCGGGCTCGAGCACGACGGACGCGCCACCCTGAAGGTCGAGACCGAGCAATGGCTCGTTCCCCGACGCCAGCGTGTAACCGATGCCAGCGATTGCTACCACGACAATCGTGACGACGTAGACGACCTGTTGACGCACCCGCTACGAACCGATCAGGCGTCGTCGGCGTCGGCTTCGGCTTCGGCTTCGGCTTCGACGAGTTCAGCGTCGTCGACGACTTCCTCGTCGTCCTCAAGGCGGCGGGCGATCGATGTTCGGTCGATCTTGAGTTCGACCTCCGGCGCAACCTCGAGCCAGATGACGGTGTCTTCCACCTCAGCAACGGCACCGTGCACGCCGGATGCAGTGACGACCAGGTCGCCCTCCTCCAGTGAACGAATGAGCGACTGGTGCTCACGCATACGCTTTTGCTGCGGGCGGATCATGACGGCGTACATCAGACCGAGGAGGACGCCGAGAAAGAGAATGCTTCCCATGGGAGTAAGAGGCTATCGGCCGGACCAGACCTCCTGAACGCCAGCCCGGAAGTCTGCGAAGGTTCCGGCCCGAATTGCCTCGGCCATACGGTCCATAAATCGCAGCAACCACGCGACGTTGTGCAGCGTGATGATGCGCGGTGCCGTTGGTTCCTTCGTCTGCAGGAGGTGTCGCAGGTAGCCCTTCGAGTATCGAGCCGCCGGGCTCTCAGGCCAGCTCGGATCGAGCGGTTCAGTGCTCGTTGCAAACTCGGCGCGGGTGAGGTTGTAGCGGCCAGCATCAGTGAGGACCGTGCCGTGGCGGGCCAGCCGGGTCGGGAGCACGCAGTCGAACATGTCGACGCCACGGGCGACAGACTCGACGATCCCGATGGGGTCGCCAAGGCCCATGAAGTACCGCGGCTGGTCGAGCGGCAGCAGACCGGTACAGGCATCGAGTCCGTGCAGCATCTGCTCGCGGTCCTCGCCGACGCTGAGGCCGCCGACGGCATACCCGTCGAAGCCGATGTCGAGTATCTGGCGGGCGGACTGCTCACGAAGCGTCTCGTCGGTGCCGCCCTGCACGATTCCGAACTGACATTGCCGGTCCTTGGCATCGGGGTGGTCGAGGAAAGCCGAGCGGCCCCGCTCAGCCCACTCCCCCGTACGCTCGACCGCGCGTTCCACGATCGTGAGATCTGCGATCGACGACGGGCACACGTCAAGCACCATTTGGATGTCGGCGCCGATCTTGGCCTGCACATCAACTGCGATCTCCGGTGACAGCAGGTGCATGGAGCCGTCATAGATCGACTTGAACCGGGCTCCCTCGTCGCTCAACTCGGGACCGAGAGAGAAGATCTGATAGCCGCCGGAGTCGGTGAGTACATGACCATCCCAGTCAGCCATCCCGTGGATGCCACCGAGCGACTCGACAACATCGGCACCAGGGCGCAGCATCAGGTGATAGGTGTTCGCAAGGATCACCTGCGCGCCGAGCACCTCGATGTCGTCGGCTGCGAGGTGGACGATCGCACCCCGGGTCCCCACGGGCATGAAGCGAGGAGTCGTGAAGGTACCGCGGGTGGTTGTGACCACGCCACAGCGGGCTTCGCCGTCTCGGGCGGTCTCAGTGAAGGTCGCACGCACGATGGCTAAGGTTACGGCCTGCCTCTGTAGCGTCGGCGTTCGTGACCCAACCATCGTCGGCTCAACTCCACGTGCACGAGCAGCGCGTCACCTCACAGAACGGCGAGGATGGAATCCTCGCGGCGCTCTTTGAGGCGATCGGTACCACGAATCAACACGCAGTCGAATTCGGTGCTGGGATCGGTCCCTCAGAGTGCAACTCGCTGCGCCTCGTCGACGAGGACGGCTGGATCGCCACCTGGTGGGACGGTGCCAACCAGCCCGATGACAGCCGGGTCGAGCAGACCTTCATCACGGCCGAGAACATCAACGGCTTGCTCGCTGACCGCGCTGTTCCTGAGCATCCCGACCTGATGTCGATCGACATCGACTCGAACGACTACTGGGTTCTCGACGCAATCGATGAGCGGCTGACGCCTCGGGTTCTCGTCATCGAGTACAACGCCTCCTTGGGCCCCATCGACCAGTTGACGATCGCGTACGATCCAAGCTTCGTCTGGGAGGTCAACGACTACTTCGGCGCAAGCCTCGCTGCGCTCACCGCCGCGGCGGCTCGGCGGGGCTTGGCGCTGGTCGGGTGTGATTCACTCGGCATCAACGCATTCTTTGTCGACCGAACGGCGCTGACCTCGACAACGACGTTCGTCGAGCTCACCGTCGCGCAAGGCTTCGTCCCGTGCCGGTATGGGATCGTCGAGAACGGCCGCCACGTCGGATACCGGCGAGCCGAACGCTCCTTCGTCGAGGTGTAACAACGCGCCACAGCAAGGAGCCCGAATACCCGGAGGTGGCGCATAAGCCGGTACGTCGTCGGCTGAGGCGTGCGGCCTGAACCTGGGGTTGGTTGCCGAGCCCACTTGTGCGACGTGATCGTCGCTGATGTGAGCTACCTCAAGCCGTTGAGCCGGTTGACGTTTGCGTAGTCATCGGGATCGAGATCTCGGCCTGCAAATGCGGTGTGGTCGACCGGGTACCGGTGGGCACGGTAGATACCGACCGCTGGCTCACCGTTGGCTCGATGGTTCACAAACGGGTTGATCCACTCCCACACGACCTGATGGTCGCGGGTCACCTCGAACACCCGACCGCTCGACCCCTCGCATACGAGTACCGACCCAGACCAGAGACGATCCGCACCGGAGATGTAGTTCGAGAAGAACTGGTGCACGGGCCGCCCCTCATACTTCCATTCGATCTCGCCGGTACTCACCCGGATTTCCAGCACCCGCGACGCCGAGACGCCGTTGTCGAACACCTGGATCAGGTCGTCGCCAACCCATGTGACGTGATGCTGCCCGTGGGTGTCGGTGAACTTGAGCTTCAACTCGCCAGTCTCGCCATCGATCACGCAGACCCTGTCGTTGGTCCGAGCCGAGAAGGCAATATCGCCGGCTTCGTTCACGTCGATGCCGTTGACGTGGGTCCATTCCCACCGTCGCTTCACCGGATGGATCGGATCCTTTCGCGGGTCGAGCAGCTTCCATGTGTGGAGGCGCCGTACCTCATTGCCGTCGGGATCAACCTCAATGATGTCATCACCCAGCAGGCGCGGTAGTCGTTCTTTCGGCAGCCGGTGTCCACCCCGGACCCGCTTGTGGAGTTCCTCGGACAGTTCGACCCACTCCGGCACCATGGTGTTGCCGTTCGGAAGCCGGACGAAGTCGTGATGCTGGGCCCGGTTCTCGTACGACCACACAATGTTGCCGTCCCAATCGACCTCGAGGAGCGTGGTCTTGTAGCCGCCGAGCCGGGTGACGTGGACCTCAAATGGAGGCGGCGGCTTGGTCGGCTCGTCATCCGGGGGCGGAGGAAGGTGCACGTCGGAGCCCGACATCAGCAGGTTGCCGTTGTCGAGCAGGCGGCCATAGCCGGGGTTGATCGTGTCGAACGTCCACCGGTGGACCACCTGCCCGTCCATGTCGATCAGGTACGCGGCGTTGTCAGACGTGGGCGTGATGAGCGTGTAGCCCTTCGTCGTCAGCTCCGGTCGATTCATCGTCAGACCGGTTGAGCGATTCACAGACCAACCCATCGAACCTCCTCAGGCGTCACTGGCGGGGCCGTTACCGTAGTGCCGGGACCGCCTGTGCGCGAAGGCGATCAGCCCATCGAGGAATTAGCGACGAAAACCTCGCTGGTCACCCAGCCTCAGGATCGGCGGCGCAAAAGCATTGCGTCGCCAAAGCTGAGGAAGCGGTACTCCTCGGCGATAGCGGTCTCGTAGATCTCGCGCCATCTCGGGCCAACGAACGCATCGACCAAACACAGCAGGGTCGACTGAGGCAGATGGAAGTTGGTGAGCAACACGTCGACAACCCGCCAGTCGAAGGACCGCCGAATGAACAGATCGCTGCGGCCAAGCTGTTGACCGGTCGCTTTCCATGACTCGAGTGCTCGAACTGCGGTTGTACCGATGGCGACGACTCGCTCTGCCTGCCCGATCGCCGCCACGGTCTCGTCGGGCACCCGATACCACTCGGTGTGCATCACATGGTCATCGAGGCGCTCGACCATGACCGGTCGGAACGTGTCGAGGCCGACAGCGAGTTCGACGGTTGCCATGCCGATTCCGTTTGCGGCGAGGCCATCCATGACGGCCGGCGTGAAGTGCAGGCCGGCGGTCGGCGCAGCAGCCGACAGGGGACGATCGGCATAGACCGTCTGGTAACGACTGGGATCGGCGATCTGGTTCTCGATGTAGGGCGGAAGCGGTGGAAGACCAACCTCGGCGAGCCGGGTGTAGAGATCAGCACCGCCAGGATCGAGCCGAATGATGCGGCGTCCCTCGCCCAGGTCTTCCCCCATTTCGATGTCGAGCCCCTTGACCGAGACGACGTCGCCAGGCATCAGCTTTTTACTCGGGCGAGCGAGCGCTTCCCACGAACCGTCATCACGCGCTTCCAGCAACAGGATCTCCGCTGCCCCACCGGTCGATCGACGCACTGCAAGCCGGGCCGGCAGCACCTTCGTGTCGTTGACAATGACGAGGTCCCCCGGTTGCAGCAGAGACGGGAGGTCGGTGACGCGCCGGTGCTCGATCGAGTCGCCGCGATCGACAAGGAGGCGAGCAGCATCGCGGGGCTCGATCGGTTCCTGCGCGATGCGCTGAGCCGGGAGGTCATAGTCGATATCGGCGAGCGTCTCGGGCCGGTCGGGCACGAGGTAGAGGGTAGGGGGATCCCCGAAAATTGTGCCGCTCCCGAGTGAGCAAACGACCGCCTACTCGCTCACCGTCGGATTGTTCAGCCCCGGCTAGCTCTCGCTTTCGAAGAGCTCGGGCTGCGGGTCGGCGCCGACAGAGCCAGCAACGGCCACCGGAGGCACCAGGCCCAAATGGGTGTACGCGGCTGGGGTGGCGACCCGGCCGCGCGGGGTACGCATGAGCAGGCCCTGCTGGATCAGGTACGGCTCGTAGACGTCCTCTACCGTTTCGGTGGGTTCGCTCACGGAGATCGCAAGGGTGGAGAGACCGACAGGGCCGCCGCCGAATCGTTTACAGACACTCTCGATCACGGCTCGGCTCGCCTTGTCGAGACCAAGCCCGTCGACACCAAAGAACGCTAGGCCATCGGCCGCGACACCAGCGTCGATGTGGCCATCGCGTTCGACCTCGGCATAGTCGCGAACCTGGCGGAGCAGACGGTTTGCAATACGAGGCGTGCCTCGGGAGCGGCGGGCGATCTCGTAGGCGCCGCCCTCATCGATGTCGACATCAAGAATTCCCGCAGCCCGCAGCGAGATCGACTGCAGATCATCGACCTCGTAGTAGTCGAGACGGGCGACCAACCCGAACCGATCACGAAGCGGGCCGGTGATCAGACCGGTACGCGTGGTGGCACCAACCAGCGTGAACCGAGCGAGATCGAGCGGAATCGACCGTGCCGCCGGACCCTTGCCGAGAACGACGTCAATCCGGAAATCCTCCATAGCTGGATACAGCACCTCCTCGACCGGGCGGGGGAGACGGTGGATCTCGTCGATAAACAACACATCGCCGTCTTCGAGCTTCGACAGGATCGACGCCAGGTCGCCAGCCCGTTCCAAAGCTGGGCCGGACGTGACCTGGAGGTTGGTGCGCATCTCCGCCGCGATGATGTTGGCAAGCGTCGTCTTACCGAGGCCCGGCGGCCCGGCGAACAGCAGATGGTCAGCCGCTTCGCGCCGGCGATCAGCGGCGCCGAGCATCACGCCAAGATGGCCCTTCAGTTCCTGCTGGCCGACAAAATCGGCGAGCGTACGGGGCCGAAGCCCCGGCTCGTCGAGCAGGACGGCAACGTCATCGGGCTCTTCAGAAGGAGAGAGCAGCTCTTCGCGGGCCACGGGGAATCCCTAGCAGACCTTCGAGCTCAGACGCCGGACGCCAGCCGGCGCAGCGCGTCCTTCAACAGGTCGCTGGACTCGCCATCGGCAGGCAGATCAAACAGGACAGCGTGAATCTCGTCGGGGGCGTACCCCAGGCCTTCGAGGGCGGTTCGAACATCACTGCGCGCTCCCCCGCCAGCCGCTGCTGGTTCGCCACCGTCGGCGAGCACGACCACGTCGGCATCGGGCAGATCGAGCTTTGACTTCAACTCCATCACCAGTCGGGCTGCGGTCTTCTTTCCAACCCCAGGCACGAGACACAGCGCAGCGACGTCATCTTCCGCAACGGCTCGCCTGAGTGCATCGGGGCCATGAACCGAGAGAATCGCCAGGCCGAGGGCAGGACCAACCCCATGAGCCGAGATCAACGACTCGAAAATTCGGCGTTCATGAATTGTGGCGAAGCCGTACAGCGTTTCACTGTCCTCCCGGACGGCATGATGGGTATGGACAAACACCTCACCATCGATCTCGCCGATGGAGATGGCTGTCGACGGGGTGACCGATACCCGGTAGCCGACGCCGGCTGCTTCGACGAGCAGTTCGCCGTCTGGGCCACGGTCGAGCAGGCGACCACGCAGCGAACCGATCATGAGGGAACTCCAGAGACTCGGGCCCGGGTAGAGCGACCGGGAACGTGGGCCAGGTGACACAGTGCGACGGCCGCAGCATCAGCAGCATCAGCCGGGGACAACAGCTCGGGAAGCCTGAGCAGGGTCTGCACCATCTGACCGACCTCGTGTTTACCGGCGGAGCCGTAGCCGGCGACGGCCTGCTTGATCTCGTTGGGCGAGTACTCGACGACATCGCAGCCAGCAGCAACCGCTTCGGCCATGACGATTCCGCTGGCCATGCCGACCCCCATTGCGGTGCTGACGTTCTGCTGGAACAACACCCGTTCGACCGCAATGACGTCGGGACGCAGTTCGGAGAGCAACGACCGGATCTCGAGTTGGAGCTCGGCGAGCCGTTGAGGTAGAGCGACGGAGGGCTCGGTGCGAATCACGCCTGCGGCGACGGCACGCGGCGATCGGCCGTGCTCTACACAGCCGTAGCCACACCGAGAGAGGCCAGGGTCGATGCCAAGAACGAACACATGTACGACTCTAGCTGGACATCAAGAACCGATGGTGCCAGCCGATGGAGAAGCGTGAACGTGACACCAGCATCCCCTGCCGTTGCGCTGCACGGCGTCTCCAAGTCGTTCAACCAGAAACCGGCCCTCCCCGACCTCACCCTGGTCGCCCCCCCAGGGCATGATCACGGTCCTACTCGGCCCCAACGGTGCGGGGAAGACGACCGCTATTCGCTGCATCACCGGTGCGATGAGCCTTGATCAGGGCCACATCCGCATCCTGGGCCTCGACCCGGAACTCGACGGCGAGACGGTGCGCTCCGACTGTGGCGTCGTGTCGGCCAAGCCCGCCCTGTTCGACCGGCTGACCGGCTGGGACCACCTCACCTACGCTTCGCAACTTCACGGTGTCGCCAAAGCAGCCATCCGAGACCGCGTCATGGTCGCTTCTACTCGCTTCGGGATCGAACACGCCCTCGATGACCAGGTCGGCGGCTACTCCACCGGCATGAAGACCCGGCTGGCGCTCGCCCGCTCGGTACTGCACGAGCCGCAATTGTTGCTGTTCGATGAGCCGACATCGGGCCTCGATCCCGAAGCGGCTCAGGCCGTGCTCGCGCTGATCCGAGACATGACCGCTGACGGCCACACCGTCGTGATGTGCACGCACCACCTGGTCGAGGCGGAAGGCCTCGCCGATCATGTCGTGGTACTCGATGTCGGCAGCGACCTCGTTGCCGGTCCCCCTGCCGACCTGACTCGGCACTACTGGCCGGAAGACTCGGTCCTGATCGCTGTCGACTCTGACCCCGCCGCGCCGACGACGCTCGCCCATCTGACCGAGCTGCCGGGCGTCCGACGGGTCGAACCCGCGAACGGAGGGGGCGACGGGCCCGAGGCCCTGGTGGTGCTCGACGATCCCGGTGTCACTCCCAACGTCGTTGCGGCCCTGACCGCGTCCGGCTCTCGGGTCCGCAAGGTTGTCCCCCACGAGCCCACGCTCGAAGAGCTCTACTTCGCCGTCCGCCGTTCCGCCCGCAACCTCCGAGAGGGCTCGGTGGCGGCGCCAAACAACGCAGAACTGCCCGGGGAGGAGTCGACCCCATGAACTGGCACCGAACCTTCACCGTGGCCCGCACCGACGTGAAGCAACTGGTCCTTGCGAAGGACTTCTGGATGCCGATGGGCATCCTCGGCAGCATCTTCTTCGTCATCGTGCCCCTGGTGTTGCTGATGTCGATTGCCAGCCTCGGCGACGTGCCGGCCGTGCAGAACGTGGCCGACACCCTCGAAGTTCTGCCCCAAAAGGCGCAGGAACAAATCAAGGGCGACACGCCCCAGGGTCGAACCTCGTATGCCCTTGCGGTGTTCCTGTTTACGCCGATGGCTGTCGTCGTGCCTCTCACGATCTCAACCGCGGTCGGTGCCGCCTCACTTGTCGGTGAGCGTGAGCGCGGGACCGGTGAGTTCCTCGCCCACTCTCCCGCTGGCACCAAGGAGATTTACCTCGGCAAACTGATGGCGTCACTCGTGCCCGGCTACTTCACGACAATGGCTGGCTTCACCGTCTACGCACTGATTGTCAACCTCAGCGTCGGCCCCGAGGTCGGCGAATGGTTCTTCCCGACCCAGCAATGGTGGCTTCTGATGCTGTGGGTCCTCCCTGGCTTCTTGCTGATCGGGCTGTCGCTCGTGCTCCGACTTTCTGGCAGGGTGAAGTCGACGGCTGCCGCCCAGCAGGCGTCGGGTCTCATCACCCTTCCGTTGATTGCGATCTCGTACGCGCAGGCGTCGGGGGCGATCTACGGAACCGCAACTACCACGGTCGTGATCGGTGCCATTGCCCGGGGCATCAGCATCATCTCAACGTGGCGGGGCATGCAGGGCGTCAATCGCCAACGCCTCCTCGGCGTGGCCGATGGGATCTGAACCAGGGGCCTAAACCTGCGCGACTACCACGACTGGTCGTCATGTCGTCGCCGGCGCATCTGCATTCAGTAGCTGCATGATCTGGTACCTCGGAAGGATCCGGGACGGCATCGACCGGTGCCAGGAGGAGAGCTCAATCTTTATCAGGGATCCCAGGCCGAGTTGAGCGGCCGTTTCCCGCAACGCAGGCTCAGGCTGAAACTTCGTCCAGTAGCTCATCGGCGACGTCCATGTTGCCATGGACGTCCTGCACGTCATCAAGGTCGTCGAGGAGGTCCATCAGCTTCATCAACTGCTTGACTGCACCGATGTCGGCGACCTCGACCGTCGACGCCGGCAGCATCGCGAGGTCGGCCGATTCGACGGCAATACCCGCATCCTCGAGCGCCTCTCGGACCACGGGAAGCTCGGACGGCGGCGTGGTGACCCGCCACATGTCGCCTTCGTCGACGATGTCTTCTGCGCCGGCATCGAGCGCAACCAACATCACGTCATCTTCCTCGACCGATGTCGGCACCAGCACAACACCCTTGCGTTCAAACTGCCACGACACCGCCCCGGGTTCGGCGAGCGACCCACCATTCTTCGACAGCGTCGAGCGGATATCGCCCGACGTGCGGTTGCGGTTGTCGGTCAGGCACTCGATCAGCAGCGCTATGCCGCCGGGCGCGTAGCCCTCGTACGTGATCGTCTCGTAGTTGACGCCCTCAAGTTCGCCGGTGCCGCGCTTGACCGCCCGCTCAATGGTGTCGAGCGGCACCGAGTTGTCGCGCGCCTTCTGGAACATGGTGCGCAAGGTGGGGTTTGAGTCCGGATCACCACCACCAGTGCGAGCCGCCACCTCGACCTGCTTGATCAGCTTGGCAAAAAGCTTGCCGCGCTTGGCATCGGCGGCGCCCTTCTTGTGCTTGATGGTTGCCCACTTGGAATGACCACTCATGTGGGAACTACTCCTCAAATCGGGTCGGGACTCGACCGCAACTAGGCCGGGATCAGACCGGCATCGACCAACCACCGCTTGTGCAGGCGGGCATCGCCCGACAGCTCTGGGTGGAATGAGGCCACCGTAACGGCCTCATGGCGGCACATTACGGGTTGACCATCGACCTTGGCGAGAACCTCCACGCCGGCACCGATGCGCTCCACGGTCGGGGCCCGGATGAAGATGCCGTGGAAGGGCTCGTCGAGACCGTCGATGTCGAGATCGGTCTCGAAACTGGCGAGCTGACGGCCGTAGCCATTGCGACGAGCCGACATGGGCAGAGCCTTCAGACAGTGCTGATCGGCGCGACCGTCGAGGATCTCCTCAGCGAGCAAGATCATTCCTGCACAGGTGCCGAAGACGGGAAGCTGCTCGTCGTGGATCCGGCTACGAAGCTGTTCCAGCAGCCCAAATCGTTCGAGCAGCATCGACACTGTGGTTGATTCCCCGCCTGGCAAGATCAGCGCGTCGACGTCAGCGAGCTGTTCGGCGCTCCGAACCTCGATCGTGTCGACTCCGAGCGACTCGAGGATCGCGATGTGGGCGGCGAACGCCCCTTGCAGGGCGAGAACCCCGACGGTCTGACTCACCAACCCCGCTCGGCGAGCTTGGTTTCGAGGGTGGCAATCTCGAGCCCCTTCATGGCATCGCCCAAACCGGTCGACACCTTCACGAGGATGTCAGGATCCCGATAGTGCGTTGCCGCTTCGACGATGGCCGATGCCATCTTGGCAGGCTCATCGGACTTGAAAATACCGGAGCCGACGAAGACCGCCTGGGCACCAAGCTGCATGACGAGCGACGCGTCCGCGGGAGTCGACAGGCCACCGGCGCAGAACAGCGGGACAGGGAGCTCGCCGGTTTCAGCAATCTCCTGCACGAGCGGCAGCGGCGCACGCAGCTGCTTGGCCCATTCAAAGAGTTCTGGCTCGTCGGCCTGGCCGATCTTCTTGATATCGCCGACGATCGAGCGGATGTGGCGGACTGCTTCGACAACGTTACCGGTGCCGGCCTCACCCTTCGAGCGGATCATGCAAGCACCCTCGCTGATTCGACGGAGCGCCTCCCCAAGGTTGGTGGCACCACACACGAAGGGCACGCCGAAGGCCCACTTGTCGATGTGGTGGGTCTCGTCGGCCGGGGTGAGCACCTCGGACTCGTCGATGTAGTCGACGTCGAGCGCCTGCAGGATTTGCGCTTCCGCGAAATGGCCGATACGGGCTTTGGCCATCACCGGTATCGACACCGTGGACTGGATGCCTGTGATCATCTCCGGATCAGACATGCGGGAGACGCCGCCGTCCTTGCGGATGTCAGAGGGAACCCGCTCCAACGCCATCACAGCGACGGCGCCAGCATCCTCTGCGACGCGGGCCTGTTCGGGGTTGACGACGTCCATGATGACGCCGCCCTTGAGCATCTCGGCGAGGCCCCGTTTGACGAGGGAGCTGCCGGTTGCACGAGTCGTCTCGGTCATGTCCGAGAGTCTATCCGGCACCCCCCGCTACGAGACCTGCGATATCAGCCTCGA
>JAQWLJ010000041.1 GCA_029247365.1 Acidimicrobiales bacterium | reverse complement strand
AGTGGGCCGAGAAGGATTCGAACCTTCGTAGGCGAAGCCGACGGGTTTACAGCCCGTTCCCTTTGGCCGCTCGGGCACCGACCCTTGGACGGCAGCAAGACTAGCGGTCCACGGCGTTTCTGCGACCTCCGATTTGCTCACTGTGGTTACCCCGACGGGGTAGTGGTGCTGTCAGACTTGCGCGCCAGAGCCAATCCGACAGTAGCCCCAAACCGCTACGCACCAAGAACGCCGGCCCCCCGGAAGTTCGCCATGCCGCCCGAATCGGCTGCGACATCATGGTGCTGACGTCACTGCGTCGCATCGGCACTGCGCGATGTACGGTCACGGGTATGCCGACATTCGACGTGGTTTCAGAAGTGGACATGCAAGAGGTGCGCAACGCGATCGATCAGGCCGCCCGCGAAGTCTCCCAGCGGTTCGACTTCAAAGGCACCGGCAGCTCCGTTGAGCTCGGTGACGATGAGATCAAAATGGCATCCGCCAGCGAAGACCGACTCGCCGCACTTCGCCAGGTCCTCGAGGAGAAGTTCGCCAAGCGCAAGATCTCGATGAAGGTCCTTGACTACGGAACTGTCGAGCCTGCCTCGGGTGGCGCAGTCCGGCAGTCTGCGAAGCTCCAGGCGGGCATCTCATCGGAGAAGGCCCGTGACCTCAATAAGTTCATCAAGGCCCTCGGCCTCAAGGGCGTGCAGTCATCGACCCAGGGCGAACAGCTTCGGGTCAGTGGCAAGAAGCGCGACGACCTTCAGTCGGCGATCGCTGCGCTGAAGGAAGAAGACTTCGGCCTCCCCCTCCAGTTCACGAACTTCAGAGACTGACGCCAGCGCGAGAAACCCGCTCACAGAGTGAGGCTGCGAAGGCGCGCAATGCGCTGTTCGGTCGGTGGGTGGGTGCTGAACATCTTGCCCAAGCCGCCTCGCTGGCCGCCGCGGGCCTGGGCCTTGAGCGGATCGATGATGTAATTGCTCGCCTGGTTCGGGTCGACCGCGGCGGGGATCCGGTTGGCGCAGGTCTCCAGCCGTTCGAGCGCCTGGGCAAGGGGTTCGCCGGTGCCGAGCAGCTTGGCAGCCGACTCGTCGGCCTGGAATTCACGACTCCGACTGACCGCAGCCTGGATCATCATCGCGGCGATCGGGGCGAGGATGGCGAACGCCAACTCGCCGATTGGGTTGCGGTCGTCGCCCCGGCCGCCGCCGAACATCGCACCCCACATCACCATGCGAGCAGCGAACGTAATGCCCATGCCGATCGCAGCCGCGACCGAGCCGATGAGGATGTCGCGGTTACGGATGTGAGCAAGCTCGTGGGCGAGCACGCCACGCACCTGCTCCCAGGTCATCGCCTCGAGCAAGCCGTCGGTAATTGCGACTGCGGCGTTGTTGGGGTTGCGACCGGTGGCGAACGCATTGGGCTGCAGGTTGGGTGTGACGAAGAGCTTGGGCATGGGCATGTTCGCCCGCTCGGTGAGATCTTCCATGATCTCGTAGAACTGCGGCATCTGTTCGCGGGTGACAGGCACGGCGCGAGCCGACTTGATGGCCAGCTTGTCGCTGAACCAGTACGAGCCGCCAACCATGACGAACCCGATAATCAGGCCGATCATGAGACCGCCGGAACCGCCGAGCGCGCCACCAGCGACGATGACTAGGCCGCCGAGGGCGGCGAGGAGGGTGAAGGTTTTCGCAGTGTTGATCATGACGTTTCCTCTTGAACGATAGAGACGCTCGCGAAATTCCGTGTCAAGGGCGGCGTGGAGTCTCTTCCGGACAACGCGTTTCTGGACGTCGGCTTCACGATCGGAACTACCATCCCCCAATGGCCTACGACGCTGCCGACAAGCCCGTCGCCGAGCCCGTCTCCAACTGGGTGACCGATTGGGACTGGCTCGACGACCAATGGGGCAAGAACGCGATCGAGATCTTCAACGAGGTTCGCGAGCAATGCCCGGTCGCAAGTACGGAGCGTTACGGCCGATCGTTCATGCCGGTCACCATGGAGGCTGCGAAGACGATCGCCCAGGACACCGAGCATTTCTCGTCGTGGCGGGTCGGCATCTCGATGCCGGGAACGCCGAGGTTCCCTGCCCCACCCATTACGTCAGACCCACCCGACCATCTCGGCCATCGCAAGGTACTCCTGCCGTCGTTCAGCCCCAAGAACATCGCCGGCCTCGAGGATGAGCTGCGCCGGTACGCCCGCGAACTGATTGCCAGCCTCAGCGAGCTCGATGCTGTCGACGCAGCAGACGTCTACACCCAGAAGATCCCGGTCCGCGGCATCTGCGCGCTGACCGGAGCTCCCGAGTCCGACGCCGATCTCTACCTCGACTGGATCTATCGCAACTTCCAGGTCGCGCCGAAGCGTCCAGAGGAGCGGATCAAGATCAACGAGGAAATGTCCGCCCACCTCGACGCGTTGCTCAGTGACCGTCTCGAGAACCCGCGCGACGACATGCTCACGATGATTGCCAATGCCGAGATCGACGGCGAGGAGATCCCGTGGGACCTGAAGACCGGCTACGTCTCGTTGCTGATCATCGCCGGCATCGACACCACCTGGAGCGCTCTCGGCTCAGGACTGTGGCACTTCGCGCAACATCCCGAAGAGGTTGCGCAACTCGTCGACTCTCCGAACGACAGTTTGCTCTGGCAGACCGCCTCCGAAGAGGTGCTGCGCTACTACGCACCTGTCTCGATGGCCCGCCAGGTTGTGAAAGACGTTGAGGTGACCGGCTGCCCGATGCGGGCGGGTGAGCAGACGCTCGTCAACTTCCCGGCCGCCAACCACGACCCCGAGGCATTCGAGAACCCCGAGGAGTTTCAGATCGACCGACTGCGGAACCGTCACGTGGCGTTCGGCATGGGCATTCATCGCTGTGTCGGCTCGAACCTCGCCCGCCTCGAGTTGCTTGTCGGGTTGCAGGAATGGATCAAGGCCTTCCCGAACTACTCGCTCGACCCCGCCAAGAAGACGCTCTGGGCCAACGGTCAGGTGCGGGGACCGCGCAACATTCCGGTGCTGCTTCACCGCTAGTGGCCTGCGGCTTCCTCCTCGGCCCGGTTGCGGCCGCCAAGGTGGATGAGCTCTTCGTGGTACTCAAACCAGACGGTGTGATAGCTGTCCTTGAGTGGTGACGCGAGCATCGAGACATCGCCACCGGCGAACGCCTCAAGCGCCTGTTCGAAGCGAGCTGCGTAGGGCGCGAGTCGGGGCGCCAAACCAACCGACTTGGTGACCATGGGGGCGAACGCATCATTGAGGGCTCGCAGCGCTGCGATCGTTGCTGCCCGCGCAGAATCATCCTGCGTGCCGGTCTGCCACTCGGTCACGAGAATCTTGAAATCCCTGTTGAACACGAGGAACCCTGCGTACATGTGGTCGAACGGCGCAGCATCGACGGTGGCACGCTCCGCAGCCAGCGCACCGTCGAGCCATGCACGGGCCTCGGTAGTAAGCATCAGGCCCAGCGCGTTGCTGGTGATGAGGTCGCCGGCCTCCTCGACGATCGCATCGACGGCGGCCGGGTCGGTTTGCAGGGAATGGGCAATGGCATCGGCGCCGCCCATGCCTTTCAGCGCCAAGGCTCGGAATACCTCGAGTCGCCCGATGTCACGGTGTTGAGGCTGCTGCGCCGGTACCTGGACCGACGTGCTCCCGAGATCAATACCGGCGTCGAGCGCCCACTGCCGGAGCAGATCGAGCTCTGGGACGTCGTGCTCGTGGTCGGCAACCTGGTCGCCCTCAAAGATGCGGCCTGTCGTGCCGTCGACCGTGATCGGTGTGCCGATCGGGATCAGGCGACCGTCGATCTCAACCCCACCGGCCGAGATCTGCAGTGCGGTGGCCCCGGTCACCGCCGGGACTCCCCAGCTGCGGGCAACGACAGCGGCGTGGCTGACTGCGCCACCACGCGAGGTCACGAGACCTGCGGCACCGACCATTCCGTGAATGTCAGCCGGGGACGTTTCAGCGCGGGCAAGGACCACCGCGGTTCCGGCGCGCGCCAGCTCGGCTGCCTCGTCCGGGTCGGTGCTCAAGGCCCCGAGGGCGACGCCGGGTGAGGCGGCGATGCCAGTGGCGACCGGCACAGCACCTTCTGTGACCGCAGCGAGCGCAGCGATGCCATCGAGCGTAGCGTGATCGACCCGTCCCACGGCTTGCTCCTTCGTCAGCGGGAAGTCGGCATCCTGCGCCATGTCGACGGCGATACGAACCGTCGCTTCGGGACTTCGCCGACCGACCCGCGTCTGGAGAATGAATAACTCACTGGAAGCGACCGTGAACTCGATATCGCACATGTCGGCGTAGTGCCGTTCGAGGCGTTGGCCGATCGAGACAAGCTGCGCGTGCACCGCCGGCATGTCGACCGCAAGATCGGAAATATCGCGTACTTCACGCCGACCCGACACGACGTCTTCACCCTGGGCTCGGGCCAGATAGTCGCCGTAGGCGATGTTGGCGCCCGACGACGGATTCCGGGTGAAAAGCACGCCGGTTCCGCTCTGGTCGTCGAGGTTGCCGAACACCATCGCCTGCACAACCACGGCGGTACCGAGATCACCGGGGATCCCTTCGGTCTCACGGAACAGGCGAGCACGATCGGAGTTCCATGAACGAAAGACAGCATCGATTGCACCCATGAGTTGTTCGTGAGGGTCGTCGGGGGGCGACACGCCGACGGTCGTCTCGTACTGCTCGCGGAACCGGGCCAGCGTGTCGGTCGCGAAGTCGGCGTTCCCCGACTCGGCAGCGAGCGCGTCGGCGACCACCTCGTTCGTCCCCACGTTCAGGATCGTGTCCATCATGCCGGGCATTGAGATCGGAGCGCCGCTGCGGACCGACACCAAAAGCGGCGCGGATGTGGCTCCAAACCCTCGGCCGCTGCGGCGACCGAGTTCGTCCATCGCTCCACGTACTCGGTCCTTCAAACCATCAGGCCAACCGTCGATTAGATAGGCGCGGCACGCGTCGGTGGTGATGACGAAGGCCGCAGGCACCGGCAGGTCGAGCAGCTGTGCCATCTCGGCGAGGCCCGTCCCCTTGCCGCCAAGCCGATTGAGGGCGTCGGCCCGATCCGCCGTAAGCGGATCGCTGATCCAGGCGATGTCGGTCACGATCGAGCTGCGGCCGGGCGGCGGAGCTTCACCCCGACCAAGCCGATCTCCACGATCCGTCGGGGCAGGTTGTTGAGCACGTGGTACATCGCAGCCCGTCGCGGAAGCCGGACGTAGCGGCGATCGCTCTCGACCGCGGCCACGGCCTGCGCCGAGATCTTCTCGACTGGGATAATCGGCAGCTGCTGCAGGAGCCGGAAACGCTTGAGTGCCGGCTCAAGGTACGAACCCTTGTAGTCGGCCCGGTCCCACATGTCGGTCGCTACCGGCCCCGGTGCCACGACAGTGAGCCCAATGCCGCACCCCTTGAGCTCCCCGCGCAGCGACTCGGTGAAGTTGGTGAGGCCCGCCTTCGTGCCGCAGTAGGCGGTGAACCCGGGGAACGGCACGACCCCAGCCTGGGAGCTGATCTGGACGATATGCCCACTTCCACGCGGCAACATGTGGTCGAGTACGTCGCGGGTGAGCATCATCGGCGCCTCGAGGTTGAGCCGGTTGACGGCCCGGATGAGGTCGCGATCGGTGTCGGCGAAGGCATCGTTGGTCTCCAGCCCGGCGTTGTTGACCCAGACGTCGATGTGGCCGAGCTTCGCCACGCACGCGTCGGCGAGGCCATCGACGCCGGCCGCTGAGCCTAGGTCGGCCACGAGGTACTGGCCGCTGACCTTGTCGGCCACGACCTGGAGCTTGTCTTCGCTGCGAGCGACGACGAGGACGCTCGCGCCCTTGGCGGCGAAGTCTCTCGCCATGTGCTCACCAATGCCTTGTGATCCACCGGTGATGACGACGTTCTTGCCTTGCAGGTCCATGGGCAGCTCCTCTCGGCTGTGGCCTAGCCTGGGGCCCACCGTAGACAGTTGGGGGAGCCGCCATGAAGGCTGCCGTGCTCGAGACCATTCCCGGTGAGGTTGTCGTCGACGATCTGACCATCGACAAACCGGATCCAAACGAGATCGTGATCCGCACCGAAGCGTGTGGGTTGTGTCATAGCGACCTCCACGTCATGGTCGGCGATCTGCCCGGGCCGGTGCCATCGGTGCTGGGTCACGAGGCGTGCGGGATCATCGAGGCGGTCGGCGCCGACGTCACCGAGTTCACACCTGGCGAGCGGGTCGTCACCTGCCTCAACGCGTTCTGCGACACGTGCCGAGAGTGCCGAGGCGGCCGGAGTTGGCTGTGCGTGAACCGCAACAAGCTCCGCCAGCGACCGGCCGACAGTCCAGCACTCGTGCGCACCTCCGACGGTGCCGCGGTGACCGCCATGGCTGGGCTTGGGGGGTTCGCCGAGATGATGCTGGTACATCGCAGCGCGGCGGTGAAGGTGCCTGCCGACATCCCCGCCGACAAGGCCGCTCTGCTCGGATGTGCGGTCATCACCGGTGTCGGTTCGGTAGTCAACGCCGCGAAGGTGAAGGCCGGTTCGACCGTCGCCGTCATCGGTGCAGGTGGTATCGGCTGCAACATCATCCAGGGCGCCGTGCTCGCCGGTGCCGAACGCGTGATCGCGGTCGACCTGCACCCAGAGAAGCTCGAACTGGCAACGACGTTCGGCGCGACCGATGTGGTCAACGGTGCCAATGTCGACGCCGTCGGTGAGGTCGTCGAGATGACGAAGGGAGGGGCCGATTACACGTTCGAGGCGATCGGCCTCGAACCGACGGTGCAGCAGGCGATCGGCATGCTGCGAGTCGGACAGACTGCCTTCATGGTCGGCGTCCCGCCGGTCGGGAAACCGGTCGGCATTCCCGCTGCGACGATGGTGCTGACCGGGCGTGGTGTGCAAGGCGTTTTCATGGGGTCGAACCACTTCCCCACCGATATTCCGATGCTGGCGAACCTGTACCTGCAGGGCCGCCTGAAGCTCGATGAGCTTGTTGACGAGCACATCGGTCTCGGCGGCGTGAACGCCGGCTATGAACGCATGCAGACCGGTATTGCCGCTCGCAGCGTCATCATCTTCGACTGAACCCTCGCTCAGTCCTCGAGAATCGTCACTGTCCCAGCGGTGCCATCGACCTCGATCAGGTCGCCGGTGCGGATCTTCTGCGTCGCCCCCTCGATGGCGATCGCCGCGGGAATACCGAGTTCGCGGGCCACGATCACCGCATGCGACATCAGCGCACCGACGTTGACAACGACGGCAGCGGCAGGCAGGAAAAGCGGCGTCCAGGCTGGGTCGGTCAATGGCGCCACCAACACCTCGCCCGGTTCGAGCATCGAGCCGTCGGCCGGGTCGAGCACGACTCGAGCGCGGCCGCGAGCAACGCCGCTTGCGCCGGCATCGCCGGTGAGCACATCGCCGACCTTGGCCGGTTCGACGATCTCGCCGCCGTCCTGCTCCATCTCCTCGAGCGTCGGTACCTCGTCCTGCGACGAGAGGAAGAACGGCGGCTCGACCTCGCGGTACTGATGGAACAAGGCGGCGCGCTCGGCAACAACATCGGCCATCGACGAGGGGTTGGCGACGTAGCCGGGCAGCTCGTCGTAGGGGTGGAGCAGGCCGACGTGGACGGGGTCGGGGTCGCCGCCCTTCTCGGCCGCTCGGCGCACCAGCTCGCGAAAGACCTGCTTGTACGGGAGCATGTAGCGGATCGCCCGATCACGGGTGCCCTCACGGGCCTGTGACCAGTACGGCACAGCTTTGATCGCCTTGTCGAAGTTCGTCTTGTCCATGAAACCAACGTGGGGGCGAATCGTGGCGATCGCAGCTTGGCGCTTCTCGTCGTCGTCGCCGAGGCGGGTCGATGGCGACAAATCCTGGTCGGTCTTGCGCATCGCATCGAGCGCAGCAAGCGCCAACTCGGGGTCACTGTCCCAGGTGCGGGCCGAGAACTCCCAGTCGTTCGGTCCTCGGTGGCCGTGCTCGGCGATGAAGCCGTCGAACTGCTCCCGGAAGGTTGCTGCCGAGTCCATGTCGGCGATGCGATCGAGCAGACCGAGGATGCCGTGATCGAACGCGGCCATCAGTTCGGGTGAGTCGCGAACCGTTTTGGAGATCTCGTACAGCGCCTGAGAGTAACGAGCGGAATGGACGTCGCCGGAAGCCCCGACCAGGTGGGTGACAAGGCCAGGCTCGCCGGCAGCTTCGGCGGCGTCGACAAGGATCCCGGACACGATCGCGGCCAGCGCCGTGCTGATCATGTGGTTGCCGAAGACCCGCCGGAAACCGGTCGGAAAGTCGTGCAGGTACGCGAAGAGCTCCTCGTCGGACGCGTCGAGCGACGGCTTGTTCGCTGCGGCCTCCTCGACGGCTCGGTAGCTGTCCTTCGCAACGTCGGGCAGATCGTCGGCCCCCAACGCCTTCAGCACCGACCGCAGGATCTTCAGCGATGACCCGATGCTCTTGTCGCCCTTGCGGGGCACGTACGGCGGCGGGTTGCCCTCACCGAAGAACGCGACGTCGATCGCTTCGGCCGAGGATCCTGGCGCTCGCACACCCATCATCCGGAGGTAGGAGAGGTTGAGGTAGGCGTACCCTGCGTAGAGGCCGATGATCACCGGCTCCTCACGATCGAAGTCGCCTTTCTTGTGGATGCCGATGTCGGCATAGGCGGTGCGCCACGCCTGCTCGGCCGTTACGACGCCGAGGTGGTACCCGATCGAGGTGAGTACTTCCGGGAAGACCTCACCGATGTTGCCCCGTGTGTTGTGCTGCCACTTCGGGTCGATCTCGCCCTCGATGATCCACTTCGTGCCCATGACGATTCCCCCAACGATCTGCGACGGCGTTCGCCACGAACCAGGCGAGAGCTTACGATCCCCGTTCGTATGGGTGCCACGACAACGCCAACGCCGGACGAGTTCGAGACCGAGGTTCGGACGTTCTTCGACGGCGTGCCGGCGCTTCTCGACCGCTGCGACGGCAGCCGAACCGACCGGGCTCGGGCCTACCGGGCGGCCCTCTTCGACGCCGGCCTGGCTGGCATCGGCTATCCCCTCAAGTACGGCGGCCGGGGCCTCGGTGAGGAATATCAGGCGGTGTTTCGCCAGGTTGCGACGCCCCTGCAACCGCCGGAGGAGTCGACGTTCGGGATCGGCGTGGGCATGGCCTTGCCGACAATCCTCGAGTACGGCAGCGATGAGCTCAAGGCGCGACTCTTGCCATCTGGGTTGCGGGGCGAGGAGATCTGGTGCCAGCTCTACTCCGAGCCGGGGGCCGGCTCCGATCTGGCCGGCTTGACTTGCAAAGCAGAGCGCGACGGCGACGAGTGGATCATCACCGGCCAGAAGCTGTGGACATCCGGGGCCCAACACGCCGACCTCGGCATTCTGATCGCGCGTACCGATCCTGACGCGCCGAAGCACGCCGGCATCACGATGTTTGTCCTCCCGATGAACCAGCCCAGCGTCGAGGTTCGGCCGCTCGTGCAGATGACCGGCGTCGCCGAGTTCAACGAGGTCTTCATGGATGAGGCTCGGTGTCCGGCCGACTGGATCGTCGGCGAGGTGAACCACGGCTGGCGGCTCGCCACTGCGCTACTCGCCCATGAACGAACCTCGCTCGGCAAGGGGCAGATGACCAAGCACACCGAACGGTCAAAGGCGGGTCGATTCCCGATCCCCTTCGAAGGTCTTCTCGACCGGGCCGACTGGGCCGGCCGCCGCGACCATCCGGTCATCCGTCAACAACTCGCACAGGCGTACATCGGCGAGAAAATCATTCCGTGGCTGGCGGCGCGCCAACAGCACCCGTCGCTCGGCAAGCTGTGGCGCACCATCCAGGGTCGCCTCGCCGCCGACACCGCCCACGAACTCGGCGGCGGCGTGGCCATCGCCTGGGAAGAAGACGACACCGAAGCGGACTACTTCGCCTATCACGTCCTCAACTGCCGCGGTATGTCGCTGGGCGGCGGCACCGACGAGGTCCAGAAAAACACGCTCGGCGAGCGGGTCCTGGGCTTGCCGCGCGAACCTGGTCCCGACAAGAACACGCCATTCCGCGACCTGCTGAGGAACTGAGAACGCCATGCCGGACGAACCACTGGTCGTGTACTCGGTCGAAGATGGTCTGGCGACCGTCGAGCTCAATCGGCCGGCTCGTCGCAACGCGATCATCCCGCCGATGCTCGACGCCCTCACCGAGGCGATCGAAACCGCCTCCGCCGACGAGTCGGTACAGGCCGTGCTGCTGTGTGGTGCGGGCGGGGCCTTCTGTTCGGGGCTCGACCTCGATGCGTACAACGCCGACCCACCACCGGCATGGGTTGGGTCCAGTGGCGACTCCGGGCTGCGGGCGCACTCGGCGCTTGCCCGCTGCCCAGTGCCGATCGTCGTTGCACTCGAGCGCTACGCCATCAACGGGGGTGCTGCCTACGCCCTCGCCAGCGATCTGATCATCGTTGGCGAGTCAGCATGGTTGCAGGTCGGCGAGATGATCCAAGGCCTCCCCGCTCCGATGAATCTTGCCTGGCTCACCACGAAGCATCCCGAGTCGGTGGCCGCTCGGATCGTCTACTCGGGCGAACGGATCCCAGGCCCCGAGCTGCACCTCATGGGGGTTGCGCACCGCGTGGTCGCCGACGACACCGTCCGGACTCACGCAACCGAGCTCGCTCAGCGCATCGCAGCCAGCCCACATGGCACACCACGCCCGGCGAAGGCTGCGATCCGGGCGCTGTACGGCGTAGATCCACTTGCACAGGTTGAACTCGCCCGCACTGCGATCCCGGTCACGAGTTCGTTCCGTCCCAGCCAGGCGCCCGACGTCTAGCCGACCCGAGGTATCGACCGGTTTGTGCCACGAACGCCAATCACCCGTCGACGGCGTTGATGCCTTCGCCCCCGGCAGGCCGTTCGTGGAGCGCAACGACGGCAGCGGCTGCCGCCGCTGTCCCGATGCCTGGCGCGGTCCAGCGCACCGAGGCGAACGTGTTCAACAGCGACACCAGCAACGGGCCCAGCGCCATCGAGACCCCGAAGATCAGGCTGATCGTTCCCATCCCCTGCCCAAGTCGCTCGGGCGCAAAAACCGTGGTGCTGTGGATCCCCTGCAACGGTGACGTCGCACCGATGCCGATACCGCCGATGAGGACGTACCCGAAACCGATCACCGGGTTGCTCGAGAAGGCCAGAATCCCAATACCGATCGACAACAACCCGAACGCGACCTGCAACGCGCGGGTCGACCCGACCCGTCCCACCACCCACACGACCGGTAACCGGCCCACGAACTGCATCACACCCCGTGCCCCCGCCAACCACGCTGCGGTGGTCAGTGAGAGCCCGGCGGCCACCATGATCGGCACCTGATAGACGAGCACGGCACCGACCGCTACGCCGACACCGGCGCTCGCGACCGCGTAACGGCGGCCCTGGTTGGATTCCATCAGCCCGCTCGGGCCGCGCCTCGGCACCGGCCCAGCCGACGTCGGTTGCGGCAACACGAGCGCAGTGACGAGCAGGGCGACGGCAGCCACGATCGCATGGGACCGCATCGTTGTCCGCCACCCGTACGCATCGACCAGAAAAGCGGTGAGCGGCAGATAGATCGTGCTCGAGAACGCGCCGACCAGTGTGAGCAGCCCAACAGCGCGCGGACCGTCGACGGGGGCGGCCAAGCGGACCGAGAGCGTCTGGGTCACGTGGTAGAAGGCGAACGCGCTCAACAGCGCGCCGCCAGCCGAACCCGCAAGTACGAAGAGCGCCACATGGTGAGCGTTCGAGGCAAGCATCAGCAGACCGCACGACGCAAGGCCGGTCAGGCCAAAGACCAACCGCATCAGATGGCGATCGATCAGGCGGCCCGCCTGGGGCGCGAGCACAGCACCGACCAGTGAGCTGGCGCTGAACGCGCCCACCAGCCAACCCTCGGGCCAGCCCGTGTCGAGCTTGATCGGTTCAAGCAGCACACCGAACGCGTACGACCATGTGCCGTACGCGACGATCGTCAGCCAGCCGAGCAGTGACACCGGCACCCACGGAAAGGCGGGGGCTGCCGGTGAATCCGTCATCGATGCTCCGGCGAAGCGCTATCTCGCGAGTCGTAATATCCGGAGGGGACGTAGAGCGCCGGGATGTCGAGGCCCTTCGCCATGTCGACATTGCGGGGATCGTCGTCGATGAACAGTTCGATCTCGCAGCCGGCCGATCGGAATGCCAGCAACTGCTCGCGCTTCCACGACGGTGACTCCTGGCCCTCACGAGGGCCGCGCAGCGCGAGCCAGTCGTGCCGGATCTCGTTGGCGCCGAGCCACGCCACGGTCTGTTCACGAATGTCGAAGATGCGCGCCGTGAGGATGATCACGCAGTACCCGTCGTCGAACGAAGCGATCAGCCGCCGTCCGACCTCGATGACCGGGTCGTCGACGCACGCGTGGAAGAAACCCGTCCAGTCGCGGTCCCGCGACCGTTCGGCCTGCAGGAAGTGCTGACGATGCGACGCATCAGAGATGACGCCGTCAAGATCGCAGACGATTGTCGGCCCACCCAACGGCCGATCCGTATGGTTGGTCCACTTGTGGGGGTGCATGGTTCGGTCTACCTCACCCACCCTGGCCTCGGTTCACTCGTCATGGATCGGCTCTGCCGATCAGTCCTCGTCCGACACTGCAGCGCCTTCGGCGATCGCCGCGACCACGCCCGGATCGGCGAGCGTGGTGGTGTCGCCGAGATCGCGGCCGTCGGCCACGTCGCGAAGCAAGCGGCGCATGATCTTGCCCGACCGGGTCTTTGGCAGGTCAGGCACGAGGAAGACGGCTTTTGGGCGGGCGGTCGGACCCAGCTTCTTGGCGACGTGTTGGCGAACTTCTTCGCGCAGCGCCTCGCTTGGCTCGGCCGACCCGATAAGGATCACGTAGCCAACGATGGCCTGACCGGTGACGTCGTCGGTCGCACCAACCACCGCAGCCTCGGCAACTGCGTGGTGATCAACCAGCGCCGACTCGACCTCGGCGGTCGAGATCCGATGGCCCGATATGTTCATGACATCGTCGACCCGGCCGAGCAGCCACAGGTAGCCGTCAGCGTCGATACGGCAGCCGTCGCCGGCGAAGTAGCGGCCCTCGTACTCGGACCAGTAAGTCTCCTTGTACCGCTCGGGGTCGCCCCAGATGCCGCGGAGCATGCCGGGCCAGGGACGGGTGAGCGTGAGGTAGCCACCGCCTTCTTCGACCGGGTTGCCCTGGTCGTCGACCACCTCGGCGAACACGCCGGGAATGGTCTGCGTGGCCGAACCCGGCTTGGTGGTGGTGACCCCCGGTAGGGGTGTGATCATGTTGCCGCCCGTTTCGGTCTGCCACCACGTGTCGACGATCGGGCATGACTCGCCACCGATGTGCTCGTGGTACCACATCCACGCCTCGGGATTGATTGGCTCGCCGACGGTGCCGAGCACCCGCAGCGACGAGAGGTCGCGGCTCGCCGGCCACTCCGGTCCCCACTTCATGAAGGTTCGGATGGCGGTGGGTGCGGTGTAGAGCTGGGTGACGCCGTAGCGTTCGATGATGTCCCAGAGCCGGTCCTTGCTCCATCCGGCACGGTCGCCTTCACGCTCTTCGGGGCGAGGCGTGTCGGGCGTGCCTTCGTACATGACCGACGTGCAGCCGTTCGCAAGCGGGCCATAGACGATGTAGCTGTGGCCTGTCACCCAGCCGATGTCAGCCGCACACCAGTAGATGTCTTCGTCCGGCCGCAGGTCGAAGATCGTTCTGTGGGTGAATGCCACTTGGGTGAGGTAGCCACCCGTGGTGTGCATGATGCCCTTCGGTTTTGCGGTGGTGCCTGATGTGTACAGCAGGTACAGCAGGTCTTCGGCGTTCATGTGTTCTGGCGGGCAGTCATCTGATGCTTCGGCCATCAGGTCGTGGTACCAGTGGTCGCGACCCTCGACCCACTCGACGTCCTGGTCGGTGCGTTTCACGACCACCTGCGCTGTGACCGATGGGGTTGACCCGAGGGCAACATCACAGTTCACCTTGAGACCGGAAGGAGCCCCTCGCCGGTATCCACCGTCGGAGGTGATGACGATCTTGGCTTCCGCGTCATTGATGCGGTCGATCAGCGAGTCGGGGCTGAATCCTCCGAACACGACTGAATGGATGGCGCCGATTCGCGCGCACGCCAACATCGCTACGGGCAGCTCGGGAATCATTGGCATGTAGATGGCAATGCGGTCGCCACGTTCGACGCCAAGACCCTTCAGAACATTCGCGAACTTCGAGACCTCACTCAACAGATCGCCATAGGTGATCGTTCTCGTGTCACCAGGCTCGCCCTCCCAGTAGTAGGCGATCTTGTCGCCTTTACCGGATTCGACATGACGGTCGAGACAGTTGTACGACACGTTTAGCTGACCCTCGACAAACCATTTCGCGTACGGCAGCTCCCATTCGAGCACCGTGTCGAAATCGCGGTACCAAGTGAGCAGCTCTCGAGCTTGACGCGCCCAGAATCCGAGTCGGTCGGCTTCGGCCTCTTCGAAAAGAGATCGGTCGCCAGCCACCGCGGCCGCCCGAAACTCATCCGATGGCGGGAACTTCCGATCCTCGAAATAATAGTCCTCGATGGTCGGTTCGTTACTCATCGGCGCTCCCCCTGTCGCGGCAGTCAGACAGTGACTTTAGAACAGTCTGCGAGCCGCCAACGAGGCCGCTCCGTTGATGCCGGCCGAGTTCCTCAACTCGGCCGGGGCGACC
>JAQWLJ010000067.1 GCA_029247365.1 Acidimicrobiales bacterium | reverse complement strand
GCCGGCTACGGCAGCTACTTCATCCACCGCACCGGTCACGGCATCGGGGTTGAAGCCCACGAAGATCCCTACATCGTCGAAGGGAACGCCACGCCTCTCGAAGCTGGCAACGCCTTCTCCGTTGAGCCCGGCATCTACATCCCCGGCAAGTGGGGCATGCGCCTTGAAGACATCGTCGTCGCCGACGACGACGGCCCCGACCCACTCAATACCGTCGACCACCACCTTGCCGTTCTCGGCTAATCGATGATTGAACTCGACGGGGCGACTGTTCTTCTCCAGTGGGCTGCGGGTGGATGGCTGTTCTTGTGGGTCACCACACGCCGTCGTGAGGTGGGGCTCGGGTATGGCTGGCTGCAGCGGCTGGTATTCCTCGCCCTCGCTGGTGGTTCGCTGACAGCAGCAGGCATCACGTCACCGACGTGGGAGCGCGAAATCGGCACGATCGCCTTCATCGTGGTTGGCACGTACACGCTGGCTGTATCGGTCGCTCGCAAATCTGCCGGGGTCGACGGCCAGCGTGAGGTCGTTGAGCGTCGTAGCCAACGCGTCGCCGACATGACCGGCATCGACCGTGACGAGCAGCGATTCGATAAGACCGCAGACGAGTTCCCACCGGTACTCGATCTCGTCACTGCGATGGTTGGCATGATCGCAGTGGTCGTGGCGTCTTGGGAAGCAGGCATGGCCGAGAGCATGGAACTGCTCTCCGTGCTGCGGGGCCTCACCTCGGCCCTGTTCCTCGGTGTCCTGTCGGACGCGATGTTGCTGGGGCATTGGTATCTGGTGCAGCCCGGGCTGCCTCGCGCGCCAATTCTCGAGCAGGTGAAGTGGGCTTGGATCCTGTGGCTGCCTGAAACGATCGTCTTCCTGATTCCCACGGGCATGGTTTCGGTGCTCAACGGCGACATCGACGACGCCTACAACGGACTCCTCGGCTGGTTCTGGGTTGCATCGGTGATCGGCACTGGTGCACTTATCGTGGTGTGCCGTTTAGCGCTGAAGGAGCGGCAGTACTCAGCGGTCATGGCGGCCACAGGCCTCATGTACCTGGCGATCCTCACCGGTTTCGGCCAAGACCTCGTGGCCCGGGTACTGCTCTCAGCCTGACAAACCTGGTGTGCTGTCGGACCATGTCGGGCTGGGCGACGACGTCACCGGTGAGTTGGTTCGAACCAGCGAGCACGTGGTGCCACAGGTTCGGGTGGCCCTTTACTGCCCTTTTCGGATTGTTCTGTCATCGTGGTGGCACGATGACGCACTTCCTGAAAGAAATCCGTTTCATGATCCGGGACGCATGGGCGACTCGGGGTACACCCAAAGACGAGGTCGATCACTCCCTCGCCAAGACGATCAAGGAGTCGTCGCACGTCACCCGTGCAGGTGGCCACGGCAGCGCCTGGCGCACCAACGCCCAACGTCACGCCGAGGCTGGCGCCGACAACTACGTGAAGTCGTTCAAGAAAGGACACTGATGCGCCGGCTATTTGGGGCGGTGAAGTTCTTCATGACCGACATGTGGGCGAGTCGGAAGGAAGCGGTCGCCATGCCCGAGCGGCGGGAGTACTACCGCGACTCGAGCGACATCTACGGACGGGGACTCGGCGGCGCTGACTCGCCGACGATCCGTTCCCACACCAAAGGGATCCTCAAGCCACCGACCGATTAGGCGAGTTCAATGTCATCGGGCATGGAGACGGCGGCCACGGCCGCCGCCGTCGTGGCAAAGGCAGCTGTGGCAATCGTGAATCCGATCAGCGAGTCGCCGATCACCCCGGTCATGAGCGCAGCGATTAACGCGCCGAAGCCAAGACGGGTCGCGCTGATCACCGATGAGGCCGTTCCCGCCATGTCACCCATGGGGACCATGCCTGCCGCATTCAGGTTCGGCGAGATCATCATGTAGGACGACACCGTCAGCGCCAGTGCTGCGTGGAAGACATAAAAGTTCGGCAGGTCGAACGCCACGGTGATCGCAACGAGCCCAGCTGATGTCGCCGCCATCGCCCTCGACTGCATGCTGATGCTGCGCGACAGGCCGACGCGGGTGACGAGGCGACCGTTGGTAATCGAGGCGAGCGCAAGACACACGGCGATCGCCCCGAACACGAAGGGGAACCAGGAGTCGCGGTCGTAGACCCTGCCGACGATCACCTCAGACGTCGTGAGGTAGAGCGTCATCGCTCCTTGGATGACGATTGACGCCACCGTGGTGCGGAGCGTGACACGCGTCCGAACGATTCGGCGACCGGCATCGCTCAGCTCGCCCAACCGGAGAGGCCGCCGGTTGTCCTCGCTAAGCGTCTCCGGCAGTCGGATCGCCCACACGCCGAGTCCCACGCCGGCCAAAGCGCACAGCCAGAAGATCGCTTCCCACGGGGCGACGACCATGAGGGCAGCGCCGAGCGAGGGAGCCACGATAGGCACGAGGATGAAGACAGCCATCACCTGCGACATAGCCCGGGCCATCTCCTGGCCGACATAGGCGTCGCGCACGATCGCCGTCACGACGACGCGCGGGCCACCGGCGCCGAGGCCCCAGAAGAATCGAGCCGCGATGAGGGTCCCGAGCGACGGGGCAAGCGCAGAGGCGACCGCTCCCACGATGTAGAAGACCAGTCCGGCGTACAGGACCGACCGGCGGCCGTACCGGTCGGTCAGGGGTCCCCACGCCAGTTGACCGATGGCAATCCCGGCAAAGAACGCGGTGAGCGTGTGGCCGATCTGCGTCGAGCCAGGCGCCATGCCGAAGGTTTCCCGCATCTCGTCGAATGCTGGGAGCATGGCGTCGATCGCAAGTGCCATCAGGCCGATCGCAGCCGAGACGAAGGTTAAGAGCTCTCGCTGTCCCATCGGGTGCCGCCGGTTGGCGTCGACGGTGGTGGTCATGGCGGGCATCGAGCGACGGTACGGGGTCGTCGGGCCGGTCGGGTAACTCTCTGCCCCGGTCGAATGTCACACCCGGGGTCGAAACGGAGTGAGCGAAGCGCGCTGTTCACCTTTTCGCGCTCGGAGGAGAGTGCTGCGTCGGCACTCCTCCCCCCGCTCTAACAGTGAGATGGTCGTTCGCCAAGGCATGTCGACCCGCACGATTCGTTTCCAGCGAGTCATGACGATTCCCGATAAGTCGAGAATCTTCAACATCGGCGGACTCATCTGTTCGCTTTCGGGTCACCTAGGGGGAGCTGGCTACTATCACGCGATGCCCATCATGTTCAACGCTGTCCGTTCTGTTCCCAAGGCCACGAAGGCCCGTATCCGGCTCGTCACTTCCCAATCCGTCGAGGCGGGGTTGAGCGAAGTAGCTGATGGGCAGCTCGACTCAGCCGGCTTCAGCGGCAAGGCGGGGGAGACTCACGTCTATCTCGATGGTAAGCGCACTGAGATCTTGATCGGTATGGGTGGGACTGAATCCGTCACCCCGGCCGCGGTCCGCAACGCTGGGGCCGGCGTGGCCCGGAAGTTCGGCCGCTACGGCAAGATCGGGGTTGAACTACCCGACACTGAGCTTGACGGTGCTGCGGCGCGCACCGCGCTGGTCGAAGGTTTGTCGCTCGGCGCGTACACGTTCCTCACCTACAAGTCCGATGGCAAGGCGTCGAAGCTCATGACCGTCGAAGTCGCCGGCGGAAACGGTGCCAAGAGCCAGGCTGCCTGCGATCGGGGTGCGGTAATCGCTCGCGGGCAGATGCTCGCTCGCGATCTGGTCAACGAGCCTGGTGGCTCGCTGACGCCTCCGGTCTTCGCCCGCCGCGCCTCGGCGATGGCCAAGGAACAAGGCCTCGCGGTCAAGGTCTGGGACGAGGCCGCAATCAAGAAAGGCAAGCTTGGAGGCTTACTTGGCGTCAACCGGGGCTCAACCAACCCGCCGCGGCTGGTCGAGCTGACCTACACGCCGAAGGGCAAGTCGAACGGGTTCCTTGCCCTCGTCGGCAAGGGGATTACGTTCGATGCTGGCGGCCTGTCGATCAAGACCGGGCAGGGCATGATGACGATGAAGTGCGACATGGGCGGCGCAGCAGCGGTTGTCGGTGCCATGTCGGTGCTCAAGGATCTACAGGTGCCCTGCAAGGTCCGAGCGTGGATCCCGATGACCGACAACATGCTCGGTGGCGACGCGACCCGGCCAGGCGATGTCCTGAAGATTCGCAACGGCAAGACCATCGAGGTTCTCAACACCGATGCCGAGGGACGCTTGGTCCTTGCCGACGGTTTGTCGCTCGCTTCAGAGGCGAAGCCTGATGCCATTGTCGACCTCGCCACACTTACGGGGGCCTGCATGGTTGCGCTCGGTCCCAAGATCGCTGGCCTGATGAGCAACAACGACGCCTGGGTTGAGCAGATCGAAGCAGCGTCGTCAGCGACGGGCGAGCGGGTTTGGCACCTGCCGCTGCCCGACGACTATATGAGGATGTGCGACTCGCCAATCGCCGATATGAAAAACATCGGCGGCTCGCACGGCGGAGCACTGACTGCGGGTCTGATCCTGCAGCAGTTCGTTGGCGACGGGATCCCGTGGGCTCATCTCGACATTGCCGGTCCGGCATTCACCGATGCTGAGGATGGGGAGTGGAGCAAGGGTGGCACCGGCTTCGGCGTGCGTTTGCTTGCCGATCTGGCCTCGAACTTCCAAAAGCCGGCCTGATTGATTTTCGCCCAAAAACACCGAATGGTGCTTCCAAGAGGTCGCCATTCGTTGAGTCTGGCTCGGTCAGACCCAGTAGGCGCTAGCTGACCTCGAACAAGTCCTCAAAGGCTAACTCGCCAAGAGCAGTCACTACTGCAACGCAGACCTCGGTGGTGGCAGCCGAGAGAAGGGTGTACCTAACTAGGCTGGGAACACACTCGTCGTCGATGCGACTTGTGACCGAATGGGGACAGGACCGGGTAATTGATAGCCATCTAGGGTGTACCCCATCGTCTTAATTCCCTCACCGCTTCGGCAGTGAAGCGACTCGGTTTGCTTCGGCACAATCGCGCTAGATTCCCTTCTTGGAGGGCAGAAGTCTTCCTGTTGAGCGTTTAAACCAGCGTCTGGCGTCGTCACTCCCAGCCGCTGTCGTGTGGCGAACCCGGCGGTGCCGGGCCGGGTCGTGGAGAGAACCGTTCACCCACGGCCGTCACCGAAGCGTCACCCGCTCGCTACGGTGCGCCCATGGAACATCCGACCGTGTCCACCGAGACTGAAGCTGCGATCGCTGAAGCGACCCGGCTGGTCGATGAGGCCGAAAACATCTCGGTACTCACAGGAGCGGGCATCTCGACAGACTCGGGAATTCCTGACTTCCGAGGCCCGCAGGGGCTGTGGACCAAGGATCCAGCTGCCGAGAAGGCCTCGAACATCCAGCACTACGTGAGTGACCCCGATGTTCGGAAGGTGAATTGGGAGCGCCGAGCGGCAGGCGAGCTGTGGACCGACGTCGAAGCCAACGACGGTCACCGAGCTCTGGTGCAACTCGAACACCGAGAGAAGCTGCATACCCTCGTCACTCAGAACGTCGACGAATTGCACCAGCGGGCCGGATCATCGCCAGGGAAGATCGTTGAGATCCATGGCACGACTCGCAAGGCGATGTGTCTTGAGTGCGAATGGCGAGATGAGATTGAGGTCGTACTCGACCGGGTGAGAGCGGGCGATCCCGACCCAACCTGTGAGATGTGTGGAGGTCTACTCAAGTCGGCGACGGTCAGCTTTGGGCAGTCACTCGACGCCATGGACCTGCGCCGTGCCCAGGCAGCCGCAGTCGAGTGCGACCTACTGCTGGCGGTCGGCACGACCCTCGCCGTGTATCCGATCAACGAAACGGTGCCGATTGCCAAGCAGACCGGGGCGAAGATCGTGATCCTGAACGGCGAAGAAACGGCGATGGATTCACTGGCTGACGTCGTGATCAAGGCCGGGATCAGCCGCACTCTGCCCAGGATCGTGCGCTCTGACCTAGCCTGATCTCATGGTGACGTTCCGCGATCTCCTGCGATCGGCGAGGGACTCGATCTGTGAGGTCGACGTCGATGTCGGCGCCTCGCTCCTCGACCAAGGCCATGTGCTGCTCGACGTTCGGGAGCCGGACGAGTACGAGCAGGGCGCGATTCCCGGCTCGATCCACATTTCTCGAGGGACACTCGAGACGGTGATCGAGAGCCGCATTACCGATCGCGACACACCGATCGTTGTGCTTTGCGCAGGGGGCACTCGCTCAGCGTTCGCTGCGCAAACGCTCGGCCAACTGGGTTACACCGACGTCACATCGATGGCCGGCGGGTTCAATGGCTGGAAAGACGCTGGCAAACCCTGGGGCACACCCCGCACGCTCGGCACTGCCAGCCGGAATCGCTATCAGCGCCATCTGTTGTTGCCGGAAGTCGGCGAAGAAGGTCAGCTGGCGCTGCTCGATGCCAAGATCCTTCTTCTCGGTGCTGGCGGTCTCGGCTCACCTGCAGCGCTGTACCTCGCCGCCGCCGGCGTCGGTACGCTCGGCATCGTCGACATGGACGTCGTCGACGAGTCGAACCTGCAGCGACAGGTCATCCATCGTCTCGACCGGGTGGGGGAACGCAAAGTCGACTCTGCGAAGGCTGCCATCGAGGCACTCAACCCCGATGTGACAGTCGTGACTCACCACACCCGGCTGGCGGCTGACAACGTGATGGATATCATCGCTGGCTACGACGTGATCGTCGACGGCGCTGACAATTTCCCCTCGCGCTACCTGCTCAACGACGCCTCGGTGAAGGCGGGTATCCCAGTGGTCCACGGTTCAATTTTCCGTTTCGAGGGCCAAGTCAGTGTCTTCGACCCGCGCCATGGCCCTACCTACCGCGACATGCTTCCCGAGGCCCCGCCACCAGAGTTCGCGCCGTCGTGTGCCGAGGCCGGCGTGATTGGCGTACTACCCGGCATCATCGGCAGTCTGCAAGCGCTCGAGGCGATCAAGCTCGTCCTTGGAATCGGCGAACCGATGATTGGTCGCCTTCTCGTGTTCGACGCGCTCGATCTGGTGTTTCGAGAGTTCAAGCTCAATGTCAATCCGAACAATGAGGTCACCTGGGAGAATCGCGACCGCGTTGAGGTCGTTGAACTCGACGGGCTCTGTCTACCCGCGCTCCGCTCGACCTGACCGCTGCTAACCGCGGTCGGCGCGCGTCGCGCCGATACGCTCTCCCGATTCTCCGTCGCGCCCCACTGGAGCCGCCATCCGTCGTCTGATCACGCAGTTCCGTGAACGCAGCCCGTTGCCCGTCGGTACCACACCGATCGTGCTTGGACTCGTCATCAACGGATTGAGCACGTACGGCTTTCTCGTCCTCGCCCACAGAGCGATCGGTGATCAGGCGTACGGTGGCCTTGCTGTGCTCTGGGCGCTGGTCTACATCCTCGGACCAGGTCTTTTCCAGCCACTAGAGCAGGAACTCGCACGAGCGACCGCCGCACGCGGATCCCGGGGCGAAGGAAGCGCACCCGTTCTCCGCCAGGCCACGAAGGTCGGCTCCATCGCCCTCGCAGTGGTGTTTGTAGGTGTGCTGGTGTCGTGGCCGCTGGGCCTGGCTGGGATGCTCGACAACCGCGTCGATCTCTTGGTCGCCCTGCTGCTCGGTCTCGCAGCTTTCGCAGTCGCCGAACTCTGCCGCGGCGTGCTCTCTGGTCGGCACAAATTCAACGAGTACGGCCGCTACTTCGCAGCCGAGGGCACGAGCCGCATGCTCATTGCCGTTGTTCTCATGGTGTTTGGTGTCGAGGTCGTCGGGCTCTACGCAATGACTATGGCGGCCGCCTTTCTTATGGGCACCCTTGCGGCCGTCTGGTGGATGCGCCCGTTCGTGCACCCGGGTCCCGAATCACACCTGAGCGAGATCACGCCCGCCCTGGGCCTGCTGCTTGCGACATCGATCTGCGAGGCATTCCTCCTCAATGTCGGACCGGTCGCGGTCTCAATTATCGGCGACGAGCTAGGGGAGGAAGCGCCGGGCGTCTTCCTCAACGGCCTAATCATCTCCCGTATCCCACTGTTTTTCTTCCAGGCGGTAAAGGCCTCCCTTCTTCCCGCACTAACCAAGAGCGCAGCCGACGGCGACCTGGACGGATTCCGCGAGGTCCAACTTCGCCTCGTTGGCGCCGTGCTCGTGGTGGCCAGCCTGTCGACGTTGGTGATCTCGTTCATGGGGCCGTGGCTCGTTGAATTCCTGTTTTCCGAACACGCCCTCGGCCACCGCGATCTCGCCCTCCTGTCAGCGTCGGGTGGCGGTTTAATGGTGCTGATATCGCTGTCGCTCGGCCTCGTAGCCCTTGACCACACCCGATTGGCAATCGTGGGGTTCGTTGCTGCCGTCGTCACGTTCCCGATCGCGCTGCAGTTCGCCGACGAACCGTTCCTGCAGGTTGAGATCGGCCTGCTGGCAGCAGTGGTCGTCGGTGCGCTGACGCACGCAGCGCTCTTACGCTTCGAGTTCGGTCGACATCGCGCCGCTGGCCGCATGTCGTCAGCGGTGTAAGTTCGGAGGGAATATCGCGAAAATGGTCCATGCGCCCGCGACTGCTTGCCGGTGAGACCACGCTGCGGTTCGTTCACGGTGAGCGCGGCTCGAAGACGTTGGCATCTGGCTCGGCGGTTGTGATCGCCGGGCTTGCCCTTGAGTCAACCCCGGGCATCTTTCACCTAACCAAGAGTGGATCAGTGGCGTGGTTCAACTTCATTCAGGAGGCTGCCCACCCAACAAATCTGACCTGGCCGCGCCATACCGAACGCTAGGGCCGATCCCTCCCTGCTCCAGCCCGCAAGCTCCCTCCTCGACCATGCTGCGTGGCGTTTGCTCGGCGGCTCGCCGCTGCAAGCCTAAGAAGCTGCTTTGTTGGACCTGCCCACCGAGTTTCGCCGACCCGACAGGGTGAGGCCGGCGAGGCTAAGGAAGCTGAGCCACACAACCCGGTCAATGACGCCGAGCAGGATTCCAGTCTCGATATCAAGCCCGATCAGGGGCGCTAGCACGGCAATGAGGGCCTCGCGCAGACCGAGCCCCCCTGGCACGAAGCCGATCGCCACCGTGGCCGCTCCAGCGACCGACAAGGCGAGCGCCTGGCTTGGCTCGAGGTCGACACCCAACGCCGCCGCGGCGAGGGTGAAGCGGAGCCCACTGACTGCGAGCCATGCGAGTTCGATCACTAGAACGGCCGACGCAAGAGCCGCTCGGCCATGGGCCGGAGCGGTGCTGTGAAACATGAACGAAGCAACGCCAAGTGCCCCAGCGCCGGTGAGGAGCACGAGCACACCGAGCACAACCGGGCCGGCGATGGCGATGGCGGCGCCGCCGATTACGCCCGTCACTCCGAGCCAGGCGACACCCGGGACGGCACTTGCCCTGATCGCCTGCCCGTATCCGGCCCCGTTGGACGCAAGCGTCTGAATGGTGACGAGTAGCGAGCCGGGGAGTGGCAGCAGGTTGGCCGCCGCTGACACCACGGAGATCTCGAAGGCATCACGCCGAGATGGGCGTTGATCGGCGATTCGAGCGGCGAGCGTGAACTCGCCCGCCTTGAGGAGGAGGCTCAGCGGCGCAGCTATCAGCGCTAGCGCTGCAAGGGATCCCCATTCAAGGTCACTGAGCGCCAGGCCCGATCGATCCCACGCCCACGCCATCGCGATGATGAGGCTGAGGACCGCAACGACCAACAAGGCACGGCGGAGCGAGGGCGGGAGCGGTTCAGCTCTTCTCTCAAATAGCCGTCGCAGGTTGTCAATCACACCCGCATTGTGGACGGCAGCTCGATGTCCACCGCGAATGCTTCGGAGGTTCCGGCAAGGCGCCAGAGGAACGCGGCGATTTGGCCGCGGGTCAGAGCTTCCTCTGGAGAGAACGTGGTCGGGCTGGTGCCGGTGGTGATGCCGTGGTGCAACATCCAGTGCACGGCCTCAGTGAAGTACCGATTCTCGGGTACGTCGGTGAACTGCTCGCTGACTGGTGCGTTCGGCCTTCCCGCGAGCCGCCAGAGGAACGTTGCAAACATGCCGCGGGTTAGATCTTGGTCTGGAGAGAACGTGGTCGGGCTGGTGCCGGTGGTGACTTGCACCTCCTTCATCCACGCGACAGCGTCCGCGAAGTAGGCCCCGGAGTCGACGTCTTCGAAGCCGTTGGGCCCGGTTGGTTCGGGTGAGTCCCAAAAGCGCCAGATGAAGGTGCTGACCTCGGCACGTGTGATCACGCGCTCAGGGGCGAACAGATTGTCGCCGACGCCGTTGGAAATACCCTCCGCTGTCGTCCAGACGACGGGTTGGTAGTAGTAGGCATTGAACGGGACGTCCTCGAATGGTGGCTGCGCTAGTCGCAGGTGACTTGAGCGCGGGTAGTCCTCACATTCGAAGTCGAGGTCGGGATCGGCGTCGTCCTCCTGGCAGCCGTTGACGATCGCCCAACGGACGCTGCTGCCTCTCACCGTGCGACCCTCCGGCCGGTCCGAACCGACGATGGTCACCGTGATGTCGTTAACTCGGCCCGACGGGACCGGATCGTTGAAGGTGAGCGATTGAACGATGCCGACGCCAAAGTTGTCACGCTCGAACCAACGACTAAGGGCTTCGCGGGTGTACGAGAACTGTCGAGACGGAAACGGGTTCTGCGGGCTGCCGTTGATGTCGAGGGCAGCGTCGAACGGATCGGGTTTGGCGATGTGGAACGGCTCGGGGGTGATGAAGGAGTCTTCCGATGCCGCTGTGTAGCCACCGTTGGACGAACTGTAGAACGTTCGCACGATTGCATCTTCGTAGACGACTACCTGACCAGTGGTGGCTTCGACCGCTGCAAGTCGCGTCGAGTACTCGATGACGTTGCCGTTCCGGTCCTCGTAGCCGTCGTAGACTTGGTCCTGGACGCTGTCGAATACGTCGAAGCTCCAGCCGGCAGCACGACGCCCTAGGGCCTGGGCCGATGCGTAACTCCGAGCTGCGATTGCTTGCGCCTCGAGTGCTTCGCCGGGCCAACTTGCTGGCACCTCGTCGATGCCGTGGAGATAGTCCTCCAACGGGAGCTGCAAGACAACGAAGACCGAGTCCGGTGTCGATCCGCTGGCTGTGTCCCGTCCAACCAGAGTGAGGTCGCCCGCGTCGTGAGCGCCCTGCGACCCAACATCGTCGACGATGTCGATGATCGCGCCATCGGGCCGTTCGATTGTGGCGCTGCTGGCTATGCAACCTGCGCACACGTCTTCATCCGAGCCGTCAAGCTTGACAATCCAGTACCAACTGTCATCGGCCCCGGTGATGCTGTTATTCGAACCTGCAAACTGGCCGGCCTGTTCGAGGTAGATGGAGTTAGCGGTATGAACGTTCGCCTCGTTGAACCGTACGGTGAGCAGTGCACCATCACGCGCAGTAACCGTGACGCCGTCAGGCCGGTTGAACGATTGGTAGCTAGGGCTCAGGCGAACTCGGATACCGTCGCCGAAGAGCTCTCCGAGCGCCTCGCTGCGGTCCTCAACCGTCGTGCCGTCGTAGTAGTAGGACAAGATGTCCTCGGCCGAGGAACCAGCCTCCGCTCGGCTAAAGGCGCCGTACTGGCTCATCCCAACGCCGTGGCCGAAACCTCCACCCTCGAACGTGATGTAGGACACATCGTGATCGGCGTTCACTGGGGCGGCCGAGCTCAGCGCAAGCCCGGAAGCGGCAAGGCTCAGGATACTGAATCTTGCGATTGTTCTCCGGAACATACCGGCTTCTCCATCGGCTAACCGTCCGCTCACGACCACCTTTTCTATCTCATTACGGCCCTGACACCTCAGCATGGTCCTTCAGCGAAGGCGCCCACGGTCTCTCGGAACAGTCAATAGTCGTATCTCGATCTCATGCCGGTTCTCCGCCTCATTGCCTTGGCAGTCTTGCCGTCCGCTCTCGTAACCGACAGCGTCGTGGTCGCTGCATTAGGGAACAGGCCTTGAGACTGAGACCCTGCAATTGATTCACATCCCAAGTGTTGTCGCAACCGGTTCGGCCCCAGTGGATGGTGACGGACGCGTCGTGAGCGATTTCACCTGAAATGAGGTTCGCTGATTACTTACCGAGAATCAGGGGGGTTGAGCAAGGCATCGTCGGTGATGAAGAGTAGAGCGACGGCAGCCTCGAGCAACCTGTTGCTGAGATCGTCGACGCTGGGAAACTGCTCACCGTTGGCGCACACGGACGCTGCGAGTGAGTCCCGAGGGATTCGACGACACCCGTCTGTTTAATTCGGATGCCTATCGAGCCTGCAGAACCTCGAAAGCTCGGCTCAGGGCCAGAGCCCGCTGCTGCTCTTGCCCTTGCCCTGAAGGCCGTACTTGACGATGCACTGCAAGGCTTGGAAGCCGTCGCGCCAGTGAATCTTTTTCCCCTCAGCGTAGGTTCGGCCCGAGTACGAGATCCCAACCTCCCACACCCGCCACCCACCGGCCGCGACCTTCGCAGTGATCTCCGGCTCGATCCCAAATCGCTCCTGCTCGAGGTCGATTGACTGGATGACTTCGCGCCGGAAGGCCTTGTAGCAGGTCTCCATGTCGGTGAGGTTGAGATCAGTGAACATGTTCGACAGCAGGGTGAGCAGGCGGTTACCGACCGAGTGCCAGAAGTACAGCACGCGTCGGGGTCTCCCCGACTGGAATCGCGAGCCGAACACCACATCGGCTCGGCCGAGCAGGAGGGGTTCCATGACGAGGTCGTAATCGACCGGGTCGTACTCAAGGTCGGCGTCCTGCACGATCACGAAGTCAGCGGTGGCCTCCTGGAACCCGCGTCGGATCGCCGTCCCTTTGCCTTGATTATCAGCTTGGAGCAGAACCCGGATCCGCGGGTCGCGGAATTCGGCGATGATTTCACGGGTGCCGTCGGTGGACCCGTCGTCGACGATTATCAACTCGGCGGTGTGTGGGCTGGCCAGAACCCGGTCGACGATCTCTACGATCGTTGCGGCTTCGTTGAAACACGGCATGACGACGCTGAGGCGAGGGGACTTTTTCAGAGCGCTCATGGCAGCGCAACCGTAGCCGGACTGTCGGGGCCGCTGACGTGATCCAAAGGTGGGGAGGGCACCGCACTATCCTCTGACTATCTGGCGGATCGTCTGATCCAACTGCATTGCCTATGCGTACCCATCCTGCCCCTCTTTCTGCTATCGAATCACCGCCCTCTCGGGCGTTCGTGCCGCGGCTGCGGGCGATGGGCTTTCGCTTTCTGCACGTGATCGACGCAATCACACTCTTCGCTGCTCTTCATCTGGTCACGGCCCTGCGGTTCGGGTTCGACTGGCCAACGTTTTCCTACCCGCATTACGTCGTTGGGTTCACCCTTGCGACGCTCATCCTCTTAACCGTCTACTACTTCGGTGGTCTGTACGAGTACGAGCAGCGGCTTGGTCGGCCACCGTGGCTTCCGAAGGCCAGCGTGCTCACCGGTGTCGCCGTGCTTCTCAGTGCTGGAGTAGCGCTCTCTACCGGCCGTTACCTGATGCCGCGAGGCAACCTCGTCGGCTTATTCGTGGCAGCTACCTTCATCGTGAGCATCAACCGATGGGTGGCGCGCCGGGTGCGCTCTCGCCGGTTTGGAGTACCACGTGTGCTCTTGGTCGGCACGCCGGACGACATTGTGCTGGCCGAGAGCCATCTAGATGACACTGGCGCGAGTGCAGAGGTGGCTGGCCACGTACCGAACACAACAAATCTGATAGCCAGCATCGAGGGGATGGATGCCACCGACGTTTTGCTCCTCGGAGGCGAATCGCTCGAGGAGATCTACCCAGCGCCACTTGATGAGCTCGAGCAGCGTCTCATCGGTGTTTACCGTCGTGTTCTCCCGGTCGACACACTGCTCGGTCTACAGCGAAGCCGCGAGATTGCAG
Source organism: Acidimicrobiales bacterium (assembly GCA_029247365.1). Lineage (GTDB taxonomy): Bacteria > Actinomycetota > Acidimicrobiia > Acidimicrobiales > Aldehydirespiratoraceae > UBA11606. The sequence goes on along the minus strand of JAQWLJ010000067.1, from coordinate 43,834 downwards.
GGATGCCGTTCGTCGCCCTTCGCACCCATGCGGTACCGACCTACCGGCTCCGCCTCAAACGTCTGCTCGATCTGCTGTTCTTGCTTCTCGCCGCGCCGATTGCACTGGTCGTCCTCGGCGTAGCTGCCCTCTATGTCCGGTTCAGGGTTGGCCGCGGCATCATCTACCACCAGGAGCGCGTCGGTCACCGAGGACGGATCTTCACGCTGTATAAGTTTCGCTCGATGATCCCCGATGCCGAAGCCCGAACGGGAGCAGTCGCAGCCACAACGAACGACGACCGGGTGGCTCCCGGTATGCGGTGGATCCGTGCCTCACGCATCGATGAGCTGCCACAACTCTGGAACGTTGCTCGGGGCGAAATGTCGTTGGTGGGGCCTCGTCCCGAGCGCCCCACATTCGTCGCCCAGTTCGAGGAACTGTTGCCCGGATACGGCCGACGGCACGACATCCCGCCGGGTATCACTGGTCTCGCTCAGATCCGGGGGCATTATCAGACCGACCCAGGCTTCAAGCTCGGCCACGATCTGCAGTACATCGTAAACTGGTCACCGATTCTCGACCTGCTGATCCTGGCCCAGACGATCGGCGTGATAGTTCGCCGATCCGGCCGTTGAGTTCGGTGCAGATCGGCTCGATCTCGGTCGTCGTTCCGGCGCTCGATGCCGGTTTGGTTATCGATCGCTGCCTCGACGCAGTGCTCGCCCAAAGTGGCTGCCCTGCGTTCGACGTGTGGGTCGCAGTCGGGCCATCGACCGACAACACTCGAGCCCGCGTTGATGCCCGCGCTGCGCATGACTCCCGGGTTCACCGTGTCGAAAACCCCTCCGGACGCACGCCCAGCGCACTCAACGCAGCGATAGCTGCCAGCGATGGCGCGCTAGTGGTGCGGGTCGATGCACAGTCGCAGATCCCCGCCGGCTATCTGGCCGCTGTGGCCGACATCGCGCATGCAACCGGAGCTGCCAACGTCGGTGGCCGTCAAGTCCCGGTCGGCAACGACACTTGGTCGAGCGCAATTGCTGCCGCGATGGCATCCTGGTTCGGAGCAGGACCGGCGGCCTTTCGCGGTGACGGAGCAGCTGGACCGGCCGACACTGTGTACCTCGGAGCGTTCCGTCGCGATGCATTGGAGGCGGTCGGTGGGTACGACGACAACCTCATCCGCAATCAGGACTACGAGCTGAACTGGCGGCTGCGCGACGCAGGCCATGTCGTGTGGTTCGACCCGACGATCGCCGTCGAATATCACCCCAGAGGTTCGCTCCGGGCGCTCGCCTCTCAGTACTGGCAATACGGACGTTGGAAGCGAAGGGTGCTCGTGGCCAATCCGAGGTCGGTGCGGCTGCGCCAACTTTTTGCCCCCGCACTGATTGTCGGGGTGGTGGCTTCCGCGTTGGCCTTGGCGGTCGCGTCGCCGCTGGCGTTGGTGATCCCCGTTCTTTATATGGTTGCGGTTGTCGTCGCAGCACTGTGTTCATGCGGCGAATCGAAGGTTCGCGTCGCCGCTGCCTTCGTCACGATGCACCTTGCGTGGGGCACCGGTTTTCTTGTTGGACGCTGATCAGTCGCGGGTCGTGAGGGTGGTATCGCCGCCACCCCGCATGTGATCGAGGTACTTCCGCAGTACAGGCGTTGGTTCGCCGATCTCGAGCACGCGGCCGTGGTCGAGCCAGGCGACGGTGTCGCACAGGCTTTCCATCAATGCTGCGTTGTGGCTCACGAGCACGATCGTGCAGCCCTTGTCTCGGAGTTGGTTCATGTGGTCCATGCAGCGGAGCTGGAACTCTTCGTCGCCAACGGCGATTACCTCGTCAACGAGCAGTATCTCGGGGTCGACGTTGACCGATACTGCGAACCCGAGCCGCACGTACATGCCCGACGAGTAGATTTTCACTGGTTCGTCGATGAACTCGCCGATACCGCTGAACTCGATGATCTCGTCCATCGCCTCGTGCATGTGGCGGCGGCTGAGCCCGAGCATGGCACCGTTGAGGTAGACGTTCTCGCGGCCGGTGAGGTCAGGGTGGAACCCGGATCCGAGCTCGAGCAGCGCTGACATCCGTCCTTCGGTGCTGATCTCGCCCATCGTCGGGCGGTGGATGTTGGCCATCAGGCGCAGCAGGGTCGACTTGCCGCTGCCGTTGTGGCCGATCAAACCGAAGAAGGAACCGGGTTCGATGTCGAAATCAATGCCGCGGAGCACCCAAAAGTCGTCGACGTCTCGACGACGACGCGCTCGCAAGAGCGCTTCTTTGAGACTGCTCGGGCGGTTCCGTTCGAGGCGGAAACGCTTCGAGACGTCGCGGACGGTGATCTGGCCGACGGTCACGGTTCCTCGCTGATCTCCATGCTTCGGGCCCGGAAGTACACCCAGCCGATGGTGAATGTGACACCCGCCCACGCAGTAGCCGCAGCGAGGCGACTGAGGCTTGGTACCTGCAGGAAGTAGACGCCGTCGCGTGCGATGCCGACGAACAGCGCAGGCGGATTCCACTCGACGAGCGTGCGAACCGGAAGGCCCCACTTCTCGTCGGGGACCAAGCTGAGTGGGTAGACGATCGGAACGAGGAAGAAGCCCACGTTCAGCAAGACGCCGACGAGGTAGAGAATGTCGCGATAGCGGGCGTTCATGATCGCTGCGATGAAACCGATGCCGAGACCGAAGGCCATCGTGAGGATGAGTGCAACGAAAAGGAAGAGGACAGTCCACGAGATGTTCGAGAGCACCACCATGATCACGACGAGCACGAGCGCTTCGAGACTTGTTTGCACTGCGTTTGACGCCGCCCCGCCGAGCAGGGCGGTCTCGGTAGGGAAGTAGATCTTCTTTCGAAGGTCACTGACTCCTTGCAGCCAACCCATACAGCCGTTGATGATGCCGACGAACAGGCTCCAGGAAATCAGGCCGGTGAACAGGAAGAGGCCGAAGTTCTCCGCGTTGCCGTTCTCGGTTGCGGGCGGCGTCGCTCGGTACACGACACCGAAAACGAAGCTGTAGACCGCGACGGTGGTGAGGGGGTTCGCGAATGACCAGAACCAGCCCAGCAGGCTCCGCTTGTAGCGGGCCTTCGACTCGCGCTGGGCAAAGTGGTAGATGAGATTGGCGCTCTTTCGCGCTGCGGGAGACAGGGTCAGCATGGGAGTCGGCCCTCAAGGCAGGTGCGATCCTACCGATCTACTGCGCGCCTACGATGCACCCATGGTTCAGGCGCCGATGCAGAGAACGCTGGCGGCGACCTCGCTGGTCGTATTTGCGAACGGACCGTTGTTCTTCATCGAGCGACGGGTGCTCGGACTCCCAGGTCTGTGGGAGGGACCGGTAATGCAGCCGGCGATCGTGTTGACGATCGCGGCGGGGGTGGTGATGATCGCAGCACTGCAACGCCCCGTCGTTGCGGCGGTTCCGGCGGCGGCTGCGATTGCGTTCGGCATCTGGGCCGCGGCGAGTACCGAATGGAGCCTGCAGCCCGAACAGACACTGTGGCGAGGGCTGCTCTACATTGGGCTGCCATTCGTCGCGTGGGTCATGGCTGGCCTTGATCACGATCGGTTGGTCGCTGCTCTGGGTGCTGCAGGGCTGGCCCTCACGGGCATCAGCATTGCGCTCGTGGTGCTGTGGCCGTCTGTCGCGCTCGACCAAAATGACGACTGGCGCGGTGTGATGACCGGTCGAAACTCGCTCGCTCCAATCTGCGGGGTGGCGCTGATCGTGGGCTGCGGACTGATCGCCGAGCGTCGTCGGTATTCCGGCGCTCTCCTCGTTGTGTTCGGGGTTGTGGGCCTTCTCGGCAGTGGCAGCCGTACCGCCTGGTTCGCGCTACTGCTGGCCCTCGGCATCGCGTCGGTTTCGCTCCTCGCCCGGAGGCGAGGCGCTGTCGGGATGGCAGCCGGCCTCGGCACGATCGGTGCCGTAGGCCTGGTAGCGGGCATCCGGCGGTTCTGGAACGAACCCACGTTCCAGCAGCGCCGCACGATCTGGGATCTGGTTGGCGACATCGCAGCTGATGCCCGATGGCATGGCGTGGGCTGGGAGGCGTTCTGGTACACACCCGAGTTGCATAACCACGAACTGCTGCAGAGGGGGAGCGCTCATGGCTCGGTCCCCGAACTTCTGCTTGGCGTTGGCGTAGTTGGCCTTGTGTTGTGGTTGGTGGTTGTGATTTCTGCGTTGGTTGGCGTCGCCCGCACGATGTGGCGCGAGCCGGGAGCCGAGGCGTGGACCTGGGGCGCGCTCGTCGTCTTTCTTGTTGTCGAGAACTTGACCGAAAGTTTCGTGTTGTGGTTCAGCTACAACTGGGTGCTGCTCATCGCAGCGGCGCTGCGATTCGGGCCCGGACCCCGGACGCGATCCGAGCACCGAATCGACGTCCCCACCGCAGTGGTGACTTCGTGAGCTGATCGAGCTCTGTCGCAAGGTCGGCGAGGTCGTCCTCATGGCGACTGCCGCCTGCCGGTGCAAAGTGGGCACTTGCAACGCGTCGGGCGTCACCAGGGGGCAGGAGCAGCGGTCGAGCCGAGAGGCGATCGATCACCTGGGCGTGCGCCCGTTGCCAGGTCTCGACCGTCTCGGCAGCGAAAGCGTTGCCGTCGTCGAGTTGGCGGTAGAGCGAGGTCTGGGCATTGATCGAGATAACACCCGTGAGGGGTGCGATGTGCATGAGGAAGTCCCAGTCCTCGAGTACCGGGAGGTCGGCGGCAAATTGAATTCCGTGGTGCCGGATCGCCCCAAGCGGAACCGCAATGGAACAAATTGGGGTCTCGTTGTGGCTGACGTGAGCGAGGAGGTCGAACGTCACTGCGAACGGCTCGTCGACCCGGCCCTGGGGGTGGCGGGGCTCACCGGTTCCCTCCGTCGACCACTGCTGCACGCCGGTGCGCGCCCGGGCGACCTGGCCCGGGTGAGCCTGAATTGCCAGGTCGAAGGCGGTCAACCAGTCAGGTCGGGCAAGGTCGTCGTCGTCAAGGAAGCAGACGTAGTCGCCCGTCGCTGCATTAAGACCGGCGTTGAGCGGTGCGGTTCGCAGACCGGTTGCGACTTGGTGGATCTCGCTCGCAACGTTGATGTCGGCGGTTTGCGCTACGACAGCGCTCGTGACGGCGTCATCGTCGGTGTGCACCATCACGAGGACCTGATGAGCCCGATGGGTCTGGCCAGCGAGTGAGTTGAGCGCTTCGCGAAGAGACGTCGGTCTGGTGCCTTGGGTGCGGACAATCACGCTGAAGCGAACCGGCCCATCGGGGGTAAATGCGGGGTGTGGGCCAGCCGGACCGCACAGGTCGCCGATCGGTCCGGTCATCGACGTCCCAGTCGTTGCATGACGGCGCGGCCCACCCTCACGATGGGGTTACGTGCGAGTTCCTCGGCGAGTGCACTCGCACGAGCGTCGAGTTCGGCGATGTGGCAGTCGCGTTCCGCGACGATGTCGTGGAGCATCTCCTTGCCGCTGCCGGCAACTGCAAGCTGATCTCGCAGGGCGAGAATCTCAGCTCGTAGGACGATCGGGTCGTCGGAGTTGATCGGATCGTCGCTCACCGAAGCGACCCTAGCTGGCGCTGTCAGCCCGGTCGGTAGCTCCGAGCCGGGCATGGTGGATGCGTGAGTGGATCGCCGTGGTGCGGGGCAGACCGTGGTGCGGCTGAGTGGGAGGAAGATGATCAGCGTTGTGTCGACGCTCGTCAGGGTCGTCGGGCCGGTGGTACCCCGGGTGATACCAGGGGTCGACGACCTCACCCCAACGGGCGATGAAGCGGTCCCACTCCCATGCGCGGGTGACCGGCGTTCGGCTTGCGCTTTCGTGGTGGACCAGACGGGCCGATGGCTCCACCACCACGCGCAGCCCGGCACGGTGGAGCTTGAAACAGAGGTCGACATCGTTGAATCCGAAGGGAAGCTCATTGGAGAAGCCGCCAACGGCGAGGAGGTCGGCCCGGCGGGCGAGCAGACAGGCCGCAGTCACGGCGATCCGGTCGTGGGCGAGATCCGCATCGAGGGCTTCGAGTTGCTCGACAGTCCGACCGACGAACGGGTGCAGCGGGAACGCGTCGTCGGTGACCATCCCGACGTGCTGGCATGTGAGGTCGGGGTAGAGCAGGAGCGCCCCGACGGCGCCAACGGAGGGGTCGGCGAGGTGGGAGGCCATGCGAGCGACCCAGTCGGCGCTGATGAGCTCGACATCGTCGTTGAGGACGAGGACGGTCGGATGGCTTGATGCAAGGATCCCGCGGTTGACCGCAGCTGAGAAGTTCCACGTGCCAGGTGACCGCCGTACCGCTCGGACCCGCGAGTCGGCGGTGAGCATTGTTGGGTCGACGCGGCACTCATCGCCTACGACGAGGAGTATCTCTAGCTTGGCGATCTCGGTGGCGAGGCACGCGGCGATGGCATCCTCGACCAGAGGGCGACCGTCAGCGCCGGCAGTCGCGGCGGTCGGGATGACCACGGAGATGGCATCGACTGTGGTCGGCGTCAGTCGGAATCGATCTGGTCGGAACGGCTCGAGCGTTACCGAACGGGTCATGGCGGCGCGCTCGAGCGCTGAGCGCGCCGCGGCGTCGAGTTCAGGTAGGACGGAGACCTCAACCAGAACGTCGGGAATATGGCCGATGCGGTCTGCGTCGACTGTCGTCAGCACCTCGATACGGTCGGTCAGCGACCCCGCGGTGTGCCGGCCCCGCACGACGAGGTGGTCGAGGTCGGTTGGCATCGTAAGAAGGCGAATCGGGGACCACGCCGGGCGCAAGGTCGTTGTGTCGGTGCTGGGCCCGAAGCTCGAATCACCGTAGAACACGTCAAGTTCGGGCCGGGTCGCAAGGTGATGGACGAGACGCTCGATCGCGCCAGCACAGACCGTTGTAGTCGAGTCCGTCATCAGCGTGGCGATGACGTTTGAACCGGTATCGACGGTCACGTGGTCGGCCGCGTTGATTTTGCGCACCGACCGCGCCAGAGGGCTACCTGGGGGCGGGGGCCCGAACTCGGAGACGATAAGAAGCACGGCCATGAAGGTGACATGACGGTAGCGTCCCGAGATGTCGCGTCGCGTGCTGGATCGTCGACTCCCGATGCTCGTCGTCGCCACCGTTGTGCTGTTCGCCTTCTGGCGGCCACTGTTCGCTGGGGCCACATTGTCGCCGGTCGATCAGGTCTGGGGGATCGAACCGTTCGCCTCCGAAGCGTCGGACGTTGTGCAGATCGAGGCGGCACCGCCGGATGCTGCAGCGATCCATGCTGGTTGGGTCGACCGGGCCGTGGCGTGGCGCAGCGGCGACTTCAGCTTTTGGGATCATGACGTTGCAGGCGGTGTTCCAGTCTTTCGCGACGGGGTTCCGTTCACCCATCTCCTGTACGTCGTCGTCCCTGGTTGGTTTGCTCCCGGGCTCGTCGCCGCCGTGGCGATGACGGTCGCCATCTTGGGAGCTCGCGACCTCGCCCGACGCCGTGGCGCCTCTGAATTTCCCGCGCTCTTTGCCGGCGTGGCCTATGGCTGCTCGGGGCTTCTGTTCGTTTGGTTCGGTTGGCCCCATGCCACAGCCCTCGCGCTGGTCCCATGGCTCTGGTCGACGGCGATCGTAGCGGCGCGTACCCGTCGGCCTGGTCCACCGGCAGCCGCGTTCGCGGCGGTCTTGGCCGCCCTGTTGTGGTGTGGCGTCTTCTCTATTGCCGTCTTGGCAGTGTTCGGTGGTGCAGTGATGGTCGCTTCCGACCGAGACGCGCACCTTCGGTCCCGCTCGCTTGTGCTCGGCATGACGATGGGCGTTGCGCTGGCAGCGCCGCACCTGGCCGCGTCGCACGCGCACACCCGGTGGGTCGATGCGGGAAGCCGGTCCATCTCCGATAGCTCCGCCGACTGGGCGACAGTCCTCACCATCCCCTTCGGCTCGATCTTCGGCAACGATGCGGAGGCGATCCCATGGTTCATCGGCGGCTCCCTGCAGACGTCAGTCGGGTTCGCCGGTGCAGTCGTCGTGGCCCTCGCGGTGATCGGGGTTGGGCGTTCGCTCGGCTCGGCCAGCTTTGCTACCGCAGCCAGCATTCCATCCCTCGTCGCCGCTGGATTTGCAGTGGCATGGATCGGTGGTCCGTTCGAGACCTTGCTCGACCTCGTCGCAGGTGATGTGGCTGTGCCCACGCACGCGCGCTTTCTCATCGTCCTGCCGCTGGCGCTCGCCGCAGCCGATGGGCTCGCGCTCTTGGTCGACGAGCACCGGCCACAGCGTCAGTTCGACGTTGCGCTGCGGCGGGCTGTGCCGTTCGTATCTGTTGTTGCGGTGGTCGGGCTCAGCGCGGCTTGGCGTTGGAATGATGTGATCGGCGGGGTAAACGCTCGTCGGGTGACCATCGCTACATCGGCAACATCCCTGGTTGCCCTGCTCGTCGGGGTCGGGATTGTGGTGGCCTGGCGGCGAGGAGCAGCCGACGGCAGATTCGTGGGCATCGCGGCGTGTGGTCTCGCTGTGTTCGAGCTGCTTTCGTTCGGCATGGCAATCCCGACCGCAACTGAGCGGGATGAACGCCTCGCCGCCACGATGGTCCATGAACTCGTCGCCGACCATGCTGGGCCCGACGGTCGGGTGGGCGGGATCGGCGACGTCATGGCCCCCGCGGTCTCACCCGCCTTCGGCATCGGCGATATCCGTGCGCACGCGCCACGATCGCCGGCGCTCCTTGCGCTGTTCGAGGCGGCCGATGCCAACAGCCTCCGGGTCGGTGTCGGTGGGGCGACCGATACCCCAAGACCCCAGCGCGAGGCTTCGCTCGAGAGCGGCGTCTGGGCAGCGATGGGGGCCGACGTTCTCGTTGCGCCCGCAGCCTCCACGCCGCCAGGCGAGTTCACCGCCGCCCCGCCGGCGATCCGCCGTTCCGATGCGGTCCTGCAACCCATCTTGGGTGAGGTGATGATTCCCGATGGAGGCCTGCGCGCGGTCGTGCTGGACTTCTCGACGACTGCTCCCGTCGAGGTCGAGGTCGAGGTCGGCATCGCTGGCGATGTGCGTCGGAGCAGTATGGCTGTCGCGCCGTCGGAGGCGGAAACGCTTGTCGTGCCGATCGCTGGGGAGGACCTGCCGGCCGTGGCAGCTGACATCGTCGTTCGCGTCTTCGGCGAACCTTCCGTTGCGTTCATTGGACTCCATGAGGGCACCACCACCCGAGTAGGTGTCATCGCGGGCGACACCGCAATGGAACTTGTCGCGGTCGAGCCGATCCTCGTCTTACACCGTCCGACGCCTCTTGCCCGTTTCGCCGGTGAATTCGTGGTAGCGGGCGACTCGGCCAACGCTGCCGCATTGGTCGATAGGTGGGATGGATCGTCGCCGACGGCTGTCGTGCGTGCGATGCCCGTTGCCGTCAGTCCTGGCGCCACGGCGCAAGTGCAGGCTTACCGGGCGAACGACCGGGTAACTGCCGAGGTGACGGTGACAGGCGCCGGCATGGTCGTGTTCGATGTGCCTGTGGCTCCGGGGTGGCGGGCCGAGGTCGATGGCCGCTCGGCCGAGGTGCTGACGGCCGACGTCGCCTTCGCAGCGGTTTGGGTGGGCAGCGGCGAGCACATCGTCGAACTCCGGTACCGGCCACCGCATCTCTGGTGGTCGTCACTCGTGGCAATGCTCGGACTGGGCGCCGTGCTTGCCCACGTCCTTCGACCGCAGCGACTCCAGGGCTGATCAGAGTGACTCGAGTCGCCTGGTAGCGTCCCAGGCCGTGACGCAACCGAACGCCACCGATTCGCAGGCCTACATCAATCGGGTTCGCGCAGAGATCGAAGCCGAGGCCGAGACCCGGCGTCGCCGCGATCCCGAACTGCAGCGCCAGGAGCGCGAGATCGAGCGCGCCTGGATCGAGGTTGCCCCGCCTGGGGCGGCTGGCTCGCAGGGTGAGCTCTTACTCGATCGGGCCGACCGTCTTTCCATGATCGATGTTGACGCCCCGCTCGGGACGAAGCCCGGCATTCGCCAACTGAAGGGGTCGATTCGCAAGGGGGTCTATTGGTATCTCCGGTACGTCACCGATCAGGTCAACGCGCTGAACAATGTCCTCACTCGGCTGCTGCGCCGGTTCGACGAGCGCATCAGTTCCCTCGAGGATGCAGCGGCGGTGGCCGATGTCGGCGGTCTTGTTGACCCCGTCCCCGAACCTGATGGCGCTGTGGCCGACACTGTGGCGTCGATCCTCGCCGACCATGCCGGTCGAGTGGTGGTCCTCGGATGCGGCAGTGGTGTGCTCGTGCGTCCACTGCACGATGCGGGAGTTGCGGTCCACGGGGTTGATGTCGACGCACTGGCGATCCTGCCGGGCGTGCGTAGCGGCCTCGATCTTCGTGCCGGCGAACCGGCCTCGCACCTCGCGGCAGCACGGGCCGGGGAGTTCGGCGCGGTTGTCGCCGCCGGTTTCGTCGAAGACCTGGGTCCCGCTGCGGCCCAGCGGGTTGTCGAGCAAGCAATCGCCGCAGTGGGCAATGGCACGGTGGTGATTGCCACGGGTGACCCCGCAGATCGCGACGTGATCGACCGAGAACTGCGAGTGGGACGAGGGCTCTCGCCAGCGACGTGGGCCTACCTATTTGGGCGAACCGGCGCCACAGTCGACCTCGTCGAAACTGCCGACCCGCGGCTTCGCACGCTCGTCGTCGCCCGGCTCGCGTGACTCGGTGGCCCCAGTGAGCGCGGTGCGGGTTCATCAGTTCACCGCCTCGCTCAGCACACGCGACGCGGTGAGCCACCACACACTCGAAGTCGATACGCTGCTCCGCCAGTTGGGGTACGAGACAGAGATCTTCGCCCAGCATGTACATCCTGATCTCCGCAGCCGCGGGCGTGATTACCGCGACCACGACGGCCTCGATGCCGATGTGCTGCTCTATCAGGCGTCGACTGGATCACCGGTGGCTGACTACCTCCTTGGCCGGAACGAACCACTCGTCATCGACTACCACAACCTCACGCCCGCCGCGTTGTTCGAACCCTGGGAGCCGCACATCAGTGCCGAGCTCGATTTCGGGCGCCGGCAGCTCGCGCGGTTGGCCCGCAGGGCCTCGCAGGGCTTGGCCGACAGCCGCTTCAACGCTGACGAACTCGAGGCGGCCGGCCTCGACGACGTCGTCGTCGCGCCCGTTCTATTCGAGCCTCCTCCGCTACGTCCGTTCACCTCGGCCCACGTAGGTGAGCCCCCGACCCTGCTCTTTGTTGGACGGCTGTCGCCCAACAAGTGCCAAGAAGATCTCATCTCGGCCACAGCGGCGTTGCGGAGCTGGATACCTGACGTTCGGCTGAAACTGATCGGCGGAACCTCGTCACATCGCTACGAGGCCGCACTACGCGACCACGCCGTTCGGGTCTGCCCTGGCGGGGTGGAATTCGCCGGTTCGGTTAGTGAGACGGACTTGGCCGATGCGTACGCTGCCGCCGATGTTTTTGTATGCCTCAGCGAGCACGAAGGGTTCTGCGTGCCGGTAATCGAGTCGATGGCAGCCGGTACGCCTGTAGTGGCCTACGCAGCAACGGTGCTCCCGGAAACGATCGGCGATGCCGGAATTCTGCTCGACGACAAGTCGCCTACGAACGTGGCGGTTGCGCTCGAACGCGTTCTCACCGACTGCGAACTCCGCGCCTGGCTCGTCGAACAAGGTCAGGCGAGGGCGACGACGTTCTCGCCCGAAAGCAGTCGCATACGTATGCGCAAAGCGTTGAGCGCAGCTATCGACAGGTGTGTATGAGTTCGGTCGACCTGCTTGTGCCCGAGCTGAAGTCGGGTGACGCCATCGGCGCCCACACCCTCCTGCTCCGCGACGTTTTTGTCGCGCAGGGTGCGACGGTCCGCTTCGTGGCTCAGCAGCCGAGTTCGATGAATGAAGACGTCCTTCTTGTCTCAGCATGGAAGAAGCCCGGCGACCTGATCGTGCTGCAGCACGGGATCGGATCGCTGCTCGCCGAAGCGGTGATCAAGCGGCGGCTTCCGGCGGTTTTGAACTACCACAACATCACCCCACCCGAGTTCGTCGAGGCGTGGGATGCCGATCACATCGCCGGCCTGCGATGGGGCCGCGCCCAGCTCCATCAGCTTGCGCCGCTCGCGCCGCGGGCTGTGGCGGACTCGCAGTACAACGCAAACGAACTGATCGACGTCGGGTTCGCTGATGTCCGAGTTGCACCGGTGCTCTGGAACGTCCGCAAGGGAAACGATCGCCAGGTCGATCACGACGCGCCGGTAATCCTCTTCGTCGGACGAGTCGCGGCCAACAAGTGCCATCACGACCTCATCGCCGCGCTCGCTGCGCTCACCACGACTCACCCGACAGCGCGCCTGGTCGTCGTCGGCTCACCAGCATCCGAGTCCTACCAGCGAGCCCTCGATGCCTTCGCGAAGCGGCTCGGCGTGGGCGGTCACGTCGACTTCGTCGGAGCCGTCGACGATGCCACGCTCGCTGCCCACCTTGCCAACGCGGCGGTGTTTCTGTGCCTGAGCGAGCACGAGGGGTTTTGTGTCCCCGTCGTGGAAGCGATGGCGGCCGGGGTACCCGTGATTGCATATGACGCAGCGGTGCTGTCCGAGACAGTCGGCGACGCTGGCATCCTGCTCGGCGACAAGACCCCGCACGCGGTCGCCACCGCGGTTGCCCGGGTTCTTGACGAGCCTGGGCTGGAACAGCATCTGATTGATCGTGGGAGGCAGCGCGCCGACGACTTCTCCCTCGCCGTGAGCAGCAAGGCTCACCGTGCTGCCTTTGACGGGCTTGTGGCGCGATGAACCGCACGCTCACCTTCGTCACCCCTCGCTACGGTGCCGACGTCCTCGGTGGCGCCGAGCAAGGCGCCCGGTCCTACGCCGTGCGAATGGTGAAAGACGGGTGGACGGTGCGGGTCATCACCTCGTGTGCGCTCGACATCGTCACATGGGAGGACCACTACGAAGCGGGGACGACGGTTGAGGAAGGGGTTGAGGTCACAAGGTGCCAGGTTCGCCAGCAGCGCGACACCAACCTCGATGCCTTGAGCGCCCGTCTCTTCTCCGGTAAGCCTGTCAGCGAGGGCGATGCCTACGACTGGATCGATCGGCAAGGCCCCGACAGCCCCGATCTGCTCGACGCAGTCGAGGCGGTCAGTGATGGCGTTATCGCGCCCTACCCATACCTGTACCAACCCACGGTCCGAGGCATTCAGCGGGCCAAGGTCCCAACCTGCCTTCACGCGGCGTCGCATCCCGAGCCACCGCTGAGTCTCCCCGTCTTCGAGACGGTTTTCGGGACCGCTGACGGCCTCGTCCACGGCAGCCGTGCCGAGCAGAACCTCGTCTTGAGCCGGTTCCCGGTTGCGGCCGAAAAGCCCCAGGTGGTGCTGGGCTTGCCCATCGAGATCGACGCGCCATGCGACGCTGATGAGGCTCGACGAGCCCTCTCACTGGGCGACGAGCCCTTCGCTGTTTATCTCGGGCGCCTTGATCGAGGGAAGGGCGTCCATGACCTCGTCGAGCGCTTTGGGCGCTTTCGGCAGCGCCGGGGGAGCGGTCGGCTTCTTCTCGCCGGGCCTGTTATTGACCGGCCGCCGGAAACCGTTGGTGTCGAGGTGCTCGGCCCTGTCCCGGCCGAGCACAAGTACGGCTTGCTCGCAGCTGCGGACGTGTTGATCAACCCGTCACCGCACGAGAGCTTCTCCATGGTGGTTCCCGAGGCGATGCTCGTCGGAACGCCCGTACTGATCAATGGGTGGTGTGAACCGATGCGGGAGCACTGCGAAAATAGTGCGGGAGGTCTCTGGTACACCGGGGTTGCCGACTTCGAGGTCGCCCTTGAGAAGTTGCTCAAAGATTCTTCGCTTCGCGCCCGCCTTGGGGCCGGAGGCAGCACCTACGTGCAGTCGATGTTCTCCTGGGATGCCGTACGGACTCGCTACGAGGCGCTACTCGAGCGGCTGGCTTGAGGCGTCGAGCTCTCGGATGTCGGTCGGCGGTACCGTCTGAGCCGGCCTGGTGAGCCGCACGACGAGATCGGCGAGAAGTCCGACCGCCAGTATCTGGAGCACTGCGAAGCCGAGGAGCATCGTGTTCGCGGCTGGGCGCAGGTCCTTGTCGACAAGGTCGTAGCCGAGTTTCGCTGCGAACACGACACCCAACAGGGACGCGAGTGGCAGCGTCACCCGAAGGGGCTCGTAGGACAGCATCATACGGATGACCTGGAGCCCGTATCTGCGGGTGTCTCTGAGCCAGTGGAATTTCGACTCGCCTGCGCGCGGCTCGTACTCGATCGGGACGAAGTCGACCCGGTACCCGTTCATGAGGAACGCCATTGTGATCGTGGTGACGCAGCTGAACCCCGGTGGCAGTTGGTGCGTGTACTGCAGTGCGACATCGCGCCGAAATGCCCGGAAACCAGTGTTCAGATCGGGGATCTTCGTCTGGGTCAGGTATTGAGCGAGATGCCGGATCAGCCACTTGGCCGGAACCCGGAAGATCTTGAGAGTGCCCTGCTCGCTCGTTCGGGCACCGATGATGTGGTCGGCATCACCCATCGCCGTGATCAACTCGGGGATCTTGTCGTTCGGATACGACATGTCGGCGTCGGACCAGACCACGATGCGCCCGCGAGCGGTCTCGGTGCCGAGACGACGAGCTGATCCGGCGCCGCGGTTGCGTTCACTGCGGATGACCCGGCAGCGGTTCGATGCCAGCGCGATGTCGGTCGAGCCATCGCTGGATCCGTCGTCGACGATGATCAATTCCCAGGACAGCTCGGAGCGGTCCATCGATTCGGAGATTCGGTCGAGTTCAGCCTGAAGATGGCCGGCCTCATTGTGGACGGGCAAAACGATCGAGACGTCGAGTTCCGGGGCGTCGGGGCTCATTGCCCGAGAGCCTACGCCGGAGGGCTTCGCTCGACGGTGAAAGGTGAATTTGATCTCAAGATTGCAGCGAACTGGGACGATAGAGATCGTATGTCCAAGCGCCCGTTCAGCATCACGCTCGTCGTCTGAGTAGCTGCAGCGATCGTGAACGCAGCACCTTCCTCTGCTTCGGACCCGCTGCCCTTCCAACAGCACTGGGACACCATCGATTCGTCAGGCTGTCTCGATACCGAATAGCAACCCCGCTGTTGGAACCGCAGTTCATCGCCGGTGATCGCCGATCTCAACGGCGACGGCGATCAGGACGTCGCTGTCGGCACCTACGCCGGGCTCGCGCTGCTTGAGGGCCACACGGGAGCCTCGTTCGAGAACGGTCTCGAGTGGCAGTTCCGCATGGGTGCAGGTTGGAGCTTCGAGTCGGCTCCTGCCGTCGGCATCCTCGACGGCACCCGTCAGATCGTGTTCGCCGGCTTCGACACGCCCAATGGAACCACCCGAGTCGCAGCCTTTGACTTGCCGGGCTCGACCGCGACCGTCGACGCATGGCCGATCTTCCGGCACAACGCCGAACGCACAGGGGTCGGCCCCGATGTGTCATGCGCTTGTTTCTGTGACATTTCCAACGGCACCTACTCCAGCGAAGCTGTCGACTGGATGGTTACCGAGGAAATCACCACGGGCATCAACGCCTTCCAGTTCGGCCCGGATCTCCTCCTCGACCATGCGCAGATGATCACCTTCCTGTGGCGCCAAGAAGGCGAGCCCACCGGCTGCGCCGACCACGGTTTCATCGACGTGCCCGGAGACTCGCTCTACGAGCTCGCCGCGGCGTGGGCGAAGGCTGAGGGAATCACGAGAGGCACCTCCTTGACGACGTTCTCACCGGCCGAGAACGTCACCCGAGGTCAGCTTGTCACGCTGCTTTGGCGCCGCTCAGGGAAGCCAGGTGGCTGGCCCGATCCGGCTTCAGCGACGTTCCTGCCGGCGAGTATCTCACCGTTCCGGTCGCGTGGGCGAAAGTGAACAACACCACGCAGGGCACGTCGATCACCACGTTCTCCCCGAACGACTCGGTAACGCGATGCCAGGCTGCTGCGTTCCTCTACCGAGAAGCGAGCGCTGCTCTCGCCTAGGTCAGAGTCGCTCGGCGGTACAACTCGACCATCGCTTCGGCGGTGTCGGCCCACCGAAGCGCATCGATGCGTCGATGCACAGTCGCCGGTACCGCTGAGTCGAGGACACGTAGCGTCGCGGCCGCCAGCGCCGCGCTGAGGTCGGGTGAGCGGGGGGCGACGAGGTCAAAGCCATCGCCGATCAGATCAGGGAGCGCCCCGACCGCGGTCGCTGCTACCGGCACATTGAGCTGGATAGCTTCGAGGGGGGTGAAACCGAAGCCCTCGTACTCCGATGCAAGTACGAGCCCGGCGGAGCCGGCGATGAGCGAGTCGCGAGTCGCGTCGGAGGCTGCGGTGACCCGCACCACCCGGTTGGGGTCACCGAGCTTTCGTACCGCACTCGCTAGTCGGTTCTCGTCGTCGCCGATCGGCCCGGCGATCACGAGGGCTACATCATCGGGCAGGTCATCGAGCATCTCGACGATCGTTGGAACGCGTTTACGCCGTTCGGTTCGCCCCACCGTGATGAGGTAGCGCTCATAGCTTGGGACGCCCTCGTGGGGCACGACCGAGGGGGCGGGCCGCAGGCCATGGGGTACGACGACGACGCGATCGGCTTCGGCGCCGTGCTCGGCGATCAGTTCATCGGCGATCCCCTGGGCAGGCACATGGATCAGTGCCGATGATCGCAGGAGGCGACGGATCGCGCCCGCCTTGGCTGCGATCGCAGGTTGCGTGAGATCGGCGCCTGCGAGCGGGGTGGTGTCGTGGATGGTGACCACGGTCCCGGCGCGGGGCGGAGCGAGGAAGTTGATGCCGTGGACGACATCGACATTGCCTGCGACGAGGCGCCGACCGGGAAAGCCCCCGAAGCGCCACGTCTGTTGTGCGAGGCCGGCTGGAACGCGAAAACGCCAAACCGGAACCTCGATGCCGGTCGCTCGGCCTCGGCCGGTGAGCAGCCAGCCCTGCACATCGATGTCGTTGCGGGCCACAAGTTCGTCGAGAAGGGCGCGGGTGTGCTGGTGGATGCCTGTCGGGGGCCCGAGGAGTGGGGTGAGATCGAGTCCGACGCGCACAACGCTCTGAAAGTAGCCCCTGAGCAGAGCTTTGGGTGGTTAGCCTGCCCGCAGTGACGACACGCATGGTCATCATCGGTGGTGGTCCGGCCGGGAACAGTTGTGCCACGACAGCCGCTCGGCTCGGCGCTGAGGTCGTGCTGATTGAGCGCGACACGATCGGCGGTGCTGCGCACCTCTGGGACTGCATCCCGTCCAAGGCAATGATCGCCACCGGCAATGCGCGTTCGTTCCTACGCCGCTCGGCTCGCATGGGGCTGAGCGAGGTCGGTACCGACGTCGACCCCCAGCAGCTCACTGATCGCCTCCGAAGCATTGAAGGTCGACTCGAAACCACCGTCCGGAGCCTGCTCGCCAGTCAACGGGTCGAGCTGGTCGACGGAATTGGCCGCTTCGAAGGCGCAAACCGCATTATTGCGACACTGCCTGACGGCTCTGAGCGAGCCTTCGACGCCGACGTTGTCGTGTTATCAACGGGAAGTCGCCCTCGCGTGCCCGAGTGGGCGCCGGTCGACGGCGAGCGCGTGCTGACAACCCGCGACGCGTACCCGCCCAAGATCATGCCGGCGCATGTCATCGTGATCGGTTCTGGCGTGACCGGTGTGGAGTTCGTCCACATGTTTGAGTCGATGGGTTCCGACGTGACGCTGGTCGTGAGCCGTCAGCAGGTCCTGCCGGCGAAAGACGCGGAAGTGGCCGCCGCGCTTGAGGAAGACTTCCTCCGGCGGGGTGTGAAGCTCTTCAAGGGGGCCCGCGCCAAGTCAATCGTCCGTAACGGCGATGAGGTGGTCGTCAACTGTGACGACGGTCGCATCGCTCGGGGGTCACACGCCCTGCTCGCCATTGGCTCCATTCCGAACAGTGAGGGCCTCAATCTCGAAGCGGCCGGCATCGAAACCGATGGCGGATACGTTCCGGTTGACAACCAGATGCAGTCAAACGTGCCTCACATCTACGCGGCCGGCGACCTCTCTGGCCGGTTGCCGCTGTCGTCGGTAGCAACGATGCAAGGTCGCAAGATCGCCGAACATGCGATGGGGATGTACTCCCACACCAAGGATCGCGAGATCGACTACGACAAGGCGGCTTCCGCAATCTTCACCGAGCCCGAGGTCGCCGATGTCGGTCTTGCCGAAGTTGATGCCTTCGCCGAGGGCCGCAAGGTCCGGGTTACCAAGGTGCCGTTCGCGACGAACGCTAAGGCCTTGATCAATGACGACCCACGCGGGTTCGTCAAGATCATCTCCGACCCCGCCACTGGTGTTGTGTTGGGCGGTTCGATCGTCGGGCGCCACGCCGCGGAGCTCATCTCCGTACTCGCCGTTGCGGTCACGAACAACCTGACAGTCGCCGACATCCACGAGTCGCTGCTGGTGCACCCGACGCTTGGGGAGGCGCTCAGCGAAGCTGCTGAGTAGGGGCTTGCTCGACGGCCCTACTCGATGATTGCGACAACGTCGCCGCCGCCAACCGAGTCACCCTCGGTGACCCGGATCTCGGTGACCGTACCCGCCTTCTCGGCCGTGACGTTGTTCTCCATTTTCATGGCCTCGAGGACGACGATGGCGTCACCCACCTCGACCGTGTCACCGGCCGACACGTTGACCTTGACGATTGTTCCCTGCATTGGAACGGTGACGTCGCCGCTGCCGCTGGCCCCGCTGCCAGCGGCCCCACCACTTCGCCGGCGGGCGCTGCCACCGGCAGGCATAGCCGCACCGGACTCGGGGACCCACATGGCGACCGAGAACCGCTTCCCGTTGACCTCCACGTCGACCTCGCGCTTGATCTTCGGTTCGTTGTCGGTTGAAGCTGCGGCAGGTGTTGCCGACACGGCGGAGAGATCAAGAACTTCTTCAACCCACTTTGTGGAGTGCTCGTTGGCGCGGAAGTCGACATGTCTGAGGATGGCGATGTCGGCCGGGATCGTGGTGGCAATGCCCTCAACCTTCATCTCCCCTATGGCTCGCAATGCTCGGTTGATCGCGACGTCGCGGTCGCGGCCCCACACGATCAACTTTCCCACGAGATTGTCGTAGAACTGGCTGATCTCGTCGCCCGCTTCGTAACCGGTATCCCACCGGATACCGAAGCCGTCGGGCGGCGTGAGCGCAGTAATCGGACCGGGCGAGGGAAGAAACGCACCGCCCGCCGGATCCTCGGCGTTGATGCGAATCTCGATTGCGTGACCGCGAATCTCGATGCCGTCTTGGGTGAACGGAAGCTGCTCGCCGCTGGCGATCCGAAGCTGCTGTTCAACGAGATCGATGCCGGTGATGAGTTCGGTGGCCGGGTGTTCGACTTGCAGCCGGGTGTTCATCTCGAGGTAGTAGAAGCCGCCATCCTCGTAGAGAAACTCGACCGTGCCGGCGTTGGTGTAATCACACCCCTTGGCAACTGCGACAGCCGCCTCGCCCATCTGACGGATGATGTCGTCAGGGATACCGGCCGCGGGTGCCTCTTCGATCAGCTTCTGGTGGCGTCGCTGGGCTGAGCAGTCGCGGGTGCCGAGGTAGACCGCGTTGCCGTGGGTGTCGGCCAACACCTGAACTTCGACGTGGCGAGGGCTGGTCAGGTAGCGCTCCAGGTAGCACTCGTCGCGGCCGAAGTAGGCAAGTGCTTCGCGCTGTGCCGATGCGAGTTGATCAGCAGCCTCCTGAGCGTTGGCAACAACTTTCATGCCGCGCCCGCCGCCCCCGTAGGCAGCCTTGATTGCAACCGGCCAACCGTTCTCGTCGCCGAACTCGACGACGTCGGATGGATCGGTGAGAATTGCGGTACTGCCAGGCACGCCGTGCACGTCGACCTTCTCGGCCGCTTCGCGGGCGCTGATCTTGTCACCCATAACCTCGATCGCGGCGGGCGGTGGTCCGATGAAGGTGACGCCGCGCTCGGTGATGGCACGAGCGAAGTCGGCGTTCTCTGAGAAAAAGCCGTAGCCAGGGTGAACGGCGTCGGCACCCGACTTCTCGATGGCGTCGAGTATTGCGTCGGTGTTGAGGTAGGACTCGGCGGCCGTCTGCCCACCGAGGGAGTAAGCCTCGTCAGCAAGACGGACGTGGAGTGCGTCACGATCAAGTTCGCTGTACACGGCGACGGACCCGACGCCGAGCTCTCGGCAGGCGCGGATCACTCGCACGGCGATCTCACCTCGGTTGGCGATCAGAACTTTGGCGAACACGTGCTATTGACTAGCCGAATGACACCCCTGGATGCGACACCTGAGCCCGGAATCTTTGCGGCGAGCCGTGCGGCTGCCGAGAAAGCAGGGTTCTCGTCCTTTCGTCATGTCCGCAGTACTGGGTCCACCAACGCCGATCTTGCGAACGAAGCTCGCGCTGGCGAATGCAGCGCGGCGGTGCTCGTCACCGATCACCAGAGCGCAGGACGAGGTCGGCTCAATCGCGCGTGGGTCGACGACGCCGCGGGCCAACTCATGGTCAGCATGCGAATCCCGACGACATGGGCCGACGTGTCGTTGATTGGTGCTGCTGTGGCCGTGCTCGTCCGCTCCACCGTCGCGGCCGACGGTGTCCCTGCGCTGATTAAGTGGCCGAATGATCTCGGCGTTCGTCGTCGCGACGGAAGTTTCTCGAAGCTGGCGGGTTACCTGGGCGAGTACGTCGACGGTGCCGAGCCGACGGTGATCCTCGGGATGGGACTCAACGTTGAGACCTCGCCGTTCGAGGGCTCGGCATCCGTTCATGGTGAAGGTGGTTCGATCAGCCGAGATGACATCCTCGCTGCCTTGCTCGGTGGCCTTCGGGGTCTGCTCGCCGAGCCTGCGCGAGTTCGCGACCTGCTCCTTGCCCACTCCGCAACCGTCGGTATGCGAGTTCGGGTTCAACGAGCCGACAGTGATCTTGTCGGTGAGGCGGTTGGCCTTGATGACGCCGGTGCCCTCCAGGTCAGGTCCGGAGGTGTGGTTCACACCGTGAGCGTCGGGGATGTGGTCCACCTGCGGACGACGACCGACTGACCCAGGCTACGATCCGCAGCCGTGACGACGCCGGAGACCAGGAGCGAAACCGTCCTGCTTCGGCGGACATGGCCGCAGCGCATCGCCATCCTCGCCTGCCTTGGCGTGATCGGATCGGCGATCGCGGCGTCGTTCTTTGTGACAGAACTCTACGAAGGCGTGGCCGACATTGGTCGGGTCCAGTTCAGCGGCGATCTGCTACAGACCGACACGAGCCCCTCTGAGCCCGTCAACTTTTTGATTGTTGGCCTCGACAGCGCCGTCGGTCTCGACTCTGACGACTCGGCGGCGATCGGTCGGCAGTACGACGAGCGGGGCACGCATAACGCCGATTCGATCAGTATTCTGCGAGTCGACCCCATTGGTGGGAAGGCCTGGGCGATCTCGATTCCTCGTGATCTCGTCGTGCCGATCCCTTGCGCTCGCACTCCTGAGCTTCGGATCAATGCGGCGTCACTGGTCGGCGGTGGGCCTTGTCTGGTCGAAGCAGTGTCCGACGCGCTGATCATCCAGATCAATCACTATGTGCAGCTCGACTTCCTTGCGTTCCGCGACGTAGTCGACGAACTCGATGGAGTTCCGATCTGGTTTCCGTACGCAGCCCGCGACCCAATGACCGGTTTCGTCGTGGTCGAGCCGGGCTGCTACAAGCTCGATGGGGCGCAGGCTCTCAACTTTGTCCGCTCCCGAAAATACCAGGAGTTCCGGGACGGCGAGTGGGTTGATGTCGGGAACGCCGATCTCGGACGGATCCAGCGGCAACAGTCGTTCGTTGTCGCCGCCATCGAGCGGGTGATCGCACGCGGGGCCCGTAACCCGACGTCGTTGTCAGCACTGATCAGCGCGGCCGCCGACAGCGTTGTGCTCGACCAGGGTCTGACTCCGGCCGAGTTGATCCAGCTCGCCGAGGCCTTCACCGACTTCACCTCCGATTCGCTTGTCACCTTCTCGCCCGCTGTTGCCGACATCGTTCGCGATGACGCGTGGATTGGACTGCAGCTGATCGAACCGCTCGATGCCGAGATGTTTCAGATCATGCGGGGCGTCGCCGATGCGATCCCGCGTGTTGAGGTGACCTTTACCGTGGCTGGTACCAACGAGGCGACGGTTGTTGATGATGCTGAGCTTCTGCGCCAACTGGGCTTCTCGGTGGCTCGTGAGCGACTGATCAGCAGCAGTGGAAGCGACAGCGTGATCGTGCATCCGGCTGGACAGCGAGAATATGCCGAGCTGCTCGCCCGCTACGTCGTCCCCACGCCGGCGGTCGTCGAGAATCTGGTAGCAACGGAGATGACGCTGGTACTAGGCACTGACCATCGCGACGTGTCGTTTTTCTTCCCGGCCGGAGAGGCAGAGACGACCGCTGCGATCGCAGCGTTGGGCGAGGTCGCCATCCCTGACCTCGACGAAGCCATATCCGCGCCCGTCTCGACCACGAGCTCGGCCGCCCCAACCACGACCACGTCCACGACGACCACCACGATGCCGTCGACCAACACGATGCCGCCGGGGCGCGCGCCGGAAGGTGAGTCCTGTAGTTAGCGCCGCAGCGGGTGGTGTCGCGGCTTCTACACTCCCAGCGTGGTCTCACATGCCGACCTGGACGCAGCTCACCCACCAGGAGCTCCCACTATGACCAGTACCATTGCCGTGATCGGCACCGGCTACGTCGGTCTGACGACGGGTGCGTGCTTTGCCCACCTCGGTCACTGCGTCATTTGTGCAGACATCGTTCCCGAGAAGATCGACCAGCTTCAGCGCGGTGAGATCCCGATCCACGAAGCCCGGCTGGAGGAGCTCGTGCGAGTGGGTCTCGACTCGGGCAACCTCACGTTTGTCCTCGGTGCAGAGAACGCCGTCGCCGAAGCCGAGTTTGTCTATCTCTGTGTGCCAACCCCTCAGTCGGCTGATGGTTCCGCCGATCTGAGCTACCTGCAGGCTGCCGCCTCCGAGATCAGCGCAAAGCTGCGGCCCGGGACGATCGTCGTCAACAAGTCGACCGTCCCGGTCGGCTCGACGCTGCTCGTTGAGCAGGCGCTGGGCCGGTCCGATATCCCGGTGGTGTCGAACCCCGAGTTCTTGCGCGAGGGAACGGCAGTCGACGACTTTCTCAACCCCGACCGGGTAGTGATCGGTGCCGATGATCACGCCGCGGCGGGCCGAGTTGCCTCGCTGCACCTGGGTGTGCGAGCACCAATCATGGTCACTGACCCTGCATCTGCCGAGACCTGCAAGTACGCCGCCAACGCCTTCCTGGCCACTAAGTTGTCGTTCACCAACGCGATCGCCGCCGTGTGCGAAGCGGTTGGGGCCGACGTCAACGACGTCCTCCTCGGGATGGGCTACGACCATCGCATCGGTCACGAGTTCCTCCGTCCCGGTCCGGGCTGGGGTGGCTCGTGTTTCCCGAAGGATTCCAAGGCCATCATCACGATCGCCGAAGACGCTGGGTACGACTTCTCGCTGATGCGGGGTGTCGTCGCCGTCAACGAGGAGCAATTTGATCGCATCGTCGGCAAGGTCGAGTCGGTGATCGATGTCGACGGCACCACGGTGAGTGTTTTGGGCATTGCGTTCAAGGCCAACACCGATGACACCCGGGAGTCGCCTGCGCTCGAGGTGATGAAGCGCCTGGTTGCAAAGGGCGCCAAAGTCAAGGCGTACGATCCGGCTGTCACATCGGTTGAACTCGATGGCGTCGAAGTGGTCGGCGACGCGTACTCAGCTTGCGAAGGCGCCTCGGCCATCGTCATCGCCACCGAGTGGGACGACTTCAAGTGGCTCGATTTTGACAGGATCGCCGACGTAGTCACGGCGCGCAATGTCGTCGATGCTCGCAACCTGCTCGACCGAGGCGCGCTGCGCCGGCGCGGCTTTACGTACCAGGGTGTGGGGCGGAACTGATGGCCCGAGTCGTCATTACCGGAGGAGCAGGGTTCCTTGGTTCGCACCTTGCCGACGCGCTCGTGGCACGCGGTGATGATGTCGTCGCCATCGACAATCTGATCACCGGGAACAGGGCCAACATCGAGCACCTGTTTGGTGCGCCTGGGTTCACGTTCGTCGAGCACGACGTCTCGAACTATGTCTGGGTCCCGGACGACGTCGACGCAGTTCTCCACTTCGCCAGCCCGGCATCACCAATCGACTATCTCGAGATGCCGATCCAGACCCTCAAGGTTGGTTCGCTCGGCACTCACAACACGCTGGGCTTGGCCAAGGCCAAGAATGCGGCCTACTTCCTTGCCTCAACCTCTGAGGTCTATGGCGAACCACACGTCCACCCGCAGACTGAGGACTACTGGGGCAACGTCAATCCGGTCGGTCCCCGTGGTGTGTACGACGAGGCAAAGCGCTTCTCTGAAGCTATGACGATGGCGTACCAGCGCTATCACGGCCTCGATACGCGCATCGTTCGAATCTTTAACACGTACGGCCCACGCATGCGTCCCGACGACGGACGAGTCGTCTCTAACTTCATCGTGCAGGCGCTGAAGCGTGAGCCCCTCACCGTCTATGGCGACGGCAGCCAGACCCGAAGTTTCTGCTTCGTTGACGACGAGGTACGCGGCCTGATTGCCTTGCTCGACTCCGACGAAAACAACCCCGTGAACATCGGCAACCCGAATGAGTTCACGATTCTCGAACTCGCCAAGATCGTGCTCGAGGTGACCGGTTCCTCATCGACAATCGAGCGGCACCCGCTGCCCACCGACGATCCAAGCCAACGCAAGCCTGAAATCACCCGGGCGCGCGAGATCCTCGGCTGGGAGCCGCAGATCCAGCTGCGCGAGGGCATCGAGCGGACTGTCGAGTACTTCCGCACCAGTATCTGAAACCACCATCGCGACAGACGATTGATCAGTGACGGCGGGCTTCGGACACCTCGCGGTTCGCTTCGAACCACTCGATCGTGCGGCGCAGGCCATCGCGCAGGTCGACCTTGGCTTCGAACCCGAACTCCTTGCGGGCGCGGGAGGCGTCGACGCTGCGCCGCGGCTGGCCGTCGGGCTTTGTGTCATCCCAGACGATGCGGCCCTGGAAATTGGTCTCTTCGGCGACGATTTCGACCAACTCCTTGATGAGGGTCTCTTTTGTGGCACCGAGGTTGACGGGCTCGGGGTCGTCGTAGTGCTCGGCCGCGAGCACAATCCCGGCTGCGGCATCGTCGACGTAGAGGAACTCGCGACTGGCGCTGCCAGTGCCCCATACCTCAACCTCTGGCGCGCCCGACTCGCGAGCGATCACGCACTTGCGGATGAGAGCGGGGATGACATGGCTGATATCGGGGTGGAACTTGTCGCCAGGACCAAAGAGGTTCGTCGGCATCAGGTAGACGCCGTTCTGACCGTATTGCGAACGGTTTGCCTGCAGATGCACGAGCTGGGCGAGCTTGGCGATGCCGTACGGCGCGTTGGTTTCCTCCGGATAACCAGTCCAAAGCGAGGTTTCCTGGAACGGAACTGGTGTGTGCTTCGGGTACGAACAGATTGTGCCGACCACAACCGTCTTGTCGACACCGGTGTGACGAGACGCCTCGATGACGTTGGTGCCGAGCATCAGATTCTCGAGGTACAGGTTGGCGGGCGACCGGAGGTTGGCACCGATCCCGCCAACCCGAGCCGCAAGGTGAATGACGATGTTGGGTTTGGCTGCCTCGATCGCAGCATGGCTTGCCGTTGCGTCGCGAAAGTCGACCTCGGCGCTCGAGGGGGCGAGGACGTTGGTCACGCCGCGGTCCCGGAGTGCTGCCTGAACGGCCCCGCCGAGGAATCCTGTGCCGCCGGTGATGAAGAAGCGCTTTGTCTCGAAGCCGGTCCCCATGAGGAGGAGATCGTAGTCGCTCGTGACACAATCCTGTTTCGTGAGCCTCCGCGTCGCCGCGACCGTCGAATCTGCATGGCATCGCGTGCCAGGAGGTATTGCGAACGCCACGCATCACAGCCTCCACGCGGCGGCAGAGCACCCCGACCTCGATCTCATAGGTGTCCATGCGTGGCACCGATCCGATCCGGCCGAGGGGCTTACGCCCGCAATTCCCATCTCAGCGATCCCGCTGCCGCGGCCGGTGCTCTACGACCTCTGGCACCGTGCCCGCCGACCTGGGCTGGGTCCCTGGGTTGGCGACGTAGACGTTGTCCACGCGACCGATGCGGTGGTCCCCCCTGCGGGTGGCGCTGCGCTTGTCGCTTCGGTCCACGACCTCGCTTTTCTGAACCGTCCGGCGCAGTCGACGGCACGCGGGTTTCGGCTTGCGACACGGGGGTTTGAGTTGGCTCGCGACGAAGCAACCCTGATCTCGGTTCCCTCGGCTGCCACCAAGGCGGCGTGCGTCGCTGCGGGAGTCGACCCGACCCGCCTTCGCATCATCCCGTGGGGATGTCGCCCCGCAGTGGTGACCGATGCAGACCGGGCTCGAGTACGCGATCGCTACAACCTGCCGTCCCGGTTCATCTTGTGGGTCGGAACCCTTGAGCCCCGCAAGAATCTCACCGGGCTGCTACACGCCCATCGGTCGGTGCCCGGCGTTGCGCTTGTGGTGGTCGGTCCCGAGGGTTGGGGTGATGTCGATGTTTCGTCGTCGGACCGCGTGCTGCGGCTCGGTGCTGTCCCAGCCGCCGACCTGGCTCCCCTCTACGACCTCGCAACGGTCTTCACGCTGCCAAGCCATGCCGAGGGCTTCGGAATGCCCGTGCTGGACGCCATGGCCCAAGGTGCTGCGGTCGTCACCAGTTCTGGGACGGCGACCGAGGAGGTCGTCGGCGATGCGGGGGTCACGGTTGCTCCCGACGACGCCGATGCATTGGCCGGTGCATTGACATCGCTGCTCGCCGACGAAGCGGCGCGCACGCGCCTCGGCGCCGCAGCTCGCGCCCGGGCGGCCGGTTTCACCTGGCAGCACACCGGGGCTCTACTCGCTGACGTGTACCGAGAGGCGGTCGCATGAATAGGCCGCCCGTTCGGGTTGGCGTGAACGCCTTGTTCCTTCGCCCTGCGGAGGTGAGCGGCACCGGCACCTACACGTGGGAGCTGCTACGCCGGCTCGCCGACCGCAACGACCTCGATTTGGTGGTCTTCGCCCAGGGGGGCTGGGTGCCCGACGACCTACGCGACCGCGTCGAGGTTGTGCCAGCGCCCCGGTTCTCGTCGGCTATCGCTCGGATCGCATACGAACAGACGGTGTTGGCCGTCCGAGCCTTTCGCCACGATCTCGACGTGTTGTGGTCGGCCGGCTACGTCGCACCGTTGGCGGTGCGGGGCCCCCAGGTCGCCACGATTCATGACCTGTACTACCGGCATGTGCCCGGTGCTGTCGCTGGCCTGAGGCGTCACTACTTCCGTTGGCTGGTGCCGGCTACCGTTCGTCGGGCTCGGCGCGTCATCGTGTGCTCGGCGAAGACGGCGAACGATCTCATCGCTGAGCTGGGTGACGAACGAACGGGCGGCGTTCGCGTCGTGCTCCATGGGGTTCGGACGACGCTGGCAACGGTCGAACCGATCGTGCCAGAGGTCAAGGCCCCGTATGTTCTTGCAGTTGCTGCGGCCACCGCCAACAAACGCATGCCCGTCATCGTCGGAGCGGTGTCGCGTCTGCGTGCCGAGGGCCACGACCTCCGCCTCGTGGTCGTTGGGGCTGACCCGTTCGGCTTGCTGGCCGCAGCGGTCGATGGGCACGAGGAGTGGGTGATCCACCGTGAACGGGTCAGCGAGGCCGAGTTGGCCGGTCTGTACCGCAGCGCGGGTGCGTACGTCACGGCCTCGGTCTACGAAGGGTTCGGCTTGCCGGTGGTCGAAGCACAGATGCTCGGGGCGCCGGTCATCTGCAGCCAGGGCGGCGCACTGCCTGAAGTCGCCGGGTTCGGTGCGCACTATCCGCCGGCCGTCGATGCCGCGAGCTATGCCACGAGCATTGCGATGGTGTTGTCAGAAGACGATGTGGCTGAGGCGCTCCGTGTTGCCGGGTATCGCAACGTCAAACGATTCTCCTGGGACCGGGCGGCTGATGAGACGGCCGCGGTCCTGTTCGAGGCCGTGCGATGACAGCGCTCGTCACCGGCGGTTCCGGGTTTCTTGGTACCAATCTCGTTGGCCTGCTGCGCGCCGAGGGAGGCAGGGTCGTCAGCGCCGATGTCCGACCCCCGCAGGTCCCGGCGCACATCGATGGATTCGAGTCGCTCGATGTGCTCGACCGTGCCGCAATCGACGATGTGGTCGCTCGGGTCGAGCCCAACATCGTGTACCACCTTGCAGCCCGGACCGATCTCGACGGCGCTGCGGTAGCCGACTACAAGGTCAACGTCGATGGCACCAACAACCTGGTTGGTGCCCTTACCGAAGCTGGCTTCTCAGGCCGCCTCGTCTTGGTCTCGAGCATGCTTGTGTGCCGCAACGGCTCGGTGCCTGAGCACGTCACCGACTACCGGCCCGACACGCCCTACGGCGAGAGCAAGGTTGCAGCGGAGCAGGCTGTACGGGCGTCTTCCCTTGAGTGGGTGATCTGTCGGCCCACCTCGATCTGGGGGCCATGGTTTGGGGCGCCGTACCGCGACTTCTTCGACACGGTTCGGGCCGGGCGCTACATGCACCCGGGTCGAAGCGAGGTCATCAAGGCGTTTGGCTTCGTTGGTAATGTCACGCAGCAGCTTGTCTCGGCTGCGGCGGAGGCCTCGTCGGGATCGACTCACTATGTGACTGACCCGTTCGAGTACACCGTTCGGTCCTTCGCGGAGCACGTCGCAGCCGCCAACGGGCGTCAGGTACGAACGGCCCCTGTCGGCCTGCTCCGTCTCGTCGGGTTGGGTGGCGATCTCGCCAAGCGGATCGGGCTGATGGCGGCGCCGCCAATGACCTCGTTCCGTTTACGCAACATGCTGACGTCGAGCCGGTTCGACACAACCGAGATCGATGAGCTCGTCACCCGGCGTTACGGTGTCGACCGGGTCGGCCTTGCCGCTGCGGTCGCGGCGACCACCGAGTGGTTCGACGCGCAGGAGGCTTGCTGATGCGCGTCGTGGTGATCTGCCCTCACTACGCCCCTGATATGGCACCTACGGCTGTCGTGATGACCGAAATGGCC
This sequence comes from Acidimicrobiales bacterium, assembly GCA_029247365.1. GTDB lineage: Bacteria > Actinomycetota > Acidimicrobiia > Acidimicrobiales > Aldehydirespiratoraceae > UBA11606. The sequence goes on along the minus strand of JAQWLJ010000067.1, from coordinate 14,749 downwards.
GAGCAGCTGATCAGGCTCGGCCACGAGCTCCACATCGTCACGTCGCTGCCCTGGTACGAAAAGCACCGAATCGAGGAGAGTTGGAAAGGGCGGCCTTGGCGGCGAGAGAAGACGGCGTGGGGTTCCATCACCCGAGTTCATCCGTTCCCGACGGACAAGACGAACATCCCAGCACGGGCCTTGGGGTTCGCCGGGTTCACCGTGATGGCCTTCCTTGGCGCGCTCTTCCAGCGGCGCCGGCCCGATGTCGTGCTCACGATGTCGCCGCCACTGACGTTGGGTCTTTCTGGCTTGGTCGTCGCTCGACTTCGGCGTGCAGCCTGTGTGTTCAACGTGCAGGACATCTTTCCCGATGTCGCGATCGAGGTTGGCGCGATCTCTTCGCCTCGGTTGGTTCGGACGCTGCAGGGGCTCGAGTCGTTCGTCTATAAGCGCGCCGACGCCATCACGGTGTTGTCGAGCGATCTGCGCGACAACGTTGCGGCCAAGATTGGTGGCCAGGACCCGGCGAAGGTTCGAGTCATTCCAAACTTCGTCGACACCCAACGTATTCAGCCGGCGGCCTCTGATACTGCGTATCGGCGTGAGGTTGGTGCTGGTGATCGCACCGTCGTGATGTATGCGGGCAACATCGGGTTCTCCCAGCCACTCGAGTTGATGCTCGACACAGCTCGACGATGGACTGAACGCGACGATGTCTTGTTCGTGATCAATGGCACCGGCTCGGAACGGGCCCGGCTCGAAGCGTCGGCTCGCGATCTCGACTCGGTTGTTTTCGTCGACTTCCAGCCGCCTGAACGCCTGCCGGAGGTGCTTGCGTCGGGCGATATTCATCTGATCGCCTTACGGAAGGGTCTGGCCCGCTCCTCGGTCCCGTCGAAGCTGTACTCGATTCTCGCCGCGGGCCGCCCGGTGTTCGCCTCGATCGATCCAGGCACCGAGGTGAGCCGGATACTTGAGGAGAATCAGTGTGGTGTCTCGGTGCCGCCTGAGGACCTTGATGCCTTCGAATCAGCGCTTGCTGAGTTGGTCGCAGCGACCAGTGACCGCACGCGGATGGGAGAGCGGGGGCGCACCTTTGTCGAGAGCTGGGCATCGCCAGCGGCGGTTGCCATGACGTATCAGGAGCTCTTCGACGAGTTGGCATGAGTTCGCTCGGCCACGATTGCGAGCTGTCCGACTCAAGCGTGGTTCGCGCCGCTAGCGTTGCGTGCCGTGGGTAAAGCAAGTTCGTCCAAGAAGGTCCAGCGGGCGGCCAAGGCCGCGGCCTCTTCGCGTGGTGCGTCCGAGTCGCGCGAGCTCGGCTTCCCCCTGGTCGTTGGTCTCATTGTCGTCCTTGGCATCGGGCTCGTGTTCCTCGCTCGCGAGAACCGGGCGCCTGCCTCGCCGCCGGTGATCGGTGACCACTGGCATGCCGCCTACTCGATCTACGAATGCGGAACCGAGAGGCCGTTCTTCCAGGGCAGTGCCGACCCCGATGGCATTCACAGCCACCAGGACAGCCTTGTGCACATCCACCCGTTCAACAGCTCAGCCACCGGAGACGATGCCACCCTTGGCGTCCTGTTCGAGGCCATGCGGGCCACCGTCAGCCGCGATGCGATCACTACGCCAGAAGCGGGCGTCATCTCTGCGGCCGACGGATGTGACGGCGAGCCAGCGGTAATCAAGGTGGCTCGCTACCAGGTTGATGGTGGTGTTCAGATCGTCTCGGTCTTCGACGACGACTTCGAAGATATCCAGCTTCTTCAGGACCGTGAGGCGTTCTCGATCGCCAAGGTGGCTGTCGGCGAGAACCCACCGCCGCCGAGCGCTGCGTCGCTCGCTCAGCTCGATGCCTCCACCGGCAGCTCGTTGATTTCGACCGACACCGTTCCGCTCGACGCTGAGGGCGAGTAAACCTGGCACTGCAGCTTCGGCCGGGGGCCTGCTGCAGCGCTGGGCAAGACAGGCGTTAGCGTCTTCACATCGGGCTTTCTCCATCGATGAGGAGGACGGCTTGAACGCTCGACAGAGCGCCCAGGAGGTGTCTCAGATGAAGGCGGTCGTGTTGGTAGGAGGGTTCGGAACCCGCCTGCGCCCACTCACGCTCACGACACCCAAGCAGATGTTGCCGGTCCTCAATCGGACGATGCTTGAGCACGTCATCGGCGGCCTTGGTGCCCACGGGGTTGACGAGGTGGTCCTGTCGCTCGGCTACAGAGAAGATGTCTTTCGCAATGCCTATCCTGACGGCGAATGCGCCGACGTTGCGCTGAAGTACGCAGTCGAACCCGAACCGCTCGACACCGCTGGAGCGGTTCGCTTTGCTGCTGACGCGGCCGGTATCGACGAGACGTTCATCGTTGTCAACGGCGATGTCTTCACCGACCTTGACGTGACGGAGGTGTGGAACCGACACCATGAGGTTGGTGCCGAGGGCACGATCGCACTCACTCCCGTCGACGACCCGTCTCGCTTCGGCGTGGTGACGACCGAAGAGAACGGGAAGGTGCTCGGGTTTGTCGAGAAGCCCCAGAGTGGCGACGCTCCCACCAACTGGATCAACGCCGGTACCTACGTGCTCGAACCGTCGGTCTTGCAGCGCATCGACTCGGGCCGAAAGGTGTCGATCGAACGCGAGACGTTTCCTGCCATCGTCGCCGACGGTGGCCTCTGGGCGGTGCAAAGCGATGCTTACTGGGTCGACGCTGGCACACCGCAGACCTACATCGACATCCAACTCGATCTGATCGACGGCGTTCGCGGTTCCGCCCACAAGGGCATCGCCGACTCGGCGAAGGTCGATGCCACCGCTTACGTTGACCACTCGGTTGTCATGGCGGGCGCCACCGTCGAAGCGGGCGCGGTTGTGCGCGACTCGGTCGTCTCGACTGGAGCGCGGGTGGCGACGAACGCTGTCGTCGACGGTTCAATCGTCGGCCCCGGGGCTACGGTCGAGTCGAGCGCCAAGCTCACCGGCCTCGCCATGCTGGGCGATGATGCCCTCGCTCCGGCCGGTGCTCTTCTCGACGGTGTGAAGATTCCGGAGAGCGGCTGATGGCCGTTCTCGTCACTGGCGGCGCTGGCTACATCGGCTCGCACACAGCGGTCGCGCTCCACGAGTCTGGCCGTGAGGTTGTGCTGATTGACAACTTCAACAACAGCTCACCGGCCGCAGTCGAGGCGATCCGATCCCTGACTACGCCCGACCTCGTCTGCGTCGAAGCTGATCTCCGCGACCGGGGGCAGCTCAACGCGGTTTTCGAGGCCCACGACATCGACGAAGTTGTCCACTTCGCAGCCCACAAGGCTGTCGGCGAGAGCATTGCGATACCGCTTGAGTACTACGGCAACAACCTCGGTTCCACCATTGCGGTGGCCGAGACGATGGTCGAACATGGCGTGCGAAAGCTCGTCTTCTCGTCGTCGTGCACCGTCTACGGCCAGCCCGATGCCATTCCGGTGACGGAGCGCGCGCCGACCGGCGCCGAAAGTCCTTACGGCCAGACCAAGCACATGTCTGAGCAGATCTTGCGAGATGTCGCCGAGGCTGCAGACCTCGATGTCGCGCTGCTTCGGTACTTCAATCCGGTCGGTGCCCACGAGAGCGGCGCGATTGGCGAAGATCCGAATGGCATCCCCGACAACTTGGTGCCGTTCGTGATGCAAGTAGCAGTCGGCCGGCTCAAAAAGCTCGGCGTGTTTGGCGACGATTACGACACGCCCGACGGAACTTGCATCCGCGATTACATTCACGTTGTCGACCTCGCCGAGGGGCACGTGTCGGCGCTCGAGGCGCTCGACGCAAAGCTGCGCGGAGCCTGTACCGCCGTCAACCTGGGGACGGGCGTCGGTTCGTCGGTGCTCGAGGTTGTTGCCGCGGCCGAAGCGGCGGTCGGCGAACCGATCGCCTACGAGATCGTCGATCGTCGCCCTGGTGACGTCGCGCAGATCTACGCCGACCCGGCCTACGCCGAAGAGGTCCTGGGTTGGCGGAGCCAGCGCAACCTTGCCGAGATGATGCGCGATCACTGGAACTGGCAGTCGAACAACCCCAACGGTTTCGCCGACTAAGGGCGCGAGCGAAGCTCAGTGGTCGTGGCCCACCGGCCGCGCCTCCAGCTCGTGTTCCATGTCGTGCAGTGTCTCGGCCCCCGCCCAGCCGTGCGCATCGGCGAGGGAGCGAAAGGCGTCGAGCCAGCAGCCCCAGTAGTCGTAGTCACTGCCTTCGCCGGGGGTCTCTGCGTCAATCGCTGCCTCGTGGGCGCTGATCGCGTTGATGAGCCGTTGCTGGAATTCTGGCCACTCGAATCGGCCGGCCTCGCAGAGCGCAACGGTGGCGCCGAAGATACGGGTCTGCCACGGTGCGTCAAAGACGAGCTCACCGTTCGCTCGTGGGGGAGCAGTGGGACCGTCGGCGGGAAGCAGGGTGGTATCGGATAGAGGCGTCATGCGTCGATCCTCGCCACACCGATCATGGAGTCGCGGGTGACGAGCTCGGCCAGCGCCTCCTCGTCGTCATCGATTACCGATTCGGGTCGCTCAGGCAGCACGAGGTAACGGATCTCGGCGCTGGAGTCCCAGACCCGGATCTCGATGTTGTCGTCGAGAGTCAGCCCGAACTCGCCCAGGACCTTGCGCGGCTCGCGCACAATCCGGGAGCGGTAGGCCGGATCCTTGTACCACGCTGGCGGCAGGCCGAGGACGGGCCAGGGGTAGCACGAGCACAGTGTGCAGACGACGACGTTGTGCACGTCGGGCGTGTTTTCAACGACGACCATCTTCTCGCCCTGCGCCCCGCCGATAGCAAGCTCCGCGATCGCGGCGGTGCCGTCGTTGAGGAGCCGGGTCCGGTACTCGGAGTCGGTCCAGGCTTTTGCGACAACGCGCGCACCGTTGAGGGGCCCGACGTCGGTTTCGTAACGCTCGATGATCGTGTCGATCGCGGCCGATGTGATCAGCCCTTGATCTACGAGCAGTCGCTCGAGGGCCTCCGTGCGGATGGCTCGGGGATCGTGATCGTGGCTCATGTCGACTCCAAGTAGCTCTCGAACAGGTCGACGGTGACCGACGTGTGGGGTTCGGCTTCGGTTCCCCACAGCTCTTCGCCGTCGAAGCGCACGGCGTAGACGGGTTCGGGGTTCTCACCCTCGTGATGCGCGTGGGTATCGGGATAGACCCATCCACCCTGCACGAGGGTGACCCGGCCGGTCCGGTTGCGCACGTAGCTGGGCAGCCGGGTGTGGCCGGGTGGGTTGTGGTTTGTGGTGCGGACGATGTCGCCAACGGCGAACCTCGGTGTTGCATGAAGGTTGCGGGCTGCGGTGTGGTCGGTATAGCGACCCGGGATCACGTGGCCGTCGGCGTCAGCGATCATCAACTCGATCGAGCCGAGCCAGCGGCCGAAGTAACCGTCGCTGAGGTACGCCTCAGGATCGAGTCGTTCGATGGCATGGCGAAACTGGTCGACGTTGGCGCACCCTGCGCCCGTGTAGGCATTCGACAGCACAAACGCGCGCGCTTCCCACTCGGCGTGAAAGACCTCCTGGTCTCGTTCGGCGAGGCTGGATGGGAACTCGTAACTGCCGCCCATGTCGTGGATGCCTTCCATGGAAAACGACGTTAGTCCGGCACGCCGGTGCGATCAGCCGCCCGAGCCCTCGCTCAGGCGGCGGTTCTTCGTTCGGCTTTCCGGTGGACGACCCCGTGGCACTGATGACAGCGCAGGTCAAGGTTGTCGATGTCGGTGGGACCGCCCGGCTGCTCGGGAGTGTCCGTCGGGCTTGGATCGTGCGTGGTGAGGGGCGCGGTGCGTGGAACGGGTCTGTCTCAGCCACTGTCGTCACGCTGCTCTGCTCGTTCGTACCGCGGCGACCGCTCTCTTCCCATTCGTCATGGTCGAGGTCCGAATACATGTCGAACTTCATGAAAGGCCGTGAGGAGTCGCGGCCGAGTTTCGGGTTTGAGACCGGCTAGGTTTTGGGGATGAGCGAGATTGAGTGGATGTCTACGGCCGCTGCAGCCGAGTATCTCGGCATTACGAACCGCACGCTGTATCGCTTTATCGACGAAGGGCAGATCGCTGCCTACAAGTTTGGGCGCGTGATCCGCCTGCAGCGCGTCGATGTCGAAGCGTTCATCGAGGCCTCCCGTGTCCAGCCGGGGACCATGAGCCATCTCTACCCCGAGGTCGCTGGCAGCGGCGACTGAAGAGCGACCGCTGCTTGGGCGGTCGTGCGCTACTCGAAGAAAGTGTCGGCCATGCGACCGAGCATGGGCCGCGACGTCCCGACCTGAATCGCCTCGGCCCGGTCGGCCATGCGCGGCTGGAAGTGATCGTCGGTGAAGATCCAGAACTGCTCGTCCTTGATCGCGTTCACCACGAGATCGGCGACCTCCGATGGCGGCTTGCGTTGCGAGAACTGTTCGAGGATCGCGTTGCGGATCGCCAACTCCTCGGCCGTCGGCTCGCCCTGCTGGGCGGCCATGTCCTCGGGCAGGTTTCGTCTCGACTCGATGATGCGCGTCGCGACGAACCCCGGGCAGAGACAGCTTACGCTGACCCCGGTATCGGCGACTTCCTCGGCGATTGTCTCCGACAAGGCGACCACACCGAACTTTGCGACGTTGTAAGGCCCGTTGCCGCCGAACGCGAGCTGACCACAGATCGAGGCCGTGTTGATGATGTGCCCCTCACCCTGCTCGAGCATGTCGGGAAGGAACGTTTTGCAGCCGTAGATGACACCCCACAGATCGACGTTGAGGACCCATTCCCACATGTCGATCGGGCAGTCGGCCACGTCGCCTCCGCCACCGACGCCCGCGTTGTTACAGAGCACGTGCGCGGCCCCGAAGCGTTCGAGCGTGGCTGCGTGCATCGCTTCGATCTGATCGAGCTTGGAGACATCGACCACCATCGAGAGCACCTCGGCGCTCTGAGCGATCCGCTCCGCTTCGATTGCGAGCGGGCCGGATTCGACGTCGGTCATCACGACGTTCATCCCTTGCGCGGCGAATGCCTCGGCGAATCCGAGACCTATTCCGCTCGCTGCGCCTGTCACCACTGCTGTCTTGCTTGAGAGTTCCTGCATCGGCCAACGGTGCCAGCCCGGTGCCGAGGCCACAAGTGAGAGGGCTTTCGGCGACAGACGCTGGTCGGCAGCAGCCTGCGCCTTTGAAATGCCCGGTTCAGGTCGATTACAGCAAGAGGTTCGCCTGTAGCGGCGCGTGCTTCGATAGCAGAACGCTTCTCGGTGAAGCGGAAGCGAACAGTGGCGGCGTCAAGCAGCAAATAAGCGCTCACGCCAGAAACTGTGACCGGGTCGGGATTCAATACACACGGCGCCAACGGCCAAAACCGCGGGTGGAGGCTTGGGGGACTCGCAGAATTCGGCGGTTTCTGTCGCAGAAATCGGCCCGGGTTCTGCGGGTCTGGGTGCTTTGTGCCAACTTTGTTTAAGCGAGCCGTCTGGTTCGTGGGATGGGGTTTGTTGTGTGGCGTCGGTTGAGGCTGGTTGAGCCTGGTTGAGCCTGGTTGAGGCTGGTTGGTTTGGGTGCGTCGGTGGCTTTTGCGTCGAACACGTTTACTGATGTTGACGAAGGCCGCTACTACACCGACGCAGTCCAGTGGGCTGCTGACAACGGGGTCACGACCGGCACATCAGCAACAACGTTTTCGCCAGAGAACGCGGTGACACGCGCCCAGAACGTGACGTTCGCGTACCGCTACGACCAAAACGTCGTCCAACCCGCACTCGACAACATCACGACCGACGTCATCACCGCCCAAACAACCGCGGACGGGGCACAAACGGCTGCTGACGTGCTAGGTGAGAGGGTTGACGCTCCTGGGCAACGGGTGGCGCTGTTGCAATGGTGGCAAGAGACCATCACGGTCGGCAACAGCCCGTTCGGCGTGGCGTTTGACGGCACCCACATCTGGACCGCCAACTACAGCGACAGCACGGTGTCAAAGATTGTGGCCGCCACCGGTGCAGTCGCAGCCACCATCGACGTCGGTAACGAACCGAGGGGGGTGGCGTTTGACGGCACCCACATCTGGACCGCCAACAACGGCGATAACTCGGTGTCGAAAATCCCGGTCGGGTAACGGCCGCAGCGACGACTACAGCGACGACCGAGATACAGCACGAGTGATGCCGGCTTCCGCTCAAGCACTGGCCCCACTGAATTCTTCGAATCCCCCACTACGGGGGCCTCGCAGAATTCGGCGGTCTCTGTCGCAGAAACCCACTCGGGCTCTACTGGTCTCGCGTCGACATTTTACCGCCTGAGCGTTCCGTCGACGGCAACTCGGCCGATGATGGTCGTCAGTCTGTGAGAGTCAGTTCGAAAATCCGAAACTCTCGATCCGTAAGGTTCGGGTAGTTGGACCAGCCACCGAAGTGCTCAACGGCTGATTCCCATGCAGCACGGCGCTCCGTGCCTGAAAGTAGGGTCGCTATAGCTCGCGTTCGTCGTCCCCTGATCAAGACTTCGCATTGGGGATTGGCAAGGAGATTTGCCGTCCAGGCCGGGTGGTGGTGTTGAGCAAAGTTGGATCCCACGAGAAACCATGAGCCATCGTCGCGGAACGACTCGAGCGGGGTCTCCCTGACGAACCCCGTTTTTGCCCCTGTTGAAAAAAGGACGAGTGCTGCTCCAGGTACGAACCTGTCGGCGGTAACTCGACGGATGAAGCGATGCACCGGCGGCAGGATCTTCGGTCCTATGGCTCGGAACCACTGTGTTGCGACCAACTTTGCAATCGGCCCGTTTGGTCCTCCGCGCGGCAACGAACTCGGCACAAGCTGCAGACTAAAGGGGTTTGAGGGTCAACAATCGCCAACCGTCGGCGTTTGTCCTCGGGTTCTGGCTCAACCCCTGACGCAAGGAAACTTCGACACCCCAGAGCCCCTCACACGCGTGAACGTCGCTTCGAAGAGAACCAAGGGTGAAAGCCGAACTGGTCAGCCCGCACTGGGGTTCGATGGATCACGAACCAGTCCACCCCCGCAGTGACCGAACGCAGGTAACGGCGCATCATCGGCCCAACGACCCCCCAACGGACCAAACCCCGAAATCCCGGGACGTCGACGATAACGCGAGGCCAAAGACTGATCGTCAAGTTGGTCACGTCACCGTCTTTTTGCTCAAGCCTCCAAGAAACTCGTGAGGTCGGTTCGTTTGCTGCACCAATTTCGAGGTCGTAGCCGACTCCGTCGATCCACTTTTTGAAATGCCGGTCGTAAACCCATCCGCTTCGATAGCGGATCTGGTCCACCGCTGCTTCTCCCGGCCACTCAAAGACAACGTTGCTCTCACAGAAGGGATGAACCAGCTCAAGGTGGCCGGGAGCCGAGATTACGTCCCAGACCTCGTCTTGCCGGGCCGAGATTGACCGCGTGATCGAGAGACCTTGGCTACGCCGCTGAGCGGAAGGTTGAACATTCATCGCGATGCCGGGTCTCGGTGCCGTCACGGCGCCTGCGTATTCATGAACGGCAGCCAGGGCCGGCATGGCTGGCTGCGGGTGTGCTCACAATCAGGGTGCTCCGCCGGAACATCCACGCCCGACACAAATGGCAGCGTTAGCGACGACGTTGCCGGATCGATCCGCACCTGGGACCCGTCGAACCCCAACACGTCGAACGCCCACAGATTTCGGTTGCCGCCAGGACTGTCGATGATCAGGCGCAAGACCGAACCAGCCCGGAACACGTGTCCGGCCGGAAAGATCTCGACATCAACCTGGGTGAATACTCCGGCCGGCAACAGCTCGCTTGCAGCTTCGGTGAACAGATGCCACGGCAGGACCTCGGTCGACTCGGTGTCGTCCAATGCCCGATGCGAGGCCCGCAGCCACCCCGACTGCACATACATCTCGAGCCCATCGGGCCGCACTTCGCTGATCGTCACCTGCAGATCGGCATCGGCCTCGTCGGCATGCACGCTCAACGACACCCGGCCCGATCCGGTCAACACCAGATCTTCGGAGAACGGCGCTGTTTCGAACACGATGGCCTTGCCCGCCTCTAGCGGCTCCCACTGCAGATTCTCGAACTCGTCGCCGTCCTCATCGGCTGCCTTGGTCAACAACTGAGATCGTGCGACATCGACGGTGAACGCTGCTGTCGACTCCCCACCGGTCAGATCGCCGAGATTCCAGGTCACCGCTTCGGCAACGCTCGGTGGCCACTGCTCGAATGACACCGACTCGCGCGGTACGGGTGCCCCCAACGCTGCCGGGTTCGCGCCATTTTCGAGAAACACGGTGATCGCCGGTTCGCTTTCCAGAGCGGCTCGGGCCTCCTCCAACGAAGCGAAACGATCGGGTGGCAACTCAATGCCGCCCACGCCAAACGCCGACTCATACAGGGCGGGGGCACCGAGACGAACAAGCGGGCTCACCTGCGGAGTCCGCTCAGCGACATAGACGTCGAGTAGTTCGATCGCTGCCGCGAGACTCTGCGGCCCGAGTGAATCGGCGTGTGCACCGTTGTATAAGTGGGCCTTGAACACCGTTGTGCCAGTGAAGTCATCGAGCATCGTGGCGAACCGACCCCCGGTTTGTTCGTCCTGCCATGAGCCGGCCAGGAAGGTCGGCACCGTGATCTGGCCGACGAAGGTCCGAGGCGACAAGGGATCGCCTTGGGCATCGGTCCAGAACGCGGTCTCGGCCGCCGCCTCTCCCAGATTGCGGTTCTGGCTGCGCAACAACTGATTGGCATCACAGATTTCGTCGCCGTCCTCGTCGATGCGCTGATTGACCCACGCCGAACCGTACGCCTCGTTGGCGCCCTGACGGCTCTCACCCCAGCTTTTCGCGAACCCGTTGTTGTAGATGCCGCCGGGCCACACAACCGACCGATACGAATCTTCGATCACCGAAATCGGTGTGATCGCTGCGAGGTTAGGTGGCTGGGTCTGCGCGACGAAAAGCTGACTGATGCCCGAGTAGCTGATCCCGACCATGCCGACATGGTTCTCATACACCCAGTCCTGCGCGGCGATCGCCTCAACGACGTCGTAGCCGTCGATCGACTGCATCGGTTCGAAGTAGTCGAACGCCCCGCCCGAACACCCCGACCCGCGCATGTTGACGCCGACGGTTGCCCAGCCCAACAAACCGTAAATATTAATCGCAGGCTCGATCTCGTAGGGACTCGACGGGTCGTAACCGGAGTACTCGATCACCGTCGGATAAGGGCCATCCTCGATCGGCCCCGGCAACCGCACCGTTGCGCTCAGCAAGGTGCCGTCGCGCATCTCGACGTAGTTGAACCCCTCACCGATCTCCTGACCGTCGAAGAACGCCTGGTCGGGGTGTTCGTCGAAGTCAGGCACGCGCACTTCGTCGCTGCTCCGCACCGGATCGGTGCTGAGCGCAAGTACCTGCCAGCCTTCACCTGGCTCGACCTGCCGGAACAGCAGGTTGCCGAAATCATCAACCGTGTCGACCTGCTCGGCCCCTGGTCCCCGCAGCGTCAACTCGGTGCCCGTCGCAGCCCCTGTCACAGTGATCTGACCAGCCGCGGCAACCGTTGAGAAGTCGGCCGGAATCGTCGTTGCTTCGCTCGCGCTGGATCCTGCATCGTCAGAATTGGTGCTGGTCTCCGCAGAAGAACCATCGGCAGGCCCATCGGTGACGGCGGTGGTGTCGGAGTTCTCGTCAGGGGGTTGCGCTGCGTCCCCGTCCCCGTCGCCGCAGCCGACAGCGAGCAGCGACAGGCTGAGGATCACGACGGTCGCCAGACGGAGCGTGGGTCGGAGAGCAAAGCAAGAGGGAAGCATCACACCAGACTAAGTCGGCGGATCGTGCCGAGCGAGTTCGCCGTCGAGCATCGTATGTGCGCGGTCGGAGCCCTCTCGGAGAGCGATAAGCCATCCATGCGGAAGGCGCTAGGGTCCGCAGCGACGGATCCCACCGATGAAGAGCGCGAAATCATCCGTCGGATCTTCGACTACGACGAGCGCGGCACCCCCCCCCAGATGTTCGATGACGTCATGGAGAACCCGGTGTCGCAGCACACCGACCCCGATCAGGGGGGTTAGGAAAATTCGGCGGTTTCTCTCGCGGAAATCAGCCGGGTTCTGCGAGCCCTCCACGCCATTCTCGCCCGTGCCTGAACCTCGGCCACCGCGGCCGCTGACGTTCCCGGTCTCGTTATTTCCGCACCTTCAAAGCGTGGCTCGCATAAAGGTGCGACACTTTCAGAATGAAGAGCCTCGCCGTCATCACATTTATTGCCCTTTTTGCAGTCGCCTGCGGAGGTGACTCTGGCGGTGACCCTCGCGTCGACGAACTCGTAGCTTTTCTCGAAGAGGAAAGCGCCGTCGACGACGTCCAGTTGACCGATAGCGAGAACCGTTGCCTGGCAGAAGCTCTCGTTGCCGGCCTCGACGACAACCTGCTCGATGAGCTTCTCGCCGGCGACCCTAAAGACGACCCGCCCGAAGGCGCAGAGCTCGTCTTGATCGAGTCACTCTTTGACTGTGTCGATATGAATCAGCTGATGGTTGATTCGATGGTCGCCGATGGCGCAACTCAGGACGAGGCCGAATGCTTCGCCGGCGCGCTCGACGCGGAAACTCTTGAGACGATGATGACCGCAGAGTTGACGGGTGCCGATCCCTCCCCAGAGGAAGAGGAGGCGCTGATGGCCGTCGTCTTCGAAGTCATGTTTACCTGTGGGGGCTTCGACGAGTAGCGCGTTCACGCTAGAACGGGCATGCCGGACGACCACCAGCACCGAGGTCGTCCGGCCCCACTCAAGAACTTCGTCAGGGCAGCCCAACGGACTTCTAGGGCTCCCCCGGTCTTGAGGGAATCTTGCAATTTGCCGGTTTCTCTCACAAAAATTAACCGGGTTCTGCTGACCCCGTCGAGACTTGCAGCTCCAAAGTGAACGGTTCAAGAAGTGTCGACACGGAGCTTTCCAAAAAGATAGACATGCTTGGCCAGCACGCAGAGGCGGGACGAGACAGACCAGCCGCAACTGCTTAATACGGAGGAGACGAAACATGCATCCCAAAGAGTTCTTTCGAGAGGTCAGCGACCTTCTAACACCGCTGGTCGAAGGCACTGCTTCAGCCCAACTGGCAAGTGACTCGCCATGTGACGGCTTCACTGTTCGAGACCTGATCGGTCATTTCACTCTTGGACGCTTCATCTTCGGTGCCGGAATGGCCGGTGATGACGAACGCCAACAAGAACTCGTGACAACAATGCCGGCCCAACTCGGCGACGTGCTCGGCGACGATCACCACGAGACCTACCGACAGGCCACCGCAGCGATCGATAACGCCGTCGCAGGCGTTGAAGACGTAAGCGAAAACGTGAATCTCGTGTTCGGCGAGATGCCTGCCGGCTACGCACTGCAAATGCTCTCAGCTGACAACTACGTCCACTGTTGGGATCTAGCCCGCGCAACCGGACAAGAGTTTGAGCCACCAGCGCACCTCACCGAAGCCGCTGCGTCGTTCTTCAGTTCCTTCATCACCGAAGACTCTCGAGCCAGCGGTGCGTTCGGACCAGAAGTCGCTGTGCCGGCCGACGCAACCAGCTTCGACCGAATGCTGGCGTTCTGCGGTCGCACACCCTGAAGCCAGCGCCTCTCAAACGTATTTCCAGCGATGGTTTGTGAGCCAGCCAGGCTGTCTTATCCGCTCGCATCTCGCTGGCGGCAGCAGGCTTCGTCGCGCGGGTTCAAATAGTTGCCGGTGACGACCCTCACGTTCGTCGTCACCGGTATCGCATTCAACTGGGCCATCAAAGCGCCTCTGACACGGCGGTGGGCACGGACTCTCCCGCAGCCTGCTACGCGTGATCAACGTCGCAAACCCGTGCCGAAACCGCACCCGACGTCGAGGCAGCAGCCCCCGTTTCATCCCAGACTGAATTCTGCTGATCCCCCACTGCTCCTTGCAGTGGCCCGCGCTATCGACTCGGTGTGCCAAGCGCTGTTGGGCCGCGCTAACCAGACCGACACAGCCGGGTCTGGGCCGCTGGCTGATACCGATGTCGGTCGCACGACGTTGTCGCCTTTCATGCTTGCGATCAGGTCTCGCCGCCGCATGCGGTGGCCGCGAACGCACGCCGGACGACCCCGCCACCGACGCGCCCGGGATTAACATCAACGGCAAGGAGTTCTGGTCAACTTCGGTGAACGAGGGCGGAATAGACCGACCCTTGGCCGAGGGCACTCGTATCTCGCTGCGCTTCGAAGCGGGCGGAGTCAGGGTCGGCGCCGGGTGCAACAACATCGGCGGGACCTACGCGATCGATGACAACGTCATGGTTATCGACAGCATGTTCTCAACTGAGATGGGGTGCGATTCCGAGCGCCACGCCCAGGACGAATTCATCATCGAGGTCTTGAACAGCCAGCCGACGCTCGCCACCGGCACCAACACACTCACCATCACAACCCCGAAAACCATGATCGAACTTGTCGACCGTGAGGTGGTCGAGACCGACAATCCACTCATCGAGACCCAGTGGGTTGTCGAGGGCTTCTTCGACCCGATCACCGCAACGTCGAACGCCGTCGACAATCCTGCACACCTCGTCTTTGAGCCCGATGGGCAAGTGGCAGGGTTCGACTGCTGCGGTCCGTTCGAAATCGCCTATCGGGTAACCGAGATCGCCGTCACGCTCGCTGTGGCACCTCTCACCGGATGCAGCGAGTACTCGGCCGCGTTCTCGAGCATCCTTGGCCGCGGCACTCTCCTTTTTGAGATCCGCGGAACCCATCTCACACTCACA
>JAQWLJ010000060.1 GCA_029247365.1 Acidimicrobiales bacterium | reverse complement strand
CAGCTTGATGACGACCGGTGCACCTCCGACCCGTTCAATGGCTGGGAGGACGTCTTCGCGGTCTCGGACGAACGTTGTGGCGGGGATGGCGACGTCGTGGCGGCTGAGGATCTGGATTGCCCGGAGCTTGTCGCGCGAATTCGCGATCCCGTTAGAGGGGCTGGGTGTGTAGACGTCCATTTGCTCGAACTGCCTCACGACGGCGAGGCCGAAGAACGTGATCGAGGCTCCGATCCTGGGGAGCACGGCGTCGAAGTCGTCGAGCGGTCGACCTCGGTACTGCAGGTCGGGCTCATGGCCTGAGAGATCAATGCCGAAGCGCAGCGTGTCCAGGACGCGCGCCTCGTGCCCACGCTCGGTTGCCGAGGTCACAAGACGCTGTGTGCTGTAGGACCGCGGGGCTCGGGACAGGATTGCCAACTTCACGGCACAGCACGGTAACAGCCTCGGTTGGAGATGTGCCTAGGGTTCACTCATGGCTTTGACCGACTTCGCGTTCGCGCTTGACCGTCCACGCCCGGGCGGGGGGTACTGGCCGTCCCATTGGCCGGTCGAATGTGGCGGCAATCGGCGCCAGAAGTCTGCTGTCGGCCGACTCGACGCCGTATCCGGCACGGCAACGGTGACGACGCGATCGACTGGACGCTGGGACGTCATGGTCGTGACCCGCGAGCCAGGGGAGTGGTACGTCGGCGGGACGATGCCGGCTTTCACCGGCCCGCCGCCCCACGGATGGGTCGAGCGCTTCGACCCGGTCACACTTGAGCCGCTGGCCGTCTCTCCTGCCCTTCCCTGCGGTGATCACGTGTGGTGTGGGGCGATTCTCGTGCATCGTAACGGGGCTGTGTACTGCGTGAACGGCTCCTACCTGCATCGGCTCGACCCCATCGATTTGCACGTCGAAAACGAACGGGCACTCGTCGATTGCAGCCACAACGGACTTTTGGCCCTGTCCGATGGAACGCTCGTTACCAAGGATCTGCGCCTCGAAGGACAGGGGCCTACCACGGTGAGCCGCTTTGACCCCGAGACGCTTGAGCCGGTCGGCGAGCCGGTCGTCCTCCCAGAAGGGTCGATGGGTCGCATTGCCGCTGACGTTGACCCCTTCGGTATCGAGTACGTGTATGTTCCCGGAACAGAGCATCTGCTGCGGCTACGCGTCGATCCCGACGGTCTTGTCCTCGATGATCTTCAGCCCCAGTACCGGGCGCCAAGGAGTGACCAAGGGCTAGCCTGGGACGCCTGCCTGTCGGGTGACGCAGTCTGGGTCATGGACAACGGCGACGTGCCCAGCGTGCGCCATATTCACACGACCTTTCCGAACGGCCGCTTTGACGACACTCCCTTTTTGTCATGGCGTCAACCCGCTCCCTGGCGTGGGCCACAGCGTCTTCTTTGCGTTGGCGTCGATGGGAAGGTTCGCGAGGTAGCGCCGTTTGGAACGCCGGGTGGCGGAATCATTGCGCCGCCGGTCGTTGTGCCGGAGCGCAGGACGGCGATTGCCTGGGATTCAGTAAACGGCGGTCTGGCCGGTGTGGCGATCGACGATATGGAAGTCCGCTGGCAGCTCGACGTTCGGCCGAGCATGCAGCCGGTCGTATTCCCGGAATCCGGGGAACTGGTGATCAACGACTTCCGCGACGGTGTGGACTGGCTTGTCGTCGTCGACGTCGAGACCGGCGAATTGCTCGATCGAGTCGACACGGGCAGCCGGATCGCCAACGGTATGTTCCTGACCGCCGGCCTTGAGCGAGACGTTTACTACTGCTCGACCCTTACGCTCGCCCGCGTAACCTGGCGCTGAGGCGAACTTCTCGCTGCGTGCCGTCGAGGCCGGGAGGCGGCGCCCCGGCTGCGACGAAGCAATAGGCTCTCAGCGAACTCTTATGACTGCTGCTGTACTCCCAGACGAACTCCGGCTCACCCACTTGAAGCAGTTGGAAGCCGAGGCGATCCACGTTATGCGCGAAGTGGTCGCTCAGTTCGAGCGGCCCGTGATGCTTTACTCGATCGGCAAGGACTCCTCGGTCCTGCTGCACCTCGCCCGCAAGGCGTTCTATCCCGGGCCGCTCCCGTTCCCGCTGGTGCACGTGGACACCACCTGGAAGTTCCGCGAGATGATCGAGTTCCGTGACCGCATCGTCGCCGACTTGGGGCTCGACCTAATTTCGTGGACCAACCAGGAGGGCATCGATCAGGGCATTAACCCGTTCGACCACGGGTCCAAGAACTACACCGACATCATGAAGACCCACGCGCTGAAGCAGGCGCTCGATGCGGGCGGCTACGACGCTGCGTTTGGCGGGGCTCGTCGTGACGAGGAGAAGTCGCGTGCGAAGGAGCGGGTGTTCAGCTTCCGTGACAAGTTCCATCGCTGGGACCCCAAGAACCAGCGACCGGAGCTCTGGAATCTCTACAACGGTCGGGTCAACACGGGTGAGAGCATCCGTGTCTTCCCGATCTCGAACTGGACCGAGCTCGACGTCTGGCAGTACATCCATCTTGAGAACATCGAGATCGTGCCTCTCTACTTCTCTGCGCCGCGCCCTGTGGTCACCCGCAACGGCGTCACGATCATGGTCGACGACCACCGCTTCGTGTTCGAACCTGGCGAAGAGGCCGAAGAGAAGTGGGTCCGCTTCCGAACCCTGGGGTGCTATCCGCTCTCGGGTGGGGTTGAGTCCACCGCTACCACGCTCCCCGAGATCATTCAGGAGATGCTCCTTGCGACTCGTTCCGAACGTGAGGGCCGCGTGATCGACTATGACCAGTCCGGATCGATGGAGGAGAAAAAGCGTGAGGGCTACTTCTAATGAGTCATCAGTCTGAACTCATCGCCACCGACATCGAGGCGTACCTGGCTGAACACGAACGCAAGGATCTGCTCCGGTTCCTCACCTGTGGCTCCGTCGACGACGGCAAGTCCACGCTGATCGGTCGGCTCCTGCACGACTCAAAGATGATCTACGAAGACACGCTTGCGAGCCTCGAAGCTGACTCCACCACCCAGGGCAGTGCCGGTGACCAGGTGGACCTCGCGCTCCTGACCGACGGCCTCAAGGCCGAACGTGAACAGGGCATCACGATCGACGTGGCGTATCGGTATTTCTCCACAGCCAAGCGCAAGTTCATCATCGCCGACACACCCGGGCATGAGCAGTACACACGCAACATGGTCACCGGTGCATCAACGTGCCAGCTCGCGATCATCTTGATCGACGCCCGTCACGGTGTGATCACGCAGACGAAGCGTCACAGCTTCATCGCGAACCTTCTCGGCATTCGCAACGTGGCTGTTGCGGTTAACAAGATGGACCTGGTCGACTGGTCCGAGGATCGTTTCGAGGAGATCCGTGAGCAGTACCTCGAGTTCGCGAAACCGCTCGACCTTGTGGCACCAGTCTTCCTACCCATGTCGGCGCTGCTCGGTGACAATGTCGTCGACGCGAGCGTGAACCTTGCCTGGCATGACGGACCGACAATGATGCAGCACCTCGAGACGGTCGACGTCGAGGCCGGCATTGACATCGAGAGCTTCCGCCTCCCGGTCCAAATGGTCACTCGCCCCGACCCTGATTTCCGTGGGTTTGCCGGCACGATTGCGTCCGGCGTGGTCCGTCCCGGCGACGGGGTTGTCAGCCTCCCGTCGGGTGTCTCGTCGACCGTTGAGCGCATCGTCACGATGGATGGCGACCTCGAGGTCGCTGGGCCGGGCCGTGCGATCACCCTTACCCTTCATGACGAAATCGACGTCAGTCGTGGTGACCTTCTTGTCAGCGCCGGCTCCGAGCCGCTGCGGGCCCACAACATCGACGCAATGATCGTGTGGCTGACCGACGATCCGCTCACACCGGGGCGCCACTACCTCCTGCAAAGCGCCAACGGCGTCTCGAATGCAGTGGTCACCACGATCCATCACCATGTCGACATCGATACCCTCGAGCAACAGCCGGCGAAACAACTCGAGCTGAACGACATTGCGTCAGTGCAGGTCAGCGCCGACTGCGAGCTCTTGTTCGACCCCTACCGCAGCAACCGTGCCACGGGCGCGTTGATCCTCGTGGACCGCCTGAGCAACGCCACCGTCGGTGCAGGGATGTTGACCGGTGTGGGCTCATCGTGGGATCGCGCGCCGGAAGACGGTCTGCAGAGCCAGGCTTCGGAGATCACGTCGCCGGAGCGGGCAATCCGTTTCGGGCAGAAGCCCTGCACCGTTCTGCTCACCGGGCTCACTGCGGCTGGCAAGTCGACCATCGCTACCGCGCTCGAACGTGAGCTCTTCGACCGCGGAAAGGTGGCGGTCCGCCTCGATGGTGAGAATGTTCGCATGGGGATCAGCCGCGATCTGGGCTTCACCGCTGAAGACCGGTCCGAGAATCTCCGGCGTGCGGCCGAGATCGCCCGACTGGTGAACAATCAGGGCATCATCGCTGTGGCTGCATTCGTCGCCCCCGATGCTGCGGTGCGCGGTCGGTTCCGCGATCTCATCGGTGACGGGCGCTACCTCGAGGTCTTCGTCGACACGCCGATCGAAGTCTGTCGACGTCGCGACACGAGCGGCCTCTACGACCGGGCCGACGACGGTGAGCTTGTCGACTTCCCGGGCGTCACGTACGGCTACGACCGCGACGAGACGTACGACCTTCGGTTGGACGCAGGGGCGAACACTGTGGGGGAGAGTGTCACCGCCATCGTCGAGATGCTGGCAAGCCGGGGAATGTTGCGTGGCTGACGAACCGGTCAGCACGAACATTGTCCGTGTCGAAGGACGGGTTGACAGCGTGGCTCGCGCACGCCGGTTTGGTCATGCTTCCCAGACGGTCTGGTTCACCGGCCTGTCGGGTTCAGGCAAGTCAACCCTTGCCTTTGCGGTGGAGGAGGCGCTATCGGAGCGCGGCGTGGCGTGTTACGTCCTGGATGGGGACAACATCCGGTTCGGGCTCAATCGCGATCTCGGCTTCTCGCCTCAGGATCGAGCCGAGAATATTCGTCGGATCGGCGAGGTGTGTCGCCTGTTCCAGGATGCGGGTTTGGTCGTTCTGACGGCGTTCATCTCGCCGTATCAAGCTGATCGTGATCAGGTTCGGGAGCTTCACCCTGAGGCAGCGTTTACCGAGGTTTTTGTTGATACACCGATCGAGGTGTGTGAGGCTCGCGATGTCAAGGGCCTGTACGCCAAGGCGCGTGCGGGAGAGATTCCCGAGTTCTCAGGGATCTCGGCGCCGTACGAGGCACCGGCCGCGCCGGAGATCCGCGTCGATACCACCAAATCCCTCGAGGACTGTGTCGCAGAAATCGTCGAGCAACTCGCGCTCTGAGTGGCGACCTTTGGGCCATTGAACAAATGTCCAGCCGGGCGGTAGCTTTCCGCGTGTGACCAGCCGCCCGAACATCGTCGTGATCATGGCCGATCAGCTTGCACCGCAGTTCACTGCCACCTACGGCCATCCAATCGTGCAGACACCACACCTCGACGAGCTTGCTGCTCGAGGTATGCGCTTCGATGCGGCCTATACGAATTCGCCGCTGTGTGCGCCAGCTCGGTTTGCATTCATGGCCGGTCAGCTCGTCACCAGGATCAAGGCCTACGACAACGCGGCCGAGTTCCCTGCGTCAGTCCCGACCTTTGCTCACTATCTCCGTCAGGCCGGCTACCGGACCTGTCTGACTGGGAAGATGCACTTTGTCGGCCCTGATCAACTCCACGGCTTTGAGGAGCGTCTCACGACGGACGTGTATCCCTCCGACCATGCCTGGACCCCCAATTGGGACGAACCTGACGAGCGCATCGACAAGTGGTATCACAACATGGATTCGGTGAAGGAGGCCGGTACGGCGGCCACGACCTTCCAGCTCGACTTCGACGAAGAGGTCGCGTTCACCGCCAAGCGCCGGATCTTCGAGTACGCGAAGTACCGGGACACCCCGTTTGCGATGGTCGTGAGTTTCATCCACCCCCACGATCCCTACGTCGCTCGTCCCGAGTTCTGGCAGCGCTACGACGCCGAGACGATCGATCTACCAACGTCGCCGGTGGCAGACGATCCCCACTCACGACGCCTCGCCGCTGCGATTGAGGCCGCCGATGTCTCGGTCAGCGACGAGCAGATCGCGAACGCGCGTCGGGCCTATTACGCCAACACCACCTACATCGACGCCAAGATCGGTGAAATTGTGCAAACGCTGCACGAGGCCGAACTGGTCGACGACACCATTGTTGTGTTCACGAGCGATCACGGTGACCTGCTTGGCGAGCGGGGCCTGTGGTACAAGATGTCAACACTCGACCACTCGATGCGGATCCCTCTCGTGCTGGCGGGGCCGGGCATTCGTCATGGCAGCTCATCGGAACCGTGCTCATTGGTCGACATACTCCCAACGATGCTCGACTGGGCAACGCCGGGTGCATGGCCGACGCTTGGTGCCGAACTCGACGGGCGGTCGCTGGCGGCGGCCGCAAGTGGCGCCGATGCCGATCCTGAAGCGTCTGCGCTCGGCGAGTTCTGCGGCGAAGGCTCGGCTCACCCGATCTTCATGATCCGACGTGGCCGATGGAAGTACGTCCAGTGCGACATCGACCCCCCGATGCTCTTCGACATGCAGGAGGATCCGGGTGAACTCACCAACCGGGCTGCCGACCCGGCGTATGCGACGATCGAAGCCAACTTTGCCGCTGAGGTCGGTGAGCGTTGGGACAGCGCAGCCATTCGGACCGATGTGCTCGCGTCGCAGCGGATGCGTCGTGCGATACATGCCGCAATGTCGGTAGGACGTCGGGTCGACTGGGACTACCAACCACGGCGAGACGCGTCCGAGGAGTACGTTCGTAACCACATGGACTGGACTGTTGCCGCAGCCACTACTCGGTTCCCGCCGATTGACGGAGCGGCGGCGCGAAGCTAGCCAGCGAACGAGGGCTTAATCGAGGAACTCCGGCTCGAGGCGGCAGAGTTCGTCCCACCAGGGCTGGAAGTTGAACCAACCGGCAAGTTCGTTTCCCTGTACGTCGAAGCTCTCTCGGCAGAGATGCTCAGGAATCTCGATGGGGTCGCCGGCAGCCATGGCGAGGAGCTGGCTCTGACATGCCCGTTCGAGCGCAACGAACCACCAGATCGCCGAGTCAACCGACTGGCCGGCGGTGATGCAACCGTGGTTCTGGTGGATCAACGCCTTTTTGTCGCCAAGGGCCGCAGCCATCTGCGCACTCACGTTGGTGTCGATTACGACGGCACCGGAGCCGGCATCACAGAGGGCCACGTCGTTGTAGAACATGGTCGTGTCCTGGCTGATCATTTTCAACGGCTGGCCAAGGGTGGAGAACGTGCGGCCGTGCATGGCGTGTGAATGCGCAGCAGCGATGACGTCGGGGCGGGCCTTGTGAAGTTCGGAATGAATCGCAAAGGCTGCGGCATTGACCGGCTTGTCGCCTTCAACGACCTCGCCAGTGTGGCTGACCAGGATGAGGTCCGAGACGGTCATCAGCTTGAAATTGAGACCGAACGGGTTGACCCAAAAGTGGTCGTCGTGCTCTGGGTCGCGAACGGTCACGTGTCCGGCGACACCTTCGGCGAGATGCATGCGTCCGAGAATCCGAAGACCGGCGGCCAGTCGCTGCTTGCGATGGAGCCGTTCGGTCTCGAGGTCGACATGCGCTTCGGGGCGCTCCAGTTCGAGGCCTTCTTGCGCAGGCTCGAACGCGCCAAGGTCGGGCTGGTCCTGAATGTCGGTCATGGTATCCAGGATATGTGGCCGATCAGGGACACGCCGAACCTGATCAGACGAGAATGGCGCGGATCTCGTCGATGCGAGTCCGGTTGAGCAAGAACCACGCCCACTGGCCCCGTTGCTCGCGGTTGAGTATTCCAGCGTGAACGAGCTGCGACAGGTGGTGGCTGACCGTGGGCTGTGATCGGCCGACGAGCGCAGGCAGATCACACGCACAGACGGCACTGCTCGCCCCAATGATCGATAGCAGCCGCAAGCGGGCCGGATCGGCGAGCGCCTTCCCGACGCCAGCAAGGTCGATGGCGTCGTCCTCGGCGAGCAGCTCGGTGAACAGCGAGGTGCCGCAGAGCGGGTCCATTCAGGTCAGACTACCGATGGGCACTTTTCGATGCATCGCGTCATTCACCGCCTGAGTCCCAACGTGGTTCGACAGACCACACTGGTCAGACTAGGGAGGTGATACTCACGCTCCTTACGTCCGCAACTGGCCCGCACAGCGCTGCTCTCCCAGACTGAGGCCAGAGCTTGCGAATGTCCCGGTGGGCGGCCAGGCCCCGTCGGGGCCGGCCCCCTCCAAGACGATCCATGGGCGTAACCGGCGGATGTACTTTGCCCGGAGCGTTCAGGCCGGGATCGGGTGAGGATCAGCTCAGCTGTTCGTGGAAGAACTCGAAGATCTGAGGCCACAGTTCTGCCGCCAACTCGGCGTTGTAGATCCCAAACGGGTCGGTTTCGTTCATGAACGCGTGGCCCTCGTCGTGGAACGTGATCTCGACGTCTTTGCCCATCGCCTGGAGACGATGCTCGAGGTCGCGGGCCGCGCTCGACGGGAAGAAGTCGTCGTTTTCGCAGAAGTGACCTCGAACGACAGCGTTCATGCCGGACCAATCAGGCTCGCCACTCGTGGGAAAACCGTAGAACGGGATGGCGGCAGCAACCTCCCCTCGAAGGGAGGCGACCAGCATGGTCATCAGTCCACCCATACAAAAGCCGACAGCCCCGATCGAGTCGCCAATGGCAGCCTCGAGGGTGAGCAGATGGTCGACCGCGACGCTCATATCGGCTGCGGCACGGTCGGCAGGCAGCGTGGTCATGAGGTGACCGGCCTTATCCATCTCGTCGTGACCGGCAAGCTCACCGCGGTAAAGGTCAGGGGCCAATGCCACGAAACCATTGTCGGCGAGGTGGTCGGCGGTGCCCTTCATCTGGGGATTGAGGCCCCACCATTCCTGAAGAACCAGTACCCCGGGGCCTGACCCCGACTCAGGAACGGCCAGGTAGCCGCGCGCCTCTCCACCCAGGTCGATCAGGTCACCCATGCCTGAGACCCTAGTCCCCGGGCGAGTCCTGCGTTGTTGGCCGACTGGCCTGATCTGTGCAGGTCGGGGATGATCGTGGTGAGGAGAGCACATGACTTCGTGGGCCACAGCTGCAGCCACTGCGGCGGAGTACGCCGAACAGACCGAGGCCGACGGCGCGGTCGCTCGTCCCGTCGTTGACCAGCTCATCGCCGACGGAGCGATGAAGCTCTGGGTTCCTGCCCGCTATGGCGGTGGCGAGACGCACCTTCAGGTTGGGCTCGACGCGATGGCCGCCGTTGGCCGAGGGTGCGGCAGTTCGGGTTGGGCAGTAATGATTGCCAACACCACCGGGCTTCTCGCCTCGCGGCTCAACAGCGATGCTGGCGAGTTGCTCTTCGGTGAACCCGCCTCGATCTGTGGTGGCTTTGCACCGCCCACTGGCGTCGCAACGATCGGCACAACGACGGCTCGAGTCACCGGGCAGTGGCCGTGGGGGAGTGGATCGAGCCACGCCACCACCATGGGGGGCGGCGTTCGATACGTAAATGATGCGGGAGAACCGGTCGAGCTTGGTGGCCGGAGTCGAACGGGATTCGCGTTCTTCCATGCGGGGGTCGAACTCCTCGACACCTGGAATGTGGCCGGGATGGAGGGGACCGCCTCGACCGACTACCGAGTCGATGATGTCGCGATCCCGCTTGACCACATTGTTCCGCTCGACCGCCGGTTGCTTGAGGTCGACGGGCCGCTCTACCGATTCTCCGTCTTTGGTGCCCTTGCGCTTGGTGTCTCGATGGTGATGGTCGGGATGGGTGAGCGTGCCCTTGACGAACTTGCAACGCTTGCTGAGAAGGTCCCGCAGGGGTCCGGTCGAGGGCTCGGCGAGCGGGCTACCGCGCAGGTAGACATCGCCAGAGCTGACGCCGCTTTGCGCGCCGCTCGGGCGCTGGTGGGCGACGTCGTGGGAACGGCGTGGGAGGAGGTCATTACCGACGGTCAGGTGAGCGACAAGAGTCGGGTGGCGCTGCGACTGGCTGCCAACCACGCCGCCGAGTCAAGCGTCAGCGCTGTCGATCGGTGCTACAGGACGGCCGGTGGTGCTGCGGTTTATAAGCGCTCGCCGTTGCAACGCGTGTTCCGCGATGTGCACGTCGCCGCCCAACACGCCATGGTGTCCGAACGGATCTTCGAGCCCATTGGCCGCTACCGCTTTGGCCTGGAAACTGACCTACGGCCGCTGTGACTGATCCTCTAGTGCCTGTAATGCGGGGCGGTCGACCTTCCCGCCGGCGTTACGCGGTATCTCGTCGAGCACCAACCACGACTCTGGAACCTTGTAACCACTGAGGCTTTGGCGGGCGGCTTTGCGTGCAGCGTCCGGCTCCAACCTGCCAACGATCGCTGCCGCAACGCGCTGACCGAGGCGATCGTCGTCGAGCCCGAACACGGCGGCGTCATCGATGCCGTCGATGGCCAGAAGTACGCCCTCGACCTCCGTCGGAGAGATCGTCGCTCCACCACGGTTGATCATGTCGCTGATCCGGCCGCTGACGTGAAGAAGGCCCTCGGAGTCGATGGTGCCGAGGTCGCCGGTAGGAATCCGGCCGCGGCGCCACAGTGCGTCGACCCCCTGACCCCAGTAAGCGATCCCTCCACGCCAACAATGTGCCCAGGGACCGGTCCTCGAGGGGGCCAGCGTGATTTCGCCGTCGTTCTCGATACGGATGTCGATACCGGGGAGTGCCCATGCCCCGGCATCGCCGACTTGCATCCGGGCGACCCCGGTCGGTGCCTCCGACAATCCGTAGCTGGCGATGAGCGGGACCCCGAGGTTGGTCTGGGACGCGGTTGCCCGGTCGCGATCAAAGCCCGAACCGCCCATGATCAAACGATCCAGGCTGCGGAGGTCATCCGGATCAACCGATGCGTCGTCCATCGCCTGCACGATCGCAGGGACGACGAGTGCACGTGTGAGCTGGTGCTGCTTCACGTCGGCGGCGAAACCAACTGGGTCCGACCGTCGTAACAGGACCGCAGCCCCTCCGCAGGCCAGGGCCGTGAGTGGGCCGAGCAGCAAGATGTTGAGGGTTGCAAGCGAGAGTGGGGTCCCGATCCGGCTGTGTTCGTCGAGTCTTTCCGTCTCGATCGCCGCGGCCGCCGGATACAGGAGCTGCTGGATGGTGTGCACCACGCCCCTCGGCTTGCCGGTAGTGCCGCTTGTGTAGGCGATCGCGCCGACCGCATTGGGGTCGGGGACGGGCGGGAGATCAGTCTCGGGCTCACCTACCGGCAGCGTGGCGAAGATGAGCGCCGGGTTGGCGTCGTCGACGATTTTTTGACGCTCGGCATCGGTCGCCCGGCGATCTGAGCCGACCCAGACGCCGTTAGCGCGAATCGTCGCGAGCAGGCTGATGAGACTCGCCGGCTCGTTGCCGAGCAGCCACAAGACCCGGCCCCCCGGGCGGAGTCCCGCACCGACCAGGCAGCGTGCAACTCGGTCGACCTCGAGACGGAGCTGCTCCGTCGTGATGACCTGGTCGTCGTCGACGATCGCAGTCGACTCGGGTAAGCGCGCCGACCAGATCGCCTCGAGCGATGAGGGCCCGATCGGAAACGGTTCAGCTCGCCAACGCTGCGACATGGGCCGAGTCTGGCAGCTACTGGTCTGCGCGCCCACTACCCTCGCCGCCGTGCCTCTTAAACCGCGCGACCTCGATCCGTCTACCTGGGTGATCAGCGGCGGCCGCCCCCAGGGGGCCGGCCAACCCCTGAGCTATCCGATCACCCCGGCGTCCACCTTCGAACATGGGAGCGATCGCATCTATAGCCGGGCCGATGCGACCGAGGCGTGGGATGCGCTCGAGGCCTTACTGGGTGGTCTCGAGCGTGCCGAGGGTCTTGCGTTCTCCTCAGGGATGGCCGCGGCAGGAGCAGTATTCGACCAGCTTCGAGTCGGAGCCCATGTGTTGCTGCCCGACGACTGCTACCACGGTGTGGCTCACACGGCACAAGATTGGGCTACCAAGGGACGGCTCACGTTCGACCGGCTGCCTGTCGACGACACAGCCGCCTGGGTCGAGCGTATGCCACGCGCTGACCTGATCTGGCTGGAGTCGCCAACCAACCCACTCCTCACGGTCGCCGATCTCGACATGCTGTGCCGCGCCGAGCGCAAGGACGGCTCACTTCTCGCCGTCGACAACACGTTCCTCACACCGCTGCGACAGCAACCGCTCGACCTTGGGGCTGATCTCACGATGCAGTCGACGACAAAGTTCATCGGCGGCCACAGCGACTTGCTCGGTGGTTCGCTGGCCACCCGCGACGAAAGGCTCGCCGAACGGCTTCGCGGCTCCCGGACCCTGCTTGGCACCAGCCCGGGCGCGCTCGAGGTCTTTCTGACGTTGCGCGGGGCGCGGACGCTGGCACTTCGCCTCGACGCAGCGGAGACCAACGCCATCGCCTTAGCTGAGCGCCTGGCTGATCACGCTGCTGTCGACACCGTGCGCTACCCGGGGATCGGCTCGATGATCAGCTTTGATGCACTCGACGGTGATCGGGCCGCCGCCACATGTGACGCGATCCGAGTCGTGCGTCACGCTACGAGCCTTGGCGGCGTCGAGTCGACCATGGAGCGGCGTGCCGGTACCCCTGGGCAAGAACACCTTCCGGCTGGCCTGATTCGGCTCAGCGTCGGTTGTGAAGCGCTCGAAGATCTCTGGGCCGACCTTAACGAGGCCCTGAGTTCTTAGCAGTCGAGCGTCGACACGCCGACCACCGCGCCCAACTCGGTGCAGGCAGTGAGCTCAACCTCGCCTACCGCCCCGATCAACGCAACTGGGTCAGCCACTGGTCGCCACTGCAGACCGGTGGTGATCTTCTCGATTCCCAACAGTGCTCCTGTCGCGCCGGATTCGCCGTGAATGAGCACGCCGAAGGGTCGACCACGGGTGATCCCGAGGGCGTCGTTGTACGTCGTGTCGAACGCGTGCTTGAGCGCCCCGGACATGTATCCCAAGTTCGCCGGGGAGGCGAGCAGGTAGCCATCGGCTGTGAGCACGTCCTCGCTGGTGAGGTCAAGCGCGGCGATCGAACGAACGGCGACCTCCTCGAGACCCTTGCTTGCGGCCCCCTGGCAGGCCGCCGCCACCATTGCCGGTATCGCCGTGCCTGGGGAGTGGTGGACGACCAGCAGGGTCGACACGTCAGTTGTTGAAAGGGAGGTCGAAGAGCCTGATAGCGTTCCCGCGGGCGAGTTTGTGGACGATGTCGGCGTCGAGATGCCCGAACAGGGAGTGGGCCACCTCGCGGGAGTGGGGGTAGGTGCCGTCGCTGTGGGGGTAATCGGTCTCGAACAAGACATTGTCGACCCCAACCTCGTCGAGCAGCTTCATGCCGGTGGAGTCCTTAAAGAAGCAACTGTAGATCTGGCGGCGGTAGTAGTGCGAAGGCGGATTCGGAAGGCGTTCTTCGCCTTGAGCCCACATGTGTGTCGTGTAGTTGTCGTCGGCTCGCTCCAAGTAATAGGGGATCCATCCGATCTGGCTCTCGGCGTACATCAGCTTCAGCCGTGGGTACCGATGAAGCACGCCAGAGAACAGGAAGTCGATCATCGACGCAGCTGAGTTCGCCGAAATCATCGCAGCGGTGACGATGGTCGGGCAGTCGTCGGCTGGGCGGACCGTGCGGGTACCGGACCCGATGTGCATAGTGACGACGGTGCCGGTCTCCTCGCAGGCCTGGAAGAACGGATCCCAATAGCCGGTGTGCAGCGAGGGCAGCCCGAGCCACGCTGGCAGTTCCGACCAGGCGACCGCCTTCACGCCGCGGGCGGCGTTGCGCCGGATTTCAGCGGCTGCAAGCTCGACATCCCACAGTGGAACGAGGCACAGGGGGATCAGCCGACCGGCGGAATCGCCGCACCACTCCTCGACCATCCAGTCGTTGTAGGCCTCGACGCAGAGCCTTGAGAGTTCCAGGTCCTTTCGCTCCGCGAACAGCTGCCCACAAAAGCGCGGGTAGTTCGGGAAACAAATCGATGCCTCGACGTGATTCTCGTCCATGTCCTCGAGGCGGGCTTTGGGCTCGTAGCAGCCGGTTCGGATATCGTCGTAGGTGACGCCCTGCATGGTGACCGTCTGCGGGTCACGGCCGGCGCAGGCGATCATCTCTTTGATCTGATAGCGGTGGTCTTCGTAGTGCCACCACGCCGCCATCTTGTCGCCCGAGCCCGGGGTCTCAACCCAGGCACCATCGACGAGCGTCATCTCGCCCTGGGGCGCGATGACGATGCGCGGGCCCTCCTTCTTGTACTTCGCAGGGAGACGGTCTTGCCAGACGTGAGGGGGTTCCACGACGTGGTCGTCGACACTAATGATCCTCGGGAAGTCCTCGATCGAAACGGGCATGACTGCACCATATCTGACGGTCCGTCAGGTCTCGGAATTGATCGTTCCCACCTCACGGGAACTTGTCCGGGGAGCGTCGACATCGACGCTGCTACTCACTACGTTTCGGCGCATGAGCGAACACTCCTACGACGCCATCATTATCGGCGCTGGCGTTATCGGCGGCGCCGTTGCCCTCGAGTTAGCTGACCGTGGCTACAAGACCCTGACGGTTGACAAGGCCGCGACCGCCGGTGCGGGCTCGACGATCAACTCGTGCGCCATCGTTCGTTTCAGCTATTCGAGCATCGAGGGAATCAACCTCTCGTGGGAGGGCATGCACTATTGGAAAGACTGGGCCAACTACATCGGGTCCGATGACGAACTCGGACTGATCGACTACCACATGACCGGGCAGCTCGTCCTCCAACAGCACGGCGACGCAACCCATGCAGCCAGGGTCAAGATGCTGTGGGACGAACTGGGTATCCCGCATGAGGTCTGGGACACCGACACGATCAAGGCGCGCTGCCCCTACATCGACCCCAGCCTGTTCGGCCCACCAACCCGGCCTGATAACGAAGCCTTCTGGAAGGACCCAGCGGGAGCCATCGAGCGGGGCTACTTCACGCCCGACGCGGGTTATGTCAGCGATCCGCAGCTCTCCTGCCATAACCTCCAGCGCGGTGCGGAGGCTCGAGGCGCGACGTTCTGGTTCAACGCCGAGGTGGTTTCCATCGACCAGGACGACCATCGCATCTCTGGCGTTACGCTGGCGGACGGCCGGGCACCGAGGGCGCCGATCGTTGTGAACGTGGCGGGGCCACACAGCTATCTGATCAACCAAATGGCCGGTGTCTACGACTCGATGAATATCAAGACGAAGGCACTGCGCCACGAGGTACATCATGTGCCGGCGCCCGACGGCGTTGACTTCGATGCTCACGGCATCACCGTCGCCGACGACGACCTCGGCATCTACTTCCGACCCGAGGTCGGCAACCACATTCTCATCGGTTCGGGCGATCCAGTTTGTGACCCGCGCGAGTTTGTTGACCCTGAGGACTACGACACGTCCCTGTACGCCGAGCAGTACGAGGCTCAGGTCCTGCGGGCCAACCGGCGCCTCCCTGGCATCGGCATGCCACACCACAAGAAGGGCATCGTCGACCTGTACGACGTCAGTGACGATTGGATCCCGATCTATGACCGCACCGACCTCGACGGCTTCTACGTGGCGATCGGTACGAGCGGTAACCAGTACAAGAACGCTGGGTCGGCCGGCCAAATGATGGCCGACCTGATCATTGCGGTCGAGGGAGGCCACGACCATGATGGCGACCCGCTGGTCGTCGAGGGCCGCTACTCCGGAGCGGACCTCGACATCGGCTTCTTCAGTCGAAATCGGGAGATCAACCCGAACTCGTCAATGTCGGTGCATGGCTGACCCCGCCGTTGGTATGATACTCGCCGCCATCGACACCGATGTCGACAATCTCGAGGCGTGGAACCGCTGGTATGACCTCGAGCACCTGGCGCCGAATATCGCGCTTTCGGGGGTCATCACTGGCCGCCGCTACGTAGCGCCTCCAGGCCTGCACACCGAGCGTGTGTGTGCTGAGGCCGACCCGGCCTGGGGAGATGGCCGAGCAGTTTTCTTGACATGGTACGCGACTGCAGTTGACCCGAGAGAAGCGATCGGTGCCATGGCCGCTCTCCGTGATGAACTCGAGGCCGAGGGCAGGATGGACGGAGCGGGCAAGCGGGTTGTGCGAACTGGGGACGCCCTCCGCCTCACCAGCGCGTGGTCTGATCCTCATCGGCGCCTCGTCGCCGATGAGCTGATTCACGTTGAACACCTCGGTCTGCGGCTGGTGCTTGACCGCGCCGAGCGCGATGCCGCTGGGGGGCCGCACGTTGTCGCATCCTTCCGGTTTGAGTCGGTCTTTCATCCGAGCCTGCGGGCCGAACTGCAGTTCCTGATCGAGCCTGCGTCCACAACCCTCAACATGGTTCGCCGCGCCGAACCCGTCCGCGACTCGATCGTGCTCGACGCGGGCTTCGACGTCATCCACGGCCTTCGGTACCCGTTCATCGCCGAGATCGAGACAAGTAGCCTTCCCCGCTCGATCGACGCCTAGGCCACGACCAGCAGCGGCAGGCCGGCGCCGACAAGGCCGGCAGCGACCAACGCTAGAACCGTCTGAGGCGCGAGACGACCGGCTACCCGGGCACCGGCCGACGATCCGATCGCAGCTCCCACGATCAGCACAACAGCACGACTCCAGACCACGTTGCCAGCGATCGTGTGACCAAG
This sequence comes from Acidimicrobiales bacterium, assembly GCA_029247365.1. GTDB lineage: Bacteria > Actinomycetota > Acidimicrobiia > Acidimicrobiales > Aldehydirespiratoraceae > UBA11606. The sequence goes on along the minus strand of JAQWLJ010000060.1, from coordinate 382 downwards.
TGCACCACCCAGCGTGCCGAGCATGGCGGTTGCCGATGTGGTGGCTGCGGCCCGATGGGGAACCAGCTTTCGGACCCGAGCAAGGATCGGAAGCGTCACGAGGCCGCCACCAACTGCGAAGGTCCCAGAGAGAAAACCGACGAGGGCGCCACCGACCGGAAGGGCTCGCAGCGAGCCTTCCGACACCGCCGTGTCGGTCGGGCGCGTCGCCGGTATCAGCAGCACGAATGCCGCGAGCCCGAGCAAGATCAGGGCGAGGACGTCGGTAAAGGCGGCTCGGTCGATTCGTGACGCGACCACGAGCGCACAGAACAGAGCGACCGGAACCGATCCCAGCGCGAACCAAACGGCGGCCCGGCGATCGACCAGTCCCTCGCGATTG
>JAQWLJ010000037.1 GCA_029247365.1 Acidimicrobiales bacterium | reverse complement strand
AGTGGGCGGCTGACAACGGGATTACGACGGGTACGTCTGCGACGACATTTTCTCCTCACGACGCTGTGACACGTGCGCAGAACGTGACGTTCGCGTATCGCTATGACCAAAACGTCGTTCAACCAGCACTCACGGAACTCGCCGCCAACGCCCCCGAAATCTGGGCCATCGAAGTCGATAAGGATGGGGTGAAGTTGGACGGTTCCGCTGGAACTTTCGCCGAAAAAGTTTCAATGGGCAGCGGACGGTACTACGTCGGATTCCCCGTCACTGATGTTCATGACTGCTCTTGGATCGGCACTATCGCACATGAGAGCGTCTCGTTATTTGGTTTGGATGACCCTGGTGCGTCTATCGCTCTCGCGAGCGGATACCCCGCGGCTTTAACTCGAGACGTTGAGCAAATCTTCGTTGAGATCAACGACGATGAAGGCTCGGGATTCGACTCGCCGTTTCACGTTGTCCTTATGTGTCTACCGTGACCTGGGGGTTTGATCAGAGTTCAGGCAGGTTTCGGAGTGGAGCATAGGAGAATTGAACTCCTGACCTCATCCATGCCATGGATGCGCTCTACCAACTGAGCTAATGCCCCGAGATTAGGCAGGCGATAGTACCACCGCTGGATTGCACCTCCACCTCAGATTCCGGCCTACCCTGAAGATGATGTCGGCGTGGTCACGGTGGCTGGTGGTCATAACGGGCGCAGTGTTTCTGGTCGGACTCGCCGTCGCTCACGCCACGCCGGGGCCGCTCCTGACCGTAGATGACATTGCGTACCTCGCCATGGGCCGCACGGTCGCCGGCGAGGGCAGTGCACCGATGGCGGCACAGCCCCCGTACGGCAGTCTGTATCCGGTGCTGCTTGCGCCGGGCTGGCTGCTCGGGCTCGCTGGTGACGGGATGATCACCTACGCGCGAGTAGTGAACGCGCTCCTCGGTGCGGCGACCATGCCAGCGCTCTGCACGCTTCTGCGCCGATTGTTCAGCGACATGACCGAACGCCGAGCGCTCGTCGCAGCCACGGTCGGCACCGTTCTGCCAGCGGCACTGCTCACCTCGTCGATCGTATGGGCCGAACGACTGCTGACGCTCCTTATCGTGCTGGCACTCTTGGCGTTAACCAGCGTTTTCGACGCGCCAACCAACTGGGCACCGTGGACAGCGGTCGGCCTCGCAGTGCTGATGTTTGCCGCGCATCCGCGTCTCGGTGTCGCCGCGGTGGTGGTCATCGCCGCGACCGCGTGGGGGATGCGGGCCCAGGGAAGTGGAGCGGTCGCACGCGTGGTGGTTACCGCAGCGGTCGCGCTGTGGTGTGCCGAATGGCTTCGCAGCGCGCTGGCCAATGCGACCTTCGACTCCACCGGCACCTACGACTTAGCCGACCTTGCCTCGCGACGCGGCTTCGGCGAGGCAGGGCAGATGCTCCAGCACGGCCTCGGTGCCCTCACCTACATGGTCCTCGCCGGGACCGGACTTGCGGTATGGGGTTCTGTCGTCCTGGCTCGATCTAAGCCGAACGGGTGGCCAGCGCTCACCGTTGGCGCTGCGGTTCTCATCGTCGCCGCCTGGTTCCTGACCGGCATCCCGCGGGCTGACAAATGGCTTCATGGCCGTTACATCGAGGTGATGGCACCCGTCCTGGTCGCCGTCGGCATCAGCCACCTACACCGGCTTCGAGCGAGGTCGGCAGCGATGCTACTGATCGGTGTGCCCGCCCTCGGTGGAGTCGTCGCCGCCTGGAACGGCCCCGGCAACACGTGGGCGGCAGCCCGATCGCCAGTAATGATGCTCGGCGTCGAAGTTGGTGGCGCACCGTACGGCAACGACATCTTCGAACCCGGGACTGCAGCCGCGGTCGCCATCGTCGTCGGGCTCTCCGCGTGGGCTCTTGCCCGATGGCGGATCGAAGCCGCCGGCCTCCTCCTCGTCGCCACCTGCGCATGGGGAGCCCACAGCGGTCTCGAAACGCTCGACCAGCTCTACGAACGCACTGCGTCCGCCGAGGCCGACGAGCGTATCGACCCGGACCTCGAGGTTGGGGAGCTCTTCGTTGACGTCGCCTCCGTGTCGGCCAACCTCACCAACGCGCTCGCATGGCAAATCGGATTTGATCGCAGTGTGATCGCCTCCACGTCGCGGACCACCCACATGCTCCTGGCGTCAGCAGCCACCCCGCCGGGCGGGTCTGTACTCGTTGCCGAGTTCAGTCAGGGAACCCTCTGGGAGCTCGAGCGTTAGCTCAGCCACTGTCGCCGGTCTGGTTGCGGAGAAACTCGGCGATCTCGTCCGCGACGCCGTCGCCGCGAATGGACGCTTCTACGTCGACAGCTTCGTCGTAATGCTCCTCAAGCGCGCGGAGCATGTCGCGGTGCGAGTCCTCGTTGGACACGAGGCCATCAAGGCGGTTCCGAGTCGCTAACGCTTCTGCAGCGAGTTCGCTGCTGTCGAAGACCAGACCGGCTGCGCCGACCAAGCCTTCGATCAATGCTTGGGTCGCTGGGGCGTAGGTGGCTCCCGAGATGTAGTGCGGCACCTGGGCCCAGAGCCCGACAGAGGAGATAGCGGCCTCATGGAGAGCGAACTCGACAGCGGCCTGCATGCCGGCTGGCACGTTGAGGGTCGCAGGAGTGAACCCGAGCACTGCGAGTTCCGGCGTTGATGCAGTCGACGACAAGCGAGAGGGGCGCGTGTGAGGCGCCGAGGCTGGGTAAGCGCCAAGGCCAATCACGCGGCGCACGCCGAAGCGATGAGCGAGTTGAACGACGGCGTCACAGAACGTGCGCCAGTTGTGATCAGGTTCTGCCCCGTGGAGGAGCAAGAAGTCGTTCCCGGCGCTGTCGGCCCCACGAACGAGGCTGATCTCGGGCCAATCAAGCGCTGTGATGACCCCTTCGACGATGTGCATCAGCGGGCGGCGCGCCCGGTGATCGATAAGCCATTCGGTCTCGAAGCTCGCGACCGGTGTGGCGTCGATCTGATCGAGGATGATGTCACGGGCATCGGCGGCGCAGCCACTCGCATCTATCCACCCAGTGAGGTGGATCAACAAGATTGGGTCGTGTAGCACCGGCGTAGCCAACAGGGTGTACAACTCGTCGGGCGTCACGGGGCGAGACATCGTGAAGTGGAGGGTACGCCCAATCTGGCCGACGCGCCTGCCTGAAATTGAACAGGCATCCGATACGTTGGCTGACACGATGGTAGATGTAACCGACACAACGTTTGAGACCGACGTGATCGAGCGGTCCCATCAGGTCCCGGTCGTTATCGACCTCTGGGCCGAATGGTGCGGTCCGTGCAAGCAGCTTGGCCCGATACTCGACAAAGTAATCGGTGAGACCAACGGTCAGGTCGAACTTGCCAAGGTCGACGTCGACGCCAACCCGAGCGTTGCCCAGGCTTTCCAGGTCCAGTCAATCCCGGCGGTCTACGCCATGAAGGACGGTCAGGTGGTCGACGGCTTCATGGGTGCCCAGGGCGAAGCTGACGTTCTCGAGTTCGTCCAGAAACTCCTGCCCACCAAGGAACAAAACGAGGTCGAACGCCTGCTTGAGAAGGGCGACGTCGAATCGCTCAACGCGGCCTATGCGCTCGAGCCCGACAACCCGGACGTCCTCACAGCACTAGCCGGTGCCCTAATCGATGAGGGCCAGGTCGACCAAGGACTCACCCTGCTCGACAAGATCCCCGAAACGCCCGAGAGTCGGCGCTTGCGAGCCCTGGCGCGGACGGTCGGCGAACCAGTCGACGACATCGATGCAACGCTCGCCTCGCTGCTGGCGACGGTGAAACTAAACGACGACGACCGTCAAAAGTTCGTCGATCTGCTCGAGGTTCTCGGGGCTGACGACCCCCGCACCCCAGAATGGCGGCGCAAGCTCAGCACAGCGCTGTTCTAATCGCCTGACGGCCTGCGACCGGCTGGAGCCAACGGTCACTCCATGCAGCGGCCCTCCGGCCGCGTATGGAACGCAGCCGACCTTTTCGAACTCGATGGCGACCTCTCCTTGCGGCACGCGCCATGAGCGTCGGTTGCGACCGATGGCGACGCCGCCGATGCGTTTGCTGCGCAGGTGCTCACTGACCGCTATGGCATCGAGACTGTCTTCGCGTCGCAGCGTTCCCGGCGCGTCTTCGGGTGTGTACGACTACTGCGCAAGATGTCGCTGGGCTGGTGATCAGGCTGGCTCAAGACGAAGAACTCCGGCTCGTCGGCTGTCCCACCGACGCTGCGCCGTGCAACGATGAGGCTGAGGAGGTGCGATGACCACGATCTCAATCAGTCCCGACTTCGCAGCGGCAGTCGATGCGACCCGAGCGCGGCTCGGCGAGGGCGGGACCTGGTTCGACACTTGCGAGATGGCCGCGATCGTCGATCGGGCCGATGCACGAAGCCGACAGCGCGCCACCGCACCCTGGAACCATGATCTACCCGACACCGCCGACACGCTCGGCCCTGCAGAATGCTCGATCATCGACCGGATCGCCACCGACCCAGGCTCGGTCGATCCGGCGTGGGCCGCTGAGCAAGTGGCCGAAGTTGGTGAGGGCCCCTACGTCGAACTCGTCGGAACGACGGCTGTCGCCGTTGCGTTGCGGGTCTTCGCCGATTCGGTCGGCGCTGAGGTGGTGCCCATTGCTCCGGCGGCTGAGCCTGGCGAGCCGTCCCGAGAGACACCAGACGGTCTCGGCGACATTGGCGCCCATGTCCGGATGCTCGAACCGTTTCCATTCGCGAACGTCGCCCGTGCGCTCAGCCAGGTCCCGAGTGCCAATACCACCTTCTACACCCTCGTCCGACCGATGTACTCGGCGGCTGGCTTCGAAGAACTCGTCTGGAACACAGCGCTCTCGCGCCCGCAGGTAGAGCTCGTTGCCGCGCGGGTAGCGGCGATAAACGAGTGTTTCTATTGAACGACGGCCCACACAACGCTGCTCCGTGCGAGTAGTGATGCACTCGGCACCAGGGTTGATCTCGACATCACCATGGGTGACGGCGACCCGGCCGCCAGTGAGGTCGCCGGTGGGGCTGAGCTCCTCGCGTTCGCCGAGGCCGCCGTGAAGCGTGAACCGCTCGATGGGCTGCGGGCCGAGCTGATCGACGCCGTCGGGATGGAAGGCGCAGGCCAAGCGGCAGCGACAGTCGCTGCGTTCTCTGGGCTGGTGCGGGTAGCTGATGGCACGGGAATTCCGATCGATGACGGCCTTGCCTCGGCATCCACCGAAATCCGCGAGCAGCTCGACCTTCACTCGTTCAACGGCGCAGCGAACACTGACCTGCGGTCGGTCGTCGGCGGTGGTTCCAAGCATCCCAATTCGCTGTTCGGCGGAGCCTCAGGCTGACACGTCCACCCGCTAGGGTCGGCGACGATGTTTGTGGATCTCGGCAGTACCCGGTTCGATATCACAACCCGGGCACTCGTCATGGGCATCCTCAACCGGACGCCCGACTCTTTTTTTGACGGTGGCCGGTACTGGGCGTTCGACGAGTTCCTCGCCAAGGCCCAGCAGTTGGTCGACGAAGGTGCCGACTTCCTTGATGTGGGTGGCTCGAAAGCCGGACCAGGTCCCGAGGTAACCGTCGAGGAGGAGTTGGACCGTGTCGTCCCCGCGGTTGAGGCACTCCGAGCGCGGTTCGATCTTCCGATATCGGTCGATACCTTCCGGGCCTCGGTGCTCGATGAATCGTGTAAAGCCGGTGCGTGCATCGGGAACGACATCAGCGGCTTTGCTGACCCAGACTTCTTGCCAGTGGCGCGCCGACACGGCGCGTCGGTCGTGGCAACCCACGTCCGCATCGGCCCCCGCATCCCCGACCCGAACCCGATCTACACCGACGTGCGGGTCGACGTGACCGACTTCCTTCGCGTGCGCGCAGCTCAGGCGTTGGCCGCCGGAATCCCGAGGGAGCGGATTATGGTCGACGCCGGCCTTGACCTCGGCAAGACACCGACGATGTCGACCGAGCTGCTCCATCACAGCGACGACCTTGTTGCCCTCGGCTTCCCGGTCTTCCTCTCGGCATCGAACAAGGGGTTTCTCGGCGAACTCGCCGGAACCGGTGTCGATCATCGACGCGAGGTCACCTTTGGTGCTCACGCCCTCGGGATCGCGCTCGGATGTCGGATCCTTCGCGCCCACGACGTGAAGGGCAACCGCCGTTTGGCCGACACGATGAGCGCCGTGCTCGAGCATCGGCGACACTGAGTCGATGGCGCTGCGACTGATTATCGGCGACGATCCGATCCTCATCGGTGAGGCCGTCAGCGCGATAGTCGATGAGTTGGTGGGCGACGGCGATCGCAGTCTCATGCTTGAGACGCTCACCGAGGCCGATTACCGCAACGACGACGGTGACTACGAGTCGGCAAAAGTGCTCGACGCAGCTCGTACGCCACCGTTTCTGACCGACCGGCGGGTGGTGGTCGGGCGGCATCTCAGCCGCTTCTCCCGAAAAGACGCCTACGCACCGATCATCGAACTGCTTGCTGAGCCGCTCGACACCACCGACCTCGTGTTGGTCTGGGAGAAGGGCGCAGAGCCAAAGGTCGACCGCATGCCTACGCTCCCAAAAGCGCTCAAGGAGTCCGCCGAGGTCGCTGGCGCACTCATCCAGCAGACTGCAGCGCCGAAGGGCAAGGCCGCCAGCGACTGGCTGCGCGATCGGCTCGGCGCCAGCTCGTTGCAGTTCGAGCGGGGCGCGATCGCCGCAATTGAGGAGCTGCTCGGGGAGGATCGGAGCCGGGTCGTCGGCCTCGTGCGAACCCTGGAGGGAGCACTCGGCGCCGACGCGACCGTCAGCGCCGATGATGTGGCGACGTTCGGCGGTGATGCCGGATCGACCGTTCCGTGGGCTCTCGACGATGCAATCGACAAAGGAGACGTCACTGCGGCGCTCCAGTTGCTCCCGCGGTTGATTCCGTACGCTGGGTCATCGACTGACCGCAATGGCGCGGCCTTCCGGCTCATGGCCGTGTTGCACAAGCGCTATAGCAACATGTTGCGCCTCGACGGGACCGAGGTCCGAGACGACAAGGCAGCGGCAAAGCTCCTCGGCATGAAGGGCTCGACCTTTCCCGCGAAGAAGGCGATGCAGCAGAGCCGTAAGCTCGGAACGGACAAGCTGGCGCGGGCGATCGAACTCCTCGCTAAGGCTGATCTCGACCTCCGAGGCACGAAGGACTGGCCACCAGAACTGGTGGTGGAGGTGCTCGTGGCTCGGTTGGCGAACCTCAGCCGGAGCTAGAAGCCCCGGGTTATGCAGTGGCCAGACGCGACAACGCCGACCCAGAGGCCGGCGCATCGGTGTTTGGGGTTGGGGTCGTTCAGCTGTTGAGTTGCTTGGCCAGCTGGCTCTTCTTGCGAGCGGCCTTGTTCTTGTGCATGACGCCGTTGGCGGCAGCCTTGTCGATGCGGGAGATAGCCGAGCGAACGAGCTCGTCGGCGTTTTCCGCACCCCCGGCGACAGCCTCATTGGCGGCCTTAGTGCGGGTGTGGATCTCGCTACGAACCTTGCGGTTGGCGAGATTGAGCTTCACCGTCTGACGGTTCCGCTTGATCTGCGACTTGATGTTGGCCACGACTACCTACTTGAGAGCTCTGGGTGCGGAGGGAAGGTCCGCTAACCGAGTATCAAGGCTATCGGGGGACGCCCCCGGATCGCACCTGAACCTCGGTAGCTTTGGAGCCTGTTCCCTTGCGCGCCGACGGCGCGGCGGAGAGCATGCGCGCCGAAAGCGCAACGGAGCCCATGGAACTCGAACGAATTCGCAACACGTCGATCATCGCCCACATCGATCACGGCAAGTCCACCCTCGCCGATCGCATGTTGGAGTTGACCGGGGCCGTCGAGGCCCGAGATATGCGTGCCCAGTATCTCGACTCGATGGATCTCGAACGCGAGCGCGGGATCACGATCAAGTTGCAGTCGGTCCGGCTGGGCTGGAAGGGGCACGTCATCAATCTCATCGACACCCCTGGCCACGTGGACTTCGGCTACGAGGTCAGTCGGTCCCTCGCTGCCTGCGAGAGCGTGATCCTCGTCGTCGACGCTGCGCAAGGTATCGAGGCCCAAACCCTCGCCAACTGCTATCTGGCCATGGAGAACGACCTCGAGATCGTCGCGTGCCTCAATAAGATCGACCTTCCCGCCGCTGAGCCCGACCGCTACGCGGCCGAGATCGAGAACGTGCTTGGTATTCCCGCCGGCGACATTCTGCGTATTTCGGCCAAGACGGGCGAAGGCGTTGGCGGACTCCTCGACGCAGTTGTCGACTTCACGCCACCGCCCGTAGGCGATGCCAACGAGCCGCTCCAGGCCCTCATCTTCGACTCTCACTTTGACCAATACCGCGGCGTGATCTCGTCGATTCGCGTCGTCAATGGTGTGATGCGGACGAAGGACAAGCTGCGTTTCGTCCAGGCCGGCACATCGCACCAGCCGGACGAAATCGGCCTACGAACCCCCGACAACCTGCCGGTCGATCAGCTCGGACCGGGCGAGACCGGCTATCTCATCGCCGGCATCAAAGACGTCGGTGAAGCCAAATCGGGTGAAACAGTCACCACCGACAAGCATGGCGCAGCTGAGCCGCTTGCCGGCTATAAGGAACCGAAACCGATGGTCTTCTCAGGCCTGTATCCGATCGACGGCGACGAGTTCACCGACCTGCGTGAAGCACTCGAGAAACTCCGCCTAAACGACAGCTCGTTCACCTTCGAGCCCGAGACGTCCGGTGCCCTCGGCTTCGGCTTCCGCTGCGGCTTCCTCGGCCTGCTTCACATGGAGATCGTCCGCGAACGTCTCGAGCGCGAGTTCGGTCTCACCCTGATCTCCACTGCGCCCTCGGTCGAGTATCACATCACCAAGGGCGACGGGACGACGATCGAGGTCTCGAACCCGTCCGAGATGCCGTCCGCGGCTGAGATCACCGCCATCGCCGAGCCGTACCTCAGAGCCAGCATCCTTACGCCCACCGACTACACGGGCACGGTGATGGACCTCTGCCAGACCCGCCGCGGCGAAATGGTGAAGATGGAATATCTGTCACCCGAACGGGTCGAGCTCCACTACCGCCTCCCGCTCGCCGAAGTTGTTATCGACTTCTTCGACCAGCTCAAGAGCCGCACCCAGGGCTATGCATCGCTCGACTACGAACAAGATGACTACATCGTCGACAAGCTCGTACGGGTCGACATTCTCTTGCATGGCGACCCAGTTGACGCGTTCAGCGCGATCGTGCACAACGACAAGGCGTACGACTACGGCAAGAAGATGGCTGACAAGCTCAAGGAGCTGATCCCGCGCCAGAACTTTGAAGTGCCGATCCAGGCCGCCATCGGCGGCAAAATCATCGCTCGCACCAACGTCAAGGCCTACCGAAAAGACGTCACCGCCAAGCTCTACGGCGGCGACATCACTCGCAAAAACAAGCTGCTCAATAAGCAGAAAGAAGGCAAGAAGCGGATGAAGTCGATCGGTCGAGTCGACATCCCCCAAGAAGCCTTCATCTCTGCCCTTCAACTCGACGACTGACTTTCTTGGCCAGCTCGCGTGGCGGCGCGTCGCTCAAGCACAGATTGTGCTTTTCGACCCGACTGGCAGTGCCCCATCTGATCCTCGCTGCACCGCTAAGCGCCGGGATTGTCGTAGAGCAGATTGCGGACCCCGACGGTCAACTGGCGATGGTGACTTGCCGCGTCAGGCGTTGCGATAACCCAACGCGTCGGCTTGGTCTGTGAAAGCCGGCGGCGTTCGCTCAGGCCATCAGAGGAGACGCGTCTCGCAGCTGGGGTTCGCGTCAGTCACCGCGAGCCGCCATTGGTACCGTTGTACAGGTCGGCACGGAAGCGCTCGCTCTGGTAGCCGGCAGAACCAGGATTGTCAGCGGCGTTGACGGCTCGTTCCAAGAACCAATCGAAGCGCCTCCAGCGACTGGGTTTCTTCGGGTCTGCCATGCCACGACCGCACCGGAACAGGTAGCTGTGACCGAAGCAGCCTTCGATGGCGACTGGTAGCGCGCCGGCGACGTCGCACAGATCGACGACGATGGCTGGATCACCATCCTGGGCTGACTCCGGTGACATCTTTATAAGCGGTCGTGGGACGGTTTCTCCAGATGAGCTCGAGTCGGTTTTGAGCGGAGCTTCCCGGGGTGCTCGAACTGGCCGTCATCGGGCTGCGCTGCGAGTAGCGGGGCGAGACCACGGTCGCCGTCGTCGTTACGTCGGTCGAACTGGTTCCCGTCCTCAATGGGATTCGCGGCCACGGGCTGCGGTCCTCGCTCGCTTCGCTCCCTGACGTCGCATCGGCGTCGACAGCAGGAGCGGTTGCGAGCGGCGATTTTCACGTGCAAGAACGACTTAGCCCTTGGATGGTCAATCCGTCACAGTCCGCTTCGGACCGGGTCGCGATCTCAACTCAGATCGCAAAGCGAACCGCCGCCAGCGATAATGGGAAAATGCTCGACGAGCGCAAGGCCGCGATCTTGTCGGCGGTTGTCCAGGAGTACATAGAGACCGCCCAACCCGTCGGGTCGGGTCGGATCGCTGCTGTGCCTGGGGTCGAAGTCTCATCGGCCACGGTTCGCAATGAGATGGCCGCGCTCGAGGACGCCGGCTACCTAGTGCAGCCCCACACATCGGCGGGTCGCATCCCGACTGACAAGGGCTATCGCTTTTTTGTCGATCGGATCCGGAACGACAAAACGGGCCTTGTCCCGAGCGAACCGCGCGCTGTTCGAGACTTCTTCAACGGCGCTCATGGCCAGATCGAAGCAATGATGGAGCGTACGAGCGAACTGCTCACCCACATGACCGACTGGACTGCGGTGGTCGTCGGACCCTCCGTCGAGCAGGCAACCGTTCGCAGCGTGCAGCTCGTTGATCTATCGAGCCACATAGCGATGGTCGTGGCGGTCCTGTCCAACGGTGTGATTGAGAAGCGAACGGTAGAAGTCGCAAGCGAGCTCACGCCGGCGATCGTCGACGATGCCGGACGCCGCCTTACCCAGGCGGTCGAGGGCAAGACCCTTGCCGAACTCGGTGGCGCCGATACCGATCCGGCCGGCGACGCTGACCCGCTGCTCGACGCAGCGATCGCAGCGCTCAGCGCAGCAGGTCGCCAGGCCGAGTTTTACGTCGGCGGGGCGTCGCGCCTGGCCGGGGCACTCGAGGTTGTCGATCAAGTCCGCGACGTGCTGACCATCCTTGAGGAACAGATCGTTGTCGTGTCGCTGATCAGCGACGTGCTCGACCGAGGGATGCGTGTTGCGATCGGCAACGAGACCGGTGTCGAACCGCTTGCTGATTGTTCGCTCGTGATCGCACCGTTCGTCGTCGAAGGTGACGCGGCTGGCACGATTGGCGTGCTTGGGCCGACCAGAATGGACTACTCGCAAGCACTGTCGGCCGTGGCCGTGGTGAGCAACCGACTCGAACGCGAACTGAACGAAGGCTGATGTCGACCGATCACTATGAGACTCTCGGCGTGTCGCGCGACGCGACTGACGATGAGATCAAGCGCGCCTACAAGAAGTTGGCTCGTACCCATCACCCCGACCTCAACCCCGGCGACGCCGATGCTGAAGCGACGTTCAAGCAGGTCGGCGCGGCGTACGAGGTGCTGCACGATCCCGAACGCCGGGCACGGTACGACCGCTACGGCGATGACGGACCGCCGGCAGACCCGTTCGGCGGTGGACTTGGCGACATCTTTGAAGCCTTCTTTGGTGGTGGATCGAACTTCGGTGGTGGGGGCCGAGGTCGGTCGGGTCCGCCCGGCGGCGAAGACCTTGAGGCCCACGTCGATCTCGACCTCGAGGAAGTTGTGTTCGGTGGCGATCACGAGGTCACCGTTAAGACCGCGATTCGCTGTGATGACTGTGATGGATCCGGCGCAGAGGCTGGCACTGCTCCGGCACACTGTGACGAGTGTGGTGGGTCGGGGCAGGTGCGACGAGTCCGGCAGTCGGTGCTCGGCCAGATGGTGACTGCGAGCGCATGCACCCGATGCGCCGGACTTGGCTACGTCGTTGACGACCCCTGCCCGACATGCGACAGCAACGGCCGCACGATCGAGAACCGAACCTATGCCGTCCAGGTACCACCCGGTGTCGACAATGGTACGACGCTTCGGCTCTCGGGCCGAGGTGCTGCAGGGCCTCGCGGCGGCGCGCATGGCGACCTCTATGTGCACGTGCATGTGCGACCTCACCCGCGTTTCCATCGCGACGGCAATGATCTCGTTCACGACTTCTACATCCCATTTACACAAGCCGTGCTCGGCGCACACATTGAATATGAGACGCTTGACGGGGTGGAAGATCTGGTGATCCCGCAGGCGACCGAGTCCGGCACCGAGTTCCGTATGCGGGGTCGAGGCGTGCCTCACGTGCGCGGGCGGGGCCGTGGCGACCTGCGGGTCCGCGTCTTCATCGACGTCCCCGATCAGCTCGGCGATGAGCAGGAAGCACTGCTGCGTGAGTTTGCCGAGCAGCGTGGCGAGGTAGTCGCTGAGCCAGGTCAGAGCCTGTTCGGCCGGATCAAGTCGGCGTTCTCGTGAGCATGCTCTTCCGATGAGCAGCGCGCCCGGCGGACGTCACGGCCCCCACGTGCTCGTCGATGACGTCGAGCATCCCGAGCCATCTGTTGACGATCGGCACCATCTCGACCGGGTGTTACGGCTGCGGGACGGCGATCCGCTGACCGTCGGGGATGGCTGTGGTCGATGGCGTCCGTGCCGATGGGGGAGCATGGTCGAGTCGGTCGGCGACATTGAATCGGTCCCGCCCCCAGCACCTCGACTCTCGGTTGCATTTGCCTTGATCAAGGGTGGGCGACCCGAGCTGGTAGTCCAGAAGCTTGTCGAGTTGGGGATCGACGACATTCGCCCGTTTCGGGCTGAGCATTCAGTGGTGCAGTGGGATGTGGCGAGGGCCGACAAGAACCACACCAGACTTGAGCGGGTTGCCCGCGAGGCCGTGATGCAGTGCCGTCGTGCCTGGTTGCCGACGGTGTATCCCGTGGTGGACTTCGGGGTGGTTGCGGCGTTACCGTCCGCGGCTCAAGCAGACGTTGGTGGGACTGCGATCTCGATGGCGAATCCGACTGTCCTCGTGGGGCCTGAGGGTGGGTGGAGTGATGTCGAGCGAGCGGTTGGTCTGCCCGTTGTGGGATTGTCGACTGCGGTACTGCGTGCGGAGACAGCAGCAATCGCTGCGGGCGTTTTGTTGGCCACGGCGCGTGATGCCAGTGAGTAAAAGCTGGCCGCAACCACGCTTCGTGGCGGGATTCATTGCGCTGAGTGGTTCGTTGCCGTAACCTTTCGACCACGGTGCGTAACCGGAGCCTTGCAAAACGTGAGGTCTCCCTGCGGAGAGCGGGGTGGTCGCTAGCGCGACCCGGCGATCTGGTGCGAGGGAGTACGCGAATGTCGCAAGGAAACACGACCCAGGAGTACAGCAAGCGGGTCGGCGAGCGCCTGCGTGCTATCCGTCGTCAGAAGCGGCTGTCGCTCCAGGAGGTTGAAGCGGCCTCTATCCAGGAGTTCAAGGCGTCCGTGCTCGGCGCCTATGAACGTGGTGAGCGGGCCATCTCGGTGCCGCGAATGCAGCGCCTCGCCCGCTTCTACAACGTTCCTGTCGACCAGCTCCTGCCGGCTGACGTTGGCCCAAGCTTCGGTGTCGAACCTGCAGGCGCCGATCTGAGCGATCTCGCCGAGCGCCCCTCTCGCCGCGAGTCTGATCCGATCACGATCGACCTCGTAAGCCTCAAGACACTGTCGGGTCCCGAGGCAGACATGCTCAACCGCTACCTCACGATGATTCAGGTCCAGCGCCAGGACTTCAACGGCCGCGTGCTGACCGTCCGGGCCCAGGATCTCCAGGCAATCGCTGTGATTCTTGGCACCAGTGGAGAAGAAGCGGCCCCACGGATCGCTGCGCTCGGCCTGTCGTATCAGGGCTGATTCGCCGCTGGCAGGGTGATGACCTGCCCCACATAGATGAGATCCGGCTCGGACTGGAGCGCTGCCGCGTTCTCAGCGATTAGCTGCGCCCAGTGGGTGCTGACTGTGACATCGTCGGTCGGCTTGCCAGCAGCGTCGAGCACCTGTTCGGCGATGGCCCATAGGTGTTCATCGGCTTCGACGATCCATTTATCGGGAGCGACCACATTCTCGTCTTTCGCAAAGCTGCCAGCGTGAGGTTCGGGCGCCGTGACCTCGGGGTTGGTCTCGGTCGCCGTCTCGACGATCACAAGCCCGACGTCGGTGAGCAGGATTGACTCGGAATTCACCTGGACTGTCTGACCGAACGATTCTGACTCTCTGTCGACGGACGCGATGGACAACTTGCCGCTCGCCGTCTGGGCGCGTGTAGTTGCCGGCGTCATTGCGATCCCAAGTGTGAGTGCGCCTTCGATCACGAATATGGCCGCTGGTGTAATGGTGGCGTTCGCTCCTGGCCAGTCGGCGAACACGGCGATCTCGCCAGTCTCTGGTCGCAGAAGGGCTGGGGTCGAGGTTCCGTCGCAGTCCCAGTCGCCCGTGACGCCGGCATCGCCGACGCGGCCGATGGTGAAGTGCCGGCCATCATGGATCAGCTCGGAGATCTTGGTTGCTGCATGGGGGAATGGTCGACGTGGTCGGAGGTGGCACGGTCGTTCCCGGCGGCTTGGTGTCGAGGGGCGGCATCGGTATCGCCGCGGGTGGTGCGGTTTCGCCCACCGGGTGTAACAACACGATGACCACCGCAACCGCAACGGCGACCATGGCGCCACCGGTCCCGGCGATGGCGCGTCGATCGATGCGAGCGCGCGGGGCGGCGGGGGTAGCCGCCAGCGGCCAAGGCTGAGGACGGTGCCGCGCAGGTCCTCGTGACCGGCCTCGATCGTTGCGAAGATCAACTCAATTGTCTCCTACTCGGCCTCCGCCCTACTGGCGAGACTGCGACCCAGCTCGACCAGAGCGCCCAGATCGGTACCGGTCGACGCTGCTTCGGCGCACGGCAGCCCACACAGGACGGGCTTGCCGGAGGGATCGACGACAGTGTGTTCGGCTCGAATAGCACCGTGGGCCAGGCCTACCTCGTGGAGATCGGTAGCGGTGGCGAGTACAGCGACAACCCGCTCGCCTGTGGGCTGCTTGGTCTGCCAGGTATCGGGGCTGACGAACGCCTTGCAGATCCGCGCCGGCGACCCTTCGGTTTGGTCGATGAGGCGAACGATCCCGGGATGATCGAGTTGGCTGAGGGAGTTGGCCTCATGGCACATGCGAGCGCAATCGTCTGGTTCGGTGGTGGTCCGAGCCGCAATGAGCTGGTCGCCGCGCTGAGTGACAGTCAGCGGCTTGGAGGTGGAATTGGGATGTAGATGATCAGAACATATTGAAACAACATAGAACCGATTGAAAGGGAGGGTATGGATTCCTGCAGGGCGGGTAGTCTGAGGGGGTGAGCAGCCCGCGCGTGGTGGCGATTGAGCCCAACTCACCCGCAGCGCGGGCAGGGCTCGAGCCCGGTGATGAGATCTTCACCGTCAATGGTGAGGTGCCGCGCGATGTCATCCGCTGGCAGATCCTCACCGACGATGCCGACGTGCGATTGGCGGTCACCCGCGACGAGCAACGCTTCGATGTTGTGGTCCAGAAGCAACTTGGGGAGCCGATGGGGG
>JAQWLJ010000050.1 GCA_029247365.1 Acidimicrobiales bacterium | reverse complement strand
TGGAGGAGCCCGATGGTGGCGGATTCACCAATACCTTCGGGGGTGACGAGGCCGGTGGGGGTCCGATGACCGTCGGCGTACCACTGGGTGAATTCGAGTACCACCCTGCTGGGGTCGCCGTCCTCGTCTTCCTCAGCTTCGCCTTCGCCGATGGGGGCGGGGTCACCCGTGAAGACCAACTCCAGGCTGCCCCATCGGACGAAACGCACGAAAGTGCCGTCGCAAAAGTCGGTACTGGAGCGTCCTGAGTCGCTGTCAGCAGGGCCCAGGACCGATTCGGTAGCGACGATCACGTCGTCTTCGGAGTCACCGAAGCGCACAACGATGCCGGTATCGAACTCCAGCCCAGTCTCAATGAGCGTCACGGGTCCTGGGACGGCGACCCGCACGGGCGTGGTTGTCGTGGTAGTCGTACTCGTGGAGCTTGTGCTCGACGTGGAGGTGGACGACGTGCTGGTACTCGATGAGGTGGAAGTTGAGATGTCGGTCGTCAACGCCGGCTCGGTGGTGTTCGTGATTTGCGTCGTCGCGACGGCCTGGATGGTGCTGGGCGGTCCGGTAGCAGTGTCGTCATCGCCACCACCGGACAGAACCACGATCGCCATGAGAACCACGGATATGGCCGCAATGGCGGCCACGATCGTCCCCCAGGGAATCCCGCGCTGAGGGTACGCCTGCAGCGGTGGAGCGTCGATCATCGCCGCTGGTGCAGCCGCAGGAGCCGCAGGACGAGGCCGAGTGGGCTGCGCAGCCACGGGCTGGGGGCTGTCGCGTACCGGCGGCAGGCCAGAGCCAACGGACTCGTCGAACACCGAAACCGGCCCATCGGCAACCGGTGGCAGGTGAGGCGAGGGGGCCGAGGCCTCGATCTCCTGACCGAGCTCCTCAGCAGTGATGATCGGGGGTGGCGCGTCCATCGAGCCGATGAGGGCGGCGCCGGATGCGAGCGACCCACCGCCGCCACTGCGACCACGTGCGACCGCAAGCCCATACGGGATGAGGCTGACGTCCGTGATACCGGCGGCATTCGCTGCGGCAACGACCTGGTCCCGCGCTCCGGCGTCGAAGTCGTCAGGGATCACGATTGCGAGTCGGTTCGGTGACCGGCCAGATTCGGCAGCAACGGCTGACCGTGCGACGAGGTGTGCGATGACCGCAGTGAGCGCTCCAGTCCGTCCGCGCACCGCCCGTTCGAGGGGGTCGGTGACGATCGGACCATCGGCGTCGAGGGCGGCATCACCGACCAGCACGGCGCCGTCTGGACCGGCGGCGACTGCGCTCGCCGCAGCCTCCTGAGTCATGCCGAGATACAACACAGTGGGCGGCTGCGACGGGTCAGACGGCGCGACCGCGGCCGAGATGCCGTCAGCGTCGAGATGAATCCCGAGTGTCTCGGTCACGGGGACAGAGCGTAGGGCGACCAGCAAAAAAGCAGAAGCGGCTGGCCAATTTTTGGGGGACTGCCAGCCGCTTCTTCACAGCGGCTCCGGAGGGGGATCCGTGCCGCAGGGTTCAACTCGGAACATTTGGGGGGAACCGAGGAACCCGCTGCACTTAGTAAACCATACAAGCATCTATCGTTCCAACAGTTTCATCCGATATGTGGCATCATTCACAGCGATGGATCTTCGTCAGCTCCACGCCCTGCTTGCTGTAGCCGAACATCGGTCGTTTTCCGCCGCTGCTCGGGCGCTGCACACGGTGCAGTCGAACGTCTCAACCCACGTTGCTCGCCTCGAGCAAGAGGTCGGTGCGACCCTGATCGAACGGTCACGGGGTGAACTCACCCACGAGGGTGAGGTCGTCGCGGCCCGCGCTCACCGCATCCTCGCCGAGTTGCGCTCGATCGAACACGACCTCACGTCGCTGCGCGACGATGTCGCTGGCCACGTCCGACTCGGAATGATCGGCACTACTGCCCGCTGGCTCGTGCAACCGTTCCTCGTCCACCTCGCTGAGATCCACCCCAGCATCGACGTGGTTCTCATTGAAGCCACCACCACCTCGCTGCTCCCCCAGATCATCACCGAGCATCTCGACGCCGCAGTGATCAATCTCCCAGTCGATGACCCTGACGTCGACGCACGCCCACTCTTCGATGAGGACCGAATCATCGTCGCGCCCACCGGGCATCCGTTGGCCGCCAGGGAACGGGTGACGCTGGCCGAGGCCGCCGGACACGAACTCCTGTTGCCTCCGACCGGCACGGCGTTTCGCGACGAGATCGATACCGATGCCCGCCGAGCCCGTGTCACGCTTCGACCCCTCGCCGAGATCGACGGACTTCGCCTCCTCGCCTCGCTCGCCTTTCAGGGCTTCGGCGCTGCGCTCCTGCCTGCCAGCGCTGCGCCCCGCTACCTCCACGGCGACTGGACCCGCGTCGGCGTCGACGGACTCTCGCCCCGAGCGGTCGGCGTCGCCGTGCCGCGCCGCTCTCCACCCTCCGCGCCGACTCGAGCGGTGATCGACACTCTGGGGACGTTGATCGCCGAAATCGGGCCCGATCACGCTGGCATCCATCCCCTCGCCACCGAGTCGTGAGTGTCGCTGCGGGCGTGCGGTAGGTTGCTGCTTCATGACCGTGGCTGACCCGCCCTCCCTCCCACCCACGGAGTTACGTGCCCAGACCAGCGGCTTCGTCCGGGTCCGCACCGCCGATCTCGGAGGTCGTCGGGTGCTCGAGATCGACGCACGCGGCGCCGAACAGGCTGGTGCCCTGGTCGAAAGTGACGGGCACTCGATGGCTACGGGCTTCCGAGCGGCCCGCGAACAACGGCTTCCGATTCTCCTGCGTATTGCTTCGAGCGGCGCAAACGCAGCCGAGGGCGTCGCCGCGCTGGCCGGCTGGGCGGCTGCCGCAAAGGAACTCACCGCCTGCTCGGGCGTCGTGCCGTCGATCGCCATCGCGTCCGGTCCCGCTGTATCGGGTCCTGCCCTCCTGCTCGGACTCGCCGACCATGTCGTCATGACCCCCGAGGCCTACGTCTTCATGTCGGGCCCGATGATGGTCGAGGAGTTCACCGGGGTCCCAATCAGCAAGGCCGAACTCGGGGGCACACCTGTTCACGACCGCACCACCGGTCTCGCCTCATTCACCGCTACCGACGAGGACGAGGCCTGGGCGATCGCAGCCGAACTGCTGACGTTCCTCCCCGACCACACCGACCAGCAACCGCCTACCCAACAGTGCCTCGACCCGGTCGATCGTCTCACCCCAGAGGCCTACGACGTGCTGCCAGCGTCAGCCAATGGCTCCTACGACGTCCGAGAGATCGTCACCGCGATTGTCGACGATGGCTACCTGCTCGAACCGCGCGCCTCGTGGGCCGCGAACCTCGTTACTGCGTTCGCCGCGATCGGCGGCCACACAGTCGGTATCGTCGCCAACCAACCCCAGACGGTGGCCGGCACGCTCGACATCCCCGCCAGCCAGAAAGGCGGCCGTTTCGTCGCCTTCTGCGACGCATTCAACATCCCGCTCGTCACTATCGTCGACACGTCCGGCTTCTACCCCGGCAAGGACACCGAGTGGCGCGGGATGATCCGCTACGGCGCTCAAATGGCCTTCGCGTACGCCCGGGCGACGGTGCCGCGGGTCAACGTCACGACACGGAAGTCCTACGGTGGCGCGTACATCGTCATGGACTCCAAGAACATGGGCAACGACCTCGCCTTCGCCTGGCCGTCGGCCGAGATCGCTGTAATGGGCGCCAAGGGCGCGGTCGAGATACTGCATCGCCGCGCCGACCCGGCCGAGCAGACCGAACTCGAACTCGCCTATGAAGACCGACTGCTCAACCCCTACATCGCCGCCGAACGCGGCACGATCGACGCTGTGATCGAGCCGGAGACCACACGCGCGGAGATTCACGCTGCACTCGAAATGCTCATCTCCAAGCGCGAGAAATTGCCCCGACGACGCCACGACAACACGCCACTCTGAAAACAGCGGGCGAATGTCGCCGCTCCATCGTCAAGTAGGCCTCGGGCGGTCTTTCCCACTAGATTCAAGTGGTCGTGCCCTGAACTTCGGGCGCACAGCGATAGGAGCGCGAGCGACGTGGCAGACAGCATCACCATCACCGATAACAGGACCGGTGAGTCGCTCGAGATCCCCCTCCAGAACGGCGGCGTTGATGCCGCCGAGTGGCGCAAACTGCTTCCCGGAATCTGGTTCCATGACCCGGGCTTGGCCACAACGTCGGGGGCCGAAAGCGCTATCACCGAACTCGATGGCGACAACGGCATCCTGCGCTACCGCGGCTACCCGATCGAGCAACTCGCGGAGCAGAGCACGTTCCTCGAGGTGAGCTACCTGCTTCTCAACGGCGAGCTACCCACCCAGACCGAGCTCGATGGCTTCGTCCACGAGGTGACCCATCACACCTTTGTGCACGAGAAGTTCCGTCGCCGCATGTACGACGCCTACCACTACGACGCCCACCCGATGGGCCTTCTGATGTCGGGTGTGAGTGGCCTCTCGACCTTCTATCCCGACTCGAAGGATATCGAAAACCCCGATGAGCGCATGCAGAGCGCGGTCCGACTGATCGCAAAGATGCCAACACTTGCTGCGTCAGCATTCCGGCATCGCCGGGGCCAGCCGTTCGTCTACCCCGACAACGACCTCGGCTACGCCGCGAACTTCCTCAAGATGATGTTCGAGATCGGCGCGCCTTACGAGGTGCACCCGGTGTTCGAGAAGGCAATGGAGATCTTGTTGATCCTCCACGCCGACCACGAGCAGAATTGCTCCACCACCGCCGCTCGTGTCGTCGGCTCGTCGCACACCGATCCGTACACCGCCATCGGCGCAGCATGCGGCGCCCTCTACGGTCCCCGCCACGGCGGCGCCAACGAGGCAGTGCTCAACATGCTCGACAACATCGGCACCTACGACAATGTCGAACCGTTCATCGAGGGCGTCAAGGCCGGCAAAGAACGCTTGATGGGCTTTGGTCACCGGGTGTACAAGAACTACGACCCGCGGGCCCGCATCATCAAGGACGCGGCCCACGACGTGTTTGCTGTCACCGGCACGAACCCGCTGCTCGACATTGCTCTCAAGCTCGAAGAGGTTGCACTCGAGGACGAGTACTTCGTCAGCCGTCGCCTCTATCCGAACGTCGACTTCTACAGCGGACTGATCTACGAGTCGATGGGCTTCCCCCGCGACATGTTCACCGTGCTCTTTGCCATCGGCCGCACGCCGGGCTGGCTCGCCCACTGGGATGAGATGCTCGCACAGAACAGCCGCATTGCGCGACCGCGTCAGCTCTACATCGGCGCCGAAGAGCGCACGTACCTCCCGATCGACGGGCGGTGACTGCGACCCGCCGCTAGGTGGGCTGCACGTCAAGCACGAGCTTCCCCGCATTTGCGTTCTGGCCCATGCGCGTATGCGCAGCGGCGACCTCATCGAGGGCGTAGCGCGAATCGATCACCGGTCTCAGCACGCCCGACGCGACGTGCGGCAGTAGCTGCGCAGCGAACTCCTGTGTGATCGCGATCTTCTCCTCGATGGGCCGGGCTCGCAGCGTTGTCCCGGCAATCGACGCCCGCTTCATCAGCAGGCTGCCGACGTCGAACGGAACCGGCTTGGCGGCCATCACGCCAACCTGGATGATTCGGCCCCCAATCGCCACTGCGGCGACGTTGCCCGGCAAATACTCACCACCAACCACGTCGAGTACCACGTCGACCCCGGCGCCATCGGTCACCGCGCGGACCTTGTCGACAAAGTCCTCGGTCGCGTAGTCAATAACAAGATCAGCGCCCAAGGCTCGGCAGACCTCGTGTTTGCCGGCCGAAGCGGTGACGGCGATACGAGCGCCGAGGGTCTTTGCGATCTGGATGGCGGCGGTGCCCACCCCCGATGCGCCAGCATGGACTAGGGCCCAGCGCCCGCTAGTGAGGCCGCCCTGTCGCACCAGCGCATCCCATGCGGTGATGAACACCTCGGGGAATGCCCCGGCATCGGCGAGCGGCAGTGAGTCAGGAACCGCCATCGCCTGCCGTTCATGGATCGTGAGCTTCTCGGCGTAGCAGCCACCGTTCTGGATACCCATAACAACAGCGCCAATTACAGTTTCGGTGACGCGGTCTCCCGCGCCGACAACGCGGCCGGCGAACTCAAGACCGGGGATCTCAAACACCATCGGCGGTCCTGGGTAGAGCCCCATCCGCTGCAACAGATCGGCCCGGTTGACCGCAGTCGACACGACATCGACCAACAGTTCCTCGGGGCCAGGAACTGGGTCGGGGACCTCCCTGATCTGGAGGACCTCGGGCCCGCCCTTCTCTTCGAGCACGATGGCACGCATGATCGGTGGCCTTCCTGGCTCAGTCGTCGGGGAATCGGTACTGGTGGGGATACGGGAAGAAGTCGGGCCGACGCCCGCCCTCGTGACCGTCCTTCATCGCCTGCCAGAACTCGACCGTGGAGATTTCGGGATGGAACTCATCGAACACCTCGCCCACGATGCGCGGCGACCGGAGGTAGGTGCTGAACTCCTCGGGGAATACGTCGTTGGACTCGACCGGGAACCATGGCTGATCGAGCATCTCGTCGTCGTACGACTGACTGACCGGCATCTTGCGGAACTTGACCTCGGAAAGCAGCGCGAGCTCGTCGTAGTCGTAGAACACGACGACGCCGTGGCGGCTCACACCGAAGTTTTTCGGGAACAGGTCGCCCGGGAAAATGTTGGCCGAGGCGAGATCCTTGATGGCATTGCCGTAGTCGATCGCCGCTGCTCGGGCGAGGTCCGGCCCCATCTCACGCAGGTAGAGGTCGAGGGGATAGAGCCGGCGCTCGGTGTAGACGTGATGGAGGATGACTTCGTCGTCGGTGACCGTGACCGTGCGTGTGCAGTCCTCAAGCAGCTCCTCGATGAGCTCTTCATCGAAGCGGTCACGCCGAAACGACAGTTTGCGAAACTCCTGTGCGTCGACAAGCCGACCGACCTTGTCGTGGTCGAACACCAGCTTGTAGCGGCGCTGCACGTCTTCGGGCGTGGTTCGCTTCGACGGCGGAAACCGATCCTTGATCAGCTTGAACACCACGTCGAACGACGGCAGCGTGAAGACCGCCATCACCATGCCGCGGGCGCCTCGCGCCCGCTCGAAGCGGGTGTTGGAGTGCTCCATGTGGCGGTAGAGCGCCCGGAAAAGGTTGGTCTTGCCGTGGGCGCTGTAGCCGATCGACGTGTAGAGCTCAGCCACAGGCTTCACCGGCAGCAAGCTCTTGAGAAACGACACAACCGCAGCAGGACGCCGGGCCAGCACGTGGAAGTACGAGCGGGTGTAGCCGAACAGCCGGCTGGCCGCGAGCTCGGTCAGGAGCACCGCATCGACGCGCACGCCGTTATCGGTGACCGTAATCGGCAAGATGACCGGGTTGATGCGATTCAGCCACCGCAGACGGCCGACGAGATATGCGCCCTTGTTGCGATAGAAGACCGGTCGAAGAACCTCGAGCGCATCGATGTAGCCATCCCAGTTTTCGGTCGACCAGGCCTGGACGACCTCAGCCACACGTTCAGCGTCGCGCTCGATCGCGTGGAACTGCGCTGCAAGCGGCGAGTGCTCGAGAATCTGGAGGACCGACTCTGTCAGCGACTCGTCGACCGGGAAGGCGCGGTACTCGCCGCGGCTGCCGTCGTCGGCCGGCAGGGCCGTAGGTCCGAGCCAGAGGAACTCGAGGTCGATGTCGAGGCCAATGACCTCAAATAGGCGACGGGTGACCGAGTTGTAGAAGGTCTCGGCCAACTCGAAGTCCATGCGGTGGCCAACAAGTAACACGAACCGCCGGCGGGCATCGACCCACAGCCGGCGAGCCTCGTCCGCATCGGCCGGAACCATCACTCGCGCCGAGTCGACGGCGCTCCACACCGCCTTCTTGTGCAGGTTGAGCCGCTCGGTGTTGTCGTCTTGGTGGGCGTCCCAGTTGCGGTCAAGAAACCGTGTCGCGGCGCGGTGGGTAACCTCGAGGAAGGCGTCGTGGAAGGTCACGAAGGTGTCGTGGAGCAACCGGGCGACCCGCTCGACCCGCGGGTCGGTGGTCGCCGGCTGGCTCTCAGAAGCATTGATGACGTCGGCCATAGACAGCGGTCACCCTACTTCGGCGTACTCGATGCCAAGCTCATCGAATGGACGCCGAGCCACACCTCCGGGCACTGGTCGAGCGGTACGCAGCCGTGGTCGACCGTCGTGCGTTCGATCACCTCGCATCGGTCTTCGTGCCCACCGGTGTGCTCATCACACCGCAAGGTGAACGACGGGGTCTCGACGCGATCCAGACGGCGATGAACCGCTTGCACCGCTACGACTCGACCGAACACATCATTGAGACGGTTGAGTTCAGGGTGGAAACCGGGGCGGCGACGGGCCAGATCGAGTGCGTAGCGCACCATCGCGCCGGCGCAACCGACCGGGTGATGGTGATCACCTACCATGACGCCTACGTCCAGACCAGCGCCGGTTGGCGGATCACGGAACGGCACCTCGAGGTCCACCAGACCGATGAGATGCCAGGCGCCTGATGTTTAGTTCTCGGCGCTGGCGCGTTCGTGGTGTCGGATGACCTCGGCGATCACGAACCGCAGGAAGCTTTCGCTGAAGCCAGGGTCGAGGTTGGCTTCTTCGGCCAGCCGACGCAGCCGTGCGATCTGGATCTCTTCACGACCCAAATCCGCAGCGGGCAGTCCAGCAGCAGCCTTGTACTCGCCGACCGCCTTGGTGATCTTGAACCGCTCAGCCAGAAGCAGGATCAGCGCCGCATCGATGTTGTCGATACTAGATCGGAAGGTTTCGAGCTGCGGATCTGTCATGGTGCTGGGAGCGGGTTTGGTGGGCCGTACAAGAGTCGAACTTGTGACCTCCTGCGTGTCGAGCAGGCGCTCTAACCAACTGAGCTAACGGCCCCAGAGACCGAAATAGTAGCAGCGCCCACCAGAAACGACGCAGCCGATACGGGTGCCGGAAAACGGCGACCGGCCCGCCGGAAGGCGGACCGGTCCACTGACGAGCGCCGGGCGGGATTTGAACCCGCGACTGTACGGCTTTGCAGGCCGTTCCCTTAGGCCGCTCGGGCACCGGCGCCAGCGGACCGCAATGCTACCCGGGGCCAGACCCCGTGAGACGATGGATTGGTGGCCGACGAGACCAGTCCCGCACGCAGTCCGCTCGAGATGCTCGGCGCACTCGCGAAGACCGACGCCGAGTTGGATGAAACAAACCGACTGGTGGAGATCTACACCATGGAAGGACTGCTTCAGGTCTGGTGGTTTGGCTTACCGGGAGCGACCGACGTCGCCATCATGGGCGGCGGTGCGATGGGTGGGCTGACTGGGCCGGGTCGGGCCCTGTACCCCACCCTGGGCAAGCGACTGGCGGCCGACGGCCGGGCCGCGATGATCGTGGGCTACCGCAAACCGGGCGACCTGAGCCGTTGCTTACTCGACGTGTGTGCGGCGACCGACCTTGCGCTGCGAAATGGCGCTGAGCGGTTCGCTCTGCTCGGCCATTCGTTCGGCGGTGCAGTAGCGGTCCAGGGCGCGGGCACGTTCCCGGTTCAGACCGCCG
Source organism: Acidimicrobiales bacterium (assembly GCA_029247365.1). Classification (GTDB taxonomy): domain Bacteria; phylum Actinomycetota; class Acidimicrobiia; order Acidimicrobiales; family Aldehydirespiratoraceae; genus UBA11606. The sequence goes on along the minus strand of JAQWLJ010000050.1, from coordinate 28,977 downwards.
GTGTGGTGACGTTCGCGACCCAGTCAGCAGGGTGTGAGGAGGCTGGCCGGATGGGCGACGTGCCGCTGCTGTTGCTGCACGGCGAACGCGACTCGATCCTTGGCCCGGAAAACTCGATGATGGTGCAGGCTCTTGCGGGGCACGGCGAGGTGCGGACGTTTCCCGACACCGACCACCTGATGGCTGAAGCGGCCGACGAACTTGAGGAGATCGTGCCGGCCTGGCTCACGGCTCGCTTCGAGGATCACCGAGCCGCAGTTCAGCATTGAGCAACGCTTCGAGACTCGATTCGACGCGGCGAAGCCGCGCTGTGGCATCGCGGAGTCGGCCAAGCAGCGACATTGCCTCCTCTCGCTTGAGCGCGTCAGCACCGGCCGGGAGCATGGCCAGGGAGCGCCGGAAGTGTTCGATCTCGTGGTCGCCGTCGAAGTTCATAATCTACTCGACTGTATCGAACATACGTTCGCTTTACCAAAACGACTACGCTCCCCCGCCATGTCGATCGAGATCTCATTCGCGAACCAGACTGCGCTGGTCGTCGGCGGTGGTGGTGGCGGCATCGGCAGTGCCGTGTGCCATCGACTCGCCGACGCGGGGGCCGACATCGTCACAATCAGCGCCGTGGCGGCCGATGTCGAGGCGACGGTAGCTGACGTCCGCAACCGAGGGCGCCAGGCCAGCGGCCACGTTGTCGACGTAGCCGACCTCGAGCGACTGCGCTCCACGATCGAGGCCGCCGACACGACGGCGCCGATCGACCTCGTCGTCAACGTCGTCGGTGGCGTCGCCGTCGATCATTGGCACCGACTCGAGGAGTACCCGATTGATTCGTTCGACCACCTCCTGACCACCAACCTCCGCTATGCGTTCGTGGTTGGGCAGACGGTTGCCAGCCGCCTCATCGAACGAGGGGAACCCGGGTCGATGGTCAACATCTCGTCGATCGCATCGAAGGGCCAGCCGCTCCTCGCCGGGTACGGCGCCGCAAAGGCAGGACTCGATTCACTGACCCGCACGATGGCGATGGAATGGGGGCGTCACGGCATCCGGGTCAATAACGTCGCCCCGGGCACGGTGAACACACCCCGCTCGGGCCGCCCCGTCGATGACCCCGACGATCCGCTGGCAGAGGCGATCACCCTCGGCCGTCGCGGTCGGCCGACCGACATCGCCGACGCATGCGTGTTTCTGCTCAGCAACCTGGCGTCGTACATCACCGGTCAGACACTCGACGTCGACGGAGGCCCGAGTCGGCGCGCGCTCGACGCCCGCGACCTACCTGTTTTCGTCACCAACCCAGCGATCCGCGCCCGCTTCGAGCGCTGAAACGCAGCCGCGCTCACACGACTTGGAAGCGCCCGGGCTCGACCTCAGCCGCTTCACCGCGGTCGACCATGCGTGTGGTGTGCAGCACGGCGGAGCGACGCTCAACATGGTCGGCGATGAACACCTCGACCCCGGGTCGGTAGATGAACCGATGTGCGACCATCTCGTCGATGGTGCGTGGGTCCTTCAGAAACTCGAGCATCGCCTCATGACGGCGAGTGATGGCGCTCTTGAACTTGTCGAGCATTTCAACGAAGTTCGGACGTCCCTCCACCACGCCTTTGTGATGGAACGTGACGTAGAAGTCGGCGTCCTCGTCGCGTACTCGGTCGATGCTGTGCTCGAAGTCGTCGAGATCGCTGAAGACATCGCCGTAGTACGGGCCAAAGCCGGTGAGGTCGATATCGGAGAGGAAGAAGACGCGGTCGGAAATGCGGAGCCCGCAATGGCCAACCGTGTGCCCGGGCAGGTGGACCGCCTCAACCTGGACGCCGCCAAGGTCCCACACCGCACCGTCGTGATAGCCGACCGCATCGGGTCGAGGCGTGTAGTGAAACGTCGTGAGATAGGCGTTGAGTAGTTGGGGGTGATCGTGGCGATTGTGACCGGTGACGGCAAGCAGATCGTCGACACTGCGGGTAACGTTGAGATCAGCTTCGTGGATGTGGATCCGAGCATCGGGAAACGCGACGTTGCCGGCGATGTGATCCTCGTGCCCATGGCTGTTAATCACTGCGTCGACCGGCAAGCCGGCACCTCCCTGCTCAGCCACGGTGACGGACGGGTCGATGATCACCGTCTCACCCGCACCCTGCACCAGCAGGCTATTACCCGAGGGGTACGCGCCGTTGCTCCCGGTGGTCAGGACAGTGACGTGGTCAGTCAGCTTGCGGGCGACCTCACCCCAGGTATTCGTCATGGACGAGCAGGCTAGCTACGGTCGGCGCATGGGGATCAACCACATCGCACTGGCTGTGAAAGACATGGACGCCACCCACCGCTTCTACACCGAGGCGATGGGGTTCACGCTCGAGAAGGTTGAGATCGCGAACATGCGCAACGGCAAGGCTCGCCACGCGTTCTATTCGACCGGCTCAGCCGACGACCAGATGATCGCGTTCTGGGATCTGCGGGACGTTCCTGGCGTCAACGACTATGAGACCGATATCTCCCGGGGACTGGGGCTCGATCCCTTCGTCAACCACTTGGCGTTCCAGGCCGAAAGCCTCGACGACCTCGCATCGAAGAAGCAGCGATGGCGCGACCAGGGCATCGATGTCATCGAGATCGACCACAACTGGGTGCAGTCGATCTATGCCGAGGACCCTGACGGCAACGTCGTCGAGTTCGCGATTGTCACCCAGCCGTTCACCGACACCGACCGAGCCGAAGCACTCGACCTGTTGCGAGCGGAAGATCCGCCCTACTCGGCTCCACCGACGGTCTCTCGCCACTCAGCCGGCAGCTGACGGTCGACCTCAGAACGAGATGCCGACGTCGACGCGCTGGTTCGCGCCGGTGATCCTGTCGGAACAACCGAAAGAGCGCGGCCACAAATCTCCCCAGGCGAGGCCAGTCTGGTAGCCCTTCTCGAAGGACTGCAACTCTTCTTGAAGCGCTAGAACGGCCGCTCCCAGTGGGGCAGAGACCGAGCGTCCTCGTGCTTCCCGAGTCCAACGACGCTCCAACAACGCCGCGCACATCTGTCGTCGGCGCGCCAACCTCACTCAAGGTTTCTGCCGAGATTTACGGTGCACCAGCCGGACTTCATGAGGGGGTCGGTTCGGCAATCAAGGCGACCGTGCCAGCAGGATCCGTCCACGAACACTGCGACCCGGTTTGCGACAAAAACGAGGTCGGCGGTGAGGGAAGGCCGGGATCAGGTCTGATGTGAAATCATCCGCCACACAACACCCAGCGCTCGGCGCACGCCAGAATGATGCATGCAGCTGATTCGCGGAACTGTCGTCGCTATGGACACTGAGCGGCGAATCCTCGACAACGCAGCTATTGCCGTAGACGGTTCAACCATCGCCGCGGTTGGTCCGTTCGAAGAGCTCCGACACGCACATCCCGGCGCACCAGTCTCGGGCCGCGCGTCTGATCTCGTGCTGCCCGGCTATATCAACGGCCACCAACATCTCACTGGCGACCGTCTCATCCAGTCGTCAATCCCAGACGACCTTCCGCCCGGTGAGGCGATCTTTTCGTGGGTCGTTCCCATCCATGCCGTTCACACTCCCGACGACGACGAGCTGTCGGCGAGCCTGACCCTGGCTGAGTCACTTACCAACGGCATCACGACCACGTTCGAGGCTGGGACGGTCGCCTACCCCGATCGCGTGGCCACCGCAGCAGAGAAGACGGGTGCTCGCCTCACCGTAGGCACCTGGGGGTGGGACATTGACGAAGGGCCGTACACCGCGACAACAGCAGAGGTTCTTGATCGACAGCGACAGAATCTCGACTTGACCACGGGCGACAGGGTCTCCAAGTGGGTGAGCTTGGTCGGCCACGACCTCATGTCCGATGAGTTGGTAGTCGGAGCAGCCGAACTGGCTCAGGAACGGCAGACGGGGCTGACCTTCCACCTCTCCCCCACGGCCAGTGACCCCGAGAGCTATCTCGTCCGTACCGGGAAGCGACCGGTCGTCCATCTTCACGAACTCGGCGTTCTCGGCCCAAACCTGGCGATTGCGCACGGAGTTCATCTCGACAATCAGGAAGTCGAACTCCTCGTCGAGACACAGACGGCGGTGGTTTCGTGCCCGTGGGCATATCTCCGGCTTGGGCAAGGCATTTCTCAGGAATTCCGACATCGTCAGCTTTGGCAACAGGGAGGTCGTATCGCCCTTGGCTGCGATTCTGAAAACGCCGGCGACATGGTCGATGGCATCAGGACCGCTGCCCTCTTCGCTGGGCTAGCGAAAGACCAAGCAATCGACCCGACAGTGTTCAACGCACAGCACGCACTTGAACTGCTTACGATTCGCGGCGCCGAGGCACTCGGCGTGGCTGACCGGATCGGTTCGCTCGAACCAGGGAAAGAGGCCGATATCGTAGTCCACGACCGAACCCACACCGAGTGGATTCCTCCGAGCAGTGATCCGGTCCTTCAACTGGTCTGGGGGTCGGACGGCCGATCGGTCCGCGATGTGTGGGTCGCTGGCCAACAGGTCGTGCGTGATGAGGTGTTGGTGACCTTCGATGTGGCTGCTGCTACAGCCGAAGCGAAGGCGGCGGCAGTCCGACTGCGACGGGATGCAAGGATCTAGTCCAAGAGCCGAAGCATCTTGCCGGCCCCTTCAATCGTCTCGCGAAGACCTGCGAACATCGAATCTCGATTGACGGCGGCCAAGTTGCAGCTCACACCGTCGAAGCCCATGTCCAGCAGTTCGCCGAGTTGGACGGCGCACTGCTCGGGCGTCCCAACAATCGCAAACTGGCGGGCCAGATCAGCATCGATCAAGCGCAACATTTCTGGTGGGTCGTAGCGCGAAAGGTCGAAATACCACCCAGAGGCGTGAGTGAGCGTGGCGACGATGGCCTCGCGACGGGCCGGGTCTACGGGTGGACCATGGTCGCCGAGAATACCGAGATAGTGGGCCGCGAAGCGTTTCACGCTCTCGACCGCTAAGCCCTCGTCATCGGAGACACACAGCGTCACTCGAGGCAGCACTTCGATTTGACTTGGGTCTCGCCCGACGCGCCCCGCGCCTTCGGCCAGCCAGCCGCGGTACCGGGAAACGATCTCCGGTGTCAGATGCCGTGCGCCGACGAGCGCTATCTCGGCGACCTCACCGGCCAACTTCATGACACCCGGGCTTCGGGTCCCGATCGCAATCGGTACCCGAACATCTGGTGGGCGGATCAGGGTTGCTCCAGCGATAGCTTCGCGCCCGGACAGAAGATCGTCGATGGTTTGAATCGCCGCACGCAGCGTTGCCACCGGCTGTGGGTAGTCGATACCGAGTTCCTCAAGCCCAGCGCCAACACCGATTCCGCAGAACGCGCGCCCGCCAGACAGTTCTTGCAAGGTGGCGAGGGCTGCTGCGTGCACCGCAGGGTGTCTCGTATACGGGTTGGTCACCATCGAGCCGATATGGATGCGCTCGGTACGAGCCGCAATCAGCACCTGGAGTTGATATGTGTCGGGCCAGCCCGCCACGCAAGAGATACCCAAGCGGTCAAAGCCAACGCTCTCAACCAGACAGCCCAGCTCCACCGCTTCACCTGGCGTCATGCCCGGCGTGATCTCGGCTTCAAAGGTCACAAGACGGGGTACTTGGACTTGTCCGGGAGGCCAGAGCGGCCCACAATCGATTCGCCTGATTGTTGGGCGTTCGCCCACATGGCGTCCTCGTCGACGGTAAGCATTCGACCAGCCTCAACCACCTTGGTTCCGTCAACAACCACCGTGTGTACACCGCGGCCATCAGCTGACCACACCAGCTGATTCATAACGTTTAGCAAGGGCCGCCATTCTGGCCGATCGGTGTCGTGCATAACGATGTCGGCCTTCTTGCCTACTTCAAGCGAACCAACCTGATCGGACATTTGAAGAAGTTCTGCGCCGCCAACGGTGGCCATCTCGAAGGCCTTCTCCGCAGGGAACATCTGCGGATCCTGCCGCCCATCCTTGAAGAGGCCAGCGACAAGATACGACGCCCGCATAAGGTCGGAGTAATTGGACGCATTGTTGCCGTCGGTCCCAATCCCGAGGTTGATTCCGGCCTGCACCATTTCCGGCATCTTTCCGACTTGCGTCACCCCGTAGCTGACCTTCAACGCGGTAGTGGGGCAGTGAGCGACATGAGCCCCAGTCTCCGCCATAATCGCAACCTCGTTGTCGTCGACCTGAACACAATGGGTCATCGCGACATCGGAACCCAGCACGCCGAGCTCGGCGAGGTGGACCATCGGCCGGTGCCCGAACTCTGCAACAAAACCTTCGGGGTCGAGTTTCGCGGGAGACATGTGAAAGCTCATGCCGACCCCGTGTTCGGTCGCAAGCTCGCGCGCTCCCTTCCAGAGTGGGTCTGACGCGGTGGTATGTCCAACCAGCAACGACCATGCGCTGATCCGATCGTCGCCTTCGGGGTAGTGCTCAAGCTGGCGCTGCAACGTCGCCAGCGCCTGATCGGTGTCTTGCTTGTAGACGTCAGGTTCCGGCGGTAAGTCCCAGATCCAGTTGCCGACCCGGCCCCGAATACCGACCTCGCTAAGGCCATCGACCACATCGTCCAAGAAACGAATGGTGCCTGCTTCGAGGAATGTTGTGGTCCCAGATTTGAGCATCTCGACCGCCGCAAGCTGGCCCGACAATCGCTCCTCAGCTGCGGTGTAGACCGAATACAACGGGCACAGCCACATGAACACGTTCTCTTCGAACGGCGTGTCGTCCGGAACATAGCCACGAGTGAGCGGCTCACCGGTGACATGGATATGCGAGTTGATCATCCCGGGCGTCAGCACGAATCGGTCGCCACCAATGGTCTCTTTCGCGGTGTACTGCGCTTCGATTTCGCGAGCCTTCCCAACCGCAACGATCGTGTTGCCGCGAGTCGCGACGGCACCGTTGCGAATGATGTCGCGGGTGGCGTTCATCGTGACGACGTACCACCCCTTCATGATCCGATCGACGTTCTCGGGCACTGGAACTCCCTTATGCTTCATGGCGGCGCGCGCCGCCGTGTGGTAAGACCATCAGTCCATGCAAGAGAATAGAGCGACTTCGGGGCTTGCGCACTGCTGGTATGCGGTCGCCACGGTTGACGAGCTCGGCGACAGTCCTGCAGCAATCCAGCTGCTCGAGACGGACTACGTCATGTGGCGAGGTCCCGATGGCAATCTGGTGGCCGCACTCGACCAATGCAGCCACCGCGAAGCCAGACTTTCTCGCGGCACGTTGGACGGCGGTTGTCTGAGATGCCCCTATCACGGCTGGTCGTTTGGCGACAACGGTCGGTGTGTCGACATTCCCTCGTCGGGCAAGAACGCCACGATTCCACCCGGCGCCCACCTACAGTCTCTTCATCTTGCCGAGCACTATGGATTGGTGTGGATGAGCCCCGGCGAGCCCATCAGTCCGGTGCCCTATCTCGGCGTCGAGGGTGATTCGAGTTTCACCCGACTCAACACCGGCATGCAGACCTGGAACTGCGCAGCCACACGGATGATCGACAATATGCTTGATGTCGCCCACTTCCCATATACCCACGCTGGCTCCTTCGGCCGCGAGCAGGAACAGGAAGTGCCGAACTTCAGCCTCACCCAACTCGACGACAACTTCCACGGCTACGAGTACTCCGTTGTCGTCAACAACGAAGGTGAAGCCAAGGCGATGTCCGGCGAAGACGACGACGTCATCCGGCTCGACATGTCGACTGGATTCGCGCTTCCCTACTCCGTCCGCAGCACCATGCGGTACGAGAACGGCATCGAACAAGTTCTCTTTATGACAGCCGCCCCGATGACCCCGACTCGGAGCTACTTCACATTCATCCTGTGGCGAAATGACGACGTCCGCGAAACCGGACAATCGATCGTCGACTTCGAGCTGCAAGTTGCCCTCGAAGATCAGGCGATGCTCGAGAATATTCCTGGCGTACTTTCGCTCGATCGCGGCGGCCTAGTCGACGTGCAATCGGACAAGGCCTCGGTTGAATGGCGCCGCCAGCACCGCGAGCTCGCTAGTTCGACATAACGGCAGCTTCGTAGCGTTCGACCAACCAGGTGTTGAGTTGGGCGAGAACACCCTCCTGCCACGAATAGCGTCCCCGCGGCGCGAATCGTGACTGCATTCCCACCTGGGTCGCAACATTGGTCGGCATGTCCTGCACGTTGAAGGTTGAAACGCCTGCGATTGCTTCCTCCAGCTTTTCACCAAAGTTCTCCATCTCAACCGTCGACGCAGGAAAGAGATACGACATGCTCAGATTATGAGTGGTCGGACCCGTGGGATCGACGTAGAACCAGAACGCGGAATCTGCTTGAAAACCCATCAACAGCGACGGGGCGACTAGGGCAAATACGATGCGCTGACGTTCCTGAATCGATAATCCAGGGAACGGTGGGAACAGGGCCTTTGATGTCGGGTTGAAACCACCATCAGGCTCGACCGTGTCACAGACCCCGTACATGGCCGCGTCGCCCGCTTGATAGTCGGCGTACGACGCAGCTGACGACGGCGCAAAGTCATGAATTCCATGGTGAAGTCGACTCTGGTGGTACATCTCCATAAAGTTCTCGACCATGATTTTCCAGTTGAACGGAACGTCAGGAATTGTGAACGGGTCGACAGTAACGAGATTCGCCACGTCGTAGTTGGCCAAGACGTAATCAAGTTTTCCAAGCCGGGGTGTAAGCGGTGCGGCGTCGGGGTCGAAGTTTGCGAAGATAAAGCCCTGCCATTCTTCGACAACCAGGGATGGCAGCTGCACGTCGGCCGTGTCGAAGCCCTCGGTTCTCCCCATCTCAGGTGCACCTATGAGCTGCCCCTCAAGGTCATAAACCCAGTAGTGATAGGGGCAGCGGAAGGTACGGGCTGAGCCAGACTCATGGTCGGGTGGGTCGAGCATGTCGTCTTCGGTTCGCTCGACCGATGCCGTGATACACATTGCGCGGTGCTGGCACACCGACGACATCACATTGATGGATCCGTCGGCCAGGCGTACCACGATGAGCGGCTCGCCCGCTCGGGTGACTGCGAGGTAGTCGCCGGGCTCAGGGATCTGCTCTTGGCGACCGACACAGAGCCACTCGGAACCAAAGACCGCCTCCATCTCGAAAAGATGGAAGTTCGCGTCGGAATAGACTCCGGGCGGTAAGCCAATCGACTCCGAGTGATCGCCCTTCGACCGCAAAAGAGCGTCAAGTGGGATCGGGCTCTCAATCATCAGCTCTCCTCAGAATCTCTCGAAGCAGCAGGGAAGTCGCAACGAATGGTAAGACCATCAGACCACGGCTACTATCTCATTGCAATCCGCTACCGGGGGGACCCATGCCACACCCAAACGTGCTCGTCTTTGTTGATTTCCCAACCGACGACGTCGATGCTGCTCGAGCCTTCTACGCCGAGGTCTTCAACTGGGAGGTAGAAGATCGCATCGCCGATACGTTCGCTCGAATCGTTCCTGGCCAGTACTTCCTCAACGAGGATGGCACTCCAAGCGAAATCGGCAATCTCCACATGGGTATCTCCAACGCCGCCAACATGCGGCCCAGCAAGGACCCCAACCCCACCGAGCCAACCCATCTCAACCCTGGTGGACGTGCCATTCGCGCGTGGATCCTTATCAGCGAAGACGACTCCTTCGAACGGATCCTCGAAGCCGCTACTCGCCTCGGCGGCACGGAACTGTGGCGCGAGCATTACTGGACTGAGTTCGGCGGCTGCAACGCATCGTTCCTCGATCCTTGGGGTAACCAGATCATGCTCTGGCAGCACCTTCCCAATGCCGAAACTGACGAGGATACCCACCAGGCCACGGGTGACATTCCACTACCCGAAGGCTGGACGATCGAATAGATCTGAGCCGACGGTTCAGCGGGGTTTCGTTGCGACGAAACTCTGCTGGAACCCAATTGGCTCAATCAAACGCAGTGCTCCAAATCCGGTGGTGCGCAGCCAGTCAGAGAACTGCTGGTGAGTGAAGCAGAACCCCTTTTCGGTACTAGCCATCATCGTTGCACCCATGATGACTGCGTGAGGGTTGAACTTGCGTTCGATGTCCGTGAAGTAGTCGGCCAATATCAGTCGGCCCTCCGGTTTGAGCGCGGCGAATGCCCGCTCTATGAGGTGCTGAGCACCGGCCTCACCCTCGGTTCGGCAAACATGACCGAGCACCACAATGTCGTAGGATTCCGGCTCAATCTCGACGGTGTGAAAGTCGCCCGGCCGGAACTCGCACCGATCGGCTACACCGTGCTCAGTTGTCTTACGGTCGGCCACCTCGATAACGCCAGGAAGGTCGTTGATCACCGCAGTGCCTTCAGGACAGCCGTTTAGAAGCGCTATGCCCCACGGCGCGCCTCCCGCGCCAAGGTCGAGGATCCGAGGCGAACGCATCGCTGAGTATCGAATCTTGAGATCTGCTCGGGTCGCACACCGGAACATCGTCGTGAACGTGCCCTCGACAAGCGGCACATAAAACGCCGTCGGGTCGTCCTCAATAGGGCTCCCCGGGCGTCCGTTCCGCACGGTGTCGGCGAGCCGCGTCCAGTTTTCGTGAGGCCCAGGCGCGACGGCAATCAGCTCAGCCATCGTAGCCGGCCCATTGGAGACGAGATACCGCTCCGCGGTGTCGTTGAGCTCGTAGATATCGGTGAACTGGTCCAGCAGATCGAGCGCGACGACTGCGTCAAGCAGGGATCGCAGATGATTGATCGGGACGTCGAGCTCGGCCGCAACACATTCAACTGTCGAGGGACCAAGCCGCTGCAACGTGTCAAAAATGTCGAGGTCAAGCGCGGCCACGAGGATGTAATAGCGACCAAGCCCCTCGATAGCAGCCCAGACCGGTGCAGCGGGTGGCGGTTTGTAATCGGTCCAGGGACGCCCTGTATGGGCCATGGTGTGGGTCTTTTTGAGCTCCGGATACGGAGCGTCACGCGGCTCAAACATCGACCTAAGGCCTCAACAGGATCTTGCCGAAGAAGTCGTTTGAGAGCATCTTGTTTTGGGCTTCGGCTGCATCAACGAGCGCGAACTCGGAGTCGATCACGACATCAAAGGCACCCGAGCAGAAGGTGTCCCACACCGGCCCAAACTCCTCAGGTCGGTACGGGTCAGAGCCCAAGATCTTGATCCCCGAGTGGAACAGGTAGCCAAGCGATGGGATCGAGGCCTCATCGCCCGAGGAATTTCCACAACTCACGAGGCGTCCCTGAACGCCGATCCCAAATAACGACTGGCCGAACAAGGCGGTCCCGACATGGTCGAAAACCATGTCGACTCCCTGGCCTTGTGTTACCTGACGCGCGAATCCGGCCACATCCTCGGTTCGGTTGTTGCACGCATGGTCTGCGCCGAGGGCGAGGGCCCGTTCGCACTTCTCATCGGTCCCTGCGGTCGCCACCACGGTAGCGCCAGCATTTTTCGCAAGTTGTATTCCCGCAGTCGAAACCCCAGAACCAGCTGCGTGGATCATGACCGTTTCACCTGCGGTCAGCTGTCCAACCGCGAAGATCGCGTGTGCCGCAGTAAGGAAGCATGTCGGGAACGCTGCTGCATGTTCGAGCGACACGTGGTCAGGCACCGCATAAACATGGCTGGCAGGCACAAGGCACTTCTCCGCATAGCCGCCCGCAACGGTACCGCCGATAATTCCGAGGTCTCCATAGAGGTCTCCCATCCCAGCAAGCTTCGAACCCTCATCGACTCCAGCGAGCGACGGATCCACGACAACACGATCACCAACCGCCACATCAGTTACCGCTGAGCCAACTGCGGAGATAACCCCAGCGACATCCATGCCGGCAATGTGTGGATACGTGAACCCTGGCATCTGGAACCAGCCGTTGCGCTGGACAACGTCGAGCCGATTCAACGAGGTCGCGACGACATCAACGACCACGTCAGCCGCACCCGGCTCCGGATCTTCGATATCGATGTGCTGCAAGACCTCAGGTCCGCCGGTCTCGGTGTAAAGCATGGCTTTCAATGGATTACCTCCGTCGTCATTTGGTTACCGCCAGCCCAAGGGGTTTCCAACGGGCATCGGTTTGATCGAGCATGAAGCCAGGCGCGAAAACCTGGGTGATGGCATCAAGCGTGTTCTCCTCAAGCACCACATCAACCCCCAAGACCAGGCTGTTGCGCCGCTCTCCGGTGCGAGGCTGCAACGAAGTGCCGGAGATCTCGGGGCGGGTACTGTTCCCGACCAGGACCGTTGAGGTCAGCGACATTGCCGCATCCGTCACAAAGAGCAACAAGCGCTCTGCCGACGAGCATTTCGTTGTCGACACCTCCAAGCACCTCGGCGGCGCCGACAAGATTAACTCCTTCGTGAAGGGCCCTGCTCACCAACCGCTTGCATTCATCGATACCAACAGCACCCCGCGTACCACGGACCACCGACCCCGGGCCGAAGGCGCTGATCTGGATACCAGTATGGCCGAGCGGGCGATACTGCATCGGCTACTTCAACCCTCGCACAAACGGTTGCGCCAAGGAAGCGGGAGGCCGCACTCGATGGGCAAATATCGCCATTCCGAGGATCGTGACCACGAACGGCGCCGATTGCAGTAACTCGCTGTTGACGTCGTAGCCGAGACCCTGAATCGACAAACGCGATGCAAGCGCGAACGCAAATAAGACACACCCGGCGATAGTGCCGCGCAGCGTCCAGCCACCAAAGATCACTGCAGCAATCGCAATAAACCCCCGACCACCCACGTGCGAGTCCTCGAATTGACCAATCTGGGCCAGGATCAAGAAGCCACCGCCAAGGCCGGCGGTGAAACCGGCGTAGTAAATACTCTGTCGGCGACGCCGGTTCACGTTGATACCGGAGACATCTGCGGACTGGGGATTTTCACCTGCGGCGCGTAGCTCTAGCCCCCAGCGCGTGCGAAACACGAGCCACCAAGTGAACGGGAGCAGTACATAAAGGATGTAGAACGGCCAACGCTGCCCGAAGAGCGCTTGACCAATCAGCGGAAGGTCGCTGAGTAGGGGGATATCGAATCGGTGAGCCAGCTTCGTTTCTGGCTGGATCTCGTTGTCGAGGAACCCGGCGAGGCCAAACACCAAGATGTTGAGCGTGAGACCGACCACAAACTGGTCCGCTGCCAGCCGGTGACTCATCTCGGCTTGAATCCCTGCAATGACGAGACCGCCGACGAGCCCAGACGCCATGCCGATCGCGATCGATCCCGTGATGTCGAAGCCCACTGCGCTGGTGAATGCGCCAGCCAAGAGCATGCCTTCGACTGAGATGTTGAGCGTCCCAGCTCGTTCAGCAACCCATTCGCCCGATGCTGCAAAGGCCAAGAACGCTGCAAAGAGCGCTGTATTGAGATAGGTGGAGTCACTCGACATGACGTCCCACGCCGCGGAGAAGAATGCATCCATTGGCTACACCCGCCCCATGGCTGCGACGCGAGCACGATGGCGATCTCGGAAGAACATAACGGCCGGTGGAACCAACAATGCCAGCACCAGCAACCCCTGGATGACATCTGTGACGCGTCCCTCAACTCCTGTGCTGCCAACGAAGCTCGAGCCAGTGCGAAGTCCAGCAAACACAAACGCAATTGGGATCGCTATCAGGGCTTTCTCTCGAGCGACGAGGGCAACCAGAAGCCCCGTCCAGCCAATGTTGGCCGAGAAGCCCGGAACCAGTTGATAGTTACCAAAGGCAAACGCCCCACCGGTGAGCATGCACGCTCCGGCAAGTCCGGCGAAGCCGCCGCTCAGCATGAGCGCTGTTGCCCCGTAGTGAGTACCCGACACGCCAGAGACCTGAGCAACGCGGGGGTTGCGGCCCAACATGCGGATGCGAAAGCCCCACACGGATCGGGCCATAACAATCGAAACAACTACTGCGAGGGAGATCGCTATGTACACCGTGATCGGAAACTCGTTGCCGAAGAGGTCCGGACGAGGGAGTCGATTGTCGTCCGCTAGCTGCTCACTAACCTGGTTTCGATTGCCGCGATCTCCTTCCGGGGCCAAGAGGAGCCAGTCGTAACGGAGGCCATACGCCACGAGCTGGGCCCCGACAGTGACCAGAAGGAGCGTCGACAGGACCTCGGGCACGCCACGCCAGTAGCGAAGCAGGGCTGCGATCCCAGCCCACAGCGCCCCGCCGGTTGCCCCAAAGAACAAAATCAGCACAACATTCAGCGGCCCAGGCCCACCAATGACAAAACCGAGGTACGTCGCAAACGCTGCACCAACGAAGAGCTGACCTTCCTGACCAATATTGACCAAACCTGCTCGGCCCGAGATGACGGTGCCGAGGGCAACGATCAGCAGCGGCCCTGCGGCGCCGAGGGTCTCGCCCCATCGGCCCTTACCGCGCACACTGCCATCAAGCAGTGCGTTGACGACGGGGCGCCAGTCTCCGTCAGTAGCCTCAACCAGCAGGGCTGACAGCAGGAGTGCACCAAGCACGCTGAGGCCGTACAGGACGAACCACTCGCCCGCTCGGGCTTGGGAGGTTTGGGTTGCAAAGGGAGCGGTCACGCGACTGCGCCTCCCATAAGCAAGCCCAAACGTTCGATGTCAACATCGGCACGACCCATTTCGCCGGCAACCCGCCCGGAATGCATGACAAGGATTCGGTGCGAAAGGTCGAGAATCTCTTCGAGTTCACTAGAGATCAAGAGCACACCGACCCCATCACCGGCTGCTTCTTCGAGTCTTTCACCCATGTACTCGATCGCCCCAACATCAAGGCCTCTGGTCGGTTGCGCCGCCACCAGCACCTGTGGCCGCTTGGCAAGTTCGCGGGCGAGAACAACGCGCTGCTGGTTGCCACCGGACAGGGCCCACATCGGTGCATCGGGACCCGTGCAGGCAATACTGAACTTCTTGATCACTTCTCGCGCAAAGTTGTCGAGCTCGCCGCGGTCGAGCATGCGGTGGCGAGCCACCCGTGACTGATCAAACAAGACCAAGTTCTCTGCGACCGTCATCTCTAGCACGATGCCACTGTCGTGTCGGTCCTCAGGAATGACTGCAATCCCGGCCCGCGCCATCGCTCCAGAACGTCCGGTCGGGATCGTCTGGCCGTTCATCTCCACCGAACCCTCCGCCAAAGGCAGCAGGCTCGACAGCAGATCGCTCAGGTGGCGCTGGCCGTTCCCCTCAACCCCGGCGATGCCGACGATCTCGCCGGGAGCGAGATCAAGCGACAGGTCATTGAGCAGAGTGACGCCGCCCGCCCCCGAAGCCGAAACGTTCCGGACGCGAAGGATAGGGTCGGCACGATTCATGGTGGCCTGGTTCATCCGTGCCGCGGCCAGTTCGTCGTCGAGCAGGCCAAGCGCAGCTCGTTCGGACCGCAAGCTGACTTCCCGGCCCACCATCGCTCGGGCGAGGGAGGGGGCGTCGGTTTCCGCGGCCGACTGTCGGTCCACGACAGATCCTTGTCGCATGATCGCAATGTCGTCGGTGGCATGCAGCACTTCGTCAAGTTTGTGGCTGACCAGCACGACGGTGCGACCCTCAGCCGCAACAACGTTGCGAAGTGAGTCGAAGAGCTGCACAGATTCTTCCGGGGTGAGTACCGAGGTCGGCTCGTCGAAGATGACGATGCTGGGATCACGACGGAGGCATTTGATGATCTCAACCCGCTGTCGGAGACCGGCAGTAAGGTCACCGACACGCGCATCTGGATCGATTACCAAACCGTACTGCTCTGCGATCTCGCCAACCCGGTTCCTTACCGACTCTGGGTCGAGCCGCCCCACTTCGCCGAGCGTCACGTTCTCCCACACCGTGAGGGGCTCCACCAGACTGAAGTGCTGGTGCACCATGCCGATACCGAGATCAGCAGCCACCAGCGGGTCATGGATTTGTTGATGGACACCATCGATCGAGATCGATCCGGCATCGGGCAAGACGAGCCCAATCAAGATCTTCATCAAGGTTGACTTGCCAGCGCCGTTCTCACCGAGAATGCCGTGAATCCGGCCGCGTTCAAGAGCGAGGTCAACCTCGTCGCAGGCGACAACCGAACCAAACCGTTTCGTAATTCCCGACAGACGCACCGCAGGGGCGGGCGAGGCCAAAGCCTCACCCGCCCCTGCGGAAACGAATTCCTCGCCTGTCACGAGCCGGCGTATGCCGCACCAGAGATTGCGCCGAGGTCGTTATATAAATCCTCATCAAAGGAGGCCAGGAGACCGAAGGCCTCCGTGATCATCGCCTGGGCATCGGCAGAACCATCGCAAAGAACGCCGCCGTTGAGGCCTACTTCAGTTGGGAACTGGTAAGTCGAGCCTTCAGCAAGCTCACCGTCGATAATCAGGCGAAGCGCCTGCGAGGCGTAGACACCGCCATCGAACACCACGCCACCCGTCCAAGAAATGTCGCGATCGCAGACGTCAGCGGGGCCGGCCGCAAACACAGCCATACCCTCATCACTCCCCAACTGTCCGACCGGATCAAGTGCGCCACCCAAATAGGCATAGACGAGCGTTGCACCATTTGCCTGAGCGTTGGTGAGCGCCGCCGTGGCGTTCGCCGCGTTATCGAAATCGAACGGGAAGTCACCCGTACCCACGTATTCCATCGTGAATGACGGGTCGACAGCCTGCAGACCGTAGACCACGGCGTCGTACGCCTCACGCTCGAAGTTGATGTCGCAGCAGCCAAGGAACACTGCCGTGGTGCTCCCTTGGTCTTGGAGAACGCCACCCATCGCCACACCGGCGGTGAAGTGAATCGCCGCACCCCAGTCGGTTGCCTGTGCAAGGCCTGGAAGTTCAGCGAAGCCAGCACCACAGTTGCAATACCAGAAGATGTCCGGATACTGCTCGGTGAGATCAGCGAGAGGCTCGGCAATCTCACTCGCGCCAACCATCAAGATGTCGACCCCTTGCTGGGCGAGATCGGAAAGCGCCTGAGCAGCTTCGGCTGGGCCGATGTTGTCGCTCACGATTGGTGCGGCAAAGCCATTCTCGGCCGAGTACTCCTCGGCGAAGTTGACGAGCGACTGGTAGTAGCCGTTGTCGTCACGGGGACCGGCAGCGGCCACACCAATGGTGACGGTGCCGTCGCCGTTGCTATCGAACGCCTCAACGATCGCATCAACCTCGGGCTCAGGCTCTTCGTCGGCCATGTCATCGCCTTCAGGCGCATCGCCAGTATCTTCGCTTCCAGCTGCGTCGTCAGCGTCATCGCCTTCAACTGCGTCGTCAACGTCGTCAACGTCGTCACTTGCGACCGCAGCTACCGGTTCGTCATCGTCACCGCATGCTGCGGCAACCATCGAGAAAGCCAGCAATAACGCCAGCATCCTGATCAGTCTCTTACTCATGGTGTCCCTCCAGTGTGGTCCGAAGACCAAGTTGATGATTGTGGTCTTGCTGTATGAGATCTTGGGCGCAGCGGTGCCTCATTCTGCTGCCTTCCAATGCCGCTGGTACCGCTGGACAAGCCAGCGGTTGAACTGGATATGGCTTTCTTCTTGCCATGAGTAGCGGCCGCGTGGGGCGAAGCGGGAACGCAACCCTTGCTGCACTTTGGTGGTTGCGTCTTGGTCCTGCTGGACGAAAACCTGAACGCCGGCATCAGAAAGGGCCATCTTCTCCTCAAAGAGGGGATCTTCAAGCGCTGAGGGGTGAAAGATGTAGCCGATCTCAACGTCAATTGTCTCTGGACCGGTGGGCCGGATCAGGAAAAAGAAGCACTGATCAGGTGCAGTCCCGAGACAAAGCGTAGGAGGCATGAGGGCGAACGTAGATCGGGTTCGTTCTTCCTCGGTTAGTTCAGGGAAAACATCCATAATGACGCGATGGGTGGGATTGAAGCCACCGTCAATATGGGTGTAGCCAGCGGTGCGGAAGACGACGTTTGAGTCATCCTCCCAGGGAACGGGAAAGCCCGACATGTCCGAAGGACAGAAGTCCTGAACGAACTGATGCAGTCGATTGGCGTGATACCCATCGTTAAAGTTCTCGAACATCACCTTCCAGTTCCACGGCATGTCCTCGAGCGTGAACGTGCCGGGGCACACGGCATTAGCGAGGTCGTAGTTCTTGAGAAACGGCGTGTAGCGCTCGAGCGTGGGCGCCAACGCCTTGGCATCGGGATCGAAGTTGACGAAAACAAACCCTTGCCATTCCTCGACCCGGAGTTGAGGTAGTCCAAAGTCGGCTTTTTTGAATGCCTCTGTTCGCTCCATCGCTGGGGCACCAAGCAGGCGTCCGTCTAGTCCATAGATCCAGTGGTGATAAGGACATTTGAACGTGGTGTTGTTGCCCTCGCCCTCACAGACCTGCATCGCACGGTGCTGACAAACCGCCGACATCGCCCGGACCTCCCCCTCCTTATTGCGAGCAACGATGATCGGCTCGTCCACCATCGTGACGGTGAACCAATCGCCGGCCTCGGGAATGCGTTCCGAACGACCCACACACAACCACTCCTTCATATAGAGGGCTTCCGCTTCGAAGTTCAGAAACTCAGGCGACGTGTAGATCTCCGGCGGCAACGTCGATGCGTAGGCGACATCCTCAACCGACGCATCGAGACTCGAAAAGAGATCATCGTGAAGCTTGCTCATAGAGTGGCGGCCTCTTCTTTCAGAACGAATTTGCGGATTTTCCCCACGCTTGTGCGGGGGAGTTCTTCGAGCAAGCTGAATTCCCGCGGTTGCTTTGCCTTGGCCAGGCGAGCGCGGCACCAATCAGCAAGATCGTCGATGTTTGGAGGGTTGGCGGTATCGGCGGCAACCACATATGCAATCGGCACTTCGTCGCGAATCAGGTCGGGGGCACCGACCACCGACGCCTCTAATACCTGAGGATGGGCAGTCAGGACGGCTTCAACCTCCACGGTGGAGACGTTCTCGCCTGCTACCTTCAGTACGTCAGATCGACGGCCATCGAAGGCGAAGCGGCCCGCATCGCACGAGGCCCTATCACCGGTGAGAAACCAGCCGTCTCGGAAGTTGGCAGCGGTGGTCTCGGGCTCGTCAAGGTACCCAGCGAAGAGGGTAATCCCGCGCTCGCCGCGCACAACGACCTCACCGACCTCACCATCAGGCACGATCTGTCCGTCTGCGTCGTGCAGTTCGACCTCACAGCCACGAGTGACGTACCCCATCACATCGTGCAGCGGGGCGTCGGCTTCGTCAGTAAGAACGGCGGGGATCGTCTCGGTCATACCGTAGAGCTGACGGGGCTGGCAGCCGAACCAATCGACGACAGTGGCGTATTGCTCGGCACCGAGGTTTTGGGCGAACCAGCAATGTCGGAGTCGCAAACCATCGACCGGGCCACCGCGCGCCAAGACCATCCGAATCGGGGCCGCAAAGAGCGATGCACACGTCGCGCCGTGGCGGGCCGCCTGCGGAAGGAACCCGCTGGCCGAGAAACTCGGCATGAGCGCAACCGACGCGCCAGCCCAAACCGTTGAGGCCAACGAGTAATACTGAGCGTTGGCGTGGAACAGTGGGAGCACCACTAGATGACGGTCGGCTGCGGTGAGCTCGCATGCTTCGGCCATGATCTTGCCTGCAAACGAATAGTTGGCCTGGGTGATCTCGACCCCTTTTGGCCGCCCGGTAGTCCCGCTCGTGAACATCACTGCGGCACGGTCGCGCGGGGCCAGAATCGGCCAGTCGGTGAACGACTCTGCGGGAAGCCAGGAAAAATCAGCGTCGGTCTCGTCGATTGAGAAGCGGGCGTGCTCGCAACTGGCCTCGGGATACGCGTCCACGCGCTCGTGGCCGAAAAACCCCACAACTGGCGCAGTCCGCTTGATGTGCTCGGCCAACTCATCGACTCGGCCCATCGGGTCGGACGCAACGATCCAACCGCCAAGGCGCATCGTCGCCAGCCACACAGCAACGAACGTCGGCGAGTTTGTCAGCGCGAGATGGACTGAAGCGCCCCGACGAACCTCATGACGTGTGAGTTCGGTCGCCATCCGAGCAACAACAGAGTCGAACTCGCGGTACGTCCAAGTGGTGACATGCCCCTCGGGGGATTCGAAAATCAGAAACGTCTTGTTAGGACGCGAAGCGACAGCGGTGGCCCATACCTGGGCAAACGTCGTCGGGTCGGTCCAGCTAGCCATCGCTAGTCAGGCGATCCGTATCCGCCGCCGCCGGGAAGTTCTAGCCGGACAACGTCATCGTTGGTCAAGCTGATCCGAGCCTGCGTCTTGACGGCTTCCCCATTGACCTTGAAGCTGCCCGATTCGCCCGGTTCGCCACCAAACACCCCAAGGGGCGGATCCGCAAGTCGACTGGTAACCGCATTTAGTTGCCATGCGCGGTCGGTATCAACGGAGAACTCAATGGCCTGACCCAAACCACCGATCTGCGCACCGTTTCCGCCAGATCCGAGCCGCAGCGATTTCTCATGGAACCGGATCGGGGCGGAAGCTTCGACCACCTCGATGGGCACTGCGGAGACGCCCGTGGGGTACGAACACGCACTCAACCCAGGCTTGTTAGCCCTTGCGCCCACACCACCGGCATAGGTAAACATCGCGGTGATGAACGGACTGCCATCAGGGTGGTTGCCGTTGACCTGCATAGTCCAGACTGCTCCAGAGCCTTCCGCCATCGCAGCTTCGGGCCGGACCTGAGCGAGCGCCTTAAGTAAGGCGTTCGGAAGGAACATTCCCACCACGTGTCGAGCGGTGCCGGGCTGCGGGCTCACGGCGTTAACGATCGAACCCTCAGGAGCTTTGACCAAGATGGGCGTAAGACTCCCGTGATTGTTTGGGATATCGGGATTGAGGACAGAGCGCACGGTGAACGTCGTGTATGCGTGTGTGTAGTTCATGACTACGTTGATGCCCCACGGTGAGGCTTCCGACGTGCCGTCGTAGTCGACCGTTATCTCACCTGCGTCTGCATCAACAGTAAGAGCGCACACAATGTCAATCTTGCTGCCGTCGGCGAGGTCAAGGACTGCGCTCGCGTCGTAGGTCCCGCTTGGCAGCTCCCGAATGCTCTCTCGGGTTGCCTCCTCGGAGCGCGTAATGATTTCGTCAGCCAATCCTTCAATATCGGCCAGTCCGTGCGCGTCGCAAAGGGTCGACAACCGCTGAGCACCCACCTCGCCACTAGCCATCTGAGCGTGGAGGTCACCCGCCATATGGTCGGGTTGGCGGACATTGCAGAGGATGAACTTCCATACATCCTCATTCCGTTCGCCCTTCTTCATGAGCTTGCAGATCGGGATCCAGAGACCCTCTTCGAACACGTCGCGTCCGCCGGCGCCGATGCCATAGCCGCCTACGTCGGTGTGGTGAATGGTTGAACCAAAGAAGGCAATGATCTGCCCATTGCGCCACGCCGGCACCAAGACCGTGACATCAAGCAGCTGGCCAGCGGTCTTGTAGGGATCATTCGTGATGAGCACATCGCCAGGTTCGATCGTTTCGACTGGGTACTCGTCGAGCATTTTCGACGCGCCGATCGCAAGCGAGTTGATATGTCCCGGCGTGCCGGTGACAGCCTGCGCAACCATTCGACCTCGACGATCAAACACCGCATTGGCGAGATCACCGGCCTCACGAACGATCGGCGAGAAGGCGGAACGCTGTAGTGCTCGAGCCTGCTCGTTGACAGTGGAAATAAGCGACTGCCAGAGAATTTCGAGCTGGATTGGATCAAAGCCGGCATCGGCCGTTTCCACAAGAGTCACGATTGCTCCCTCGTTGCGATGAGGCTGCCGTCCGGCGCCACCTCGACCGACCATCCCGGGCGGATGACCGATGTCGTTTCTCTTTCTTCTACGACAGCTGGTCCGTCGAAGGTCGAGCCTGCACCGAGCGTGCTGCGGTCGTAGACCGGCGCAACGACTGGCGCCATACCTCGACCAAAGATCATGGGTCGAGTCGACGTTGGTTTGAGTTCACCTGAGGCCGGCTCGATGGAATCGTCGGGCTCCACCACGGAGGTTGTTGCCGATGCCGACAGACGCCAAGTGATTGCTTCGACCTCGACGTCGGGGATCGCCATGCCGTAAATGCGCCGGTACTCGGACTCGAATGCTGCGGTGACCTCAGCGGCGGACGACGGCCACGAGTCGCCCTCCCCCACCCAGATCGTAATCTCGTTGCCCTGACCGGCGTAACGGGCGTCGACGCCGTACCGAAACACGATGGCCCCGTTGGGGACACCGGCGGCTTGAAGGACCCGGCGGCCCTCGGCTCGAAGGGAATCGAGAAGATCGTCACGTTCGGTCGCTTCAACCGACTTGATCAACCGAGGCATGGACCGGGCTAGGTCGATGCGTACGGGAGACACCAGTGTACCGAACGCCGAAAGGACGCTGGCGTTGACCGGGAAGATGACCTGATCGGATTCGAGCAGTTCGGCGACGCCACAGGCGTGAACCGGACCCGCTCCACCAAACGCAATGAGCGGGATCCCGCGCAGATCGACGCCCATTTCAACGCCGTGCATACTCGCAGCCGCCGCCATGTTCTGATTCACAACCTCGTGCACGCCTGCCGCAGTGTCGATCATCTCAAGGCCAAGTCCGTCGGCCACAGTCTGGGCAGCTGCGGCGGCCAGCGAGGCATCGAGCGGCATATCGCCACCAAGGAAAGCTGCTGGGTCAAGCAGCCCGAGCAAGACATCGGAATCGGTAACCGCGGGAACGGTGCCACCCTGGCCATAACTGGCCGGTCCAGGGTCAGCACCTGCGGACTCGGGCCCAACCTTCAGCAGACCGAACTGATCGACGCGGGCAAGACTGCCACCACCGGCGCCGATTTCGACAAGATCGACGGACGGAACCGACACAGGGAAGCCAGAACCTTTCTTGAACCGATACGCACGGGCGACTTCGAAGGTGTTGGTAAGTTCCGGTTCGCCGAACTCGATCAGGCAGGCCTTGGCGGTGGTCCCACCCATGTCAAAGCACAACAGACGATCGATATTGAGACGTTTGGCGAACCAGCTGCCCGCCAGTGCACCGGCCGCAGGACCCGATTCCACAAGACGAATCGGACCGACCGCCGCGTCGTCCGCAGAAACAACTCCACCGTTAGACAACATCATGAGGACAGCACCGCCAAAGCCCTCTGCTGCAAGCCACTTCTGAAGCTCGTCAAGATATGGGCCAATGACAGGCATCGTTGCCGCGTTGCACGAGGTGGTGACCATGCGGGGGTACTCGCGGATCTGGGGCGAGATCTCCGCAGAGATGCAGACCGGAACGCCAAGGTTCGCCCGCAAATGTGAGGCAACCTTCTCTTCATTGGCCGAGTTCACATAGGAATTTAGGAGACAGACGGCGACTGCCTCGACGTCAGCGGTCCGAAGTTGCGCCGTGAGCGTCTCAAGATCGGCTTCGGTCGGGTCGGCAAGAACCTTGCCTTTTGCGCCAACCCGCTCCTCGAGTTCGAACGTGAGATCTCGCGGAATTGGCGGGGCCGGAAACTCGATCTGCAGGTCGTACATGTCGTAACGATGCTCATCGCGGATCAGCAAGGTGTCGCCGAAACCTTTAGTGGTTACCAGCGCGGCGCGACCGGTCTTGCCCTCGATAAGCGCGTTCGTAATCAAGGTGGTGGCGTGCACGATCGGGGCTGTGATGTCGCCCGGATGCACGCCGGCCTTGGCCAGGAGTCGGGTGACTCCGGTCCGGACTCCGACGAGGGGCTCGCTCGGTGTCGTCAGCGTCTTGTCGACCACGACCCGGCCCGACTCTGCGTCGAGAAGCACAACGTCGGTAAACGTTCCGCCGATATCGACGGCGAGTCTCCAGTCAGCCATCAGCCTTCCCTCAGGTCATCACGGGGGGGACTAAACACGTCGAGAATCCAGCATTCGTTGAATTCGTCGTCACCGACGAAGATGCTGTCTCCGTGCCAGACCCCCTCAGGGGCGAGGTACGCCTGATGAGTGCCGATGACTTCACGTTCAGGTGTGTCGATGTTCTCACTGATACGGAAATCCAGGGCACCGCGCACAATAACCCCAAGCTGCTCGTGTTCGTCATGCTTATGCATGAACGAGCCAGTTACCCCACCGGCAATTCGCCAAAAACACAATTGTAAGTTCTCACCGGTGATCACCCGCCGACGAAAGCCGGGACGATCAGTCTCGTTGAATTCGTCGTCGTCAAAGAAGTGGCAGAACTGATTGGCAAGATTCATAGTAAGTCCTTCAACGCAGATGGGGGATCATGATTGGTTGTCTACAAGGTCGGCGAAGCGAACGAGGTCAGCGTCGAGGTCAAGCGGACGAACGATCGCTTCGTGGGCGTCGGCCCCCCAACGGTCGGGTGGCACTAGCCACATCACCTCGAATTCCAACCCGTCAGGATCCATGCAGTAGAGGCTTTTGTTGACACCGTGGTCCGAGGCGCCCTTAAGTACCCCCGCGGCTTGAAGTCGGTCGCGCATCTCGGCAAGCTCAGGCAGGGTCGCGACCTCCCAGGCGAGGTGGTACATGCCAACGGTTTGTTTGCCGGCCACGGACGGCCCCGCCCCGCTGCCTACGGTAAAGAAGGCAATGTCGTGATGGTTTTCGGAGTTCGGCGCTTGGAGAAAGGCGAGTTGGCCAGGGACATGGATCATTGTCCGAAACCCAAGCAGGTCCTCATAGAACGCTTTGTGAGCGTCGCTATCGCGTACGTAGAGCACCGCGTGGTTCATTCCGGTAATGCTCACTGGTAGCTCTCTTCAAAGGATGAGTTACGTGGACTGATGGTCAGACCATACCAGAAAGGCATCAGTCTCTCACCTCGATCAATTCAGCAAAGCGGCGCCGCCATTCAACCGACGGCTTGTCGGACTGCACGCTAGTGAGCCCCGTCCGCTCCAGAGGTAGCGTGCCTGGCACCTGTTCGAGCATCGCTTTATCTTCGGCGCCGATGGCGCGATCGAAGGCAATGATCTCCTCCGGGTCGACAGAATGATCGTCGTTTCGCCATACCACGAATGTGAAATACGACCGCAGATCGTCGATTGGGGTGCTGCACAGTAAAAGTATGTGTTGGAGGCCATCGTCATACCGAATCGTGCTACGCACAATGAATGGGAGCGAGAATCCAGTGGTCATTACACGGTGCACGACGTCGTCGTCGCTGCCACTCACCGCCGACGCTTCATCAGGATTCGCTGCGTCAACCTCGTAGACGTAGCCAAAGAAGTCGTCATCGAGTTGGCCGAGATCTAGCTTCGGGACCTCAGGATTCTGCCCGGCCCCAAAGGTGCCGGTGTGAACCCACGGGAAGTGACTGAAATCCATGAAGTTGTCAACAAGTCGTGGCGTGGAGACCTCCCACTCCTCGACACCACTATTGAGCCGACGAAACGATGAGTCGTCGTCCTGAACGATCTTCGGGATCGCGCCAGTCGGTTGTCCGGGACAAACCCAGATGAGTCCGTAGCGCTCCTCGACACGACGACAAGAAAGATGGGCGGCGCGCGCAACCGGGGCATCCGTGCCCGACGAAGGGACCAATACACATCGGCCCTCCGCGCTGAACTTCCAGCCGTGATACGCGCAGCTCAGCTCGCCATCAATGAGCGTGCCGATCGAAAGTGGCGCCTCACGATGGGGGCAAGAATCGAGGGCAACGACAAGAACACCATCACTCCCCCGCCAAATCACCAAACGCTCCCCGAGCAGTGTCACTGCAAGAGGCGACACACCAAGATCGGCGACTTCGGCGACGGGAAACCACGCGCCTTGCAGAGCCGGCCGGTGCACGAAGCTTGTCATCGAAAGGCCCTCACAACACTCTGCCATAGGTGGTCAGACCAACTGACCAGTGAGCACTCTATAGTGAGGGACGTGGCCGAATCCAGTCAACAATCGCAAGCGCGGGCTGTCGCCGAAAGCTATTTCGCCTCCTTTGCGACCGCAGATCCCAAAATGATTTCTGCCCACGTTTCTCCAGACTTCATCAACGAACACACAGCCGCGCTCGGCACCGGCTGCTTAGGGCGAACCGAGTATGCAGCACGCTTGGTCGGTTTCCTTAGCGACATGGCGGGGCTTCAGTACGAGATTGAATATCTCGTGACTGATGGCTCCGACGTTGCCGTCTTTTACACAATGCGCGCAAGCTGGAAATCCACGGCCTCGTTCGTTATCCGCGGTGCTCAGCGCCTGCGGATCGTTAACGGTCTCATCACCCATCGCACCGACTATTGGGACAGTGCTGCATTTCTCACCCAGGTAAGTGGCGAGGCGCAAACGGCGCTCGCTGCCTTTGGTGTATCGGGTCAACCAGCTAGCTAGTCGAGCTCGTAGACCATCGATCGTTCGACCTCACGGAGGTGGCGGCGGGCTGCTTCGCCCATCGCTTTAACGTCGCCAGAAACGAACGTGTCGGCGATCTCACGATGCGCTGCTGACGATTTCTCGATAATTCGGTCGACTTCTGACCGATTGTCTTCTGCCGTAAGCAATGCCGAGAATTCCCCGGAGCGGAAAAGCCGATCAAGAACCTTGCCGTACAGCTCAATGAGGAGCGGGTTGCCACAACACGCTGCAATGGTCGTGTGGAATTCGCGATCCAGTCGTCGGAATCCGGCGAGGTCGAGCAAATCGTCGAACCGCTTGGCTAGAACCGCTACGTGCGCTCGCTCTTCGGCCGAGGCGCGTTCGGTGGCCAACTCGAACAGAGGGACCTCGAGCACGAGCCGCGTCTCAAACAGGCCAGAGACAAAGGATTTTCCCTCACCGGCAGGATCGAAGACAATTTCCGGCAAGTGCTCGGCAACATGGGACCGATTCCCGCGCCGCTCCACGACCCCCATCGATACAAGTCCTTGCATTGCTTCACGAACCGAAGTTCGAGCGACTCCAAACCGTTCGCTCAGTTCGCGCTCAGAGGGCATCGGTGAGCCAGGGGCGAGTTCGCCGGTGGTGACGCGTTCTAGAAGCTGGGCCCGGATTTGCGAACTCACCGTGGTTCGGGAAATTGGCGCAAACGGCTCTTCAGACATCAACACTCCTCGCTCTCGGCGTGGATGACTACATGGGGTTCTGGTCCTACCAACATACCAGACGCGCTCGGACACGCTGACTCGCGGTCTGACCATCGGACCAGTCTGCTACCTTCTGACTATGGCGACCTATGAGCTCCACCCAACCGAACCCCGCTGGACCCACATCGCGCTTCGGGTCAAGGACATTGATGCCACTATTGCGTGGTACACCGAATACACCCCCCTCTGCCTCATTGATCGACGCGAAGATGAGATGGGTTACGGCGCCTGGCTCGGAATGGAGGGCGAAACCAACAATCCGTTCATCCTTGTTCTCGCCCAATTCTTTGAAGGTTCAGACCCCTTTGCCGGGAGTCCTTTGGCGACACTCGCGCCATTTGCACACCTCGGCATGGAGCTGCCCACCCGTGAAGCTGTCGAAGACGCTGCTGCAAAGGGAGCCGCCGGAGGATGTCTGGGCATGCCTCCAACGATGATGCCACCGCCGATCGGCTTCATCACGATGCTGCGCGACCCCGACGGGAACATGGTCGAATTCTCATGGGACCAGGGTGTTTTTGCCACGCTTCAAGAGCGGTGGACTGCAAAATAGATGGCCCGCTAGTTCGAGCTGCGGTTGAATTGCCGAAGCACAACATTGTCGTGCTGATGACCCAGCACTGACAAAGCTCCTGGCGTGACCCAAAGATTCATAATCATTGAGGGCGGACCCTGGGTTGCCCAGATAATCGCCGACTTAATCGGCGTTGCATGTGTCACCACCAGGATATTGCTGTGCCGAGCCTCTTGGATCAGCTCCTCCGTTGCCGCTGCAACCCGCCGATGCAAGGCAGCAAGTGACTCCCCACCCGGTGGGACATACTCGAGGTCTGACCGCCAAAGTGTGCTCAGCGTGGCGACAGCTCCTCCAACACTTGCGTCCTCAAACTCACCAAAGTCAATTTCGGTCCAACGATTATCGATAACTGTTTCGTGCTCCCCGAATCCGGCGAGGTTTGCCGTCTCCTGAGCACGCCGCTTTGAGCTTGTTACAACCCGATCAATGGCCCACCGGTCAGAAATATGTTGACCGATCGAGCGGGCCTGACCCTCACCGATCTCATCAAGGGAAATGTCGGAGCCACCCTGAAGCCGGCCTTCAGCGTTCGCTGACGTCTGACCATGGCGCAGGAGAAGCAACACATCGCCACCCTGCCACACTCGGTAATCAACCGCCCGCCGGGCAGCAACTCACGCCGCTCTATTACCGTTGAAGCGGGCACGGCCCTTTCCGGTCGACCTTGAGGTTGAAGCGCGTTCTCGCCACTTGTCTGCAGCAAAACACCGGGACCCAGGCGTCCAACCCAGGAGAATGATCGCCCCAGCTACTCGCTGATGGCCGATCGCAGTGCTCGCCAAACGTAACTTGCCTAAGAAGGGGGATTAGTAGAAATCCGTTTGGCCTGGCGTGGTGCGTATGTCGGTGTGGCACGGCCGTTGGTCACACCGATTTGGCGATCTGATCACACGGTTTTCGTGGCCGAACTGGGGCGCGTGGCATGGGAGCGAGTGTTGATCTTCGGCGAATCGAGCCAAGGAGAAGATTGGTTGGTTCCTGAATGGGAAGGCATCCTTGTCATGGCCCACCGCCAGCGGATCAGCGGGGCGGGGTCGGGAGAGCGGTGATGAGTTCTTCGACAGTCACTCCGAGTGCTGTGGCTGAGTCGTCGAGCGCCTCGCCGGGCGGCGGCAGAACAGCTTGCAACTCGTCGACGGTGACACCGAGTGCGGCGGCGAGTTCGTTGAACTTGGGGCCGGCACCTGGTGCCGCGCCGCTAGGGCCGCCAGCTCCGGCGGTCGCTTCACCCATGAGGCAGGGAGGAATGTAGGGGTAGTCGTTGGTGATGAAGTACACGTACTCGCCGTCGACGAATGCCCCATTGCACTCGTCGAGATCCCCGGATCCCGGGGTGAACACCCAGTCGCTCACGTAGGTGCCATCCGCACTGGTGCCTTCGAGGTCCAAGGTCACGGCGTCGCGGCCGCTGTGCACGCAGTCG
>JAQWLJ010000030.1 GCA_029247365.1 Acidimicrobiales bacterium | reverse complement strand
GCAAGTAACAATGCCGCAAGCCTGACTCCGGGGTCGTGGAGCGGACCACCAAACGCCGGCGTCCCGTGGGCGCCCCAGTTGGGGACCGGCTGTCGCACCCGAAGTTGGAGATGATGCGGCGCCTGCATTGAGCCGATCGCTCGCAATGCTTGTTTGACCACCGGAGCGTGAAGGAGATTGGCCGCCAGAACGGTGGGGATCGGGATCTCGGGGAGCAATCGCAACGGCGGTTCGATCATCACGGCGCGAACTGGCGCTCCCCCCAAGACCTCGTTTCCAATGAGTCGGGTGACGCCGGCGACCTCCGAGGGAGGAACCGCAATGATCACCACGTCGGCTTCACAGATGAGCGGCAGCGCCAGGTCCGGAACCCCTGCGTCTGCGGCAATTCGATCTGCGGTACCCGGTCGACCGCCTACGCCAACGAGTTCGATCTCACGCATCTGCAGCGCCGTGTCGGCGTGCAGCATGGCGGCCTTGCCGCCTCCGATGATGCCGACCGTGGTCACGCCTGCATCGTGCCACGTTGCGTGTCTTTTCGCCGCGGCGGGCGGCATGGATCAGGGGAGTAGCCTCGGTGGTCGTGCGTGGTCTTGTCGGTTTGATTCGCCTTGCTGCGGTCCTGGTCTTCGGCGGACTCGCAGTGGCTTTCACGATCGCCGCGCTTGCGCCACGCATCGGCGACATCTACGCCGCCAACGACTCGACATCGGTCGAGATCGACCTCGACGAGCTTGCCCTCCGTTCAATCGTCTACGACAAGAACGGCGACGAGTTCGACGTGCTCTACGACGTCGAGAACCGAGCGCTCCTCACGCTCGATGAGATCCACCAATCCATGATTACCAGCCTGATCGTGGTTGAAGACGAGGGTTTTTGGGACCACAACGGCGTCGACGCCAAGGCGATCGGTCGTGCTTTCATCGAGAACGTCAACGCAGGTGGTATCGAGCAGGGTGGTTCCACGATCACCCAACAGCTCGTAAAGAACTCGGTGATTGGAGACGATCGAGAACTTGAGCGCAAGATCCCCGAAGCCGCACTCGCGATCAGGCTCGAGCGGCAACTCTCCAAAGAGGAGATCCTTGAGGTGTATCTCAACACCGTGTACTTCGGGTCAGGGGCGTACGGGGTTCGAGCCGCGGCCGAGATCTACTTCGGCATCACACCCGATCGGCTGACCTGGCCACAGTCGGCGCTGCTGGCGAGCCTCATCTCCAATCCCGGCCGGTACGACCCCACGTTGTTCCCCGACAGGGCCCGGGAACGCCGCGCCATCGCTCTGGGCCGCCTACTTGATACCGGAAACATCGACGAGGCGGCCTACGAGCGCTACCTCAACGCCTCGTTGCCTTCCTCGCGCAACGTTGCCGCTGAATGGCAACCCACCAATTACTTCATCGAAGAGGTTCGTCGCCGCCTTCTCGACGATCCGCGGCTTGGCGCAACCGAAGCGGAGCGAGCCGAGCTCCTTTTCGGTGGCGGTCTTCGCATCTTCACCACCTACAACCCGGCGGCGCAGGCGGCTGCAGAAGAGGCGGTGGCGAGCATCCTGCCCGACGACGATCGTGTCTTCAGCGCGGCGTTGGCGGCAGTTGAGCCCGACACGGGGCACGTGCGAGCCATTGTCGGCGGACCGGGATTCGATGTCTTTGAGTTCAACATCGCTACGCAGAAGGGACGGCCGACCGGCTCGTCGTTCAAGCCCGTTGTCCTGGCTGCGGCGATGGAGAAGGGCTTCGTGCCGGCCGACCAGATTAACGGCATCGGGTCGTGCGAGTTTGCAAACGAGGGCGGCTTCCCCGACCCGTACATCGCGAACAACTTCGGTGGCGGCAACGGGTCTGTGTCGTCATTGCGTTCTCAGACGTTGGCATCGTCGAATTGTGCATACGTCCGTCTCGGGATCGTCGTCGGCTTGTCCAACGTCGCCGATATCGCAGGTGCACTCGGAATCACCACCGATCTTTCCGACCTTCCGCTCTCGATGCCACTTGGGCCAAAGGACGTGACACCGCTCGATATGGCCACGGCCTACGCCACGTTCGCCAACGACGGACTGCAGGTCGATCCGATTTTCATCACTCGGGTCGAGGATCGACAGGGCAACGTCATCCTTGAGAACGTGCCGAAGCCCAAGCGGGCGATCTCCGCCCAGAGCGCCCGCCTCGTGACAAGTGTGCTCGAAGCCAACGTGCGCAGTGGCACCGGCACCCGGGCCCGTCTGCCCGAGCAGGTCGCCGCCGGCAAGACCGGCACCGCGCAGGACTTCTCCGACGCGTGGTTCGTTGGATACACGCCGCGTCTCGCGACTGCCGTGTGGATGGGCAACCCCGACGAACAGGTGCCGATGACCAGTGTCGATCGAGGTCTGCTCGGCGTTGGCAGCGTCACCGGTGGGTCGTTGCCTGCGCTGATCTGGGGCGCATTCAACAGCGCCTATCACGAGAGCCTCGAACCGATCTCGTTCACTGCCCCCGAGTACACGCGCAAAGGCGGACGGATTTGGACCGATCAGGAAGAGGACAACTACAACGACCTGATCGAGAGCTTCTGCGGCCCTGGCAGCGAGGATGCTGAAGTCGATATCGATGAGGACGGGGTCACCGATTATTGCGACCCTGAGCTCTCGGAGTTCGAGTTCGACCCGGGTGTCGGCGAGTGTCCGACCTTGTACGAGCCCATTGACTCTGACGATGACGGTGAGTTCGAGGGCTGTACCCCACCGACTACCACCACGACGACGACCACCACCACTACGGTTCCAACATCGAGCCCCGCCACGTTGACTACCACGACCACGACGACTGAGCCTCCTGACGAATGACCAACGCACTCCTCGACATCCAGCACCTCGACGTCGCTGCCGACCAACTCCGGCATCGACGAAGCAATCTCGAACAGCGAGCCGCGCTCGAGCAGGCACTCGCCGAGCAAAGAGCCGAGCAGACCCGCATCGATGAGGTGGCCGCAGCCCGAGTCGATGTCGCAAATCGCCAGCGGCGACTCGAAAGTGAAGCGCAAATCGTCTCCAGCAAGGCCGACGCCGACGAAGCGAAGCTCTATGGCGGCGAGGTGGCAGGGCTGAGGGATCTCGAAGCACTCCAGCACGAGATCGCGACCCTGCGTGAACGGCAGAGCGGTTTTGAAGACCAGGTCCTCGAGGCGATGGAAGAGTCTGAAGAACTGTCGACGCTGTTGGCCGAACTTGGTGATGCGAGCGACGGCACCGGTCGGCGAGTGTCGGTTCTTGAAGCCGAAATCGGTGTTGTCGAAGCTGAGATTGAAACCGAGCTCGAACAGTTGGCCACGGATCGGGCCATCAAGGTCGCCGAAGTCGACGATGCCCTGCTGGCCGAGTACGAGCGGCTCCGCCCCGCGTTCGGTGCTGCCACTGCCGTGCTCTTCGACAGATCGAAGTGTCTTGGCTGTCCGTCGATCATGCCGGCGATGGAAGTCGACCGCCTCAAGCACCTCGACGGCACCGATCCCGCTTCTTGTAGCGAGTGCGGACGCATCGTCCTTCGCTGACGTGTTCGTCTTTTTTGCGGTTGCTGCGATGGCCTTCGTCTTGTTTGTTTTCGACTCACCTGCAGTCGATTATCGATGGGTGGCGCTCGGTGGTGTCCTCCCGCTGGTCGAGGCGGTCACACTGCGTCCGTTGATCTTCCACACCCTCCTCGGGTCCGCGCTGCTTATGGCCATCGTGATGGCACTTACCGTCGACCGCCGCCTCGTGCGGCGACGCTGGCTCGGCGTCCCGATCGGAACCTTCGTGTTCTTGATCGTCGCCGGTGTATGGGCCCGCACCGAGCTGTTCTGGTGGCCTCTCGCCGGACTCGATGGCATCGCTGAACGTCCGCTGCCGGAATTCGACCGGCCGCTAGCCGTACTTCTTGGGCTGGAACTGGTGGCGATCGCCGCTGCGGTCCTGCTTGCCCGCCGACTCGGCCTTGACGACCCCGCGAATCGGCGGGCCTTCGTTAGAACCGGTCGGGTCCCGTCTGATCGGCTCCGCTGATGCTGATCATCGCCCGCCACGGCCGCACGCCAGCCAACGCCGCCGGCGAGCTCCTCGGCCGCCGCGATCCCGAACTCGACGACCTTGGCCGGGACCAGGCTGCGGCGATCGCCATGGCGGTGCCGAGTGGTACCCGGGTCATCTCGAGCCCACTTCTGCGGTGTCGCCAAACCGCCGACGCAATCGATGTTGGGCATGAGACCGATGAGCGGCTTCTCGAGATCAACTACGGCGAACTTGAGGGCACGCCGGTCAAGGACGTGGCCCCACAAACGTGGAGCAACTGGCGCAGCGACAACTCGTGGGCGCCCCGCGGTGGCGAGAGTCACGACCAGCTCGCCGCTCGGGTGTGGGAGTTGCTCGACGAGTTGGCCGATGAGGCCAGCGGGCGCGATGTCGTCCTCGTAAGCCACGTTTCGCCGATCAAGGCGGCGGCAGCGTGGGGGCTCGGTGTGTCAATCGACATCTCATGGCGTTGCTTCGTGCAACAGGCATCGATCCTTCGGATCGCTACCAACGGCGCGAACCCGTCGCTTCGATCGTTCAATGAGGTTGCCCACCTCGACCACCTCCCGTAGCCCGGACGCGCTGTCCGTTGGCGTTCGGCAGAGCAGTTCGGGCGGTCTGCTAACGTCCTGTGCCGGGGTTGGCGGGGGATGAGACATCATGGGGCGACGGGCCCACGGAGAGTGCATCGACGATGCCGAATACGGCATGCTCATGCGGCAGACTTAAGACCATATTCAGCGGGTACTTGCCGAGGAGTGTGCCAGGCGCGGTTTGTCTCAACAGCGACTGGCGCAAGTCATCGGTGTCAATCGAGAGGCGATGCGCGATCGGCTCCTTGGTCGACCCCAGACCAAGGCTGAGGAGATTGCAGCGTTTCTCGAGATGGACATTCGGGAGTTTTTTCCGGCCACTGCTCCGGCGAGTTGACCGATGAGCGGAGGCTGGACGGTCCCCGAATCTGAGATCGTGTTCCGCTTCACTGCGTCGGGCGGGCCGGGTGGCCAGCACGCCAACCGCTCGAACACCAAAGTCATCGCGGTATGGCGGCCTGAGGAGTCCCTAAGCCTCCCGCTGGCCTTGCGCGACCGCGTTGTCGAGCGACTGGGTGATGTTGTCCGGGTCGCCGTCGACGATGAGCGATCACAGACCCGCAATCGCGAAATCGCCGTGGTGCGGATCCGGGCTCGTGTCGCGAACGCGCTCGTGGTCGAACGTACGCGCCGTGCAACCAAGGCGACCCGGGCCAGTAAGCGGCGGCGAGTCGACGCGAAACGTCAGCGCGGCGAGATCAAACGTGGCCGCCAGCAGCCGAGGTTCGACGATTGATCATCGAGGAGCACTGCGCCGAGTCGATGGCGACCTGCGACTGGGTGGCAACACCTGCGCGTTCCTGGTTGTCGGAAGGCTGCGCTGCACTGCCTAACCTGACGACGTTATGACCGAGTCGTCCGGGACCCCGCAGCGTGTTACCTGTGTGCAGATCGAAGCGAACGTCGACGACCTTGATCCGCGGATCTGGCCTCATGTCATCGACGCCTTATTGGCTGGGGGCGCTCACGATGCTTGGATCACCCCGATCGTCATGAAGAAAGGACGACCGGCTTTTACCCTCGGCGCGCTCTGCGCCCCGGTCGACCTCGACGCGATCCGATCGGTCGTCTTCGCCGAGACCACCACGATCGGCATACGGGAATGGGACGTCATCAAGCACGTTCTGCCGCGTTCGGTCGAGTCGGTAGCCGTCGGCGACCACCAGCTAGCTACCAAGGTGGCCTGGGTTGACGGTGAGATTGTGAACCGGAGCATCGAGTGGGATGACGTCGTCCGGGTTGGGGCCGCGCTCGGGCTTACGCCCAAAGCGGTGCTCGCTGCCGCTGTCGCAGCGGCTGCAGCGGAGGGGCAGGCGTGACTGTAGAGGCCGATCTGGCTGCGCTGTGCGAGGTGATCGCCGAGTGCTCACCCATCGTCGTCGCGTGCAGCGGAGGGATCGACTCGCTGGTCCTGGCGACCGTCGCCCATCGACTCGACCCCGACCACACCGTCATTGCCCACACGGTCACCCCGGCCGTGCCGCCCGACGGCACTGAGCGGGTCCAGGATCACGCCCGGCGTGAGGGCTGGAATCTGCGGATTGTCCGCTCCCGGGAATTCGACGACGAGCGATATCTTGCGAACCCCACCGATCGTTGCTATTTCTGTAAATCCAACCTGTACGACGCGATCGACGAGATCGTAGCCGGCCTCCCACCCTCGGGTCCCACGGTCGTGAGCGGCGCGAACACCGATGATCTCGGCGACTACCGACCTGGCCTCACCGCCGCGGCGGAGCACGGGGTTCGCCACCCGTACGTCGAGGCGGGTATCGACAAGCGACGTATCCGAGCGATCGCCCGGGCGTTCGATCTTGCCGAATCTGAACTCCCGGCCTCGCCGTGCCTCGCGAGTCGGCTGTATACCGGAACTCGAGTGACCCCCACCCGACTCGAGGCGGTGCACGCAGGAGAAGAGTTGCTGCGCGCCTCGGGCTTCGAGGTTGTCCGCTGCCGTCGTCGCGAGACCGTCGTGTGGATTGAGCTACCCGAGGTCGATCGGCTCCGTCTCGAATCCGACATCATCGATCGGGTTGCGGCGGCGATGCAGGCGGTTGATCCTGAAATCACCGCCGTCGAGCTCGACGCTCGACCGTACCGACCCGGCCGCGCCGTCATCGCAACGTCGTAATGCACGTCCATGACCACCTTCGTTCCGAACGCATCGGTATGCCCGAAGCCGTGCTGTGCTCGGCCAAGACCGACCGGCAGCTCGTCGCCATCGTGGACGACCTCAGCCAAGGGGGCGTGTCGTCATTGCTAACCAGGCTGCCGGCGGAGCGGCTTGATCGGCTCCCGGAGATCGCCACTCGGCTAAACCACGACGCCGTGTCGGAGACCGCAGTGCTCGGTTCGCCGCAGCCGGCTCGATCAGGTGATGTCGCCATCGTGGCCGCCGGCACCTCCGATCAGCAGGTTGCCGCTGAAGCGGCGCAAACACTCGCCTTCTCCGGCTTTCGGAGTCGTTCTTTCATCGATGTCGGTGTAGCCGGTCTCTGGCGCCTTGAGGCCCGCTTGCCTGAGATCCGCGAGGCAGACGTCGTGATCGTTGCTGCCGGTATGGACGCAGCGCTCGTCTCGGTGCTCGGTGGGCTGCTCGCCGCTCCGATCGTGGCCGTTCCCACCTCGGTCGGGTACGGGGTTGCTGAGGGTGGCACGACGGCACTCAACAGCGCGCTCGCGAGCTGCGCCCAGGGCATCACCGTGGTCAACATCGACAATGGATTCGGCGCAGCATGCGCTGCCGTGCGCATGTTGTCCGTACGTTCCTTTTCGGCGGGGGAGACTCCTTCGTGATTGGGTGGATCGATGGAGGCGCCGGTGCGAGCGGCGACATGCTGTTGGGCGCGCTGATCGACGCCGGTGTACCGCTTGAGGTTGTGGCAGAAGCGATCGATGGGCTCGACCTCGGCATCGTTTTGCAGCCCGAGGCGGTGCAGCGCGCCAGCCTTGGGGCAACTCGAATTCATGTCGAGGTGCCCGACACGACGGTGATGCGACATCTCCCCGACGTGGTCGCTCTGTTCGGCATGCTCGACCCTGCAGTGCAAGCTATTGCTGTGGAGGTGTTTGAGCGCCTTGCCGCAGCCGAAGCCGCCGTGCACCGAATGCCGGTCGAGCAGGTCCACTTCCATGAGGTTGGAGCGCTTGACTCCATCGCCGATGTGGTCGGTGCTGCTGCAGGCCTCGTCCACCTCAACCTCACCCGGCTGTGTTGTTCTCGTCTCAGTCTCGGGTCGGGGTCGACCCGAGGCGCGCACGGCCCGATCCCGGTGCCTGCACCAGCCGTACTGGAACTCTTGGCCGGTGACATTCCGGTGCAGGCCGGGCCTGCCCCGTTCGAGAGCACAACCCCGACCGGGGCCGCAGTCCTCGTCACCGTTGTCGATAAGTGGGGCCCACTTCCCGCAATGCGAGTTAATGCCGTCGGGAAGGGCGCTGGTGCCCGAGACAGCGATCAGGTGGCCAATCTGCTGCGCCTCGTGATCGGAACCGAAGCGCGCTGACCACGAGCTCGCTGCCTCAGTAATCATCCAGATCGCAAGCGGGTCGATACCGGAGCATCTTCCCCCTGGGAAGTGGGAAGATGGATCGGTCAGAAAAGCCGGCGGGAGAGGGCTCGACCCAAGTGGCTTACGTTCCAGTCCGCCATGATCTGCTGGACGTTCGGGTCGGCCATGTTCTGGGCCGAGGCGGCCATAAGGTCGTCAAGAGAGTCTGTCCAGGTGACCACGGTGTGGGTGAACGGCGACGGCCCCCCGGCGACATTCGCCAACGCAGTCATGCCGTGAGCCCCGTTCTGGAGATGATCCCAGCTCTTGCCGAAATTGGTCTGGGCGGAGTCATCGTCGATCGGTGAACTCGCCAGGTAAAGCACTGAGCTGTAGGACCCGGCCCGTTCGCCGAACTCGGCCTGGACCCGCATCAGACTGCGGCGGCTGATCTGCACGTCATGGTCATGCATGAGTTGGACGAGAGGTTCCTCGGCGTAGAAGGCCCGCTGGCCCTTCATTGCGGCGTCAACCGTCTCGTACTCGAACGCTACGAGGATGGTTCCCGCCATCTCTCCACCCATGATGATTTCGCTGGCTGTGGTGGTCACGGCGCCGAGAGCTCTGTAGTGATCTTGGGCCCAGGTGGCGCCAGATTCAGCGAATCCCTCCACATTGGTGGCGGTGAGGGCGGTGACGTAGAGGTAACTCATCTGAACTCCAGATTTCCTC
>JAQWLJ010000025.1 GCA_029247365.1 Acidimicrobiales bacterium | reverse complement strand
TCGGGATGCGTTTCGAGCCAGCGGGGATGACCGACGACCCCGACATTCGGATCGCCACGAGCCTGATGGACTACCTGTTCCGCAAGCTGGCGATTATGTATCTCGATTTCGAAGAGCGGGCTGCGCTCGGCATCCTGTCGAGCGATGAGCGGACCGAACCGACGTTACCCGGGGTGGTCGAACAGGTCACCGAGACCGTCCAGGGTTCAGACCTGACGCCCGATCCGCCGTCGGTGCCCTCTGCGAGCGAGTTGGTGGCGCAACTCGAGATCGGCATCGATGAGGCGCCCACCGAACCCAGGGCAGAAGACCGGCCATCAGCGCCGGTGAGGCCACGAGCGGCGGCAGCTGATGCGCCGTTCTGTATGACGTGCGGTGTCCCAATGCAGCGAGCGGGCGCGTGCTACGTCTGTTCCAACTGCGGTACCACCAGCGGTTGTAGCTGAGTCAACCTGCGCCCCGCATCGCGATTGCCTACACCGTCGTGAGATTGCGAGTGGCAGCGCTTGTGGTCGGCCGGTTGTTGATCACCGTCAGACCGAGCTTCGTGCCGGTGACGCTGGTGTGTTCGCGAACGTCGAGTTTGAGGCTCGCGGCGGTTGTGCGTAGGCACGCGACTCGCGAAGCACGCGAAGTTGGGGCCATGGTGCCGGCGTGAGACATACTCGCCACATGAGCGAACTCGACCCTCGCGCGGCGAAGCCAGCAACCGATCACACGGCCGCTGTCAATGCCGCCCACAGTGCCGCATTGCACTTGGAGGACGACTGGGAACGAGCGACTCGCGGCCTAGTTGCCCAGCACGAGACAGGTGAGATCGACGGTCCCCTCGGCCTTGCTTGGGACGTGAAGGACTACGACTTCCTGCGAGAACGCGAGCACGCACCCGACTCGGTGCATCCGAGCCTGTGGCGTCACGGCCGCCACAACGCGATTCACGGCCTGTTCGAGGTGGCCGACGGGATCTGGCAAGCACGTGGTTACGACCTCTCGAACATTACCTTCATCAAGGGCGATGAGGGTTGGGTCATCATCGACCCGTTGACCACGGCTTTCACTGCGAAGGCCTGTCTTGACCTTGCCAACACGGCGCTCGGCGAACGCCCCGTCAACACGGTGCTGTATACCCACAGCCACGTCGACCACTACGGCGGAATCCTCGGCGTGGTCGACAAGGCTGATGTCGACAACGGCGATGTTCGGATCCTGGCGCCCGAGGGCTTTATGCGTGAAGCGGTCGCCGAGAACCTGATTGCGGGACCGGCCATGGCCCGCCGCTCGTTGTACCAGTTCGGCGCGCTGCTGCCGATGGGGCCGCGGGGCCACGTTGACAGTGGTCTTGGCAAGGGCATCCCGCGCGCTGCCCCCGACCTGATCGCGCCCACCGAAGAAATCAGCATCACAGGAACCGAGTTGATGGTCGACGGCGTGCGGATCGTGTTCCAGAACACCCCGGGCACCGAAGCACCGGCCGAGATGAACTTCATGTTCCCCGACCTCGGTGCGCTCTGCATTGCGGAGAACTGCACCCACACAATGCACAACACGCTGCCGTTTCGCGGAGCCCAAGTCCGCGACACGCTCAGCTGGAGCAAGTACATCCAGGAAGCGCTTGATCTGTTCGGTAGGGGGATGGACGTGATGTTCTCTACCCACAACTGGCCGCGGTTCGGTCACGACGATGCCGTCCGGTATCTCGAGCTCCAGCGCGACATGTACCGCTGGCTGCACGATCAGACGATGCGGCGGGCGAATCACGGGATGACCATGCGCGAAATCTCTGAGGATCTCGTTCAGCCGGACTGCTTCCTGGCCCAGGGCCACACCCGCGGTTACTACGGCACGGTCAGCCACAACGCGAAGGCGATCTATCAGCGCTATCTCGGCTGGTACGACGGCAACCCGGCAAACCTCAACCCGCACCCGCCCAAGGCGAGCGCAGCCCGGTACGTCACGGCGATGGGTGGACGTGACGCGGTGCTCGCCGAAGCTCAGCGGGCATACGGCGTAGGTGACTTCCGCTGGGCGAGTGAGGTGCTCAATCATCTGGTGTTCGCGGAGCCTGACTTCGAGGCGGGTCGCCTGTTGCAGGCCGACACCTTCGAGCAGATGGGTTACCAGTCAGAGTCGGGACCCTGGCGGGACTCGTATCTGATGGGGGCGATGGAGCTGCGTACTGCAAGCAAAGGGCTTGGGATGGGCGGCGGCCGCTCGATCACCGATCAACTCGATGTCGACATGCTCGTTGAGCTCATCGGTGTGCGAATGCAGTCAGAGAAGGTCGAAGGAGAAGCCTTCGAGATCAACTGGCACTTCACCGACGTCGATGAACACCATGCGATTGGTCTCGACAACTGTGCGATCCATCACCGACCTAACGCGACCATTGAAGGCGCGGAGGCTTCGCTGACGTCGACGAAGAGGGATTTGGCTCGGCTGCTCAAGACCGAGATCGACCTTGACGGGTTCCTGTTACTCGACAGCGTTGTGGCCGCCGGCGAAACGCACCTGCGGACGCTGCTCGGCAACCTCGACAACTTCACCGGCCTCTTCGGCATCGTCGAGCCTTAACGGCCTTTCCACTGGGGTGCCCTGCTGTCGCCGAAGCCGCCCGGGCCGTCGGCTGCGTCCGCCGAAGCGAGCATTTGCTGGTAGATCGACAGCTCGCCAGACCGCATCGTGGCGAAGGCGTCGTCGAGTGGCAGGTGCGAGGTCGACTGGTCTATCTCCATGATCGCCCCGACGGCGAGTGGCGCCGACGCCAGGATCCGGTGGGCAAGCTCGCGCGCTTCGTTCATGAGTTGGTCTGCGGGGACAACGGCGTTGATCAGCCCCCAGCGCAGCGCTTCATCGGCTTCCATGCGGCGCCCTGCGTAGAGGACCTCGTTGGCGATCGCGGGGGGTAGTTGTCTAGGCAGGCGGATCGCGCCAGCGTCGGGAATGATGCCGAGGCCCGATTCGGGAAGCCAGAAGCGAGCATGCGTTGCGGCGACCACGAATTCGGCCGCCATGGCGATCTCGAACCCTCCGCCGACGGCCAGGCCGTTGACGGCACAGATCACCGGCTTGGTCCGGTTCGGGAGTTCAACGAATCCGCCGAACCCACCCTCGCCGTAGTCGGCCTCGAACGCCTCGCCGTCGGCGGCAGCGTTGAGGTCCCAGCCGGCCGAGAAGAAGCGCTCGCCGCCACCGGTGAGGATGGCGACGCGCAGCGTTGGGTCATCTCGAAAGTCAGCGAACACTCTGCTCATCTCGCGGCTAGTGGCCGCGTCGATGGCGTTGGCCTTGGGGCGATCGAGTACGACTTCGAGTACGGCCCCGTCGCCTGAGGTGGTGGTGTGGACTGCGTCAGACATGGTCTCCCTCTCGGTGGATGATCGCATCCACAGCGATAGCCCGCTCGTCGGTGATGAGCACGGGGTTGAGTTCGATCTCGTGGATGGTCGCGTCCAGAGAAACGACCTCGGTGAGCCGGTCCACCATGAATTGGATCGCGGCCGTGGGGATGGGTGGCTCGCTGCGGAAGCCATCGAAGAGGGGACCGATACGCAGCGATCGGAGCGCGGCATCGATCTCGTTGGCGCTGGTGGGTAGAAGGAGCGACACCGTGTCGCAGTCGATCTCAGTCCTGGTGCCACCCGCTCCGAGGGTAAGCAGCCACCCGACTGGATTTTCGGCACGGAGATTGACCAGTAGTTCGAGGCGGGTGCCGCCGATGAACTCCTCCACCAGGATCTCGGGCCCGATGGTGGTGAGCTGCTCGACTGCCAGCGTGACCTCGCTGGCATTGCGGAGATTGAGGTGCACGCCTGCCAACTCGGACTTGTGATCGAACCCAGTGGTCTTGGCGGTGATCGGATAACCCAACTTGTCTGCCGCCGCGATGGCCGCAATGGGTTCGCTCGCGATGGTCTCGCCGTTTGGAACGTCGAGGCCGGTGGTGGCGAGGAACTGCTTGGCTACCGCTTCGCCTATCGAGGTCGTGACGGCGGGGGCCGGTGCGATCATAGGTAAGTCTGTGTCGCGTTGGGGTCGCGAGGCCGCCTCGAGCGTAAGGAGGGCGGTGTCGATGTCCCCAACTGTCGCTAGGCCTAGACTATTGGCTCGACGGCGAACCTCGAGCGGCAGTCCTTCAGCCAACGACGCAGCCAGCACTCCGGGCGTCCCACTCGCCGTCGACGCTGCGGCAAAAGCCTCGAGCGTCGGCCACCAACTGGTTGCGTCGAGATCGGACTTCGGGAAATCGACGACGATCATGGCGGCGTCGTGCGGGCCGCTGAGCGTTTCGGTGAAGCACGCCGTCATCCGCTCGCGATCGCCCCAGATGAACGTGTGGTAGTCGAACGGGTTGCTCACCGAGACGAACTCGTTCAACGTTGCGGCGATTCGGTCCCGGTGCTCGGGGGTGAACGGGGCAAAGTCGAGATCGAGCAGGTCGGCGCGATCGGCGACAAGTGATGCCTCGCCGCCTGAACAACTCAGCGAAATGATGCGATTGCCGGGCAAGCGGCCAAGCACCGAGCCGACGTGCAACGTGTCGAGAAACTCGGGCACCGATTGCACGCGGCGAACGCAGCACCGCTCGAAGAGGGCGTCATAGGCACGGTCGCTGCCGACCATCGACGATGTGTGTGATGCTGCGATCGCTGCGCCCTGTTGGGATGCCCCCGTCTTGAGCGCGACCACAGGAATACCGCGGGCGGTCGCCGCGTCGGCAGCTGCGGCGAACGCTCGTGCGTCGGTGAGCGCTTCGATGTGCAGACCGATGCCGGTGATGCGTGGGTCGTCTGCGAGCGCAGCCATGGCGTCTTCGATCGTGACGTTGGCCTGGTTGCCAAGGTTGATGAGCTGGGCAATCTCGAGGCTGCGCTGCTGCATTGAGAGGTTGACCGCGATGTTGCCTGATTGAGTGATGAAACCAACACCGCGCTCGCAGCGATCGAGGCCTTGCTGGTCGGGCCAGAGGACGGCACCGGTGGTCATCGAGATGGTGCCGTAGCAGTTGGGGCCGACGACGGGCATGGTGCCAGCTGCGTCGACTAGCTCGGCCTGCAGTGTGGCGCCGGCGTCGTCGTACTCGGCGAATCCCGACGCGTGGCACACTGCCACACCTGCCCCTATCTGGCCGAGGGCCCGCACTGTTTCGAGTGCCGCGCTGCGGTTGACGCCGACGAACGCTGCGTCAGGCACGCCCGGGAGGTCGGCGACCGTTGGGAAAGATGGAATACCGCCGACCTCGTCGCGGGTTGGATGCACGGCCCACATCGGACCGTCAAACCCCATTCG
Organism: Acidimicrobiales bacterium; assembly: GCA_029247365.1. Classification (GTDB taxonomy): domain Bacteria; phylum Actinomycetota; class Acidimicrobiia; order Acidimicrobiales; family Aldehydirespiratoraceae; genus UBA11606. Next base: position 24,785 of record JAQWLJ010000025.1, on the reverse strand, counting down.
CAGGCACTGTTCGATGGCACGCGCCGCGGCGGCACCGCCGACGAATGCGAGCGACTGCGGGTCGAGAAGGGGAGCGAGCCGGCTCGGACTCACGCGCCCAGTGGCCGCAGCATTGCCCGGGAGACGATGTGACGTTGGATCTCGCTCGTGCCGTCCCAGATGCGGTCGACGCGGGCATCACGCCAGATGCGTTCGAGCGGGAGTTCGTCCATGAGTCCCATGCCACCCAGGATCTGGATCGCTTCGTCGCTGACGAACTGCAGCATCTCGGTGGCGCTGATCTTGGCCATGGCGGCGTCGGAGTCCGACATCTCATCGCGGTTGGACAACCACGCGGCCCGGTAGGTGACGAGCTCAGCTTCGATGAGCTTGAGTTTCATGTCAGCGAGCTTGAACGATACGCCCTGGAACTTCCCGATCTGTTGACCGAACTGTTCGCGCTCTGCGGCCCATTGGAGAGCAACCTCGAGGGCGCGGTCGGCTCGTCCCAGACAAATCGCGGCAACTTGGAGGCGGGTAGCACCGAGCCACTCATTGGCGACGTCGAAGCCCTTGTGTTCCTCGCCGAGCAGCTTTGATGCCGGCACGCGGGCGTCGTCGAAGTTGATGATCAGGTTGTGGTAGCCGCGGTTCGACACCGAGTTGTAGCCCGGCACCAGTTCGACTCCCGGTGTGTCGAAGTCGACGAGGAATGACGAGATCAGCTTCTTGGGTCCACGCGTCGTCTGTTCCTCGCCGGTGGCAGCGAATAGAATCACGTAGTCGGCAAGGTCTGCGTGGCTGATGAAGTGTTTGGTGCCGTTGATGACGTAGTCATCGCCGTCACGTTCGGCCTTGCATGTCATGCCCCGCACGTCAGAGCCGGCGTCGGGCTCACTCATTGCCAGGCAGTCGACCTTTTCGCCCCGGATCGTGGGGAGAAGGTACTCCTCGATCTGGTCGCCCTCGCACGCTCGGAGGATGTTCGACGGCCGGGCGACGATGTACTGCAGCGCGTAGCCGGTCCAGCCGAAGGCCCGTTCCGCCATCGCCATCGTGAGGTCGTCGAGACCACCACCACCGAGCTCTTCGGGCATATTCGCCGCGTAGATGCCTGCCTGCAGTGAACGCTGCTTTATTTGCTCGACGAGGCTGTCAGGCACCTGGCCAGTGCGTTCGACTTCGTCCTCGTACGGCGTCAGTTCCTTCTCGACGAAGGACCTGACTGTGTCGACGACCATCTGTTGCTCATCGCTGATCGAGAACTCCATGGTTGCGGGCCTCCTGGTTCTGGTTACTGCTTGCGGCTAGGGATGTTCATGACCCGTCCGACCTGGTCGGGAACGGGGAGATCGGCGTGGGCCTCGGCGATGGCGGCGAGCGCGTTGGCCGGTCCTGGGAGGATTACGGCGGTGCGTCCCTCGTTGTTGTCAACGTGGAGCAGCATCTGCTCGGTGGTGCACAGCAGTTCGTCGGTGTCTGCGTGGTACATCGCGTGGAAGAAGTGAAGTCGTTTGGCGTCGACGCCGAGCACGTGGGTGGTGAAGCGCAGCGGGTCTCCGAGAGCGGCTTCCTGCAGATAGTTGATATGGGTCTCGACGGTAAAGAACGAGTGACCTGATGCCCGGTAGTCTTCGTCGATGCCTACGTAGCGGAAGAGCTTGTCGCTAGCCCAGCCGAAGGCCAGCAGGAAGGCCGACTCGGTCATGTGGTCGTTGTAGTCGACCCAATCCGGTTCGACTGGAGCGTCGTAGAGATCGAGGGGAGTAGCGACGGTGTCGCCGGCCTGCCACGGCGGCGTGCTCTGGCCGGCGTCGTGGATCCGGGCTTCGCGTTCGGCAACCAAGCGCCCGGCGCCGAGGTCGAGGGGACGCAGCGAACGCATCACGGCGAGGACGTACTCGTCCCGAAGGCGTTCGAGCTCGGCGATTGACCGGCCGTCGGCCTGCGCCGTGGTTCCGTCGGCCATTGCCTCGATGAGTTCATCGGTGAGCTCTGGGGCCTCGAGCTTTGTCCACGGCAGCTTCAGTGCAGGGCCGAATTGGCGGAGCATGTGGCGCATGCCTTCGTCACCTCCAGCGAGGTGGAAGGTGAGGTTGGTGCCCATGCCGGCCCACCGCAGTCCGGGTCCGTAGGTGAGGGCGTCGTCGAGCTCGTCGGTGGTGGCGATGCCGTCGTTGACGAGATGCAGGATCTCGCGCCACACGGCTTCCTGCAGGCGGTCCGACAGGTAGCCCTCGATCTCGTTGCGGACCACAAGTGGGTGCATGACGAGATCGTCGTAGTGGGCGATGGCCGCATCGACTGCTGCTGGTGACGTCTGCGCACCCGCCACGATCTCGACCAGGGGGAGCAGGTACACCGGATTGAATGGGTGCCCGATCAGAACCCGTTCGGGGTGAGCACAGCCGGCCTGGAGCTGCGACGGGAGCAGTCCGGAGGAGCTTGAGGCGATGATCGTGCTGGGTCCCGACGCGGCAGCGAGTCGCTGGAGAAGTGGGCACTTGACAGCTTCGTCTTCGGGAGCGCTCTCCTGGATCCAGTCGACTGCGCTTGCGAGCGCTTCGGGTGACTCGGCCCACCTGATGCGGTCGGGGGATGCGCCGGGGAACAGGCCAAGCTTGGTGGCCGAGGTCCAGTTTCGGGTGACGGTGTCGCGAAGTCGTTGCTCGGCTTCGGGTGCGGGATCCCACGCAACGACCTCGTATCCGCGTGAAAGCACCCGGACTGCCCAGCCTGCACCGATCACGCCCGAACCTACGATGCCGATCGTCCTCGTCTCGACCACGACCGAACCTCCGCGTCCTGTCTATTGGGACGTCTCATTCAATGGATGACCTGAGGGTACGAGTCGCTGCCAAAGGCGTCAACCGCTTAGGAGTCGCCGTGGAGGGCGCGGTCGATTAGCTCCATTGGGTGTGTCGTCTCGACCCCTGCGCCTGCCAGGTGCATCGAACAGCCGGGGTTGGCGCTTGCCACCAGATCAGGCGAGACCCGCTCGATGGCCGCGATCTTTCGAGCGCGGATGTCGCTGGACATCTCGGGATGGAGCACCGAGTAGGCGCCGCCTGCTCCGCAGCACAGGCTGTCGTCGTCGAGTTCGATCAGGCGGTGAACGAACGGTTCGAGCACGGTGCGCGTCGCGGTGTGGGCACGCTGTACGTGCCGCAGATGGCACGGGTCTTGAACGGCGACGCAAACATCGAGTGGTTCGACCCTGGGAAGGTGATCGAGGTGGTCGGCTAGCCACTCCTGAATATCGAAGACGCGTTCGGCGAACGCGTCTGCCTCGGGGGTGCCCAAAAGATGCCCGTACTCCTTCATTGCGGCACCGCACCCGGCTGAGTCGACCAGGATCGGGCGTCGATCACCATCGACGGACAGTGCCGTGATCGTGGCTTCTGCACGAGCGCGGGCGTCGTCACCGAGCCCGGCATGGGTATGCAGCGCACCGCAGCAGGGAGCGATATCGGCCGTTGGGGTGACGCCGAATCCGGCGGCCTCGATAACCCGCTGGCCCGCATGGTGGACGTCGCGCTGCCATGCGTCCATGACGCAGCCGGTGAACAGGTAGATGTCGTCGCCACTGGCTGCGTGCTTCGCCCGTCGCAACGGAAGGTTGCGGGGCAGGCCCAGGCGCTTGGGTGCAAGCCTCAGCCGGACCGCAAGAGCGAGCAACGTGCTTCCGAACCGGAGGATTCGTGGATGGGCGAGTGCGCCGAAGGCCAGCTTTTGACGGCGGGCAGAGAGTTCCCCGGCCTTCGTGAGGGTCTCGCGGGTTGACTCGATAAGGCGGCCGTACGGGACGCCACTCGGACAGGCAGGTTCGCAGCCGCGGCATTGCACACAGGTGTCGAAGGCCTCGCTCACTTCGTAAGTGATCGGCGCGTCGTGGTCCTGCACCTCCCGCATGAGCCGGATCCGCCCCCGCGGCGACAGAGCCTCATCACCGGTCACTCGATAGGTCGGACAGTGGGGGAGGCAAAGTCCGCACTGGACGCACGAGTTCAGATCGTCGGGGTTGATCTTCAGGTCCACGATGAACGTCCCGGGTTGAGGCGGCCTGACGGGTCGAAGAGTTGCTTCATGCGGGTGGCGATCTGCATTGCGCCCGGGTCGGGCTTGCGGATCGGTTGAGCGGTGGTCGCCCACACGGTGCCGACCCCAATGCTCGCCACAAAGTCACCGTCGGTAAGTCGGTCGGCCTGCGAGGCGTCGGCCGGGCTTAGCCGCCATCGATACGACGGGAGCTCCGGAGGGCCACTGGCCGGGGTGATTTTGGCTCGGGCTTCGAGACGTCCGATCTCGGCATCGACGTCAGCCTCGTGGCCCTCGAGCAGCACCCAACTATTCACACCGTCCCACAGAACTGCGCCGGGACGTAGAACGGCATCATGGAGATCGCGTGGATCGACGTGCTCGCCGCGCAGCCAGCGTTGGAGGGGCGGCGTGGGGTTGGTTCGTAACACAACTTCAGCGATCAGGCCGAGCGTGCCGAGCGACCCGGTCATCAGCTTCGGGATGTTGAAGCCTGTGACGTTCTTGACCACGGGGCCACCGCCAGTAACGGCCTCGCCTTCCGCAGAGATGTACCGGACTTGGAGTACGGCATCGCGGACAGATCCTCGTCCCAGCCGATCGAGACGGTTCTCGCCAACTGCGACCGCACCGCCGACGGTGCCGCCCCGCTCGGGAAGCGCGCATGTCTGGCCATGTTCAGCAAGTGCGGCATGGAGCTCGGCAGTGGTGGTGCCGGCCCGCACGGTGATGATCATCTCTGCTGGCTGGTAGTCGACGATCCCGGCGGGGGCCTCCACGAGCCGGGCGTTCTCGGCCAGCACACCGCCGAGGTGCCAGCGGGTGCCGCCGCCCTGCACTGCTATCGGCCCCTCCGAACCCACCTCGGTTGCGAAGCCGACGAGGGCAGCGTCGGTCGATGCGAGCGTGCTCATCCCCACACCCCGGTGGGGACCTCTCGGAGCGCTTGGATATCGGCGCAGCTGTGGCCCATGGGCAGCACTTTTCCCGGGTTGGCGCGGCATGCCGGGTCGAACGCCTGCCGGAGTCGGTTCTGATGATCGAGGTCGGCGTCGGCAAACAGCTCCGCCATGTAGTGCTGCTTCTCGACACCAATGCCGTGCTCTCCTGACAGCACGCCACCGGCATCGAGCGAGGCGCGAAGGATCTCGGCACCGGCTGCGTGAACCCGCTCGAGCGTGCCTTCCTCGCGTGCATCGAAGACGAGGAGTGGGTGCAGGTTGCCGTCGCCGGCGTGGAAGACATTGAGGACGAGTACCTCGTGGCGATCGACGATCTCGTAGACCTGTTCGAGCACGTCGGCAAGCTTGGCTCGAGGAACAACCGTGTCGTGGAGGTAGTAATCCGGCGCGATCTGGGCGACGGCACCGAACGCCGTCTTGCGACCCTTCCACAGCGCCGCCCGTTCTTCTTCGGATCCAGCAAGGCTGACGTTGGTGGCGTTATTCGCTCGGCCGATCTCATCGATGCGAGCAACGTCGATGTCGACACCGGTGTCGAGCCCTTCGACCTCCGCGAGCAACACGGCGGCCGCATCAGTCGGGTAGCCGGCACCGACATAGTTCTCGATGGCGGTGACCATTCGTTGATCCATGACCTCGAGTGCAGCGGGAACGACGCCGGCTGCAATGACATCGCTCACCGTCTGGGCGGCGTCGCGCACCGAGGCGAACGAGAGCAGCATCGTGCGCACCGCCGGCGGGTTGGGCGTGAGACGAACGGCAATCTTCGTGGCGATCCCAAGGGTGCCCTCACTGCCGACGAATGCACCCCGGAGATCGAGGCCACCGGGCTCGTCCTCGAGGCCGCCGAGCATGGCGACCTGGCCGTCGGGCAACACGACTTCAATGGCCAGGACGTGAGCGTCGGTGACACCGTATGCGAGGCAGTGTGGGCCGCCGGAGTTGTTGGCGACATTGCCGCCGAGGGTGCAGACCTGCTGGCTCGATGGGTCTGGAGCAAAGTGGAAGCCCTTGGGACGAAGCTCTTTGCTCAGGTCGAGATTGATGACGCCGGGTTCTACCCAGGCGATGCGGTTCTCAAGGTCGACCTGGACCACTCGGTTCATCTTTCCGGTGGACACCACGATCGGTGCTCCCAGCGGAATGGCCCCGCCTGCGAGCCCCGTTCCGGCGCCGCGGGGAACGACGGAGCGCTCGTGGCGTTCGGCGAGCCGCATGATCGCCTGCACTTCTTCGGTTGATGTGGGGAAGCAGACCGGACCCGATACGCCACCATCGAACACCGAGGCATCGTGCGACGTAAGCGAGCGCTCTGCACCGTCGGCGCGAACACGGTCGGGTGCGAGCGCGCCACAGAGGTCGGCGAGTAGCGGATCGGTCGGCCGCGATCGGCGCCGAAGCCAACTCACGATGCCGAAGCCACGATGTGAGGGCCGACGTCGTCGAACGACGTGAGACCGTTGAGCGCCATGGCGCGATGCAGCTCAGCTCGCAGGAACCCGAGGGCGGTGTCGACACCGAGCTCGCCAGCGGCGCCGAGGCCATAGAGATAGGCGCGGCCGCCCATTGTTGCGGTGGCGCCGAGTGCGACTGCCTTGAGGATGTCGCTACCACGGCGGATGCCGCCGTCACAGATGATCTCGCTGCGGCCCTGGATCTCCTGCGCAATGGGGGCAATGAGCGAGACGGGTGCCGGCGATCCTTCGAGCTGGCGGCCGCCGTGGTTCGAAACACCGATCGCGTCGATGCCCAAGTCAGCGGCAATGCGAGCGTCATCGACACTCTGGATGCCCTTGACGATGATGGGTCCCTTCCAGAAGTTGCGGAACCACTCGATGTCGTCCCAGCTGAGTGAGGGATCAAGTTGCTCGTTGGCATAGGCCGCGAGGTTGATCGCATCGGTGCCATCGCGCGTGCCTCCGGACTCGGCGGTGGCGACATTAGCGAACCGGATCGGGCCACCTCGAAGAAAGTCAAGTGTCCAGCTCGGCTTGCGGACGCCATCGACAATCGTGTCGAGGCCGACTTTTGGGGGAAGCTCAAAGCCACGCCGGACGTCTCGCTCGCGTCGACCGAATGTGGCGAGGTCGACCGTGGGCATGATCGCCTCGTAGCCGGCCTCTGCCGCGCGGGTGACCATTTCCTTGACCAGTCCCCGGTCGCGCCACACATAGACCTGGAACCACTTGCGCCCAGGGTGGACCGCGGCAACCTCCTCGATGGAGCGCGTGCCGAGAGTCGAGAGCGAGTACGGCAACTCGGCCCGCGCCGCAGCACGGGCCGCGGCCAACTCACCCTCGCTATGGGCGATACGCGTGAAGCCGGTGGGAGCGAGAACGAAGGGAAAGGCGAGCGGCTTGCCGAGGAGCGTGCTCGACAACTCGACGTTGCTCACGTCCCGCAACACTCGGGGCACGAACTCGTGGTCGGCGAACGCACTCATCGATCGAGCCAACGTCCGCTCGTCCTCGGCTGCTCCATCGATGTAGTCGAAGACCCCGCCCGGGAGTCGCCGTTTTGCCATACGCCGAAGATCGGCGACGTTTGCGGCGCGTTCGAGGCGACGGGTGGTCTTGCCCAATCGGAATCGGCGGAACCGGACCGCTGATCGGAGAGTGCGGAGCATCGCCCCGGATCATTCTCCGATTAGCCCGCCATTGCAAACATCGGGTCGATCAGCGGGTGAGGTCACCCCTGAGCCAGGTCCTCATCCGGCCACCAGTTGTGTCTCTTCGTCGGACCGGAATGCGTCCGGTGGTGGTTACAAGGCTTTTGCATGTTCCAGGTAGCTCATCACCATCGCACCCATTCGTGCCGGGTTGTACACGTCCTCCTCGTAGCTCCACTGGCCGTCGCCGGCGTAGTGGAGGATCGTGAGGTTGTGGTCCTGCCACACCGATCCATCGCCAGGGTCGGCCATGCGATTCTGGACCTGGAACACGACCCAGCCCCGGGTTTCGTCAACCACGTACCAGTCGACAGGGAACTCGACCATCAACGAGTTCGGCCACGCGTCCATGGTCGATTGGATCCACTCGAAGATCGCTTTGCGACCCTCGAGTTCGCCGAAGTGATGCTCCACGTAACGTGCGTCATCGGTGAACTGGTCGGCCCACTCGCGCCAGTCACCAGAGGTGGCCGCGGCAGCGGCTCGGGCGCGGTATTTGGCAAACTCGGATTCGATCTCGCCGCGACTCCACGTCATGGAGAGCAAGTCTGACAGTTACTCATCGAGGGCGGTAGTCGGCGGTGTCACGCAGCGGAGGGCGCTCGGTGACCTGGGCATCGATCGTCGTGCCCTCGGGTCGGGCAAGCACCGTCGACAGCACCGTGCTGTCGACGCCTTCGGCTCGGCGGAGCGCAGCGTGGAGGACTTCCATGGCCTGCACCGTCAGCGACCGCAACGGCCGGTGGCGGTGGGACCGGGTGCCGAGATCGACTTGGGCGATGCGATCGGCTCCCGCAAGACGGGCGATATCGATGAGAAGCCCCGTCTCGACGCCGTAGCCCTGCGCAAATGGCACCTGTTCGAGGATGACTCGACGGCTTGCGTACTCGCCCCCGAGCGGTTGATGGATCCCGGAGAGGTCCGGGAACAGTGTGGCGAGCACCGGTCGGGCCATGAGTTCAGTGGTACGCCCACCACCGGTTCCCGCGTGTTCAGGTCGCTCGTAGAAGCCCTTCACGAGCGCGACGTCGGGGTCGGTGAGCAGGGGGCCAAGCAGGCCGAGGATGTACGACGGCGTGAATGAGCGCAGGTCGGCGTCGATCCACACCACGATGTCGCCGGAGCTGGCGGCCACGCTCTTCCAGAGCACGTTGCCCTTGCCGTGGCCCGGCCCGGCATCGGGCAGAACGTCGGCCACGCAGACGACTTCTGCACCTGCGGCACAAGCGATCGAGGCGGTGGCGTCGGTGCTGTCGTCGTCCATGACGATGACTTCGTCGACGAGGGGTGACCGGTGCTCGTTGTGGAGACCGAAGTGGGTCACGATCGAGTCGATGATCGGACCGATGGTGGTGGCTTCATCGCGCGCTGGGACGCAGACAGACACCGTCGTCTCGCCCTTTTGAGCCAGGAGGTCGGCCAGCGAGAAATTGGATGCGCTGTAAACCCGCGCCTTTTCGGCCACCATTACTTAACCCTAGACACCCTTTGTGCCGATGCGGAGTCGGTGAGGTCTCGCGTGCGTCACCACCTGTTGGCCGTCTTTGAACTGTTGTTGTTCATCGGTGCGGCCGCGCTCGTCGTGCCAGGAGACGAAGCCGAACCGGAGTACGCGTTGCCGACCGTCTTCGAGGCTCTGCCTGAGCGGTCGTTTGGCGAGCCCCCCGCTACCACCGAGCCGCCACCGACTACGACCGTCGATCCGACGGTGTCGACGACGACGGTGCGTCCACCTGCGAAGCATGAGACGTTCGTGGCGACGATCCGGCCGGGGGTCGAAGCAATCTGGCCAACGACCGAACCGGGAGGCGACTACGTCGATCTCGAGTTCCGGTTGACGAACCCCACCTTCTTTGGCAACTCGCTGGTCTTGATGGTCACCGACCGCACCCCGGATGGGGAGTGGCTCAAGGTCCAGATTCCAGTCCGGCCCAACGGAACCGAAGGGTGGATCCCGGCGAGAGAAGCCGGTCTTTCGTCGCACTTCGTTCGCGCTGAGGTGAACCTCACCGAGCGTTCTGTGCAGGTTCGGGATGGCGAGTCCCTGCTCGCCGAGACCGCAGTGGTGGTCGGAAAGGCCTCGACGTCGACGCCGGTTGGCACGTTCTTCGTGTAGGACATCGTCGAGCGCTTAGATGGCAGTGCCTACGGGCCGTACATCCTTAGCCTGTCAGGATTCTCCGAAACGATGGAGACCTTTGGAGGCGGGGTGCCGGTGATCGCAATCGATGGGACCAACCGGCCCGGACTCATGGGTGGTGCCCGCTCCAACGGGTGCATCCGTATCCCCAACGAGACGGTTCGCTTCTTAGCCAAGACGGTGCCGACGGGGCGACCACCTCACGATCTCAACGTGATCGTGAGGTGGTCGCTGAGGTCGCCGATGAGGTCAGCGAAGTAGCGCCGCTCGACGAGTCGCCATGCTCCGTCGAGGTCAGCGAAGCGGTCGTGATAGCGGCCCGCGATAATCGGCTGCAATGCAAGCCGGTCGGTTTGCTGGAAGACCGTGTACGTCGAACGGCATGAAGCGCCCTCATCATCGAACTCGATGATCGCGTTGGTGGTGACGTGTCTGGTACGCCAGGTACCGTCGGCGTGGGTCGCGACGAGCGAGTCGAAGTGGGTGACGGCGGCCTCGCCGCCGCGGGCGAGTTCGTGGCCCGAGGTGCCGTCGATGAGCGAGGCGTGGACGAGTAGCGAACGCAGGGTGTCGTAGTCGGCGGCATCCATCGCTTCGGCGATGCGGTGCAATTCGTTGGTGATAGCAGTCGAGGGCTCCGTCGCGTACATCGGTGCGGACCGTACCCTCGCCTTGTGGATCGTGTGAAGTGTGCGGCCCGATGGGCCTGGGGGCTCATCCGCGATATTGCGGACGAATGGTCGAAGGACCGGGTTGGCGGCCTTGCGGCTGAGATCGCCTTCTTCGCGCTGCTTGGCTTCTTCCCGACCGTCATCGTGCTCGCAGCTGCGCTCGGCTCTGCCGACGGCATTCTCGGTGAGAACACTGCGGCCAATGTCGAGAACTGGCTCGTTGAGCAGATGATCAATGTCTTCGGGGCGAACAATGTGGACAAGACCGTGATCGACCTGTTCGACAGCTCCAACAGTGGTGCGTTCACGATCGGTGCGCTGCTCGCTGTCTACGCAGCGTCGCGCGGCTTTGTGGCCGTCGTGCGTGCCCTCGACGTCGCCTACGACCACCAGCAGCAGCGCAATTGGTTATCGACCCGCCTTGTGGGCTTTGGCCTCACGCTGCTGACCGTTCTGGTCGCAGCAGTCGTGCTGGTCCTCATCGTTGTCGGGCCGGTGATCGGCGAAGGGGGCGAGCTCGCCGAGAAACTTGGCGTCGATGGCTGGTTCACTCTGCTGTGGGACTGGGTGCGCTGGCCGTTCGTTTTTGTGGTGCTCGTCGGATGGGCAACCACCGTGTACCACACCGCGCCCAACCATCGGTCGCCCTGGAAGCTCGAGATTCCCGGAGCGCTGGTGGCATCGCTTTGGTGGGCTGCGGTTTCACTCGGTTTCAACGTCTACCTCGACGTGGCAACGAGCGGCGCCAACGCGATCTTCGGCTTGCTCGGTGGCGCATTGAGCCTGCTGTTCTGGCTGTACCTAATGGCGATGGGGTTGCTGCTCGGCGCCGAGATCAACTCGATCGTTGCCTTCCGGCTTGGATTGTCGATTGAGCCCGAACCGCGGCCGGGGTTCAGGGAGACGCTCGCACGCTTCCGGAAGTAAACTTCGAGCCATGACCGACTTCCGGACGCCTCTCGATGACATCCGCTTCGCCATGCGCCACGTGGCTGACGCTGAAGCGATTGCGACGTACGAGGCATTCGCCCATGCCGATGCTGACATGGTCGACGGGTTACTCGAAGAGGCTGGACGTTTCTTCGACGAGGTGTTCGCCCCGACAAACCGCGACGGCGACATTGTCGGCACGGTCTGGAACTCCGATGGCAGTGTCACCACTGCGCCTGGGTTCGCTGCCGCCTATGGGAAACTCGTCGAGGCGGGTTGGGCTGGTATCGGGTTTCCTGAGGTGTACGGCGGTGGCGGGTTCCCGCAGCTCGTCGGTACCGCCGTTCAGGAGATGACCACTGCGTCGAATATGGCGTTGGCGCTGTGCCCGCTGCTTACCCAGGGTGCGATCGAGGCGCTCATGCACCACGGCGACGAGACGCAGAAGGAGACCTACCTTCAGAAGCTGGTGTCCGGGGAGTGGACGAGCACGATGAACCTCACCGAGCCGCACGCCGGTTCCGACGTGGGGGCATTGACCTCGAAGGCCGTCGCCGCCGATGACGGTACGTGGCGGATAACCGGCCAAAAGATCTACATCACTTGGGGCGAACACGACGTCGCCGAAAACATCGTGCATCTCGTCCTCGCTCGCACGCCGGGGTCGCCCCCTGGGACCAAGGGCATCAGCCTCTTTATCGTCCCGAAGTACCTGGTGAACGACGACGGCTCGCTCGGCGAACACAATGACGTGCGCTGCGTGAGCATTGAGCACAAGCTCGGCATCCACGGGAGCCCCACGTGCGTCATGCAGTACGGCGACGAGGGTGGCGCGGTGGGTTACCTCCTTGGGGAAGAGCAGCAGGGCATGCGATGCATGTTCACAATGATGAACAACGCACGCCTCGGCGTCGGCGTGGAGGGGCTCGGCATTGCGGAGCGGGCCTACCAGCAGGCGCTGGCGTATGCCCAGGAGCGCACCCAGGGCCGTGCCATCGGCGCCGAGCCGGGGACCGAGTCGCCGATCATCGATCATCCCGATGTTCAGCGCATGTTGCTCGACATGAAGTCGACGATCGCTGCGATGCGAGGCCTCTGCTACCGCAATGCAGCCGCCTTTGACCACAGTCGCGAAGCCTCCCACGCCGACGCTCGGCAGGCCGGCGACGAGCTCGCTGCGCTGCTCACGCCGCTATCCAAGAGCTGGTGCACCGACATGGGCGTCGAGCTGACTTCGATTGGGGTGCAGGTACACGGTGGCATGGGCTTCATCGAAGAGACCGGTGCCGCCCAGCACTTCCGCGACGCCCGCATTGCCCCGATCTACGAGGGCACCAACGGCATCCAGGCAATCGACCTCGCTGGTCGCAAGCTCGGCCTCCGGCAGGGCGGCGTGGTGCGCGATCACCTTGCAACTATTGCAGCGACAGTCGATGCGCTCGCCGAGACGCACGACCTCGCACCGGTCCATGAGCACCTCGCAGCTGCCCTGGCAGCTTCGACCGAAGCGACCGAACATCTGCTCACCCGGTCGGCCGAGGAGCCAGCCGACATGCTCGCTGGTGCGATGGCGTACCTCGACATGATGGCGATCACCACTGCGGCTGAGGGTCTCGCTGCCGGGGCGCTTTCGGCTCGCGCCGCAGGCGATGCCGGTGCTGATGAGGCCGCGCTGCTGGCCCGATTCTTTGCCACGAACCGGCTTGCGGCCGTGCCAGCCCTTCTCGCCGCGGTCACCGCAGGCGCCGGCGACTTGGCTGCAGCCCGGAGCAGCATCTTTTCGTGACCGGGTGCGCCGCCTACCCGTTGGAATCAGCCGGGGCCGCGTAGGGTTCTTGACCGCATGCTTGCCTCGATCCCCAGCCCCTCGAGCAATGTCATCGAACTCGGCCCGATCAGCTTGCGGGCCTACGGGTTGATGATCGCCCTCGGAGTCATCGCCGCCGTGTTGGTGTCACAGAAGCGATGGGTTGCCCGCGGCGGCGATCCTGACGACATCACGACAGTCGCGATGTGGGCGGTGCCGGCAGGCTTAATCGGTTCGCGGATTTACCATGTCTTCACCGACTGGCGGTTTGATGAGGGTTGGGCTGAGCCGTTCAAGATCTGGGAGGGCGGTCTCGGCATCCCCGGTGGTATGGCTGCTGGCATCCTCACGGCGGTCTGGTTGATCCGCCGCAACGGCTGGGATCAGCGCAACCTGCTCGATGCGATGGTTCCGAGTCTTCCGCTGGCCCAGGCGATCGGACGCTTGGGCAACTGGTTCAACCAGGAGCTGTTCGGTGGCCCAAGCGATCTCCCCTGGGCTGTCGAAATCGACGACCGACCTGCCGCTGCCGCCGGCTACCCCAACGTCGAAACGTTCCACCCGACATTCCTGTACGAGTCGCTCTACAACCTGGCCCTGTTTGGCTTTCTGGTGTGGGTCGACCGCACCGGCAAGATCCGTCGCGGTGGCCTCGTTTCGGTCTATGTCGTTGGGTACGCAGCGGCTCGAATCTGGCTCGAGACCGTGCGCATCGACACGGCTACCGAGATCGGTGGTATCCGGGTCAACATTTGGATGAGCATGATCGTCATCGCGATCGCCGGTGGGTGGCTCTTGGTTCGCGGCCGCAGACCCGACGATCTTCCGGTGGATCTTGGAAACGCTGGGTACTCAGATGTGGGTGCCAGCATTGAGGAAGTCGAGGTGGCTGCACCCGAGGATGGTGTTTCGTAGCCGGTTGACCGAGTGCGAATCGTTCAGCTAGCGGGCCGGCGCTTGTGGCAGGAACATCGTGAGATCGCGTAGGCCGTAAGCGATGCTGTACAGGCGGAGGCGGTTGATCTGACGGGCGAACGTGAACAGTTCCGGGTAATCCTCTCGCAGCCATCACGGAATATTGGCGTAGTCCTCGGCGTGGGTTCGGCTGACCCACTGGTCGCCGACGTTCAGGAACGGCTAGCAGGCCATTCGGAGGAGGACGTCGAGGTCGACGTCGGCCGGTGCCGTGCGCGACCGCTCGAAGTCGAGGATGGCCCTGAGATCGGAACCGTCCCACAGCATGTTCTCGAAGGTGAGATCGCCGTGAATGAGATGGTCGCTGCTAGATGGTTCGATCGCTGGCGTGAGGTCATAGACGAGCTTCTCGACGTCGTCCATCAGCGCGCGGTCGGTGTACTGCAGCGATCGGGCCTGCTCGAGTGCGGCCAGCAGAGACATGACCGGCGACAAGGTGTCGCCCCGCAGCAGCTGAGGGGCATCGATGGTCGGAAGGTTGGCCGGACCTGGCGTTTGGTGGAGACGCCGCATCTTTTCTGCGAGCTGCGAGATCGCTCGGCGGTGCTGCCGGCGCATCATGTCTGGCCAGCAGTGGGCAAGCGGCTTGCCCGGCACACGCAGTGCGACCAGAAAGTCGGCGCCCATCTGGCCGCCGTCGGACACCACCCTCGGGTAGCTGATTTCGGCCGGAAGCGACGGGCCGAGGATCGCCTCTCGGCGAAGCCGTTGATTCGGCCGTCGGTTCACTCGGTTGACGTGGTTTCAGTCATCCAGACCTCGTTGGTCACACTCGACGCGGCCTCGAGCGAAACAGTCGAGTCGAGTCCGGCATGCAGCAGGGCGTGACGCGCTCAAGTCATGGCCATGGGATTTCGACGCTCATTCATGGGTGGCTCCATCGCGAGCGGTCGCACTCGCTGATCTCGTCGGCGGACTTGTCCTCAAACTGAACTGTGATGAACCGTTTGGCCTACTTGTTGTGACCATCAGCGGCGTTTCAGCGAATTGGCCCAGGTGATGACGCAGTCGGAGAGCAGCGGCCACGCAGTGACTGCCCACGGCCCGAATGGTTCGGTGCAGAGTGCGATCAGCGTCGCCGACGCCTCGGGATCGATCCACAGCATCGTGCCGTCCCGGCCGAAATGGCCGTAAGTCTCGGGACTGTTCGTGCGGCCCGTCCAGTGTGGTGATTTGTTGCCCCGCTTCTCGGGGCCGAGGCCCCACGGGTTGGGGTCTTGGCGGCCGAAACCGGGAAGGGTTCCGTCAAGCTCGGCGAGATGCGTGGCGCGAGCATGGTCGAGGGTGGAGTCGTGGATGAGTATCGGTTCGCGCCAGGCTGCGGCCAGCCGGAGCAGGTCGGTGACTGAGCCCCGCGCATCGGCGCCCGCAGAGCCGCGCAGCACGAACGTCGTCATTCCCAGCGGCTCGGCGACGGCGAGATGGAGATACTCGGCGAATGACATACCGGCTCGCATGGCGATGAGGTTGGCAATCAGGTCGTAAGCAGTCGACGAGTACACGCGTTCCTGGCGGGGTCGCTGGACGATGTCGAGCGTGTCGAAGGCGACACCACCGGCGTGGGCGAGCAGGTCAGCAACGCTTGCGCCGGTGTGTGGCTCGACCTCGTCGAGTGCGAGCGTGCCCTCTTCGTGGGCAACGAGAACTGCCATGGCTGTTGCGAGCTTCGTGACCGATGCGAGATCGAACACCCGCTCGATGAAGCCGTGGTGAACTGTGGTGCCGTCGGGCCCGACCGCGGCGGCCGCCGCCGTTGCTGGCCAGGTGTCGATCTCGGAGAGAAGGCCAGAGGCCGCATCGGTCACGGATTCAACGTTAGGCGGCACGCGGTCGTCCGGCTCTTCCCCGTCTTGCGCCACTGGCTACGGTGGTGGCTGGTGGTCGAGGAGTTTGGTGTTCGGGGGAAGCGGATCGACCGTTCGTTCGCGTTCATCGACTTGTGCGGTTTTACCGCCTACACCGACCACGAAGGCGACGACGAGGCGGTCGACATCCTCAACGCGTTCCGAGCGACCGTGCGCGGCGTTGCGTCGGCTCGAGGTGTTCGCATCGCAAAGTGGCTGGGCGACGGGGCCATGCTCGTCGGGGTCGAAGCCGAACCGCTGCTCGAAGCGATCGTCGAGATTGAGGCACTGATCGACTCGTCAGGCTCACCGCTGCCCCTTCGCGGCGGATTCACCAGCGGTCGCGTCATCTTGATCGACGGCGACGACTACATCGGTACACCCGTGAACCTCGCGGCGCGGCTGTGCGACGGCGCTGAGCCCCGGCAGATTCTTGCCCCCGCCGACACCGTCGAACATCTGTACACCGTCCTCGTTACCCGTCCGATCGGTGCTCGATTGATCGCCGGGCTCGATGAGCCGGTTCACCTTGTCGAGCTGTCGCGCTGATGGCTCCGCACGATCGCTCCTCCTGGACCGACTTCGAATTAGCGGTTGGCGAGGTCCTCGACGGCCTCGGAACAGGCGATCTGCTGACCTATGGCGAGGTCGCGGCCGAGGCCGGGTATCCCGGTGCTGCTCGAGCCGTCGGCTCGATGCTGGCCAAGTCCGACGGAACCCTTCCATGGTGGCGGGTCATTGCTGCGAGCGGAAAGCTCTTGGCCTCCCATGAAGCAGTGCAGGCACAGCTCCTCGCCGGGGAAGGCGTGACCACCTGCAACGGCCGAGTGGCCAGGAACGGCTGACCGGCCCGGTAGCCTAGTGATGTCGATCCGTCGCTCACGACGGATGATTCCTCCCGACGTGCCGAGCGACGCCTTTTTCTTTCGATCCTTGGCCGAAAAGCAGATGACCACTACCACAACCTTCGCGGACTTGGGCCTGGTCGACGAGATCGTCGACGCCCTGTCCGATCGGGGAATCACCGCCCCCTTCCCCGTCCAAGAACTCACCATTCCCGACGCTCTCGCTGGCCGCGATGTGTGCGGTAAGGCCCAGACTGGTTCGGGTAAGACCCTTGCCTTCGGCCTCCCCGTCCTGCAACGAATGGAGAAGGCAGCCCCGACCTGCCCAACCGGTCTGGTGCTCGTACCGACCCGCGAGCTCGCCAACCAGGTGTGTGATGAGCTCGCACCGGCTGCTGAAGCAGTTGGTCGTGCTGCGCTTGCCATCTACGGCGGCGCGCCGATCGAGAAGCAGATCGAGAGGCTCGAAAAGGGTGTCGACCTCGTCGTCGCCACCCCCGGGCGCATGATCGACTTGATCGAGCGCAAGGCGATCTCGGTCGCTGACGTCAAGCACGTCGTCGTCGACGAGGCCGACCGCATGGCCGACATGGGCTTCTTGCCACAGGTCGAATGGATCCTCCGCAATGTCGAAGGCGAACACCAGACACTGCTGTTCTCGGCCACGCTCGATGGCGTGGTCAACACCTTGATCAAGCGCTACCAAACGGACCCGACGATGCACGAGGTCGTGTCTGAAGAGGTCACCGTTGAGCACATGACCCACCGCTTCGTCGCCGTTCACAAGATGGACAAGTCGAAGGTTGCCGCCTCGATTGCGAAGTCGGCTGAGCGCACCATCATGTTTACCCGCACCAAGGTCATGGCTGATCGTCTGGCCGGAGACCTGAAGGATCTCGGTGTAGAGGCGGCACCGATCCACGGTGATCTTCGCCAGTCAAGCCGCGAGAAGTCGCTGAAAGACTTCAGCGACGGCAAGCTCCACACCCTCGTGGCGACCGACGTCGCCGCTCGCGGCATCCACGTAGACGATGTCGACGTGGTGATCCAGTACGACCCGCCTGGCGATCACAAGACCTATCTGCATCGTGCCGGCCGTACCGCTCGCGCCGGCGAGTCGGGTCTGGTTGTCACGTTGTCGCTGTGGGACGAGGAACTCGAGATCAAGCGCATGCAAAAGCGCATCGACTGCGTGATGCCGATCGTTGAGATGTTCTCAAACGACGCCCGGCTGGCTGACCTCGTTGCCTGGGATCCCGAGGACTCCTGACCCCAAGGTCTTCCGGTTCGTCGCGGCCTGCGCCGCGGCGAGCCCCGGTGATGCTGCACGAGTGATCGCCGCTGTTGTCCGGCGGGTTGCCTACGAACGGCGAGTCGATGTCGGACTGATCGTCGATGACGTTGCCATCGAACCGTGCGCGGCCGTGCTTGAGGTGAGCGATGGTGGCGTGTGCTCGGGGGAGTGGGGTCCGTGGCTGCCCGGGTTCGTTCGGGAAGCGATGCAGCCGGCCGATCGCCAACGCCGACTGGGGGTTCATCACACGCCCCCGCAGGTCGTCGGTGACATTCTCGACCTGCTCGAACGCACGACGGGGCCGATCGCGGCTCACACAAGCGTTCTCGACCCTGCTGTTGGTGGCGGAGCGTTTCTCCTCGCAGTGGCCGAGCGGATGAGCGGCGATCGAGTCGGCATCGTAAAGAACCTTTGGGCGGTCGATATCGACCCGATCGCTCTGGCTGCAGCCCATTCGTCGTTGTCGTTGTGGGCCGGCGTTCCGGTGCCGAGCGATCGTTTCGTGCTCGGTGACTTCCTGGCCTCATCGACGAGTGAGCGGTTGCCCGATCGTGTCGACCTTGTTGTCGGTAACCCGCCGTTCCTATCGCAGCTCAGGGGGCCGACCGCTCGTGGCGCCGATGCTCGAGCAGCGCTGCGGGCTCGGTGGCCCGATGTCGGGGGCTACGTCGACGACGCCGGAGCGTTTCTTCTCGCTGGTGCCGAGCGTGTAAGCGCTCGCGGGGCGATGGTGCTGGTGCAGCCCGACTCGGTGCTCGCCTCATCTGACGCAGCACCGGTGCGGGCCCGACTCCAGGCTGGCGCGCCAATCCGGGGCCTTTGGGTCGACGCCGAGCGGTCGTTTGCCGCATCGGTCGACACGGTTGCGATCGTGTCGGCTCCCGGCAAGCCCGGCCCTGTCCAGGTCGGTTGGGTGGAAGCGGCTGAGCCGACCGCAGCGTCGTGGGGTCATCTGCTCGCCGACGCCCGCGGGTTGCCCGTCATCGAAGCGCCGAACGCTGGGGCCACCCTCGGCTCGATTGCCAACGTCACAGCTGGCTTCCGAGACCAGTACTACGGCCTAGTCGACGCAGTGGTCGACGATGCTGCTGGTGATCATCCCCTGATCACGGTGGGGTTGATCGATCCGCTACGCAACCGATGGGGTGTCGTGCCGGCCCGCTTCGCGAAGCAGCGCTTCCAGCACCCGAGTGTCGACCTCGACCGCGTCGACCCGGGGATCGCCAACTGGATCCAAGCCCGGCTGGTTCCCAAGGTGCTCGTTGCAAGCCAGACCAAGGTAATCGAGGCGATCGTCGACGAAGTGGGCTGCACAGTTCCGTCGGTGCCGGTTGTATCGGTCGAACCCGGGCCCGAAGCGCCGTCGCTTTGGCACGTCGCGGCACTTCTCACGAGCCCGTTCGCGACCACACTTGCTGTTCTCGATGCGGCGGGGACGGCGCTGAGTGCTGACGCGATTCGGGTGTCGGCCGCGCGGCTCGCCCGCCTTCCGCTCCCGCTCGACCGTGATGCCTGGGACAAGGCCGCGGTTGCCGCGCGCCGCGGCGACGTCGACGAGTGTGGACGGGCGATTCTTGGTGCCCATGGTCTCGACCATCGTTCCGATGTGCTCGAGTTTTGGCAGGCACGCCGTCCGTCCTCATTCCGATGAACGCGCTCCGGCCGAGAGGGCCAGGGATAGTGTCTTTGGACATTCGCACCTAGCGTTGGAGCGAAGGAGCCTGCGTGACCGACCGCCCTGAGAGCCTTCATTACGACCCCAGCCGACGCTTCCCGTCGCCGCTGCCGGTTAGTGGTGCCTGGCGTCATGGCGAGCCGGTCGGCCGGCGCCAGTTTGCGAAGGTCTCACGAGAGCGCCCGTTCGTCCTCGAGTGTGGCGGGCACCTCGACGAAGTCGAGCTTGCGTTCGAGACCTGGGGCACACTCTCGCCCGACAACTCGAATGCGGTTCTGGTGTGTCACGCCCTCACTGGCGACTCACACGCCGCCGGCGATTTCGAGCCCGGCCACAAGAGCGACGGCTGGTGGAATGACCTGATCGGCCCTGGGAAAGCCCTCGACACGGACCGCTACTTCGTCGTTTGCGCGAACGTTTTGGGAGGGTGCCAGGGCACCACCGGTCCCGCCAGCATCGACCCCGACACCGGCAAGCCGTACGGCCCGACCTTTCCACAGGTCACGATTCGCGACATCGTCCGGACCCAACGGCTCCTCATGGATGAACTTGGCATCGCTGCCTGGCTGTCGGTGGTGGGCGGATCCATGGGTGGCATGCAGGTCCTCGAGTGGGGCGCGATGTACCCGGAGCAGGTGCGGTCGCTGATGCCGATCGCATCGATCGCCGCTGCCAGCCCAATGCAGATCGCCTGGAGCGCAGTGGAGCGCCTCGCGATCGTCCAGGATCCTAAGTGGCGAGACGGTTGGTACTACGACGCTCCAGAGGGTGAAGGTCCGTGGCATGGCCTGGCATTGGCTCGGGAGATATCGCAAATCACCTACCGCACCACGCATGTATTTGACGAACGGTTCGGGCGGGACCCATTCGTGCCGAGCGAAGAGCTCAGCCAGTGGGGCCGCTACCAGATCGAGTCCTATCTCGACCACCACGGCCAGAAGCTCGTGCGTCGCTTCGATGCCAACTCATTCCTTGTCCTGAGTAAAGCGATGGATCTGCACGACACCGGGCGCAACCGCGGTGGCGTCGAGGCGGTGCTTGGGGCGCTGCGGGTTCCGGTGTTGACCGCATCGGTCACCTCCGACATCTTGTACCCCGCCTACCAGCAGGCTGCGATGGCCGAAATGATCAATGTGGGTGGCGGTGACTGCGCCCACCACGTCGTCGACAGCCCGCAGGGCCATGACGGTTTCCTCCTTGAGTCGGCATTCCTGGGCCCGTTGATTTCGGGCACGCTCGAAAAGGCCGCTGCCGAAGGCTGATCCGTCGCAATGCCGGAGATGCTCGAGATCGAAGCGTACCGACGGGCTGCCGAGCCCGTCCTGGGACGCACCGTCAGCAGCGTTCACGCCCCCGACGAGTGGTACGCAAAGGGCGATACCACCACGGACCAACTGCGAGCCGTGCTAACGGGGGTGACGGTCACGGGGTTACGGCGGATCGGAAAACTGATGCTGGTCGACACCGATGGTCCCGTTCTTGGACTTCGCTATGGCATGACCGGCCGCATACTCGTCGACGAGGCTGCGCCAATCGAGGCGCTCGAGTATTCGAGTGACCGCAACGATCCGGCATGGGATCGGTTCGGGGTCGACTTCTCGGGTGGTGGTTCGTTGGTGATCCGCGACCCTCGACGCCTTGGTGGCGTCGAGCTCGATCCTGATGAGTCCAAGCTCGGCCCTGATGCAGCGGCGGTGACCCGCACGCCGTTTGGCGCGATCGTCTCAGGTTCGTCAGCGCCGCTGAAGGCCCGGCTGATGGATCAAGCCAAACTTGCCGGCCTCGGCAACCTGCTCGTTGACGAGACCCTGTTTCGGGCCGGTCTGGCCCCCGACCGGCGAGCGAACTCGCTCGCCGACGAAGAGATCTCACGCCTCCACCGCACGATGCGCCGCACGATCATGGTGCTGGGGGAGCGAGGCGGCAGTCACACTGGTGACCTGCAGCCGGCCCGTGTCCGGGGCGGTCTGTGTCCCAGGGACGGGGCCGAGCTCAACCGCGCCGATGTCGGCGGACGCACCACGTACTGGTGTTCGCAGCACCAGCACTGACCTGACCGTTGGTCAGATCGCAACCGCGGCGACGAGGTGTATGCGCGGGGCCATGCCGCCGTTGATCGCCGTGTGATAGCTGCGAGTGTCGGTGAAATACGCCGACCCATCGGCGGGGAGGTGGGTGGCGTGGTGGTTGACGATCATCAGCGCACCCGGGTTGGTAATGATGGGCACGTGGATACGTGGCTCGGGGTCGCGGTGCCACGAGTTCGCGTTGTACGTCGCCTTCGACAGAATGCGCATGCGGCCGATCGGGGCAAGCTCTGAGAGGTGGGCGTGCACCTCGCCGAAGTAGGTGTCGTCGACCTCCGGCATGAGCTCGGTGTACTGCGATTCGTCGACGTCGATGTCCATCGGCTCTTCGATGTAACGCTCGTCGGCGCGCAACCAAAATCGTCCGCACATGTCCTCTGGCGCAGTACCGGTGGTGCCCGGTCGTCGGGTGAGGGGGATGACACCAAACCCGTCGTCGGTCTGGCCGCCATAGCCAGAGCGTTCGCTGACCCTTTCGAGGGCCTCGTGGAGCAGTTCTAGGTCAAAGCGAACGTTGAGGCGTTGTAGACCGGGACCGGGCACGAATTCGGCAACCGAGTCGGTGACGAGGTCATCGGCCAGCAGCGAGTGGAGTTGCCTGTGGGCGGCGGGCGCGGCCGTGCTCATCGGCGGATAGTAGCGCCATGGCCTGGTCGTCCGCACCCGATACGGTCGGGGGCCATGCGCCGAGCCCTCGTCGTTCTCTTGCTCACCACAGTGTTGGTCACGGCGTTCGTCGCTGCGCCAGTCGCTGCGCTCGGCCAGGATGCCAACGAGGAGTTCACGGCCGATGAGACCGCAGGCGACATTGAGCGCATCCAGTCCTCGTTGTATGTCATTGCCGCTCTCACCGGCGGCCTTCTCGTGATCTACATCTGGCACACGAACCCGCGCCGACGCATGGATGTGGCCGTTCGGCGGCAGCTAGCTCGGGAACAGGATCAGTTGGACTTACTCGACGACGCCTTCGTCTTACCAGGCGATGTCAACGATCTTGGTGATGATGGCCATGAGCCCGGCGCCATCCATCGTGAGTAGTCAACCGACTCGTGATCGGTCGGGGTTACTGTGGGTTCTATGTCAGACGGATTCGACATCAACGAGATGCTGGAGCGTTTTCGCGAGCGGGCGGAAGCAGTCAAGCGACGGAACCTGCCTCCGGTTGGGGGTGACGAACGAGCCATGTTCGTGAAGCAGGCGCAGGCCGACTACATGGACTTCGCAATGATCGGTGATGCCGATGGTGAACTCGTCGATGGGGTCTTGACCCTTCGGATCGACCTCCGATCGTCTGCGACGTAAAACGTCTGCCCGGACCGTCTACGCAACCCGTTCTCTCGGTTTTGAGAAGCGCTTGTGTCCGATGCTGGCGTAACGCCGCGGTCCTGATCTCCGGCGCTGATCCGAGACCGCAAACGGCGGTCGCTGCAGCTGACGCACGTGTACCACTGGACACGTTTGAGCCACCTCTGATCCCGATCGGTGCCGCAATGGACCGCCTCACCTCCGGCTTTTGCATTGCTGCCCGAGCGGGAGCACTGCTCGCGGCCGACCGGCTCGAAGTGGGAAAATCCGAACTCGCTGCGGTAGTTGGACGCTTCCAAGGGGCCGACGCGGTCATCGTCACCAACGATCGCCGCATGCTGACCACCAACGATTGAGCAAGTGCGCCCGATGTCGTGGCGGTTGGCCTCCAGCCCGGACTCTCCATTCAAGGCTGGGTCTGCGGCCACAACGCTGTGCTGGGCTTCGAGCGTGATGGCAGAGAGCTTGTTATGGACCGCATCACCGATGCTGAGATCGCTCGTGAGATTGCCGGCGCGGTTCGCGAACGCACCGGAGGTTGACTCGCTCGGGCCCCACGACCCATGGTGCAATCGCAGGAGGAGCCGCTACGATACGCAGCCGCTGCGGACGTAGCTCAGTTGGTAGAGCGCAACCTTGCCAAGGTTGAGGTCGCCGGTTCGAACCCGGTCGTCCGCTCCAACGAACCCCATGTCATCGCATTCTTCTGCGAAGGTCTGGGGTCTCTTCTAAGTTTGATTCTTGGAAATGCTCGCGATCTCGGCGCGAAGTGCCTCAGCGGCCTCAAGAGAATTGTCGGTCGAATGACTATCGGTAACGATAATCTTGAGAGAGTCTTCGGGGGCATCGTGCAAACGCTGGGACGGATCGTCTCCTCGTTCGGCGTAAGGACGCTGATGCTGCCTTCGGGCTACCGACTGAGTGGGTGGGGGCTCGTCAGGAATTGGTCTCGTTGAGGTGAGTCACGCCCGAAGAAGGGGTGATGGCCTTCTTGGGGGACTCGCAGAATTCGGCGGTTTCTATCGGAGAAATCGGTCTGGTTTCTTCAGGCGCGTTTGAGACGTTGCGCTACCAGGACACCGAATACGGGCGCCTTTGCTCAACCGACAACGAAGCGTTGCGCGACAAACGTGACCCCTCTCCTAATGAAAGCTTTACTTTCGAGTACCAGTATCTTCGCCATGTTTGCCTCCGCTAACTCACTTGGCCGTGACTGTTGGGCGATCCTCCTCGTTGCTCTCGCTGCTGCATCGTGAAGCAACGACGCCGACGGTACGCATGTCGATACGCCCGAGTCCGCTGACACCGACAACAACACGTCAATCGCCGATCACACCAACGACGATGACCATGCCCACGACAACACCTCAATCATTGGCCATACCCACGATTTCCTCGGTGACTACACCCTGATTGGTGATGAGTTCGGAACCGATGTGACGGTGACCGTCGCCGACGGAACCGGCACGATCGAGGCGAACGCTCCCCCGAACCACGAAACCGGTGTGTTCCCCAACGACGGCAACCCCAACACGATCAGTGAACAGTCGCTGTCCTAAGAGTTC
>JAQWLJ010000012.1 GCA_029247365.1 Acidimicrobiales bacterium | reverse complement strand
GGTTCTGCGGGTCCGGGTGCCGTTTGTGCCAACTTTGTGTGAGCGAGCCGTCTGGTTTGCGGGATGGGGTTTGTTGTGTGGCGTCGTTTGAGGCTGGTTGTGGCCGTTGTTGGTTTGGTTGGTTTGGGTGCGTCGGTGGCGTTCGCGTCGAACACGTTTACTGATGTTGACGAAGGCCGTTACTACACCGACGCGGTCCAGTGGGCTGATGATCGGGTTGCCGTCGTTGCCGATCGCAACCGACGTGTACCAGCCGACGTTGCCGGTTGTTTCGAGCGTTTGGTTGGTGCCAGTGGTGCAGGCCGGGTCGGCGCACACGTACAACTCCAAATCGAAGTTGGTGGCGTCCCAGTGGCTGATGACCGGATTGCCGTCGGCGCCGACCGCAACCGACGTGAAGTAGCCGACGGTGTCGGTCGTTTCGAGCGTGCGGTTGATGGCTGCTCTGAAGCTTGGCTTCAGGACCGGGTCAGCGCACCGCCACCCACTGTCGTTGATCACAACCTGAGTTGCGGTACACGACAGTTCATCCAACGTGTCCAACCCATCGAAGCGGTTGTCGATGTTGTCGAGTGCGGGTTGGACCACGTTTTGGTCGTAGCGGTACGCGAACGTCACGTTCTGAGCGCGTGTCACCGCGTTCTCTGGCGAAAACGTTGTTGCTGACGTGCCGGTCGTAACTCCGTTGTCAGCAGCCCACCCGACCGCGTCGGTGTAATAGCGGCCTTCGTCAACATCAGTAAACGTGTTCGACGCAAAAGCCACCGACGCACCCAAACCAACCAAACCAACAACGGCCACAACCAGCCTCAAACGACGCCACACAACAAACCCCATCCCGCAAACCAGACGGCTCGCTCACACAAAGTTGGCACAAACGGCACCCGGACCCGCAGAACCCGGGCCGATTTCTACGACAGAAACCGCCGAATTCTACTAATCCCCCTGATTGGTCACCGACGGAGTCGGTGGTGGACCCCGCTAGGGGCCACACCGGTCCCGTCAGGGGCCGTACAGGAACGCTCTGGCCGACAGGCCAGAACCATTCGGCTACCTTGATCGTGTTCGAAAGGAACACACCGTGAAAACGTTTGCCAACATCCTGTGGGTCGTGCTTGCTGGCCTATGGACAGCCCTTGCCTGGCTCTTTTATGCGGTCATACTGGCCTGCACGATCGTGGGCCTTCCGTTCGCACGTCAATGCCTCAAGCTCGCCCACTTCACCCTGTGGCCGTTTGGACGGACCACGATCAAGTCACCGAACGCATCAAGCCTCGGCCTGCTGGGCAACATCCTGTGGTTCATCCCCGGCCTGTTCCTGGCCCTTGGCTACGTCCTCGGTGGCATCGCGCTCTGCATCAGCGTGATCGGCATCCCGTTCGGCATCCAGTCCTTCAAGTTCGCCGGTCTGGCACTCGCACCATTCGGACGCGAGATCGTCTCAACGAAGGACGTCACTGCAGCCGTAGCGCAGGCCTCCGTTGCCCCAGCTCCACCACCCGCAAGCACGCTTCCACCGCCCCCAGCAGACTGACCGAACTCGTGGAGCTGGCGACAGCTACGGACAGGGTTTGAAACGGACCCCAGACGCGAAGAAGAGGCTGGTCGCTCGGCGACGCAGCCCCTCCCTCTGATTGGTACTGCCCAAGCTAATCGCGGTGTGCGACACTCGACTGAGCCATACGAATCATCGACCCATTCTTTCGATCTTTCGATCTTTCGACGCCCCCCACAGACGGGAGACACCGACCGGACCGCGCAAGACAGCAACCCCGGTAAGACACCCCCCAAACCCTATAGAACGAATGTGAGTCGCTCCCCCGGCGCCGATGCCGACGACTGGGTCGACGCGAACATCAATCCGCCCTATCACTCGGCGCTCTAGCAGCCCGAGTGAGAGGTCCGGCCGAACCAGGACCTTGATGTGACCCTCCGGGTCGGCGAGTACCCGTCCCGGGCCTGGTCGGAGATCAGGCAACTTCTCGGCCATCATCTCGCCTGCCCGGAGAATCACCACCTTCATGCTGGCGCGGATGGTAGGGCGATGCGCTAGGTCAGCGTCTTGAGCCCGCTGCGATCGGTGAAGAAGGCGAGGAGCGCGATCATCAAGCAGGCGAGACCTCCGAAGAACGTCGTCGGACCGGTTCCCACCTCTTCGGCAACGAAGCCATAGATCAGGGCGCACACCGGCATCACGCCGCCCATCGTCAACGAGAAGAGCGCCATCATGCGGCCCATCAACTCCTGGGGGGTGTGGGTCTGGAATAGCCCTTGGCTCATGTTCATGTAAATACCACCACCCAAGCCCATGAAGAAACCGAGGATCACTAACTGCCACAGCGCGGTGGTGAGGCCCATCAACGCCACCACGGTGCCGCCGAGCATCATGGCGCACATGAACCAGCCGCCCTTGTTGGGCAGGCTTCCCTTCTTCATGACATAGAACGACATGACGGCCACACCGAGCCCCATCGTGGCGAGTGGGTACGCAGCATCACCGGAGTCGCGACCGAACGCTTCCTTCACGTGCGCCTGCATGAGCACCATGCTCAGCGGCATGATCGTCATACCTGCAAAGGTCAGCAAGAGGACGAGTTTCCGGAAAGGTGGGTTGTCCTTCACCCAGCGCACGATCTCAGCGAGGTCAATCCGAACCGGACGAGCTTCCATCACAGACTCATGCTCGGGCACCTGCAACGGAACCAGCACCGCAAGGCCGACGACGACCAGCAGCACAAGGAACCCAAAAGCTCCCTCGAAGCCAGCGATCGAACCGGCACCGCGGGCGAGCACCGGCCCGAGCATCATCGACACGGTCGCACCGATCGCGGTGAGGCCGACCGCCGAGAAAATGAGGCGGCGGGGAACGATTGCGGGCACGAGGCTCTGACGGACCGGCCCGCCGATAGCCATCGACGACCCGGCGAGGGCCGACATGATCAGCACCCATGTGAAGTTTGCTTCGTCGAACGCAGCGAGCACGAAGAGGCCGACCATGGAAGCCAACATCGCCAACTGGGAGCCAAACAGGAGACGTTTGCGCTGCCAACGGTCAGCCCATACGCCGGCGTGCATCGTCAGGAAGATGGTGGGGGCGCCGAGCGCGAACACAACCAGACCCTGATCGGCTTCGCTGCGATCAAGACCATCGAGAACGAACCACGCAATCACAAACCGTTGCGCGTTCATCAGGACCATGAACGCCGTGGAATTGGTCCAAAGGAGTCGGAAATTGGGCAGCTGGATGGCGTTGGTCAGCCCCGGAGCGCCATCGCTCGGCTTCGCTGCGGTGGCATCGGCGGGGGAGGTCACTTCGGCACCGTACTGGCACCCAGAGCATGGCAACGAAACGCCAACTAGACCAGTACGACATGCGCTGGATAGAAGACGCTCCGTATCGCCCTCGTGTTCCGTTCTGGACCCGAGCCAATGTCGGGGAGGTTCTGCCGCTGCCGCCGTCGCCGATCGGGTGGGACTTGGTGTGGGCCCACCGGGGTGTGGTCGCCGGTTGGCGCGACTGTGCGATCGACCGACTCGGGTTTGAAGAGCACGAACTCGATCCCGACCCCGACCTCACCGAGGTCGTTGCAAACTTCGGCGGGTACGCCTATCTCTGCGCCACCTTCAACCGAATCTGGGCCGAGCGGGCACCAGGGATGACGTACGCCGACATGGACCTCGCCTACTTCGGCGATCACCCCGACGTGCCGCCGTACGAGTCTGAGGACTGGCACCACAACCCCCACACCACCGAGGTCACCGGCGCCTGGCTCCGCTGGGTGATGGGAACGATGGACCAAAGCGAGCTCGAGGAACAGCGGCTCGAAGCACACCAGATCCGGGCCGGCAGGCCCAACTACCCGGCCATGAGCGATGCCGAGGTACTCGAATACATCCACTCGTTGCGGCCCGTGATCCGTCGCCTGTTCAACATGCACATCAATCAGAGCGCCGCCGCATCGATCGCTCCCGGTGTGCTCGCGGCGGTAACCGCCGCAGTCGGCCGGCCTGAGGCGGCGATGCGAATCATGGCCGGCGTCGGCGGCGTTGACTCAGCTGCGCCGTCGTACGCCATGTGGGATCTGTCACGCATGGTCACCAGCGACCCGGCCATCGCCGCGATCTTCGATGGCGGTCCCGACGGCTTGCACGCCCGGCTCACCGCAGATGCGGACGCAGCAGCGTTCACCGCTGCGCTCAACGAGTTCCTCATCGAGTTCGGGTCACGCGGCCAGAACGAGTGGGATATCGCGTCCGACGTGTGGGAGACCGACCCCGATCTGGTGCTCGCCATCATCGACAAGATGCGACTGCAAGCCAACGACGACAATCCCCGCAATGAGAACGCCGCTCGTGCTGCTGAGCGCGAGTCGCTTGCCGTCGAGATCGCTGCGATGGTCGAAGGCGATCCCGAAACGCACGGGCAGTTCCTTGCGGCGGTCGCCTCGGCCGGAACGTTCCTGCGGGGCCGCGAGCGCTCGAAGACCAACATCATTCGCGTCATCGGCGAATCTCGGCTCGCCGTTCGTGAGCTCGGCCGTCGCGCCGTCGAGCGTGGCCATCTTCGCGAGGTGAAGGACATCAACTTCCTGTTCGGTGACGAGGTCGACATGCTGACCAGGGGCGAGTTGGCACAAAGCCATGCCGTCGTGTCAGAGCGGCGCGCCCACTACGACTGGCTGCTGAGTATCGAGCCACCATTCATCATCAACGGCGAGCCGATTCCCAATACCGAGTGGCCGAGTCGAGCCGACGCAGCACCGGTCGAATCCGCAACGGCCGACGCCGTGCTCCAGGGCCTTCCGGGCTGCCCCGGCACGTACCGGGGAACCGCTCGGGTCGTGCTTGATGCTGCCGATCCCCGCGGGCTGAACCCGGGGGACATCCTTGTCGCTCCGCACACCGACCCGGCGTGGACCCCACTCTTCGTTCCCGCCGGCGGCGTCGTCGTCGATGTCGGCGCCGCACTGAGCCACGCAATCATTGTGAGTCGCGAACTCGGGATCCCGTGCGTTGTGTCCGTTACCGACGCCACCAAGAAGATTCCTGACGGCGCCACGATTGAAGTCAACGGCGACACCGGTGAGGTCACCGTCATCACGCTTCCCTGAATCAGCCGTCCCGTTCCTAGGGACGACCAGATCTCTGGCCGCCTGTTCGCTGACAGAGACTGGAGCTCCGACGGCCGCACGAGACGACGGTTGGACCAATGAGGGTTGGCTTCGACCCGGTTATGAACCGCCGATAGCACGGCTCTCAGTGAGATGGTTCCATCGGCAGTCGGTGCAAACCTCGACCACATAACCCTGACTTGCCGACTTGCGGGCTGCAAGGCGCTCCATTTCCTTGTCGGACGTGATGCACCGACCGCTTTTTGGCAACCGTGGACCGAAGACATAGGTGACCTCAACGAGCATCTGCGCCTCGCATACAGGGCACTCCCGGCCAGCGGGAGTGCCGCAGAATTCGGCATTGCGTTGGAGTTCTCGCTGGCCGTCACAGATCTGCTCACGCGTCAGCGAACCGTCACGCCACGCGGAGAGCGTGGCCTCACGCGCCAAGCGATAGTCGACGCCACCGCTCCTACCGGCCTCCTGCAGACCGAGCTTGGTTCGAGCAACCATTCTCGCGAGAGTAACCCTCCCTGATCTGCTGCGTCGCCGCGGCCAGACTGACCGGACATGTCCGGCTACGACCCCCGCACTCCGACCGCCCGGCCGCTTGACTTCGTCGAGTTCGGTCCAGGTCTAGGTGGCGACGTCGATCGCCGATTGATCGGCGACGTCCGCGGCAAGCGCGTGCTCGACCTTGGCTGCGGTGCCGGCCACACCGCCGTCGGACTCGGGGCACGGGGCGCGCGGGTCATCGCGACTGATGTCGACCCCGGGCAACTCTTCTCCGCTCGCGCCCTTGCCCAACAGTCATCGGTGGCGGTTGAGTTTCATGAGGCTGGTCCCGCCGAACTCGCCTTTATCCGCGCTGATCAGATCGACATCGCCGTATCGGTGTGGGCCCTGTCGCTCGTCGATGACCTCGACCGGGTCTTCCGCCAGGTTCACCGAGTGCTCAGGCCGAACGCCCACCTCATCGTCGCGCTCCCCCACCCAGCCGCCTTGTGCGCCGATCCTGTCGATCCCACCCGCACTGTGCGCTCGTGGCGAACTGACGAGAAGATCGGCGAACGCCACGTACACACTGCCGAGGGGCTCGTCACCTCGATGAGTCGCAGCAACTTCGCAGTCGACGTGCTGCTCGAACGACACGCCGGGGGGCCGGCCCCCGCAACGCTGTTGGCCCGAGCGCGTCGCCTCGGCGCCTGAACGCGCACCGCGTCCAGCATCGGTTAGGCGTCGGCCTGAAGCAATGCCGCGGCGACGTCGGCGTTGAACGGTCCGTGATCAAATCGGTGCTCGCGTAGACGGGCCACGGCCTGGCCCACCGCAGGGCCTGGCTCCACCCCAAGGATCGCCGCAATCGTGAGTCCGTCGATCGGAAGGTCGGGTGAATCAAGATCGGGCTCTGTCGCCCGCAAGGCGGCGAGTTCGCTGCGAGCCGCTTCGATATCACCGGATGAATGCTCAGGTGGACGAACGGCGGCGAGAAAGGTGAGCAGACTCTCGAGCGGCTCGTCGGTGGGGGCCGCCGCCGCCGCGCGGCGAAGCGAAGGGCGATCCGAGGGGTAGGTGGCGGTCAACCAGCGGTCGGCCGACCCGAGCCAGGCAACGGTGGCGGTCAGGTTGCCGCTGGGCTTCAACCGGGCGAGTTCACTGAGACGATCTGTTGCCGACAGGTCCAGGAGAAGAGCGGCCCAGCGAGATGCGGGGTCGGTCGCAGCGCGTACCGCCCGCCTAGTGGCACCCAACACGTCGACATCGGCGGCAGCAACACCGGGCAGGACGTGAACGAGCAGCCTGGTGTTGACAAGGAACGCGAAACCCGGCGCCAGGTCGGGCAGCAGAAGCAATTTGGTCAACTCGTCGCGCACCCGCTCGACCGACACAATCGCCATGCGATCGCCCATCTCGCCAACGGCGGCATCAAGTTCAGGCACAGCGGCGAAGCCAAAGGTCGCAATGAACCGGGCGGCTCGCAGCATGCGGAGCGGATCGTCAGAGAATGAGATATCGGGCGCCAATGGCGTCCGCAGCACTCCGGCCGCTAAGTCCTCGGCGCCACCGAACGGATCGATGAGCACGCCGTCGGCGCAATCGACCGCCATCGCATTCACCGTAAAGTCCCGACGCGCCAGGTCGTCGTTGACGTTGTCGCCGAAGACAACCACAGGTTTGCGCGACGAGCGGTCGTATTCGTCAGCCCGATGAGTGGTGATCTCAAAGTCACGACCGGCGACCGTTGCACCGATCGTGCCGAACTTCTCACCCTGGGCCCAGATCGCTTCGGCGAAGGGGGCCACCAGGGTCTTGATCACCTCGGGGCGGGCGTCAGTGGTCAGGTCGTAATCGGCATCGGTGCGAGCGCAGTCAGCCAGGTCATCCCGAACGACGCCGCCCACAAGAAACAGTCGGTGCCCGGCCACAGCAAATGCTTCATGGATCGGACGTGATGCCTCCAGCGCCTCGGCGAGCGGTGATTCCGGCGAGACGGTCACGACTCAGCGGCCAGCGCAACGGCGGCGTCGACGACCTCATCTCCGGGCCCACCATGAGTGGCCGCTTCCGGACGGAGGTGTTGGCCCACCAGTTGGGCGGTGACAGCCGCCGACGAATCCGTGATCGCCTGGAGGTCGTAGCCGCCCTCGAGCACGGTTACGCTTCGGCCGCGGGCCACGAGCGGCACCAGGGTCCGCACGTACTCAGCCATGTCGGCCGAGGAGTAACCAAGCTCGGTGATCGGGTCGGCGCGGTGCCCATCAAAGCCGGCCGAGAGAAACATCCACGTTGTCCCGTGAGCTTCGATGGCCGGGACGATCACCTCGTCGAGAGCCCGGCGGACCACGTCACCGGTTGCGCTAGGTGGGACCGGGATGTTGATTGTCTTGCCGACGGCTGCGCCACTCCCCCGCTCGCTGAGTAATCCAGTCCCGGGGTACAGCGGCGACTGGTGGATCGAAGCAAACAACACGCGGGGGTCGGCATAGAAGACGTCCTGCGTACCGTTGCCGTGGTGGGCATCGAAGTCGATGATTGCGACCTTCTCACCTGCGTCGGCCAACACCATGGCGGCAATCGCCACGCTGTTCAACAGACAGAAACCCATCGACTGCGTCGGGGTTGCGTGGTGGCCCGGGGGTCGCACCACGCAAAACGCCGCGTCGAGACCGGTGTCGGGTTGCGTCAGCGCCTCGACGGCGGTCATCACCGCACCAGCAGCCAACCGAGCCGCGGTAAGACTCGACTGGTTCATGACGGTGTCATTGTCGAGTCGACCACCGCCAGCTGCGTCAACCGCCGCCACGTGGTCGAGCAATGCCTGATCGTGGACGAGCACTATCTCATCGTCGGTGATCAGACGCGGCGAGCGCCGATCGAGGGCATCGACGACCCCGGAACGGGCCACACCCTCCATCGCCGCGCGAAGGCGATCAGGTCGCTCGGGGTGATCCCGACCAGCCACATGTTCAAGACACCGTTCGTCACTCACCAACAGCAACACATCGCGGAGCGTACCCCCCCGGCTCCACGGCGTATCGTGAGAACCCGAATGGGGATGTACGCACTCACGGTCGACAACGCATGGGTTCGCGCCGGGAGTTGGCGCGGCAGCTCCGAGCTTGCGTATCTCGTCCCGCTGAGCGGTGCCACCACACTGACTCCTGAGGCCCTCGCCCGGATCCGTGGCCGGCTTCGAGAGAACGGCTTCACCTCGGTCGTTACGGCGGCCGTTGGTCCGTCCGAACGTGACGTCTTGGAAGCTGACGGATTCACCGAACACGAACGCCTGCACCTCTTGCGTTGCGATCTTCGGTCCATCCCCGATCGGCCCTCCAATGAGACCGCCCTTCGTCGAGCTTGGCGCAGTGATCGCCCCGCCATTCTCAACATCGACGCGAAGACGTTCGAACCGTTCTGGCAGCTCGACCTCACGAGCCTCCTCGAGTCGATCCGCGCCACGCCAGCAGCCCGGGTCCGGGTGATCAGCGATCCCACTGTCGTCGGTTACGCCGTAACAGGCCGATCCGGAACACAGGGATATCTGCAGCGCCTCGCAGTCGATCCTTCCCGGCAAGGTGAAGGTCTCGGGATTGCGTTGGTGGCCGATGGACTGCAGTGGCTTCGCCGTCGTAACGCCAACGTGTGCTGGGTCAATACACAGGAAGCGAATACCGCTGCGCTCAGCCTGTACGAGAAGCTCAGCTTCGTTCCTGCGAGCCACCAACTCACGGTGCTGCAGCGAGACCTGTGACCATGCTGCACCTCAACCACCCCGCTGCCCGACGCAGCATCACCAGCTGGGCGAGGCAACCCCTCCTTGTGAGCATCGTCATCGTCGGTATGGCAATCCTCCTCGGCACACTCCTTGCGCCCGCAGCGAGTGGCCAGTTCGTCAACCGGCTCGACCTAGTCGGTCAGACGGTCTACGTCGGTGACGAAGAGGTTGAGCTCAACCTGCGGTTACCTCGCATCATCGAGGGCAGCCAGCTCGAGATCCGGGTGCACGGACCGTACACTGACCCCAAAGAACTCACTGCAGCGTTCGAAAACCCACCCATTGATGACGCACTCAGTCTGTTCACAGTGCAACAACTCGACGACCTCGCAGCGGATTCTGACGGCATCATTTCGGTAACCGTGCCCGACGACGAGGTCGGATTACTGATCCGTCGAGAACCGGGCGTTTTGCTGATCGTCGTCGAACTCGTCGATGCCACAAGCGTCGTCGACACCCTCGTCACCGCGGTGATCGTTGAGGACGACACCCGTGGCGCCGCGATCGACTTTGCCTTCATCGCCGACGCCCGATCGCCCCTCGCCCACCGAAGCGACGGGTCAATCGACATCGATCCTGAGGCGGTCGTAGCTCGGGTCGAGGCTGCCGTTGTCGACGCTCCCGATACCACGCTCGTCCAGTTCAACCCAGAGACGTTGACCGCACTCGCCGACCCGAGCGTGCCTGGCGGCCTCGTTGCTATCAACCGCATTCGTCAGATCCTCGATCCCCACACGCTCGACACCCGATCATGGGTTGACCTCGACGAGGAAGGCTGGCGCCGGGCGGGAGAGACCGACCGCGTATTTGCCCAGTACGCCGAGGGGGCCGACGTGACCGAGACGTTCCTCGGGCGCTCCGCTGAACCAATCCTTCGACTCGAAGCAGCAACGAGCCCTGACACCCTCGAACTGCTCCGGAGCGTGGGGGTCACCGCAGGTGTCGTCGAGCCGGAACAGCTCGCTGTCATCGATCTCGAACGAGCCAACCGCCGGCCGCTTCAGACCCGCGACCGTAACGGCGTGGCGTTCACCGTGTTGCCGGTCAACCGCGAGTTGGAGGCGACGCTCACGGGGGTCGACCCCGAACTCATCGCCATGCAGCACTTCATGGTGCTCCTGCTGGAAGCGCGAACCATCGGGACCGATCGCGGCATCATCATCGACCTCGACACGATCGAAAGTCGATTTCTCGACTCGCTCCTCGAACTGGTCGTCTCCACTGACAGACTCGGCTTGGCAACCGTCGAGGAGATCATGAACCGACCACCCGCACGCGATGCCTTCGGCGGTCTCCTGCGGGTCGACCTGCTACCCGAGAACCCCTCCGAAGTCACTGCGGGTGCGAGCGACCTCCGCCTCACTGAATCGACCCTCGATTCATACGTCGAGATGGTCGCCCCTGCGGACGGACCGATCTCACCGCTGCGAACCCTGCTCGCTGCCTCAATGGCCGCCGAACTCGACGACGATGGCCGCCGGGCATACACCGATGCCGTGTTCTCGACCGTCGTCAACGGCGCTGCCGACTTCAAGGTAATGGAGTCAGAACGGATCACGCTCGCAACCCGCCAAGCCGATCTGCCGGTCGTCATCAGCAACGAACAGCCACTCCCGATCAACGTGATCGTTCAGCTCACGAGCGAGAAGCTTCGGCTTGCGGGAAACGAGGAACTTTCTCTCACCTTGCAGCCCGGGCAGACCGAACTCCTCATCGCGGTTGAATCGGTCGGCTCCGGCGATGCCCGCATGCTGGTCAGGGTGACGTCGCCCGACGGGGTGCTCGATCTCGCCACTGGATCGATCGATGTTCGGTCGACGGCGATTTCCGGGCTCGGACTGATCGTGTCGATCGTGTCGCTCAGCATTCTCCTGAGTTGGTGGGCACGTACCATCCTCCGTATCCGCCGGAATCGACGCCCTGCTAGCGTTCATCCCGCGACGACATCGGTCTCCGACCCGATCCGCACAGACTTGCCGGACGCCGACGTCGATCCGGACGAACCAGCCGACCAAGAACCCGAAAGCACCTCATGACCGTTCGCATCGTGACCGATTCCGCCTGTGACCTCCGCGGAGAGGAGGTCGCCGAACTGTCGATCGAGATCGTGCCACTGAGCATCCGGTTCGGCGACGACGAGTACGTCGACCGCGAGCAACTCACCGTCGATCAGTTCTACGCGCTTCTTGCCGACTCTGAAAAACTGCCAGAAACCGCAGCACCATCCCCCGGCGCTTTCGCCGCCGCATTCCAACGGCACCTCGAT
>JAQWLJ010000004.1 GCA_029247365.1 Acidimicrobiales bacterium | reverse complement strand
CTGAAAACCAGCGGGCAGTCCCCTCCAACACCGCTCGGCAGACAGCCCCCCATGCTGGCGTGTGCCAGGCAAGGCCGGCACACACCAGCATGGGGGCGGAGTGATCAGCTATCGAAGCCGTAGCCAGCAGACCCGTGCTCGGCGACATCGAGGCCCATGACCTCTTCCTCTTCGTCAACTCGCAGACCAAGCGTGGCCCGAAGAGCAGCGAACAAGGCAAGACAGGTGCCGCCGACCCAGACGATCACGATCGCCACCATTACGAGCTGCACGATCAGCTGGTCGAGCCCGCCCCCGTAGAACAGACCAGCGTCCTCACGCCCCAGGAACGCATCGTCGTACTTCGCAAAAAGGCCGATCGACAGCGTTCCCCAGATGCCACAGGTGCCATGAACCGAGACCGCACCGACCGGGTCGTCGACCCGGATCCGGTCAAAGAATAGCACCGAGAACACGACGATCACGCCGCCAACGAAGCCGATTACGAGCGCCGCCCACGGCTCGACCGTGCCGACGGGTGCCGTGATCGACACGAGCCCGGCAAGCGCCCCGTTACCGGCCATGGCGACGTCAGCCACGCCCGTCTTGATCCAGATGATCAGAGTTGCGCCAACGACACCTGCAGCCGCTGCGAGCAAGGTGTTCATCGCCAGGAACGACAGGAGATTGTCGGCCGCCAGTTCGGAACCCGCGTTGAACCCGAACCAGCCAAACCACAAGATGAAGACGCCGATGACTGCATAGCCAATATTGTGACCAGGGATCGCTCGCGGCTCACCGTTCGGGCCGTACTTTCCAAGCCGAGGGCCGATCATCGCAGCGCCAACGAGTGCAGCGACCGCTCCGGTCAGGTGGACGATGGTCGAGCCAGCGAAGTCGGAATACACGGCGTCGCCGATCTCGATGCCGGCAATCAGGCCACCACCCCACGTCCAGTGCACGACCACTGGGTAGATCACAGCCGTCATCACGGCCGCAAACACCAGATACGTCGTGAACTTCGTGCGCTCCGCCATCGCTCCAGACGCGATGGTCACTGCGGTTGCCGCGAACACGACCTGGAAAAAGAAGTTGGTGGCTGGACTCAGACCGCCCGATATATCGAACAGCACATCGGGCTTCGACGACTCGGCGAAGAACAGGTCGCCGAACCCGCCGATCCAGTCATTGCCGCCTGCGCCGTACGCGATCGTGAAGCCGACGATGAAGAACATGGTCACGCCGACGGCCATATCGGCGAGGTTCTTGGCCATGATGTTCGCCAGATTCTTGGCTCGGGTCAGACCGGCCTCGACGAACGCAAAGCCCGCCTGCATCAGGAATACCAGGCAGCCGGCGATCACCAACCAAAGATTGTCCATCACGGCCTGAACGGTTTGAGACCCCGCGTCCTGGGCGAGGTTGGCGAGTAGAGCAGTGGACATGACGGTTCCCTTTCAACGGCTTGCGCCGCAAGGTACGAAAACTGGTTTTCCGCCTCGTTCAGTGCGTGTTACCCGTTTGCTGCCACTTGCTGACCGCCCTCTGACAAGGCCTCGAGCAGATAGCCGC
Organism: Acidimicrobiales bacterium; assembly: GCA_029247365.1. Taxonomy (GTDB): domain Bacteria; phylum Actinomycetota; class Acidimicrobiia; order Acidimicrobiales; family Aldehydirespiratoraceae; genus UBA11606. Next base: position 41,702 of record JAQWLJ010000004.1, on the reverse strand, counting down.
GTCCTCGGACCGTGGTGATCGCCAGGTCGAGGTTGCCCAGTCGCCGCCGAAGCCGCGAGATGTGGACGTCGAGCGCGTTGCGCGGGGGGCGCTCGTGCGGCCACACCGCATCCATGAGTTCGGCCCGGCCAACAACGGCGCCGAAGCGGGCGATCAGCACCGCGACCAGCCGACTCTCCACCGGAGAGAGCGGCACTGAAACACCAGCATGACGAAGGATTCCTTCCTTGGACAGCTGCGGGAAGGCCTTGCCGCGGGCACGGGCTGCCAGGGTGTCGACCCGGACGCGGACGTCGGACTGGTCGGCGGGCAAACGGACCCAGTCTTCGAGTTCATCGTTGGGTGCTGGCGGGGCAACATCTCCGTCGACCACTACAAGGCGGGGGACACCTGCGGCACGTAGTTCGTCGAGCTGCGCCCGAGCCGCCGGCCACCTGACCAGTCGAACGTCCATGACCGCACCGTAGAGATCAGGAGTTTCCACTCTGTTTCAGCAACGTGAAACGCGACCTCTCCCTGATTGCGCGACGATCCCGGTCGGAGGGGTAGATTTCTGGCGCCATGCTTTCGCGAATGAAGCCCCACCACCTCGTCCGTCTGATGGGCGTCGGTATCGCCCTGTTCACCTTCGGGTCGTACCTCGCGCCCTTTATCTTCGACTTCGAGGACGACGAGGTCGTCACCCGCGCCGTCTTCGAGAACATCCCCGATGCTTTCAAGCTCGGCTTCTACACCGTGATCCCGGTGCTGTTGATCATTGGCGCATGGGAGTTCTCGAACCGGGTGAAAAACTGGGAGCGCGGTCGTCCCGACAACCGCCGCACCACGCTGAAGAACGCAAAGAAACGAGCCAAGAGCTTCCGGGCCGGCGTCTACATGCAGACGCTGTTGCGGGAACCTGGTGCCGGAATCATGCACTCGATGATCTACTTCGGATTCATCATCCTCCTGGGCGTCACCACGGTGCTCGAGGTCAACCATCAGGTCCCCACGAGCCTGAAGTTCCTGCACGGCGACGTCTACCGCGCCTACGCCGCCATCGGCGACGGCGCCGGCCTCATCTTCACGATCGGCATCGTCTGGGCAATCGTCCGGCGGTACGGCCCATTCGGCTGGCGGCCCTACCGCATCCGCATCAAGAGCAAGCCCGAGCACGCGGTGATCCTTGGCGTGTTCCTGGCTATAGCGGTCACCGGTTACGCGGCAGAGATGTTCCGCATCGCCGAGCAGGGCATGCCCGAGTTCGAGAAGTGGAGCTTTATCGGCTACCCACTCGCCACACTCGTCGAGAACAACGGCAGCGTGGCTGGCTGGCACCAGTTCTGGTGGGGTGCCCACGTCATCAGCTTCATCGCCTTCCTGCTGATCCTGCCCACCACGATGCTGCGCCACATGTTCACCTCGCCGCTGAACATGTACCTCAAGGATAGGGACCGTCCGAAGGGCGCCATGAAGCCCATGCCGAACTTGGTCGAGGGCGACACCGAACTCGAGACGTTCGGCGTCTCGGTCATCGAGGACTTCACCTGGAAACAGTTGCTCGACACCGACGCCTGCACCATGTGCGGCCGCTGCACCTCGGTGTGCCCAGCTCACGCCACCGGCAAGTCACTCGACCCTCGCGAGATCGTCCTGAAAACCGGTGAGGTCATGGCCCGAACCGGCGACCCCGTGGTTTCACCCCCCATCGGAGTTGACGACGACATCACCATTCCGGCCAACTGGATGTTTGACCGCATCACCCAGGACGAGCTGTGGAGCTGTACGTCGTGCAGGGCGTGTGACGAGATCTGCCCGGTCAACATCGAGATCCTCGACAAGATCCTCGATATGCGCCGCTACCTCACCCTCATGGAATCCGATTTCCCGTCGGAACTCGGTCAGGCATTCCGCTCGATGGAGAACTCGGCCAACCCGTGGGGCATGTCCCAAAGCGAACGGGCCGATTGGACGGCCGGGGTCGAGGGCGTCAACGTCCTCGAGGGCGGTGACCCAATGGAAGCGGAGTACCTCTACTGGGTCGGTTGCGCCGGTTCGTTCGACGACAAGAACAAGAAGGTCACCCAGTCAATGGCGAAGCTGATGCAACGCTCCGGTATCGACTTCGCCATCCTCGGCCCGGCCGAGAACTGCACCGGCGACTCGGCTCGTCGTTCGGGCAACGAGTACCTATTCCAGATGCTCGCCACCCAAAACATCGAGACGCTCAACACGATGGGCGTCAAGAAAATCGTCACCCAGTGCCCGCACTGCTTCAACACGCTCGCCAACGAGTACCCGCAGCTTGGCGGTCACTACGAGGTAGTCCATCACTCACAGTTCCTCGAGTGGCTAGTCGACCAAGGCAAGCTTGACCTCAGCAAGGCCGAACTCGACGAGCGAGTCGTGTACCACGACTCCTGCTACCTCGGCCGCCACAACGATGTGTACATGGCACCCCGCAAAGTGCTCGGCAGCCTCGGCGGTATCCAGCTCGTTGAGGCCGGTCGCAACGGCACCAAGGGCATGTGCTGCGGTGCCGGTGGTGCCCGCATGTGGATGGAGGAAGACGTCGGCGACAAGGTCAACGACGTTCGCGCCAAGGAGTTGGTCGACACCGGCGCCGACCGCATCGCCACCGCGTGCCCGTTCTGCTACGTGATGATGGATGACGGAGCGAAGGCCGCCGGCAAGGACGAAGACGAAGTGCGCGTCACCGATATCGCCATGACGGTCCTTGAGGCGGTGGAGGCGGGCGAAGCTCGTCAGGCCGACGGTCGCGGTCACTAACAAGGGCGGCGTTCGGCAACAGCAACGAACCCGACGAGCTGACGGTGGCGTTCCCAGCCGGCTCCATCGCAACGATTGACGAGTCCAAAAATGCCGCCCAGGCTTGCTGACGGCCGATGCTGCGGCCGGCGCTACGCAGACCCTGATCGATCCTCGAGTTCGGCTGAGCCGGATCTCAGGCGTTCCCGTCCGACGAGGCCGTTAGCCTCCGAAGCGTGTCGGACGCTCCCCGCATCCTCGTCATCGACAACTACGACTCGTTTGTCTACATCCTGGTCCAGTACCTGGGTGAACTTGGGGCGGAGCCAATCGTCTACCGCCACGACGAGATTGACGTGGCCGGCATCCGCGAACATGATCCCGATGGGATCCTGATCTCACCCGGTCCGGGTAACCCCGACGATGCCGGCATCAGCCTCGCAGTGCTAGCCGAACTCGGCGGCACCAAGCCGATCTTCGGCGTGTGTCTGGGCATGCAGTGCATGGGTCAGGCGTTCGGCGGGGACGTAATTCGAGCGCCTCAGGTGATGCACGGCAAAACATCCTTCATCCGGCACAACAACATCGGTCTGTTTCAGGCGCTCCCGAACCCGCTTGAGGCAACCCGTTACCACTCGTTGATCGTCGACCGAGACACCTTGCCAGATGTCCTCGAGGTCACCGCCGAGACCGACGATGGTCTCCTCATGGGTGTGCGGCACCGAGATCTCGATATCGAAGGCGTGCAGTTCCATCCCGAGTCGGTGCTCACCCAAGCCGGCCACCAACTGCTGGCCAACTTCCTCGATCGCTGCCGCTGCTAGCTGCCCCAGGCCGTGCGGCTACTCATCAGGCGGGCTGGTGGTCGGGTACGTCGTCGTGGTAGTCGTGGTAGTCGTGGTAGTCGTGGTAGTCGTTTCTGGAGCTGCTACACCAACGATGATGAGCACCTCGGATCCGACCTCTACTTCGACGAACGCCTCCGGCACCTGAGCAGTGACTCGGCCGACGTTGGCTGACCCAGCCGGTACCTCCTCGAACTGGATGATCGGCTCAAGCCCAGAATTGCGCAGAGACTGCGTGGCGGTGTCAGCAAAGACTTGCGTGACAGCAGGAACCGACACCGTGGGCAGTCCGGTCGAGACAACAAGCGTCACCTGCGTGCCCGACGGCACAAGCGAACCCGAAACGGGTTCGGTGCGAACGACCTTGCCCTCTTCAATCTCTTCGGAAGCCTCTTCGATCTGGCCGCTACCGACCTCGAAGCCGGCGCTGCGGAGCGCGTTAACCGCGTCGATGACCGACAGGCCTTCGACGTCGACCATCGGGACGACCTCAGGACCCGTCGAGACCGTGAGTTCGACCGCCTGACCCGGGGCCAGCGCTGCGCCGGATACCGGCGACTGGTTGATCACCGTGCCAGCGTCCTGCGGGCTGTTGCTCGTGACCGTATTGACCACGTACCCGAGTCCTTGGAGGATTGAGGTAGCGCTCGTCTCGGACTCGCCGATGACGTTCGGAACCGTGTCGGCCGTGCCGGAACTGACAGTGAGTTCGATCGTCTCGCCCTCGTCGACTCGCTGACCCGGCGGAGGATCCTGCGCGAAAACTTCGTTAGTGGGAACCTCGTTGTTCGACTCGAACTGAACCTCGAAACTGAGGTTCGCGTTGAGCAAGGCCTCACGCGCGGTCTGAACTTCAATGCCGACGATGTCGGGGACCTCGATCAACTCGGTGACCGTGTCGCCATCATTGATCGGATCGCTGTCATCGTCGCCTCCGAGTTCGCCAATGAAAGCCGACACGAGGTAGCCAAGAATCGCTACCAGCGCGAGCAACGAACCGACGAGGGCGACTGTTCGCCACATGCCACCACCGGACGCGGGCTCTTCGTAGTAATAGCCACCGCTCGGGTAGGCCTGCTGCTGTTGTATTGCGGCAGCTTGCTGGGGGTCGGCCGCGTAGCCCGGATGGACCTGTTGCATCGGCACAGCCTGCTGGGGTGGTGTGGCATCGGTCGGCGCCGCCGTGACTGGCTGAGCGGTAGTGGCCTCGACCGGCGCAGCTGGCGTGGTGGGCTCAGCTGGGGTGGCAGCTGCCGCATCGGCACCCACCGCCGCGGCGGCAGCACCAGCCGCGGCAGCCTTGCCTGGAATGCGGTGCGCGCCCTGCAGGTAGCGGCGCAGATCGCTGCGAAGATCGTCAGCCGTCGGGTAGCGGTTGGCCGGGTTCTTGGCCAGCAGCTTCATCGTGATCGCTTCGAGCGACTGGGCGACTTTGAGGCCACGGTCCGAGAGCGATGGCGGGCGCTCCTGCACATGCTTGTAGGCGACGGCTATCGGTGTTTCGGCCTGGAACGGCGGAGCGCCGGCGAGCATCTCGTACATGACGACGCCAAGCGAGTACAGATCGGAGCGGCCGTCGAGGGCCTTGCCCTGCGCCTGCTCAGGAGAGAAGTAGGTGGCAGTGCCCATCACTGAACCATGCTGGGTGAGCGCCGCTTCGCCACCCGAGACCAGAGCGGTGGCAATGCCAAAGTCGGCGACTTTCACGTCGCCGCTGTCGGACACAAGGATGTTGCCGAGCTTGACATCGCGGTGGACCAGCCCCGCGGTGTGGGCGACCGCGAGCGCGGCAGCGACATCGGAACCGATCTCGGCAGCGCGGTCGGGGTGTAGTGGACCGGTGCTGCGAAGCACATCGGACATCGAACGGCCCGACACGTGCTCCATCACGATGTAATAGGTGCCGCGCTCCTGACCCCAGTCGTAGATACCCACAATGTTGGGATGATTGAGGTTGGCGGCCGCCTGGGCCTCGCGACGGAAGCGTTCGACGAAGTTGGGATCGTTGGCGAACTCGGGGAACAGCACCTTGAGCGCGACCTCGCGCCCGAGGAGCTCGTCGCGGGCGAGATACACGTCGGCCATACCGCCCCGCGCGATATGGCGCAGCAGTTCGTAGCGGCTGTTGAAAACAGTTGGTCCCTGCTCGGACATAGCCGCTAACTGTACCGGCGCGCGTACCCCGCGACGATGCACCACCGAATTCGCCGACGACTGCGCTCGAGCAGCCTCACGAAGCGCCGAAGACCACCTCGATAACTGCTCGAGCGATCGGTGCGGCGACACGACCACCGGTCTGTTCGCTCGCGCCTTCCTGAGCCTCGACGATCACTGCGAATGCGAGGGACGGTTCCTCACCTGGGAGTCCCGCAAATCCCACGATCCAGGCGTGCGAATTCGGTGGATCGGTGCCCAATTGAGCGGTACCGGTCTTGCCTCCGATGTCGAGCCCTTCGATCAACAGGTTGCGGGCGGTTCCTTCATTGGCGACGACCCGCATTGCCTCGGCGAGGGTGGCCGCGGTGGAGGGCCGCATCGCGATGCGGGAGATCTCCGGTTCAATCTCCTCATAGGTCGACCCATCGGCAGCCTCCAGCTCGACGACTACGTGGGGGGTCATCACCTTGCCCTCGTTCGCGATCGCTGCTGCGACCAGCGCCATCTGGAGCGGTGTCGCAGCCACGTCGTTCTGGCCGATTGCAGTCTGGGCGAGACGCGCCGAGTCTTCGTGGATGGACACCGAGCCGTTCGGCAGCAGTGACCCGGCTGCTTCGTTGCCGTCGGATCCGCGGTAGAAGTCAACGTCGGCAAGGCGCTCGCCGTACTCGGTCGGGAAGCGCGACAGCGCTGATGACGGCAGGTCGATGTTCAGGGTGGTGTTGAACCCGAACGCCTCGGCCGTTTCGATCATCCCCGCAGAGCCAACCCATTCGGCGCCCATCTCCGCAAACGCCGTATTGCACGACACCCGCAAGATCTCGACAAGGTCGCCGCCACATGTGCTGCCGCCGAAATTGCCGATCGAAGCGCCGGCTGGAATCGGCTCGTAACTGTCTCGCTCGCCGAAGACCGGCTCGGTCGCATCGATCAGGCCTGACTCCATGCCCGCGGCCGCAGTTACCAGCTTGAAGGTAGAACCCGGGAAGAAGATCTCGCGATAGGCCTTTGCAAGCAGCGGATCGTTGGGGTCGGCTCGCAGCTCGGCGAAGGCAGCATTGGCCGCAAACCCGTCGGGGTCGGCAAGCACGTTCGGGTCGAAACTGGGGTAGGTCCACATCGCAATGATCTCGCCGGTACGCGGGTCGAGCGCGACCACACTGCCAAGCTGGGCACCGAGGGCGCTTCGGGCAGCCTCCTGGACGTCATGACGAATCGATAAACGTATCGTCGCGGTGGTATCGCGGTCGGCGAACAGATCGCCGAACGACAGGAACTGTTGCTCGACTGGCACACCCGCAAGCTCGTCGTTGTAGGCCCGTTCAAGACCGGTCGCCGCAACGTTGAGAGACTGGTAACCCACGATGTGGGCGTAGAGATCCCCCTCCGGGTAGTCACGGACAAAATCGACCGATCCGTCGTAGGGCAGCGAGCGCGCGAGCAGCACCCCGTCGGCGGTAACGATCGGTCCCCGCGGCCGCCCAAACTCACGGATCAGGCCCCGGGTATTGTTGACGTCTTCCTGGAGTCGTTCCGCTCCGAAGAACTGCACCCGGTTGAGCTGAACGAACAACATGACGAAGAGGAGCGCAAAGACGATCCCGAGACGGCGAATGCGGCGGTTCACGTCATCTCCGCAGTCCGCTGTTCGTGTGAGAGCCTCACCAGGAGGGCAAGCAATGCATAATTGGCAACGAGCGACGAGCCGCCGTAGCTGACGAACGGCAGTGTGATGCCCGTAAGTGGTACGACGCGTAACACTCCACCAATGATCACGAACGCCTGAACACCAAGCAGGGTCGTGAGACCGAGCGCAAACAGCTTGTCGAAAACGCGGTGTGCGCGAAGCGCAATCCGTAAGCCCGACCCGACGAGAATCAGGAACGCCATAAGAACGGCAGCAGAGCCCGCCATCCCAAGCTCCTCGCCGATCGCCGCGAAAATAAAGTCGGTCTCGACGAACGGAATACGGCCGGGCTCACCCTGGCCGAGCCCCCTTCCGGTAAGGCCACCGTCGGCGAGAGCGAACGACGCCTCCACGATCTGAAACCCGTCACCCTTTGGATCAGCGAAAGGGTCGAGCCAGATGTCGACCCGGGTCTGGACATGGTCAAAAAACTGCCACGACAGGAGTGCACCAGCCGCAAACAGACCACCGCCGACAGCGAGGACGATCCAGCGTTCGCTTGCGACCCACAACACCACGACGAACAAGGCGAAGAACAGGAGGGACGATCCCAGATCGCGCTCCAGGATCATCACGCCGAGCGAACCCGCCCACGCTGCCCCGATCGGCGCAAGGTCGCGGAGTTCGAGCCGAGTACGGAGCACATCTCTCGAGTCGACCAGGTAGGCGGCGAAAAACGCGGCAAGCGCTAGTTTGGCAAACTCGCCCGGCTGAAAATTGATCGGCCCGACGCTGGCCCAGATACGGGCCCCGTTGATCTCGCGTCCAAACCCAGGCACCAGCGGAAGGACCAGTAGACCGAGCCCGGACAGACCGAGGAGGTAACGGTAGGACTCCAGGATCCGGACCCTCGGCACGAACAGGAGCGTTGCGACGAAAACGCCGACACCGACCGCAGTCCACGTCGACTGCAGGGCGGCGAGCCCCCCGTCGAGGCGGGTGATGACGACATAGCCGAGGCCGTTGAGTAGTAATGCCACCGGTACGAGGACGGGATCGGCAGCCGACGCCCACCGGCGAACTGCAACATGTACAAGCAGACCCAGTCCGAGCATCCAGAGCAGGAACGGACCAAGATCAGCCGGGATTGCCTCACTAGTGCCGAACGAGGCCAGGCCGTAGGCCACCACCACAACCACGCCGACCGTGACGAGAAGCCCGGCCTCAACGCGGCGGGGGCGAAGGGCAAGCAGCGGGTTGGACTGCCCCTGTTCGAACCGGGGACTGGTGGAGGTCACAAAAACTCGGTGTCGTTGACCTGGTCGTCGCCGCCGACGTAGATACCCGGTCGCATCTAGGCGAATATCGCCATCAAAAGCACAGCGACCACAACAACCACTGCGACGACAACTGCCATGGCCCGCCAGCTCAGGATCGTTGGGACCGTATCGAACCGCATTTCGTCGGGCTGCGGATCGGCAGGTTCGCCATCAGGGGCATCCGCAACCGGCTGCTCGACCGTCACGTCACCGTGCTCCAGCGCCTTCCGCGTGGCGGTGACGCGATCGTTGGGAACTTCATCGACGGGGTCAGCTGCGTTGATGTCGACGACGATGACCGTGATGTTGTCGCGGCCGCCCGTTGCGACCGAGCGCTCGACCAACTCGTCGGCGGCTTCCTGTGCCGGCCCAGTAGACGTCAGGATCTCGTGGATCTCATCCTCGTGAACCTCGTTGAACAGCCCGTCGCTGCAGAGGAGGTAGCGGTCGCCCACCACGGGCACGAGTTCCCACGCGTCAACCAGCACTCGCTCGTCGATGCCCAGTGCGCGCGTAACGATGTTTCGCTGCGGATGCACGGCGGCCTCGGATCGGGTCAGATGGCCGTCGCGCACGAGTGATTCAACGAGGCTGTGGTCCTCGGTGTGCTGGTACAGGCCGTCGTCAACAACCCGGTAGAGGCGGCTGTCACCGACGTTTGCAATGCCGAGCCGATCGGGCCTGGACTGCTGCAGGTTGGTGAGGATCGTGACCGTCGTGCCCATGCCCCTCAGTTCGGGCTCGAGCCGACCACGGTTGATGATCTCGGTGTTGATCTCCTCCACCCGCTCGATCAGGTCATCGATCGTGTCCACAGTGGCAGCCACCGCAAGGGCGTCAACGGCGATCGCAGATGCGACCTCGCCACCCATGTGCCCGCCCATGCCGTCCGCAACGGCGAACATCAGGTCGTTGGCGAGCAGCTGATCCTGATTACTGCGCCGGACCTTGCCCGCATGAGTCGCTGAGCCGAACTCGAACCCGGTCACACGAGCTCCATGACGTGATCGGCAACCTGGATGCGGTCGCCAGGACCGACGTTCTTGGCGAAGTCGAGGACCTGCTCATTGAGCAACGTTCCATTGGTGGAGCCAAGATCCTCAACGACCCAGCGCCCACCCGAGGGGAACACCCGAGCGTGCAACTTCGACACTCGAGCATCATCAATCACAACCCCGCAACCCGGAGCGCGTCCGATGGTGGTCTCGCTCTGCAGATCGAAGACCAACCCGGCTACCCCCGGCGGCGCGAGCACCACGAGGCGCGCCCCAACCCGCTCATCCATCTCGCCAACCGGAGGTGTTGTTGTACCCGCGACGACCGCAGCCGACGCCGGCACGACCACCGGTGGTGAAGCGACCACTCGATGCTCTGTGCGCAGCTCGACCCACACGGCACGAAGCACGCGGAAGAACGTCAGATACACGAGCGCCAAGAGGCCGATTCGCAACACGAGGAGGAGCTGATCCGACACAGTGCGACGATGGTAGTTGCTTCCCCGAGCCGCAGAGGGTTCGCGGCCTGCGGGGTCAACCCGCCCGGAACTCGATACTTGTCGTGCCGCCGAACACAATCCGGTCGCCGTTCTCTAGGCGCCGCTGGGTCACCCCTTCGTCGTTGACTGCCGTGCCGTTGGTGGACCCAAGATCGGTAAGGACGAAGCCGTCACCGTCCGGTCGGATTTCGGCGTGCTCCCGGCTGACGTTGGTGTCGTCGAAGGTGACCGTGCACTCCGATAGCCGGCCCAACGTGACGCGAAACTCACCAAGCACGACCTGCTGGCCCGACCCCAGATGCAGCACGCCGCTCGCGCCGTCAGATTCCTTCATGCGAGCATGGACCGTGATCTGGCCACCACGGAGTGAGTCGGTGCCGCTGAACGTGATTCCCACTGGACCCATGAACTCCCAGCCCTCGTCGCGAGCGGTCTCGCGAGCTGCGTCGGAGAGTTCGCGGACCAGCGAATCCTCTACTTCTGCAAAGCGTTCGAGGTCGGAAGTGGCTAAGACGACCTCAAAGACGTTGGCGACCACCGACTGGCCGCGCACCCCAACCGAGCGCGAGTCGGCCATCTCGCGAGCGATTCGGTGCCCGATCTCGACGGGCCGGACGCCCCCGCGAAAAAAACGTCCGACAGCACCTTCGACAAACCGCTCAAGGCGTCGTTCCATGGATCGCAGGCGCACAGCGACGAGATTACCTCTGCCCCATCCAACCGACGTTGCGGTAGCCTCGAAAAAGCATCTTCCGGTGCGCCGCGCGCGAGTGGCGGAATTGGCAGACGCGCAGGCTTCAGGTGCCTGTGCCCGAAAGGGTGTGAGGGTTCAAGTCCCTCCTCGCGCACAACTCGTGACCCTCGAACCACTGGTTCGAGGGTTTCGTGCTTTTCTGGTCCGGTGCCAGTCCGAGCCGAGCTGATGGGGAGGGAAGACAAGCCACGCGACGGCCAAAGTCATGTGTCGGCGCATACCTGCGCCGTTGCCGGCGGACCAGTTACTCGATCTCAAGACGATGTCGGCCAGCCGATACGGCCATCCTGCCAATCGCCGTGCCGGTATCAAGCAGCGCGCAGATCTGACCCAGCGGACCAGGTTGGCTGAACAGGAAGCCCTGGGCCATCTCGCACCCCAGTTCGCGCAACAGTTCGAGTGTTGCCGCGTCCTCAACACCTTCAGCAACGACTCGGTGACCGAGATTGTGGGCAAGATCGATGATCGACCGGGCAATGATGCGATCATTTTCGCGGGCAAGCATGTCCCCAATGAACGACCGGTCGATCTTGATCTCGTGAATCGGGAGGCGCCGCAGGTGCGTCAGCGATGAAAAACCGGTGCCGAAGTCATCAATCGATATCTGGACACCGAGCGCGTCGACCGCTTCGAGCACGTCGAAGATCACTCGGTTGTCCTCCATGATCTCTCACTCGGTGATCTCGATGATGAGTCGTTCCGGTCCGATGCTGCTGGCCTCGAGCCGTTCGGCGAGCTCGTCTGGAAGGTTACGTTGGTACAGGTTGCGCACCGGCATGTTGACCGTGACAGCCACGCCGGGAACGTCGGCCATCGCTTCGATCGCAAGGTCAAGGACTCGGGTCGCTGCCTCGGTCAGTGATCACGTACGGTCAGCCGGTGACCTCCGACGTGACCGAACTCGTTTGGTACGCCTGCTACGGCTCCAATTGCTCCCCTCAGCGGTTCCGTGCGTATCTGGAGGGTGGCTCACCTCCCGGCGGCACCCACGTGCACCGTGGCGCCCGCGACGCGTCGCCACCGGTCGACGACGGACCGATCACGTTTCCGCACGCGGTCTGCTTCCGTGGCCACTCGGTGGGCTGGGGCGGATCCCCAGCGTTCCTCGAGCACGGCCTGACAGATTCCGGCGGGCTGGGGCGGCGATACCTGATCACCCGGGAGCAATTCGAGGACATTTTGGCTCAGGAGAACCGGCTTGATACTTCGCTGCCAGTCGACGCCCACCGTCCTGTCGGCGATCGTCAACTCGTGGCTAACCGGCCGTACGGACAGGTTCTCACGCTCCCTCCCGTCGACCGCTACCCGGTCCTCACCTTCACGAGTCCAGAGCCACCCGAGCTTCGCGAGCCCGGACCGCCATCGGCGGCATATCTCGGCACCATCGTCCGCGGGCTGGTCGAGGTCCAGCCGCTCGATGCCGACCAGATTGCTTCGCGGCTACTCGAGGCGTCGGGCGTGGCCCCGAGCTGGGATCACGCGTCAATCGCAGGACTCATCGCCCAAACACTGGACTGATATAGGCCGTTTGGACCATCTTTCTCCTGGTTGCAGGGCGCGCCGTCTGACGGACTGCAGCCTGTCCCCGCAGGGATGAGTCACCGGAGGAAGTCGGGATGAGTATCTCAAGGCGTCTTCGACTCGCCGCCCTCAAGCGGGCGCGAGAAGCGGGTTACGAGATCAACAACGACGTCCCTGAACCAGCCGGTGTCATCGACCTCCGCAAGCAAGAACGCCAATTGATCCCGAACGTCGGACCTTCTGTCCAACTCTGGCTCCAGATGATCGGCGACAGTGCTGGAGTCAGCAACCTCTTTGGCAACGAGCTCACCGAGCCAGGTCTCATTCGGAGTGCCGACAACGCGACTGCCCAGGTCACCGACGCTGGGTTCGGTGAGGTCGATGAAACCACCACCATCGATCTGACCGGAGCCACGCTCGATCCGATGCTTAATGCGCAGCCGACTGCTCCGTGTCAGGGCTGCAGCAGTGTCGCAAAGCGCGACCTCATCGACATCTTCAACAGCATCGAGTAGTACTCATGCGACGGATGCTGCCACATGTGGCAGCAGAAGAAGCACTGACACTCAGTTCGCAAAGAGCATCATCCACTGCTCCCTGGTGGATGGCCGGAACACGATGTTTCGCTCACGGGTGTGTCCCATCGTGGCGGTGGGTTCAGCTGAGTACTGGTGGCCCGGGCACAGGATCGTGTCGTCGCTGATCCGGCCGAGACGGGTCGTGAGGCTCTCATACATCTCCTCGGGATCCGAGCCGGGAAGGTCGGTGCGGCCGCATCCATCGAGGAAGAGCGTGTCACCAGCCACGAGGCGACCGTCGACAAGGAAACACTGGCTGCCCGGCGTATGACCGGGCGTGTGGATCAGCTCAATCTCGACGTCGCCAACCCGCACAATGTCACCGCTTGCATGGTGCACGAGTGACTCATCGGTAACGCCAGTGACCTTGCGGACGTACTCGGCTTCCTGGGCCTGGATGTGAATGGGGACATCGACGCGGTCAAGAAGCGCAGCGACCCCCTCGAGCTCGAAGCCCATCATGGAACCGCCGACATGGTCCGGGTGATAGTGGGTAGCGAGCACACCGGTGCAGGTCATGCCGTCGACCTCGAGAACGTCGACGAGCGCGTTGACGTCGTAGGCGGGGTCGACGAGGACCGCTTCACCTGTCTGGCGGTCGCCGATGGCGTACACGAAATTCACCATCTGCTGCGCCATCGGATCGGCCTGGGCGAAGTCCCGGCCGGAGAGCAGCTGACGGAAGTAGAAGCGATCGCTCGAGTCGGTCATGACGCCACTGTAGGACCTCGCCCGGCGGGGGCATCGTCACTCGGAGTGGCGAGCTGAGCTCGGAAGAAGGCGCGCAGCGATGCCTGGTAGCGAGCCAAGTACGTCGAATACGCAGAACGGAGTTCGGCTGCTGCCCACTCGGCAGGGGCGAGTTCGGGTGGAAGGATTGGATCCGCTACGAGGTGGCGCAGGGCAGCAGCGGCGAGCACAAAACCGTCGGTGAGCGAGTCGAGTTCGTGGTCGAGCGCCTCGATGAGGGTTCGGGAGCGGGCAGTCCAGCGCTCGAGGTCGAACAGTTCAGTGACCAGCGCTCGGCTGTCGCCGGCGGGGCGTGCGGTCCACCTCTCGGCCTGCGCCTCGACGACGCGAGAGGCTGCAGGGAGACGATCGGGCGAAAGGTTCGCAGGCCGAAGCCAGACACCGTCGCGCCGCTCCCCCAACCCCAGGTGATCGCAGGCGCGACGAAGCGCTGCGCGTTCGCCCGATGAGCGAGCTCCGGTTGGTACGACCACCATCTCCCACGATCCATCCCACTCGCGAGCCGACGGGTGCAGGCCGGCCTCTTGGCGATGGTGACGTTCGAGGAGGTCGCCGGCGAGGACGTAGTTCCCGCCGACAAAGCGAGCGAGCTCACCGCGATCGACCATGCGAGACAACGCCGTGCGCGTTGTGCCGGCACGGATCCCAAACTCCTCGGCGAAGGCGACGAGAAGCCGACCCGGGAGCTGCGGTGGGCTCGTGCCGAGCAGAGTCGACGCAACGACGGACCGGGCCGAGAGCCCGGGGTCGATCATCGGCGGATCACCGCGAGAGGGTGCGGAAGAACGACCAGTAGCTCGACTGCGTCATGCCGGGGACGATGTAGCCGTCCTCCTCGAGCGCCGCGTGCAGCTTGGCGAGATTGCTCATCGGGATGCCGGAGTCAACGTGGTGCGCGAGGTGGAAGCCGATGCCCTGCGACAAGAACACGTACTTGGCAAGAAAGCCTTGCTTGATGTCGTGAGTGGTGAATCGCCGGTCAGGCGAGCGGGTCATGCCACCATGCTCAGCCAGCGCCCGCAGCCGGTTGAACACCCGAAAATAGGTCGCCCATGGCAAGAGCCACAGCAGGAAATACGCCCACCACACGCCGAAGACTGCAAACACCGAGAAGACGAAGAGTTGCCCGGAGAGGTAGCGGATCGCCCGCATCCGCCGGGCGGATTTGAAGAGACCAACGAAGGCTGGCTTCAGATTCTTGTAGCCGGAGATCCCCACCGCATCACGGACAAGTTTGCGCCGCAGCGACGCCTTCTCGACCGGATAGAGCGAATACAGGAGGAAGTCGGGTTCCTTCTCACCGAACTCGTCGCGGTGGTGCTGCGTGTGCACGAGTCGGTAGCCATTGCCGCCGTCGCCGAACACAAGCCAGCCAATCAGCTTCTCGCCGATGAGATCGTTCCAGCGCCGGTTGGAGAAAAGCAGTCGGTGCGCGGACTCGTGGTGAAGGGTGAGTGCCCGCTGAAACCAGCTGCCCATCATCACGAAGACGAAGATCCACGTGGGGATGGTGGCGACGAGTGGCCAGGCGCCGGCCGTGACGGCCAGCCA
This sequence comes from Acidimicrobiales bacterium, assembly GCA_029247365.1. Taxonomy (GTDB): domain Bacteria; phylum Actinomycetota; class Acidimicrobiia; order Acidimicrobiales; family Aldehydirespiratoraceae; genus UBA11606. The sequence goes on along the minus strand of JAQWLJ010000004.1, from coordinate 26,357 downwards.
GGTGTACGCGAATGGCAGGCCGAGAGCGATAACGGCGTGGAGCACGTTGCGTGCGTTTGGGATCCGTCGCAGTTCGGCTCGGAACTCGGGCTTTGGCCGTCCGTCGGAACGGAGTCGATCAGAGCCCTCAAACGGGGGGATCGACGCCGCGCTGGGCGCAAGACCGCCGGTGAAGTGGGCGACGCGATCGTCGTGGTCCATCTCTGGCGAGACCGACATCGCAGGTCGCAGCGTGCCCGTGGACGTGAACGGGGTATCCATCGTGCGAATATTACATACAAGCTCACAGGTGATTCAACTGCAGTAATAGTGAGGGTACGAGTCGACTGCGTCGCGAAATTCGCTGACTCTTTCGGCCCAACAGAGCGCCCACGCACCGCAGGTGCCAGCATGCAGATGTTCGTGCCGCTCTTGGTGTGCTTCAGTCTCCAGCACCACATCGTTCGCGGCCTACTGGCCGGGTCGGTCAAAAAGGAAGTACGACCTCGGCTTCACGCCGAGGTCGTATCCTCTCCCCCGTGAGCAACCATCCCGCTTCGATCGCCTACCTTGGCCCTGCCGGTACCTTCACCGAGCAAGCCTTGTGCAACGAACCTGACCTCGCCAAGCTCGACCTGCGTCCTACCGGCAGCATCGTCGAGGTACTGCGGGCCACTGAGCGAGGCGAGGTCGACTACGGGTTCGCCGCGATCGAGAACATGATCGAGGGGTCGGTCAACGCAACCCTCGACACGTTGGCGTTCGAGGCCGACGAGCTGCTGATCCAGCGCGAGGTCGTGATGAACATCAGCCTCAACCTCCTCGTCCAACCCGGTGTACAGCTCGCCGACATCAAACACGTCAGGTCGTACCCGATCGCCTACGCCCAGTGCCGCCGGTTCCTGGCCGACGAACTCGGCCACGCCGCGATCGAGGCCACGAACTCCACCGCCGACGCCGCCCGCGAGCTCGGCGGGAGCGGACGAACCGACACTGCGGCCGTGGCACCAACTCGCTCCGCTGAGGTCTACGGTCTCGACATCCTCGTTGCAGACATCGAGGATCACCCCGAGAACCAAACTCGCTTCGTGCTTGTCGGTCGTGATGGCATCACCCCGCCATCGGGTCACGACAAGACCTCAATCTTGATCTACCAGCGAGAGGACGCCCCGGGTTCCTTGGTCGGCATTCTTCAAGAGTTCGCCGCTCGCTCGATCAGCCTCACCCGCCTCGAAAGCCGCCCAACTCGCAAGGGCCTCGGCGACTACTGCTTCCTGATCGACTGCGAAGGCCACATCTCCGACGAGGTTGTCGGCGACGCCTTGCGAAACATCCACATGAAGCAGGGCAACGTGAAGTTCCTGGGCTCGTACCCGTCAGCGTACGGCGCCACCGAACTGCAGGAAGCCAACCGCGATGGGGTCGCCCATGCTGACCTGTGGCTCGAAGCGCTGCGAGATCAGATCAAGTAGAACTCCCGTATGGGGAGTGATACCGATCGTCCTATTTCCAGCTTCTACGAGCGGGCGTACACGATCAAAGAGCACGAGACGAAAGAGTTTTACTCGGCCTGGGCCGCGTCCTACGACGAGGAACTGGTCGATGGCCGCGGCTACGCGATGCCAGCCCGCTGCCGGGATGCTTTCGATAGGCACGTCACTGACCGCACAACACCGGTGATCGACCTCGGATGTGGCACTGGCCTCCTCGGCCGCGAACTCGCCAAACTTGGCTTCGACATCATCGACGGGATCGACTACTCGCCGGAGATGATCAAGAACGCCCGGGCGACTGAGATCTATCGCAATCTCTGGAGCGCCGATCTCAACGATCCACTCGACATCGTCGACGGCGCGTACGGCGCGGTCGCAGCGATGGGCGTGTTCTCGTTCGGTCACGTCTACGCAGACGCCCTCGACGAAATCTGTCGGATCATCATGCCCGGCGGGGCGCTGATCATCGGTGTCAACGATGTCTTCGTTGGCGAGAACACCCTGGTTCCGAAGCTCGAGGGGCTCGATGCCGACGGGATCATTTCGCTCGACGTCCGTGAGCACGGCGCCCACATGCCCGCCTCGGGCGTTGACGGTTGGGTCTTCGTCGCCACCCGCGCAGCTTCCTAGTCGTGGCTACCTATCAACACGAGCAGCACAGCCCCCTCATGGTCGCCGTAGGCGGCCTCATGGCGGCTTGGATGATGGTCTTGGCGCTGGTAGTTGACGGCGCCGGCTGGCTTTGGGCTGTTGCCCCCCTCTCCGCCCTGCCATTTGCCATGTTCTGGGGGCTCCGCACGAGCGTCGACCACGAAGCCGTCCGCGTCGCCTTCACCTTCGGATGGCCGAAGCGAACGTTCGCCATCGACGCCATCGAAGCTCACGCGCCGGCGCGAAACAGATGGTACTTCGGCTGGGGTATCCGCCTGATCCCTGGAGGTTGGATGTTCAACGTGTGGGGCTTCGACGCAGTCAACGTCACCTACCGCACGACTGAGAAGATCAAGACGTTTCGAATCGGCACCGACGACCCAAACGGCCTCAACAGCGCGATCGCATCGGCGCTTGATGCTGGCACCGACGGACCGGAGCGGACCTCGGACTCCGCCTGAGCGTTGATCGTGGTGAGTGGTCAGCGCTCACCGTCGAAAGATCCGCCGAGCCACCGCGCGCGCAAGGCGCTCGATCATGCCGGGGGGTGGTGGCGGCTCCTCACGAGGAGTTCGTGGCACCGCCCAGTGTGCACTGGGCGTTGCAATGTCATCGGTGCGGCGGACCGCCACCCCGATCTCGCCGTGTTGGAACCCGATGCCGGGCAGAAGCGTGAGGTCGAAGCCCACTCTGTCGAAGCATCGCTCGAGGAAGTCAGCCGTCCATCCGCTCTCGAACCAGCCATGCTTGCGGATCGAGTACACCGACCACGGGTCGAGCCGCAGGCCCCACTGGGGCCAGTAGTCGCCCTGGACCGGCTCGCCAGCGAAGGCAAACTTGCCGCCAGCAGCCACGTTGCCCGCCAGCCGCTGCAAGACCTCCCACGGGGCGATGGCGTGATGGAGGCACTCGTAGAAGAAGACGAGATCAAACTCGTCGCTGGACTCGAAATCGTCGAAGGCGCTGCACACCGCCTCGACGTCGTAGCCCCGGATGCCAGCACGACGCGCCACAAGATCGGTGAAGTCGGGATTGATGTCAACCGCAGTGACCGAGCATCCACAGAACGCGAACATCTCAGTGCTCATTCCCCACCCACAACCCATGTCGAGCACTCGGGCGCCGGGGGCAAGGTCGGTAACGAGGTGTGTCGTGAGGATTGTGCGTGCGTGATGGGCGATGCGGGCGGCCTCGATCGAACCGTACGGGCTCGGTGTGTGCAGAAACTCGTCCAACTCGAACTCGGTTTGTTCGTTCGCCTCCTGGTTGACCTCTCGGCCCGAGATCTCGCGATACAGGTCGAGTTGCTGTTCCTTGTATGCAGTGTCGAAGCCGTCAAGTCTCGTGTCGACCGCGGTGCGGAACCGCAGCGAGAAGTCACTCATGAATTCGAGCGCTTGGGTTGTACCGAGACCACCCAGCCGGTCGATCTCCACGACGAAGTCGTCGAGATCGCTCGAGTCCACCGCCCCGACACCCACGATCGGTTACCGCCAGCTGCCGTAGGCCGTTCGCGGAGTCCACGACCGGCTTGCGAACCGCCAGCGCCCGACCGGTACCGGCATAACCGTCGCACTCGGACGCGGCCACAAGATCTCGTACGCAGCGAGAATTGCGGCCATTTCCTCCTCGGTGGGCTGGGGCTCGACGGTGAACGACATGACTACAGCGGAACGTTTCCGTGCTTGCGCTCTGGCACCTCTTCGCGCTTGGACTCCAGCAGCCGGAACCCGGCTGCGACTTTGCGGCGGGTCTCCGCCGGCTCGATCACGTCGTCGACATAGCCGCGCTCGGCTGCGAGGTACGGGTTCGCGAGCCGGTTCGTGTAATCGTCGACCAGTTCGTGACGGCGGGCCTCGGGGTCACTGGCATCGGCCAGTTCGCGACGATGAATGATCTCGACCGCGCCCTGCGGGCCCATGACCGCAAGTTCGGCAGTAGGCCACGCATACGAGATATCGCACCCAACACCCTTGGAGTCCATCACGACGTACGCACCGCCATACGCCTTGCGGGTAATGACCTGGATCCGAGGCACGGTCGCCTCGCAGTAGGCGTAGAGGAGCTTCGCGCCGTGGCGGATGATGCCGCCGTACTCCTGGTCGACACCAGGAAGGAACCCGGGCACGTCAACCAATGTGAGCAGCGGAATGTTGTAGGCGTCACAGGTGCGAACGAAGCGGGCCGCCTTCTCCGACGACTCGATGTCGAGCACGCCGGCGAGCATCATCGGCTGATTGCCCACGACGCCAATACTGCGACCCTCGATGCGGGCGAACCCACACACAATGCTGCGTCCCCACGATGCGTGGTACTCCAGAAAGTCGCCATCATCGACAACCGAAGCGATGACCTGTTTCATGTCATAGGGGACATTGGCGCTCTCGGGCAGGATGGTGTCGAGTTCAGGGCAGAGCCGATCGGGGTCGTCGTCGCCGAGCAGGACCGGTGTGGTCTCGAGGTTGTTCGACGGCAGGTGAGCAAGCAGATCTTTCACCTGGTCGAGGACCTCTTCTTCGTCGTTGGCCACGAAGGTGGCGACTCCAGACTTGGTGGAGTGCGAGCCGGCGCCGCCAAGCTCCTCAAGGCTGACTTCCTCGCCGGTGACTGTCTTCACGACGTCGGGACCGGTGATGAACATGTGCGACCGCTCGCGCACCATGAAGATGAAGTCGGTCATCGCTGGGCTGTACACCGCGCCGCCGGCGCATGGACCAAGGATGACTGAGATCTGAGGGATGACGCCCGAGGCCTGGACGTTTCGGTAGAAGATGCCGCCATAACCATCGAGGCTGACGACACCCTCCTGAATTCGGGCGCCAGCGCCGTCGTTGAGACCCACCAACGGTGCACCAGTGGCGAGCGCGAGATCCATGACCTTGTGAAGCTTCTCGGCAAACACCTCACCGAGGGCACCACCCATGACCGTGAAGTCCTGTGAGAACACGAACATCTTGCGCCCGTCGACCGTTCCCCACCCGGTGATGACGCCGTCGGTGTAGGGCCGCTCCTCGAGACCAGCCTCGTCGGGGGCGCGGTGGCGAGCGAGCATGTCGAGCTCGTGAAAGGAGCCAGGATCGAGCAGGTAGTCGATGCGTTCGCGGGCCAGCATTTTGCCCTTGTCGCGCTGGCGCTGGACCGACCGTTCCGACCCAGCGTGACGCGCGGCGTCCTTGCGTTCACGTAGGTCGTCGATCTTGGCTTGCATTGACGAATCGGGCACGGCAATGAATCTAGCCGGGACTACTCCGGCGGCCCGTGCCCGACAACGTCGAACACGTGGTCGAGACCCGCGACCGCCGGCCACGCGTGCATGACCCACGTCGCACTCTCATGGGTAAACGGCGGTGGCATGGTTCCCGGATCGGCCTTGACGGCGATATCGAAACCATCGAGGTCGCCACGGACAGTCATGATCTCCTCGAGCATGCGCGGGAAACGATCGCTGTCCATCTCGATCGGGAAGATGCCGTCATAACAAGCAGCCCGCCGGATTGGTTTTCCCGCTCCACCTCGGGCCGCCAGCCAGATCGGGGGACGTGGCTGTTGCACCGGATTCGGTTCAAGCCCGATGCCGTTCAACACGTAGTGCTCACCGGCGTGGTCAACCACCTCGCCACTCAGCAAATCAGCCAACAACGGCATGCCCTCATCGAGCATCGCGCCGCGGATCTTGGGGTCGACCATCTCACCGGTGCGGGTCAGTTCACCGTGGGTATCGACGCCGAGACCGACGCCCAGCGTGACTCGTCCACTGCTGAGAAGGTCAACGGTGAGAACCTCGCGGGCGAGCTTGAGCATCCGCCGCCGGACGAGCGGGGTAACCATCGTGCCAAGACGAAGCCGGTGAGTCTCCGCCGCAATCACCCCCAGGCTGACCCACGGGTCGATGATCTCGTTGCTCTCCGGTCTGAGCACGTGGTCCCAGAGAAAGAGACCATCCCAGCCGGTCTCCTCGCAGGCGTGGGCGAGATCGATGAGGCGATAGGGATCGGCTAACGGGCCGAAGGGTGCGACGAATACGGCATGGCGCATGCACCACGGTAGCTAGGGTCACCCCATGACGGCCTTTGAACTCCGCCGCGTCTGTGTCTTCTGCGCCTCGTCGCCGGGCTCCAAACCGGCCGTCACCGACGCCACTGTGACGCTCGGCCGGCTGCTCGCCGACCAGGGGATTGAGCTGATCTACGGCGGTGGCGCAGTCGGACTCATGGGTCTCATCGCCGACACAGTGATGGAGGCCGGCGGCACGGTGACCGGCGTGATTCCGGCCGGACTGTTCTCCAAGGAGGTCGGCCATCAGCGTCTGACCCGCCTCGAAGAGGTGGCGACAATGCACGAGCGCAAGGCCCGCATGTACGACCTCGCCGACGCGTTCATTGCGCTGCCAGGCGGATTTGGCACGCTCGAGGAACTGGCCGAGACACTCACGTGGAACCAGATCGGCCTCCTCGCGAAGCCAGTTGGTGTACTTGACGTCGGCGGGTTCTGGCAGCCACTCCTGGCGCTTTTCGACGCTATGGTCGACCACTTGATCCTGAAGCCGAAGAACCGCGCGCTCCTCCTCGACGACCCCGATCCTGCTCGACTCCTCACGAGGCTCGCCGAACAGGGGTCACCTACGAGCCGAAGTGGATAGGCGACGACGTCACATGAACGACAATGCGGCACCGATCAGTGCTGGTGAACGAATCACCAACCTCGACACGGTGCGTGGCGTTGCAACGCTTGGGATCCTGGTGATGAATGCGGTGTCGTTCGGGCTCCCTGGCCCCGCCTACTTCAACATCGACTACGCCGGCTCTGACACCTGGCCCGCTCAAGCGGTCGGCATCCTCGGTGAACTCTTCATCGACCAAAAGACGATGGCGCTGTTCTCGTTGCTGTTCGGCGCCGGCATCGTGGTGTTCGCCGATCGGGCTGAACAGAAGGGACGCCGTCCACTGCTCCTCAGCGTGTGGCGCAACCTCTTGCTGTTCGGGATCGGCCTCGTCCACGTGGCGTTCTGGGAGGGTGACGTCCTCATGCTTTACGCGCTGTGCTCACCGGTTCTCCTCCTCCTGCGGAAGCGCTCGGCACGGACCTTGTTCATCGCGGGCGGTATCTGCATCACCATTTCAGCACTGTGGATGGCAGTAACCCAGGCTGCGATCGACCCCAGTACCGACCTGGGGGACTACTGGCTTAATGAGAGCGTCTCCATGAGCGATGCCGTCGGATTGGCCTTCATCGTCGACTTTGGTGGTCGTGGTCTCGGCATGATGCTGATCGGTGTGGGCCTGTTCCGGGCCGACATCGTGCAGGGCCTTCGGCCCGCGGCGTTCTACCGGCGGCTCGCGCTGATCGGCCTCGGCATCGGCCTTCCACTGTCAATTGCGGGGGTTGCAATCCACGCGGCGAGCGACTGGAGCGGCGACGTCGCTCTGATCGGTGCGGTACCAAACATCCTTGCCACCGCACCGATGGCGGTCGGCTACATGGCCCTGATCACCCTGTGGAACCAGCGGCCCGACACCTGGCTGCACGAGCGGTTCCGTGCCGTTGGACGCATGGCGCTCACCAACTACCTCGTCCAGACGGCGCTCGGCTTACTCATTCTCCGCGGCGTCTTTGGGTTCGGCACATTGGGGCGCGATGAGATCCTGCTCTTCATCGTTGGGGTGTGGATGGCGCAGCTGGCATGGTCAAGGCCGTGGCTCAGCTTCTTTCGGTTCGGGCCCTTCGAGTGGCTGTGGCGCGTAGCGACCTACCGCCAGCTGCAACCGATCCGGCGCTGAATCTCGCCGATCCTGCCCAACGAGGATGCAGATCGGTCGTGACAATGAAAAGGTTTGGCAATGACCACCAGCGACACATATCTCGGCGGCAACTACGCCCCCGTCCCCGACGAGATCACCGCTCAGGATCTACCGGTCTCTGGCATCATTCCTGCCGAGCTCGATGGCCGCCTTCTTCGGAATGGCCCGAACCCCATCGATGGCGGCGACCCCAAGGCCCACTGGTTCACCGGTACCGGCATGGTTCACGGCATACGTATTCGCAACGGCATGGCCGACTGGTACCGAAACCGCTACGTCATCTCCGATCGGGTCAGCGACGCGCTTGGAAAACCGGCCACCCCTGGGCCCCGATTTGGGGAGAGTGATGGAACCGCCAACACCAATGTTGTCGGCCACGCTGGCATGACACTTGCGATCGTGGAGGCCGGTGGTCAGCCCGTTCTGTTGTCCAACGAACTCGAAACGATCGAACGCGTCGACTTCAACGGCACCCTCGACGGCTCGTTCTCCGCCCATCCCAAAGTCGATCCGATCACCGGTGAGCTTCATGTCGCTGCCTACCACTGGACCTGGGACTTCATTCGCTATCTCGTGGTGAGCGCTGATGGGACCGAGGTCACCAAAAAGGTCGATGTGCCAGTCGGTTACAGCCCGATGGTGCACGACATCCACATCACCGAGACCGCTGCGCTCATCCTTGACTTCCCATGTCGCTTCAACCTCGACGCCGCAATAGCTGGCCATCAGCTCCCCTACCTGTGGGTTGAGGACGAGCCCGGCCGGGTCGGCATCCTCCCACTCGACGGCTCAGCCGATGACGTTCGCTGGTGCGAAGTCGACCCGTGCTACGTGTTTCATCCCTGCAATGCCTTCGATCTGCCTGACGGCAAGATCCAGATGGAGGTCGCCCGCCACGAGGCGATGTTCCGCACGGTCACCAACGGCCCGTCTGAGGGCGATCCAAGGTTCGAGCGCTGGACGCTCGACCCCGCAACTGGCACCACCAAGGAAGAGCGGCTCGACGACCGTGCCCACGAGTTCCCCCGCCACGACGAGCGGCGCCTTGGGCGTCAGGCTCGCTTCGGCTACACGGTCGGGTTTACCGGCACCGAGGGCCCCGGCTACAAGCATGACCTCCAGACCGGCGCGATCGAAGTCCACGACTTCGGCACAGGCCGGGCGACTCAGGAGATGGTGTTTGTCCCCCGCAACCCAGATGCACCAATCGACGACGCTACCAACGAAGACGATGGCTGGATCATGTCGTACGTCCACGACGCCACTACCGACACTGCCGACGTCGTGATCCTCAACGCCCAGAATTTCAGCGGCGAGCCGGTTGCCGTGGTGCACCTGCCGCAGCGGGTGCCGTTCGGTTTCCACGGCAATTGGGTGCCAACCACAAGCTGAGTGAAGATCACCCGCAACACGAAGCGGACCACGTTCGGCGCGTGCGCCTCAGCGACACCGGCGACGCAAACGGAACGCTGACGTCGATGAGCATCAGCCCGGGCCGCCCAGGATTCGAGCGTTGGTGCCAGTGGCAATCGCCAGCAGCTGCCGCAGCATCGAGCCGGTGGCCCCCCAGATGGTGTCGCCTTCGATCTCGAAGAAGGTGAGCGCCCGCACTCCGTACTCGCGAAAGCCCCAAATCTCTTCTCGCCACACATCGTTGCGCAGCAGTTCGCCGAGCGACACGTGCACGATCGCTTCGACCTCGTGGGGTGATGCGACGTGGATCTCTGGCTTCGAGTCGGCCACCGCAACGAACGGGTGAATCATGCTCTGCGAGCCGACAGTGACGAAACGATCGAGCTCACCGATAAACGTGACCGAACCGGGATTGAGCGCGACCTCCTCCTCGGCCTCACGCAATGCCGTGAACCACAGGTCGGGATCGGTGTCGTCCTTGCGACCCCCCGGGAACGACACCTCGTGGGCGTGACTGCGCATCCGAGGCGACCGACGGGTGAGCACCACGTGGGGCTCGCCGGCTTCTTCGTAAAGCACACACAGCACTGCCGACTCCCGGGTCGTTGGCGCCATGAGGCCAACCGTGGCTGGTGGCCGGTGCGCGTCAAGCCGCGCCGCAATTGCGTCGATGGAGAGCTGGCGGTCAAGCGCTGGAACCACGGCCCACGGGGGTGGGCCGCCCAGCTCCGCATCGGTTGGGCGCGGAATGAACTGGGGACCTCCCCGCCCTGGAGGCGGAGCAAACGGGTCGGCCGCTGCGTCGCTCAGGACTCACCCTCAAGAAGCGACGTCAACAGGTCGGGCATGCCAGCAGTCTTTAGATTGCTCAAGACCTTGCCGGGCGGTGTCTCGCCACGCTCCCACTCTTCCCAGTACCCAAGGAGCTTGGCGGCGTCAGGTGTCGGCTTGTCCATCCGGAGAGGCTACCGAGATCGAGAGCCGCCCTTGCGATCGGGCAACGCGGTGACCCCCCAAGGTCTCGGCCGCTCGGCGATGTCCGTACACGACCTCGAGTACCCGCTCAATCGTGGCTGCATCGACCGGGTACAGATCACACGACTCGGTCTGGATCCAGGTTCGCAGCGCTTCAGTCGTGACCGCTCTCGGAGCTTCCCGCAACGCCTTGACGTCGGTGGGGTCAAGCTTCACCGCGGCGGCCTCGACCAACTCAAGCGCGTCAGCGATCAGGTCGGCGTGGCGGTTGAGGATCGGTACCGGGTCGCGCCCCAGGCTGCGGGCGACCTCGGGCAGGACGCAGTGCCGTACCGCGGCTCGATGGTTGCGAGTGTCCTCGTTGGTCTCGTCCTCACACGGCGCGATGCCGGCCTCGTCGCAAACCGCCACGGTGTCCATCCGGGTGAGCGCAATGATCGGTCGATGAGCGGACCACATTCGTGCTGCGGTTCCCGCCAGCCCGGCCCCTCGAAACAGGTTCAGCAAGACCGTCTCAGCCCGGTCGTTGGCGGTGTGAGCAACACACACGCCGTCGGGCAGGGCGTCGTAACGCGCCGTTCGAGCCCGAGCTTCGAAGTTCGGTGCCGGGTCGAGATCAAGTCGCCGTAATTCGAAGGGCACTCCCCAGTCGGTGGCGAGTGCTTCGACGAACGCGGCGTCGGCGTCGGCCGCTGAACGCACGCCGTGGTGGACGTGCCAGATGGTGAACGGCCGCTCAGCGGCTCGTGCCAGTACCGCCATGGCGACGCTGTCGGTGCCGCCGCTCACGCCCAAATGCAGATCGCCCTCGGGGAAGGCACAGCGGTCGAGCAGGTCGGCCGTGGCCATCGGTTCAGGCCGCGACGGTAGTGGCGCGAACCCGATCGACCCAGAGCTGCGGCTCGCGGATCTCGGCGATCGACGGCACGTTCGCCGGCTCGGACCAGGCGAGATCCATCAGCGCCGCGCCGCCGGCCTTCTCGACCTCGGCAATGAACTTCTCACCCTCGGCGTACTGCTTGAGCTTGGCTTCGAAGCCGGCCAGCCGCTGGAACACCTTGGTGAAGCCGCTGGCCCCCATCCGGCGGTTCCGCAGCACGCGAGCGAATCGCTCCTGTGACGGGATCAGTCCCTCACCGGCGCGGTCCATGGTGACGTCACCATGGCCTTCGAGCAGGCTCATGAGCCCCGCGACCTCGTTGATGACGGCGAGTTGTTCTTCGGACGCAAAGAGCGACATGATGCCGCCCTGATCCATCGGGTCTTCACCGCGCTTGCGGGCTTCGAGTAGCCGCTGGGCGGCGGCCATGAACCGCTTGGGGTCGGGGTCGACAGACTCCATCGTGCCGTTGACCAGGCCAAGGAAGTGTTCGCGCATCCAGGGCACACCGGTGAACTGGGCCCGATGTGTGACCTCGTGCAACGCGAGCCACAGCCGGAACTCCTCCGGCGGAAAGGCGTAGCGCTTCTCAAGCGCCAGCACATTGGGAGCCACGTAATACACGATGTCCTGCTCTTCGGGCTTCTCGTCCTCGATGACGAGGAGGTCGTATTGACCGAGAACCCGGGTGGACATCCATCCGAGCATTGCGCCCATTTCGGCACCGGCGAACTTGGGGCCGATGGCCGACGTGTTGTCGTCCATCTTGTCTTCGAGCTTGTCGGTAACCGGCTTCAGGAGACGTTGGAACGACGCGAGGTTGGCGTCGACCCAACCGGCTCGGTTCGTGACACGACCTCGGGCATTGCCGGAGAGCGAGCGAAGACCCGTGCACTCGGCAACGAGGTCTTCGGCCTGCGCCGTGTAGCGGTCAAAGTCCTCCTCGAGGCCGTCGTAGTAGCGCGCCGAGGTGTACGGCTCGCGACCGCCAACCTTGCTGGCGACGGCACGAGCGACGTCCCAATCGACGGCGCCGCTCACGTCAGTCGCGCGGGTAGCGCTGACGGGTCACCTGCGCGAGGTACCCACCGACGGAGGCGACGATCGCCAGGATCGCCGAGACGGCGATCACCGGTGCGATCCAGAAATGCCAAACGACTGCGGAGAACATGAGGGGAAGTGTAGACGTAGCAACCGTCGGACCCGCAGTCAGGTGGTCGACACAAACAGATCGACTCGGGCCACGGTTCGAAACCCGAGACGAGTGGCGGTCGACTCTGAAGCGGTGTTGGCCACAGTGTGGCGATAGAGCGGGATGCGCCCTTCAGCGAGAAGGCCGTCGATGCAAGCAGCAACGGTAAAGACAGCAAGACCCCGGCGCCGATGGTCGCCGTGGACAAGCACGCCGATATCGGCGAAGGCGCTATCCCATGGCCACGGGGCACCGCCGGCATACGCCACGACGTCGTCGCTGTCGACTGCCACGTTGATGGCCGCATCGTCGAAGCCGGTCATGTCAACCAAGTCGGCTTCGTCGACATCGTCAGGGTCGCAGCGGCTGGTGAGCGCCTCGATCATGGGGACCGTCGCCGGATCGTGCTTGTCGAGCACCCGGTGGACATAGCCATTAGCAAGTGCCAGGTGCGGGGGAGGCGACCCGTCGAGCAGTCGCATCACGCCATTGCCCTTGCACACGAAGCCGGCCTCCTCCATGCACGGAGTCAACTCGTCGAGCGCCAGGGGCTCGGCGCCGGCCAGGTCGTCTACCCGCTCGACGACATCGGGATCGGCCCAGAGCAAGCGCTGGGAACCAAACGCGTAGCAGGCGACAGCGGCCGAGCCGGCCCGACTCTCGTGACCGACGACCGTGGTGCCCGACTGCTCGAAGCGCGCCGGGTCAAGATCGAGGTGGGTGGCCATGCTCGCCATGAGCTGCTGCTCGCTCACGGCAGTTTCACAGCGAGGTCGACGACTACCCCCCAGTGGTCAGACGGCACGACCCCGTCGACCGCAGTCATAGCGAAGCGCTCGGCGTGCATCGGATTGCAATTGGGGCGCCGACGGGGCCACGAGACCAGGACGTAGTCGAGCCGGCGTTCCGGCCAAGCCGAGTCTTCGACGTACGGGTTCGACTCTGAGTAGGTCTCCCCAGGACCGTCACCGGCCAGTTCCCAGGCATCAGAGAACACGAGGCCAGGGACGGCGCCAGCGGCCCGACCGGTGAGCCGCCGAATCTCGTCACTGTCGGGCACTGCGTTCAGGTCACCGACGAGCACCGGCGGCAGCAGCCGTTCTCGGTCGGCCTGGCGGCGCTCGTCGACCAGCCGGACGATCTCGTCGAGCTGTCGACACCGCAGGGCACTCTGGTCGAAGCCGTGCGACAAGTGGGTAGAGAATACGTCCCAGGGGCCGACCGGTGTCTCGATCTCGGCCCACACCACCGTGCGATGTTTGGGTGCCGGGCCCACGTCGAGGAAGGCCCAGCCCGCGTCGGAGATCGGCCACCGTGAGGCGACGGCGTTCACCACACGAAAGCGGTCATCCTCACCAACAGGTGCGGTCGTAACGTGGTAGCCGAGCTCGTCACGCAGCCACGTGATCTGATCGGGCTCGCGTGAGCAAAGCTCCTGCAACCCGATGACGTCAGCATCGATGGACCGCAACGTGGCCGCGATGGCCGGTGACCGAGCTTCGAGGTCGCCGTTACGCCACCACGTGTTCCAGGTAGCAAGACGCAACGAGTCGGGCATGAACACCGACGTTACCGCCTAGGCGTCGAGCACTTTCCCCCGCATGCGCGGCACCACCATGGGTGCGTGTAGCGAGCAAAACTCTTGGTCGTTGTACCGGCTGAGCTGCGTTTCACAGTCCGGATCGAGGCAGATACGTCCTTCTTCACTGACGGGAAGGTTGCGCTCAATGCTGGTGAACTTCTCTCCAATAACTCGCATGTGGGGTACAACGGAGCGAAACCGCCGTGCGGTTCCACTCGTCATGGAATTGTCACGAAGAGATCAGTTCCCGGAGTACCCCATGTCAGCAACCATGACCGCCGCAGTCACGCTCGGCAACGGCGGCTTCGAGATGCTCGAGATCCAACAGGTGCCGGTTCCGTTCGCCGGACCCGGCGAGGTCAGGATCAAGGTCCTCGCCGCAGGCGTGAACAACACGGAAATCAACACTCGGTTGGGCTGGTACTCCGCGGAGGTCACCAGCTCGACCGACGCCAGCGCCAGTGCCGCGGCTGATACTGACGAGTCGGTTCAGCGAGCCGACGGTGGCTGGAACGAGGCGACACCGTGGCCACTGATCCAAGGCACCGACTGCTGCGGGATCGTCGATGAACTCGGCGCCGGCACCGACGCTGCTCTACTGGGGCGGCGGGTGATCGTCCGGGCCTGCATTCGGGTCAACGGCTGGGATTCACTCGAGAACGTCTGGATGGCTTCAGATTTCAACGGCGCATTCGCCGAGTACGTGACGGTCCCAGGGTCCGAAGTCTTCGCCGTCGACTGCGACTGGACCGATGCCGAGCTGGGTGCGATCCCGTGCGCCTACGGCACGGCTGAAAACATGATCCATCGCGCCAGAGTTGGGCCCAACGACCGGGTCCTCGTTACCGGCGCATCGGGCGGCACAGGTTCGGCCTCGGTACAGCTCGCCCGGCGTCGCGGCGCTCACGTCGTCGCAATGGCCTCAGCCTCGAAGTTCGACGCCGTACTCGGGCTCGGCGCCCACAACGCAATACAGCGCGGCGAGAGCCCCGCGCCGCAGTCATTCGACGTCGTCATCGACAACGTAGCTGGGCCCGGATTCCCTGCGGCACTCGACTCGATCAAGCGCGGGGGCCGTTACGTGTCCTCGGGCGCGATCGGAGGGCCGATCGTCGACCTCGACATGCGCACCTTCTACCTGCGCGATATCCAGATGATCGGCTGTACGGCCTGGGATGAGCCAGTGTTCCCCGACCTAGTCGGCTACATCGAGCGCGGCGAGATCCGGCCCCTGGTCGCCAAGACGTTCCCACTTCGCGAGATCGTGCAAGCCCAGACGGAGTTCCTGGCCAAGACCCACGTCGGCAAGTTCGTGCTGATCCCCTGATCAGCAGTCGCGCTGGGCCTCGACGATGGCCTGGAAAATGCGAGCCTTGAGTTGACCAGGGACCTGCTCGCTACAGCGCCTCGAGACGACCTGTCGCAGTTCGAACTCGAACTCGAACGTGGAACCGCAATGCCCGCACAGGTCGAGGTGAGTTTTGATGATGGTTCGCCGCTCAAGGGTCAAGTGGCCATCGAGGTACAGGTACAGCCCCTCTAGCGCCTCTCGGCACTCGCCGGAACTGACATCGGCACACGGATCGTCGGTCATGTCACGAAGCCCCCGAGTCGACGCCCACACCAGCAGGCTCGGGATCGGGCAGAAGACGGTTTTCCTCTGCAAAGCTATGCAACCGCTTCTGCAGCTGCTTTCTTCCCCGATGCAGCCGACTCATCACCGTGCCGATCGGAACGTCGAGGATCTCGGCAATCTCCTTGTACGCGAAGCCTTCGACATCGGCGAGGATGACGGGCATCCGGTAGTGGTCGGGAAGGTCCTCGAGCGCGACCTTAATCTCGGACTCACCGAAGAGCTCCATCAGTTCATCTTCGGCCGAGCGGCCGAGCACGGCACCCTCGGCGCCACCGATCCGGCGATACAGGTACAGATCTTCGACCTCGTCGATGTCGGACTCGTCGGGGCGCCGCTGCTTCTTGCGGTACGCGTTGATGTAGGTATTGGTGAGAATGCGGTACATCCACGCTTTCAGGTTGGTGCCCACCTCGAAACGCTCGTAGGCGCGGAACGCCTTGAGATAGGTCTCCTGCACGAGATCTTCGGCGTCGGTGGAGTTGCGTGTCATGCGAATCGCCGCGGAGTACAGACCGCTCATCAGCGGCATGGCATCGTCGGCGAACGTGGCTTGATCCGCCACAGGACCTCCTGGGGGAATGCTCCAGCGCAAGCCGAAGCGAGAAGCGAGCCCGAGAGGAGAATTGAACTCCTGACCTACGCTTTACGAGAGCGTCGCTCTACCAACTGAGCTACTCGGGCGGGACTGAAAAGGTACCAAAGCAGTTCGCGCGATCCTCACGGTTCACCCCTGGAGTGCCGGGAGCCCTAGGAGCAACGCCTGGAGCGCCAATGCCTCGTTCGGATTGCGTTCGAGCGACTCATGGGTGGCCCGGATGCGGCCGGCTGCGGCGAGCACACCGGCTCGTTCATCGCCGCCGATCATCGCCTCGCGATAGCGACCCGCGAGGGTTGCGAGGCCGAAGCGCAACTCATCAGTTCGCAGCTGGCGGATCTCACGCCGCTGCCGAGCTTCGAGATCTCTGCGCCCACTCCCCCGCATGCCGAGCTGTTCCTCACGGGCATCAAGAGCCTCGAGCGCGGCCTGATGGCGTTCGACGGTGCCGGCCGACTCGCTCGCCTCGTCGATCAGCACTCGCAGTTCTTCGACCACGACCGCAACGGCAGCGCCAGTTCCGTCGAGTCGACTCGGAGCGCCCCACCAAGCGTCGCGACGGGTGGCGAGACGTTCGTCCTTAGTCAGGTCGCGCGCTCGTTGCACGCTCCCACCAGCCGCAGCTGCGACAATGGCAGCCCGTTCGATATCGACCAGGCCGTCAGCGACAAGCGACTCAGCGATCACCTCCGCCGAGACCGGCGGAAAGTCAACCCGAGTACAGCGGCTCTCGATGGTGACATGCTCAGGTGGGACGTCCTCAGCAAGCAACACGAAGATCGTGGTGTCAGGTGGCTCCTCGATCGTCTTCAAGAGCGACGCTGCCGCCGCAGGCGTGGCGGTGTGGAACCGGTTGACAATCAACACCTTCCGCTTACCTTCGACCGGAGACCGACTGGCCTGCACGATCAGCGGCTCAGCTTCCTCCTCACGGCGAAGGTTGTTGCCAGCCGGGTCGAGGATGTGCACATCGGCATGACCTTCGGAGACGGCGAGGCGGCGGTGGCGCTCCGCTCCGTCGGGATCAGCGGTAGCAAGCAACTCTCCCGCGAACACGAGCGCGGCGAGACGCTTACCGGCACCAGCGGGGCCGACGAACAGGTAGGCGTGCACCGGCGCGTCGACGGCCGCCTGCAATCGCCGGACTGCTTCGGCCTGGCCGATCACCGAGTCCCAGCTCATCAATGCGCAGCCAACCACGTATCGAGAGCGGCATCGACCCGAGCGGCCACGTCGTCGACTGTGCCACCAGCATCGATCACGATCCAACGATCGGGGTCGGCGGCAGCCATCTCGAGATAGCCCTCGCGGACTCTCGTGTGGAACTCGGCGCCGGCGCCCTCGATGCGGTCGATCTCGTCACCGAGGCGCTGACGGGCGACCTCGAGGTCGACGTCAAGCAGCACCGTGAGGTCGGGCTCGAGCCCCTGGGTTGCCCAGCGCATCATCCCGATGAGTTCATCACGGTCGAGCCCGCGGCCGTACCCCTGGTAGGCGGTGGTCGACGCAGTGAACCGATCACTGATGATCGTGTCGCCCCTCGCGAGCGCAGGGGCAACGATCTCCGTCACGTGCTGTGCCTTATCGGCGATAACGAGCAGCGCCTCGGCCCGATCGTCGAGCGTCTCATGCACCGGGTCGAGCAGGATCGAGCGAATCGCGCTGCCGATATCGGTCGCGCCAAACTGGAAGGTCAACTCCACCCCGAGACGCGATGCAAGCCGACGCGCCTGCGTCGACTTACCGGACGCATCAGCGCCCTCAAATGCGATGAGTCGCCCACTCATTCGACGGGCTCCATGTTGTCGGGCCCATGGCCCGGCTCCGACACGAAAGCACCGGAACCAGCCCGCAGGCTCCACATCGCAAGCGCGCCGGCCAGGATGATGATCACCGAACTCAACCACATGGTGAGGCGAACACCGGGCACGAACACCGAAACGCCTCCGAACTTGATCATGCGATCGTCCCAGATCGCACCGGACAAACCGTGGAGCAACTCGGAGAGGAGCGGCGCAATCGCGAGGGCGATCAGCACGCAGAACCGGACGAGGACCAGAAGCGCAGAGAAAATGCGGCCGCGTAGTTCGTCGTCGACGTTCTCATGGAGCAGCGTGAAGCCGAGCACATAGATGGGTCCGGCAGCGAACCCGACGACTGCGATCATCGGCACGACGATCGACAGCACCGATGACGACGCTGCAACGAGCAACCCGCCACCCGCAACCGCCAAGGCGAAGGGGAAGGCGCGGGCGCGGTTGATCCGGTTCTGGGTGACGGAGGCGGTCACGACACCGGCAGCCATGCCGGTACCGAGCGCGAACAACACAAGATTGAAGTCGGCGCCATCACCGGAGATCACCTCATCAACGAAGATCGCTCCGAGCGGCACGAGCATGCCGCCACCGATCACGCCGGTCGCAAGGCCCACATTGACCGCCCGAACGATCGGGTTGACCGCGATGAACTGCCAACCCTCGCGCAGTTCGCGGATCGCGCCCCCAAGGTCCCACGACCCCCGCTCGCCCGACTGGCGTTCCTCGCGCGACCGTCGGGGCCATGAGATGCGCCAGATGATGAGCGCCGTGAGCAGGAACGACAGACCATCGACGTAGAACGCCAAGCCCTCTTCGTTGAGTCGCCAGGTATCGACCCAGCCCTCGTCGCTGAACTGCTCAGAGAGCTTGGCGAGAAGTGCCGCGATGCCAGCCGCCACGGGGAACATGCCATACGCGGCCGCGACGTTGAGTGAGTTGGCGGTGGTGAGCTTGCTGCGCGGAACGAGGTTCGGGACCACAGCTTCCTTGGCTGGCGACCACAACATCGTGAAGATCTCGAGGATGAATGACGCGATGACCAGACCGACGAGCGTGTCGACAAAGGGCAACGCGAACAGCACGAGCGCACGGCCGACATCGCAGACCAGCATCACTTTTTTGCGGTCGAGTCGATCGACGATCACTCCCGCTGCAGTTGCCAAGAAGAAGCCGGGCGCGATCCTGGCGCCAAGCACCAGCGCAATCGCCGTACCTTCCGACCCGTCGCTGATCCGCTCGGCCAGCGAGATGATGGCGATAAGGCCCAGCCAATCGCCAGTTGCGGAGATGACTTGGGCAATCCACAACCGGAAGAATTCACGCGATCCGAAGACCGCCTCAATCCGGTTGCTCGGCTTCGTGGCGCCAACCGCTTCCTGCAGTCGATCGGCGCTGTTGGAAGCCGGGGGATTCACGCCGACGAGACTAGGCGGTCATGGACCACGTGAGCCGACCGCGCTGCGAAGTGACTAGAAATCCTCGTCGTCCGGCTCGGCGGGTGCGGGTGCCACAGCCTTCTTGGCCGCCTTCTTCTTGGCCGCCTTCTTCTTCGACGCCTTCTTCTTCGACGCCTTCTTCGCCTTCTTGGCTGGACCCTTCGCCCGACGGTCGGCGAGCAGCTCAGCCGCCCGCTCGACGGTGAGTTCCTCAACGGTGTCACCCTTCCGCAGTGAGGCGTTGTACTCCCCATCGGTGACGTACGGACCGAAGCGGCCGTCCTTGACGATCATTGCCTTGCCAGTCTCGGGATCGGCACCCATGTCGCGCAGTGGCGGCTTCGGCGCGGCCTGGCCCCGTCGCCGCTTGGGCTGGGCGAGAATCGCAAGACATTCGTCGAGCGTGACAGTAAGCAACTGCTCCTCGTTGTCGAGGCTGCGGCTGTCAGAGCCCTTCATCAGGTACGGGCCGTAGCGACCGTTCTGGACGGTGATGACCTCACCGTCGACCGGATCGGCACCCACCGTGCGCGGCAGCGAAAGCAGCTGCATCGCGTCTTCCATCGTGACCCGTTCGACAGTCATTGTCTGGAACAGCGATGCCGTGGGTGGCTTCTCACCGATCTCCTCCCAGTCCTCGAACGCACCAACCTGCACGTAGGGCCCAAAGCGACCCGCCTTCGCGTAGATCGGCATCTTGTGTTCTGGGTGTTCGCCTAGAATCCGGCCTTCCTTGGGAATGGCCAGGTACTCCATCGCCTTTTCGAGGCTGAGCTCATCGGGCGGGATGTCATCGGGGATCGATGCCGTCTGGTTGTCGTCGGCGATCTCGCCGTCGCCCTTCTGGACATAGGGGCCGTAGCGGCCGACGCGCGCCACCACCGGCTTGCCGTCCTCAGACATACCCAACGGGATCGTGTTGACCATGCGGGCGTCGATGTCGGGCAGACGCGTCGACACCTTCTCCTTGAGGCCGGGCTCACCGCCGTCACCTTCACCGAAGTAGAAGCGGCTCAACCACGGCTCGGCTTCCTCGGTGCCGCCAGCGATGCGATCGAGGTCGTCTTCCATGCGGGCGGTGAAGGCGTAGTCGACAAGGTTCGGGAAGTGACCCTCCATCACGTTGACAACCGAGAAGGCGGTAAACGAGGGGACGAGTGCCGAGCCCTTCTTCCAGACATAGCCGCGGTCCTGGATGGTTCCGATGATCGACGCGTACGTCGACGGGCGGCCAACACCAAGCTCCTCGAGGCGCTTCACAAGCGAGGCTTCGGTGTAGCGAGCGGGCGGCGAGGTGGTGTGACCCTCGAACTCAAGCGGGGCGGCAGCACGGGCGTCGTCGCCCTCGACGAGTGGCGGGAGGCGGCGTTCGTCAACGTCTTCTTCGGCGTTGCGATCCTGAACCTTGGTCTCCTCGTAGACCTCACGAAAGCCGGTATGGCCGATCACGGTGCCCGAGGCAGAGAACTCCACATCCGTACCCGACGCGCTCATGGCCCCGAGGCGGAGGGTGACGGTCTCACCAGTGCAGTCGGTCATCTGCGAGGCAACCGTGCGCTGCCAGATCAACTCGTAAGCGCGTGCCTCGGACTGGGGGACTTCCTTGGCCACGTCAGCAGGGAGCCGGAAGGTGTCGCCGGCCGGGCGGATGGCCTCGTGGGCCTCTTGGGCGTTCTTCGACTTGGTGGCGTAGTGCCGCGGCGCGGCGGGTAGGAAGGGCTCGCCGTAGCGCTCGGAGATCATCGAACGCGCAGCCTGCAACGCAGTGCCCGACAGGGTGGTGCTGTCGGTGCGCATGTAGGTGATGTAGCCCTTCTCGTACAAACCCTGGGCGGCACGCATGGCCATCGCGGACGACATGCCGAGCTTGCGGCCAGCCTCTTGTTGGAAGGTCGAGGTGATAAACGGCGCAGCAGGCCGACGTCGGTACGGCTTAGTCTCGCGGGAGCGGACCTCGTACGGCACGCCGTCGAGATCAGCCACGAGCGCCTGCGCGCCCACAACATCGAGCACCGTGACGTCGTCGCGGGCGAGCTGGCCGTCGTCGCCGAAGTCGCGGCCACTCGCCAGGCGTACGCCGTCGATCGTGGCGAGTGCAGCTCGGAACTCACGCTGATCGTCACCCTGCGCAGCGGCGAACGTACCCTTGACGTCCCAGTAGCTCGCCTCGATGAACGCCATGCGCTCGCGCTCGCGCTCGACGACAATGCGGGTGCCAACGCTCTGCACGCGGCCCGCCGACAGCTGGGGCATGACCTTCTTCCAGAGCACCGGGCTGACCTCATAGCCGTACAGGCGGTCGAGGATCCGGCGGGCTTCCTGGGCATCGACCATCTTTCGGTCGAGTTCACGCGGCGACTCAAGCGCGGCGTGGATCGCCTTTTCGGTGACCTCGTGAAACACCATGCGCTTGACCGGCACCGTCGGGCTGAGGACCTCGATGAGGTGCCACGCAATAGCCTCGCCTTCGCGATCCTCATCGGTCGCGAGATAGAGCTCATCGGCATCCTTCAGCAGCGACTTCAGCAGCCGGATGTGGTCCTTCTTTTCTCGGTTCTCAACGTAGAGCGGCTTGAAGCCATTGTCGACGTCGATGCCGGTGCGGGCCCACGATTCACCCTTGTAGGCCTTTGGCACATCGGCCGCGTTGCGAGGAAGGTCACGGATGTGGCCAATCGACGACTCGACCGTGAACTCCGAACCCAGGTACTCCTGGATCTTCTTGGCCTTGGCCGGACTCTCAACGATGACCAGCGCGTGGCCTCCTGAAGGAACACTCACGAATCTGACCCTGCGTCTTCCATTTCGATCTCGATGACCTCGTTCGCTCGGCTGAGCACGAGTACGCCAACGACCGCAGCGAGAATCGATGCCGCGACGATGCCGAGCTTGGCTTCGTCAATGACCGTTGGGTCATCGAACGCGAGGTTGGTGATGAACAACGACACGGTAAAGCCGATGCCTGCGATCGCCGCCAGACCCACGACGTGCGTCATGGACGCACCGCGCGGAAGTGACGCGATTCCAGACTTCACAGCCGCCCACGTAAAGACACTCACACCGACGAGTTTGCCGAGGACAAGACCAACGATCACGCCGATCGTCACATCGCTGCTCATCGCGTCCTTGATGCTGTCGCCGCTGATCTCAATGCCTGCATTGGCCAGAGCGAAGATCGGTATAATGAGGAACGAGCTGAATGGGTGCAGGACATCTTCGAGGCGTTCGGCGACCGATAGTCGTTCACGAATCTCGAACGTGGCGCGCCGCACGACCGACGCACTCGCCTGACCGGCGATCGCTGCACCAACGTGGGGATCTTCTTCGGCCTCATCTTCGTCGTCGCCGCTGTATGAACGCAACGGGTGTCCCGGCGTGATGAGGCCGAGCAGCACACCGGCGACGGTGGCGTGAATGCCAGACTCGAAGACCGCCAGCCAGAGGAAGCCGCCAACGAAGACGTAGGCCGGGATGTACCAGATGCGTGCCATCCGCATCAGAAGGATGACCACCGTGATGCCGACCGCCGCCAGCAGCCAATCGACCGAGAGGTCGTCGGTGTAGAAGATGGCGATCACCGCAATGGCGCCGATGTCATCGACGATCGCAAGTGTGAGCAGGAAGACTTTCATTGCGCTCGGGACCCTGTTGCCGAGCAGGGCGACCACACCAACGGCGAACGCGATGTCTGTGGCCATCGGGATACCCCAACCGTCAGCGCCCGCGCCACCCGCATTGAACACAACGTAGAACAGCGCTGGCAAGACCATGCCGCCGATCGCGCCGATCGCCGGCAGCGCCGCCGCTCGAGGGTCGCGGAGCTCACCAGCGACGAGCTCGCGCTTTATCTCGAGACCCACAACGAAGAAGAAGATCGCCATCAGTGCGTCGTTGATCCAGTGCTCAATCGACTCGTCGAGGGTGAGAACATCACCAAACTGGATAGTGATGTGGGTGTGCAGGAGATCGAAGTACGACTCACTCCATGGGGAGTTCGCCCAGACGAGCGCGATGATCGTCGCGCTGATCAGCAAGACACCGCTGGCTGCCTCAATCGCGAGGAAGTCACGAACCGGTCGCCCGACGCGTCGGGCCAGGCGGCGTTCGCCGCCCAACCACGTCAGCGGTGATGGATCGAGGTTCTCTCCTGCCATGACGAGCCTGAACCTAGCGGGACGTCACCCGGAGTTCCGACGCTTCGACGAGTACACCGTGAGTTTGACGTCGGTGCCGTGACCGTCGGTGATGATCGATGCGTCGTCGGCCAGCAGGTGCATGAGGTGCACACCGAGACCCGATTCGTGAAGGAGCCGGTCGGGGTGGTCGGGCTCAGGAAGTGTGGGAACGTCGTCGGGTTCGAAGCCCGGCCCCTCGTCATGGATAAGCACCGTGACCTCATCATCAACGAGCCGACACTCGACCCGGATCCGCTCATTGGAGCCGCCACGGCTGTGAGCATCGATGGCGTTGGTGGTCGCTTCGGACACGGCGAGTTTGAGGTCTTCAATCCGCTCGTTCGGCAGGTCAGGCTCGAGTTCGGCAGCCGCCGCGACCACGACCCTCACGAACGACACGAAGTCGGCGCGGGCCGGAATCTCGAGCACGATTGTGCCGGGCGAGAATGGGTCGCTCACGACTTCGCGCCGCCGCTGAGCGCCACCGCAGCTTGTGCATCGCTGTGCAAGGTGAAGACACGGTCGAGGTCGCACAATTCGAGCACTCGCCGCACCCGGGCTTCGGTGACCACCAGTTGGAGGTCGCCATCAAGAAGCCGAACCCGCTTGAGCGCACCGATGAGCACGCCGAGACCGAACGAGTCAATAAAATCGACCCCAGACAGATCGAGCACGAGATGGTGCATGCCGTTCGAGACAGCGTGCATCACGTGCTGGCGCAGCTCGGGTGCGCCGACGACATCAAGTTCGCCAGCCACGGTGAGAACCGACCACTCGCCGTCTCGGTGAGCGTGCACCACGATGTCCATCATTGGCACGGTATCGGACCACAACCGTGTGATTCGGTCACAGGGGGGTCCTAACATCGGTCCATGGCGCTCGCTTCGGACCCGCCACCGCCCTTTGAGGCGCTCCTCGAAGAGTTCGCCGCGGATGGCCGACTCGTCCACATTGAGCACCTTCCAAAAAAGCCCGAGCGGTTCGGCACGCTCCGCCGGGCTCTCCCCGAATGGCTCGATCCTGAACTGGACGCCCAGCCGCTGTGGGAGCATCAGGCCGAGGCGATCGATCTCATCCGGTCAGGCCGCAACGTCGTCATCGCCACTGGCACGGCGTCGGGCAAGTCGCGTTGCTTCCAGCTACCGATCGCCGAAGCCGTAACCGACACGGTCAGGCCGGGCACTGCCCTGCTCCTGTACCCCACCAAGGCGCTCGCCCACGATCAGCTTCGAGCCTTTGAGGAAGCCGAGTATCCACGACTCGTCGCAGGCACCTACGACGGTGATGCCACCCCTGAAGAGAAGGCCTCCATCCGCGACAACGCCAACGTCGTGCTCACCAACCCCGAGATGCTCCACGGCGGCCTCCTGCCCCGGCACGAGAAGTGGGACACCTTCTTCATGCGCCTGCGATACGTCGTCGTCGACGAACTGCACGTCCTGCGAGGCGTGTTCGGCACCCATGTCGCCCACGTGCTTCGCCGGCTGCGTCGGATCTGCCGCTACTACGGCGCCAACCCGACGTTCGTATTCACCTCCGCCACGATTGGCCACCCCGAGCGCCTTGCCGAAGGGTTATGCGGCGCGCCGGTCGATGCCATCACGGACGACGGCTCACCAAAGGGACCCCGTCGGTTCGCACTCCTCGACCCGCCCGTGATCGACGAGGCGAGCGGCGCTCGCTCCTCGACCAACAGCGAGGTCGCCACGGTCGCCGCCGCGCTCATCGAGTCTGGCCACCGAACGATCACCTTCTGCCGCAGCCGCAAGGGCACCGAGCTCATCGCTGCCGACATCAGTCGGCGGGTGCCCGGACACCTCAAAGGCAGCGTGGTGTCGTACCGAGCCGGCTACCTCAGCGAGGAGCGGCGAGCGATCGAAGACGAGCTATCTGCCGGCACGCTTCGCGGGGTAGTGGCAACCTCGGCGCTTGAGCTCGGGGTCGACATCGGTGATCTCGAG
Source organism: Acidimicrobiales bacterium (assembly GCA_029247365.1). Taxonomy (GTDB): domain Bacteria; phylum Actinomycetota; class Acidimicrobiia; order Acidimicrobiales; family Aldehydirespiratoraceae; genus UBA11606. The sequence continues at coordinate 774 of JAQWLJ010000004.1, read as the reverse complement.
GCCTGCGTCCTCAACGGCTTCCCTGGCACAATCTCGTCGATGTGGCAGCAGGCGGGTCGGGCCGGGCGTCGCCAGGATCCCAGCGTCACGGTGATGGTCGCCGGCGACGACCAACTCGATCGCTACCTGATGCGCCATCCCCGCGAAGTGTTCGAGCGGCCACCCGAACCCGCCGTGATCAACACAGCGAATCCGTACATCCTTGGCCCCCACCTGGCGTGCGCCGCCTACGAGCTTCCGCTCTCGTGGGACGACCTGCGTTTCTGGTCTGAGACGGAGCTCCACGACGGCGTACGCGACCTCGTCGGCGACGGCCAACTGCGGTTGCGTCGGCGTCAGCGTAACGGCCACGAAGAGCCGTTCGCTCATTGGTGTGGAACCGAGTTCCCCTCCCGCGGTGTTGGTCTGCGGAACGGCTCGTCCGGTGAGATTAAAATCATCGACCACCAATCCGAGCGGCTCATCGGCACCGTCGACGAGTCACGGGCGCTCACCTCGGTGCACGACGGCGCCGTCTACCTCCATCGCGGCCAGTCCTTCGAGGTCGTCCGGCTCGATCTCGACGCAAGACACGCTCGAGTCATCGAGTGCGACAACACCACCTACACCCAGGCGCGAAGCGACACCGATATTCGGGTTCTTGCGGTCCACCAGTCGAGGCGGGTGGGGAACGCCACACTGTTCCTGGGCGAGGTCGAAGTCCTCACCGAAGTCAAGGGCTACCAGCTCCGGGACACCTTCTCTCGCAAGATCCTGGCCAACGAGTCACTCGAC
>JAQWLJ010000001.1 GCA_029247365.1 Acidimicrobiales bacterium | reverse complement strand
ATCGAGGCCGACGAGTTCACGATCTCGTTCACCGTCGATCAGGTCGGGTCCCCCGTGCTCGTGCGCGCGAGCTACTTCCCGAACTGGACGGTGTCTGGCGCCGAGGGGCCGTACCGCGTGTCACCCAACCTGATGGTGGTCGTGCCGACACAGACCGAGGTCGAGCTGAGCTATGGCCGATCCGGCGTCGAGGTCATGGCAATGGCCATGACGTTGCTCGGCCTCGTTGGACTCGTCGTTGTCCGTCGGATCTCTGATGTTCGTGACGTCGTCGCTTGGGATCTCACGAGCACTGCGACCGATCAACTTCCGCCCGCTGACGTCGTCCGGGCCGATATGGCGATCGGTGACGTGGATCTCACCACGGCCGATGGCATGGCCAGCCAAACCGATCATCTCCTCAAGCGACAGACCGTCCAAAGCGTCGTCGCCGTTGCCTTGGTCGCTGTGCCAGTTATCGCCCATGCCACGGTCCAACCCAAGGCGAGCGAGCCATTGTTGGCGGTTGCTGTGTGGCTGCCAGGCATCGTCGGGGCGCTCGCCCTCGTAACGACGCTGATCCCAGGACTTGTTCGTCTGCTTGTCTACCGCTCCACGGTCGTTGCTTCGGTCCGTCTTGTCGCCGCAAGTGGGATGGTTGCTGCGACCGAACCAGGAGCTGACACGGAACCGGCTAGCGCAGAGCCGATCGTTCTCGAGCCCGAACAACCCGACTGATGGCCGCTCGTGTCGTTGTCGGCGAACCAACCAATCGCCCGAATTCGCGGCGGTTTGTGTTTGTCGGCCTGACTGCCACGGCCATTGATTTCGGTCTGGCGGTCGGCCTGGCCTCCAGTGGCTTGTCCCGACTGGCTGCGAACGCGATAGCGCTCGTGCTCGCAGCGATTGCGTCGCTGCTGATGCATGGCCGGTTCACGCTCCGGGGCGACGTCGTCGATCGTTGGATTCGGCAGCCACCGGTCTTCGCCACCACCGCGGTCATCGCAGGTTCCATTGACATGGCGATCTTTCTCGCAGTCGGGGGTCCGGTCGCTGGCGCAAAGGCCGTCGCGCTCGGTGTTGCGGCCCTGGTCCGTGCGCTGTTTCACCGATTGGTCCTCTTCCGGGCGGTTCGGCGCGAACAATCGTCACCGATCGCTCGGCCACCGGCGTCGGGTGATGTCCGCTTGTCGGTTGTCGTGCCCGCGTTCATGGAGGAAGCGCGGATTGCCTCGGCTGTCGCGACCATTCGTGCCGACCTCGCCAACCTCCACGCAGCGGACGACCTTGAGATCGTTGTTGTCGACGACGGGTCGCCAGACGGCACGGCACAGGCGGCTCGGGACGCGGGCGCCGATCAGGTCATCGTTCAGGCGCGCAATCGCGGCAAGGGGGCGGCAGTCCGCGCCGGCGTCCTAGCGTCGAGTGGCCGCACCGTGGCGTTCACCGATGCCGATCTCGCGTATGCGCCACACCAGCTCCTTGTGTTCCTCGATGCGATTGAAAGTGGCTACGACGTCGCCATCGGCGCTCGCCACCACGGTGACGCCGAGACACTCGTCGGAACATCTCGCTTTCGTTCGTTCGGTAGCCGGGTGGTCAATATGGGAACCAATCTGCTGCTGCTCGGCAATTACCGAGACACCCAATGCGGGTGCAAGGCGTTCCGCAGCGATGCCGCCCGGGCCGTGATGGCAGCTGGGAAGATCGAGGGCTTTGCCTTCGATATTGAGGTGCTGCACCTCGTGGAGTATTACGCGTTTACGATGACCGAACTGCCGGTTGATGTCGTCAACTCTGAGACCTCGACGGTGAGCGCCATTCGCGACGGCATTCGTGTCTTTCGTGACATCCTTCGGGTGCGCGGCGCGGCTCGCCGTGGTCACTATCCGGCGCTGGGAGCGAATACCCTCCCACCGGCGGATGAGGGGTCAGTCCTGTGAGTGGCGCTCCATCGCTCGACCATTCCCGACCCCCGATCTAGACGGAAACCGAGCCACCATGACTACCGACTTTGACGCGATCTTCAAGGCTTACGACATCCGCGGCACGGTTCCCGATCAGTTCGACGCTGACGGTGCCCGCGCTATTGGTGGTGCATTTGCCCGCTTCGCTGCGGCCGATGGAGCGTCTTCGATTGTCGTCGGCCACGACATGCGGCCTGAGGGCGAGGAATTCTCGGCTGCGTTTGGCGACGGTGCCACCGAACATGGCATCGACGTGATCGACGTCGGGCTGTGCGCCACCGACATGATGTACTTCGCTTCAGGCCGGCTCGAGATGCCCGGTGCCGTGTTCACCGCCTCGCACAACCCCGCAGGGTATAACGGCATCAAGATGTGTCTCGCTGGCGCCGCGCCGATCGGTAGCGAATCGGGTCTCGACCTCATCAAACAGATGGCGATGGCCGGCCCCGACCCCGCCGGCGTCACCGGCTCCCGAACAACCGCGGACATATTGCCGGGCTACGTCGAGCATGTTCATTCATTCGTCGACCGGGCGGCGCTCAAGCCGTTGACGGTCGTCGCCGACACGGCCAATGGGATGGGTGGCCTGGTCGTGCCAGCCGTGTTCGACGGCCTCCCGTTCGAACTCGACCACATGTACCCGGACCTCGACGGCACGTTCCCCAACCATCCGGCCGACCCAATTCAGCCCGAAAACCAGAAAGACCTGATGGCCCGCGTACTCGACCTCGGTGCCGACGTTGGCTTGGCTTTTGACGGCGATGCCGACCGCGTCTTCCTCGTGGACGAGACTGCCCGCGCCATCTCCGGCTCGCTCACCACCGCGCTGGTTGCCCGCTCGATCCTCGAGAAGAATCCGGGCTCGACGGTGCTCTACAACCTGATCTGTTCGAAGACTGTCCCTGAGGTCATCGCCGAAGGTGGAGGGACTGCGGTGCGCACCCGCGTGGGGCACAGCTTCATCAAGCAGGTCATGGCAGAAACCGGTGCGATCTTTGGGGGTGAGCACTCAGGTCACTACTACTTCCGCAACAACTACCGTGCTGACAGCGGCCTGATCGCGGCCCTGGTGATTCTTGAGGCGATGTCGAACAATGCGGCCGGCCTTGCCGACTTGGTGTCGTCGCTCGACCGCTATGCCGCGTCGGGTGAGATCAACACCACCGTCCCTGACGCCGCGGCAGTGATCGATCGTGTTGCCGAGGCCTACGCGGACGCGACGCAGGACCGTATGGACGGCCTCACCGTGGATCTCGGTGACTGGTGGTTCAACCTACGTCCGTCGAACACCGAGCCCCTGCTGCGTCTCAACCTTGAGGCCGCTGACGACGTCGAGGTCGCCAAGCGCATCGACGAGGTTCGGGCACTGTTCGTCTGAGGCGCCGCATCGCGCGGTTTACTGATGACATGACCTTGGACTCCCGTCTGCTCGAGATCCTCGCCTGCCCGACCGATAAGCAGGGCTTGCTGTACTTCGAGGATGAGGACGCGCTCTACAACCCGCGTCTACAGAAGCGCTACCGCATTCACGAGGGCATCCCCGTGATGCTGCCCGACGAAGCACAAGACGTTGACGCAGCCGAGCACGAACGGCTCACAGCGAAGGCCGATGCCGACGGCGTGTCGCTCACGTTCGGCGCCTAACTCATGTTGTCCGGCGAGTTCACCGAGTCGGTTCGGCATCTGCCGGACCAGCTGCGGGACATCGCCGTCGCGGCGGCCGACCTCGACGGCCTTCCGGCCGTCGACGGGGTCACCTCCGTGGTGATCCTCGGTACCGGCGGTGCCCGTGTCGGTGGCGATGCACTCGAGGCGATCTGCGAGCTGACTGCGCAGGTCCCCATCGTGGCCACTGGTGCTCGTTGTCCGGCCTGGGTCTCGGCATCAACTCTCGCAATCGCGGTGTCGCGCTCGGGTAACGACGGAGGTGTGGTTGAAGCCGCCGACGCAGCGCGCCTGGCGGGTGCACCGGTTATCGCGATCACGTCGGGTGGCGCGCTCGGTGACGCGGCCCACTCGTGGGGTGTGCCTGTCGTTCCGGTCGACCCCGCTGCCGGGCCGGCGGTAGGGCTCGGAGCGTCGATCGTCCCGGTGCTCGTTTTGCTCGAACGCCTCGGTTTTGTCTCGGGCATGACCCGCACAGTCTCTGAGGCCGCCGATCGACTCGGTCAACGCATCGAAGGTCTCCTCATCGACGAGACCGTGCGTCAACTGGCCGAGGTCTTGCCCGGCCGCGTTGCGCTCGTCACTGCAGCGGGCTCTATCGGTAAGCACGCCGCCCGCCGTTGGGTTCAAGAACTCGACCGCTTCGGCGGCGTCTCCGCAGTCCGCCGTCGCCTCCCGATGGGTCAGACCGATGTCGAAACCGGGCGTCGACTTCACTCGTCAACCGCCAACGGTGCGGTGCTCGTGATGCTCCGACACGCCGATGAGCCGCCGGGGCTCGACGGGGGTGTTGCGCTGGCACGCGACCGCTTCGAGCACGTCTTTGAGATTCAGGCCCAAGGCGAGGGTCCGCTTGCCCAACTCCTCGACCTCGTGCTGGTGGGTGACGCCGTGGCGGCCCAACTCATCGAAGACGCCGAAGTCGCTGGCTGAGAACCGGACCCAACGGCCGAGGACGCACAGTGGAACTGCTCGAAGGTGTGACGAGGAACTATGAGTGGGGCTCGACATCGAGCATCCCTTCGTTCCTCGGCCGATCAGAGGACGGGAAGCCCTGGGCCGAACTCTGGCTCGGCGCGCACCCATCGGCGCCGGCCTTGCTCGGCGCCGGCCAGCAGCGGCTGGATACGGTCGTTGCTGTTGACCCGGTCGCTGCACTCGGCCCCGAAACCACCGAGCGTTTCGGTTCGCTTCCGTTTCTGTTGAAGATTCTCGCAGCGGCAGAACCACTCTCGCTCCAGGCCCACCCGTCGATGGTGCAAGCCGAAGCCGGCTACGCGCGCGAGCACGCTGCCGGCATTGCGCTCGATGCGTTCAACCGTTCGTTTCGAGATCGCCTCCACAAGCCCGAGTTGATCTGCGCGCTCAGCGAGTTCAACGCACTCTGTGGGTTCCGTGAGCCCGACGCGACACGTGCGGTCCTCGAAACGATCGATACCCACGCACTCGATCCGATCCGAGCCCGTATCGACGCCGAGCCGAACGCCGCCGGGCTGAACAAGCTGCTCGAATATCTGCTCACGCTCAGTGCGAGCGACGCCAACGCGCTCGTTGAGTCGGTTGTCGTGGCGTGTGGCCGTCCAGGCCCCGACGAAGGCGCCGGTGAACGAGCGTTGGCGGCCGCCCTCGGCGCTCGCTACCCGGGCGATGCCGGGGTGGTCATCGCCTTGCTGCTCAATCGGGTCACTTTGCAGCCAGGCGAGGCCCTCTTCCTTGGGCCCGGAAATCTCCACATGTACCTGAACGGCACCGGCGTCGAGATCATGGCGAACTCCGACAACGTGCTGCGAGGTGGCCTCACCTCTAAACACGTCGACATTCCAAGCCTGCTTGACGTGGTTGACGCCCAACCGATCGAACCGGACGTTCAGCGTCCTGCCGTCATCGACGGGGTCGCTCTTTACGAGACGCCCGTGTCGGAGTTCTCATTCGCTCGGATCGAAGTCGACGGGAGTTGCACCCTGGCGGCCGGTCCGGCGATCCTCATCTGTACCGATGGGTCGATCGATGTTGGTCCCCACACCCTTGACCGAGGCACAGCGGCCTGGCTCCCAGCCGCCGACGGGGCCATCGAAGCCGCTGGCAGGGGCACCGTCTACCGCGCAGGAGTTGGCCAGGTTTCGTAGCACGGCCTTGTCCGGCCGACGACGTACACTGGGCTGTTGCGGGCTGCTCCGAGATGGTGTCAGCTGACCCCGGCCCGCCGTTCAACTTTTCACCTCCCACGAATGGAGCAAACCGTGGTACTGACCACTGCTGACTACAAGGTCGCCGATATCGAGCTGGCTGGCTTCGGCCGCAACGAGATCCGCCTTGCCGAGCACGAGATGCCAGGCCTCATGGCCCTCCGTGGGAAGTACGCCGATGAGCAACCGCTCGCCGGTGCCCGCATCGCTGGCTCGCTGCACATGACCGTCCAGACCGCTGTCCTTATCGAAACGCTTGTCGCCCTCGGCGCCGATGTCCGCTGGGTGAGCTGCAACATCTTCTCCACCCAAGATCACGCCGCCGCAGCAGTTGCCGTCGGTCCGAATGGCACGATGGATGCCCCCAATGGCACTCCGGTCTTCGCCTGGAAGGGCGAGACGCTCGAGGAGTACTGGTGGGCGACCGAACAGTTGTTCCGTTGGCCTCAAGGGGTGGGCCCGAACCTGATCCTCGATGACGGTGGCGACGCCACCCTGCTCGTGCACAAGGGACTTGCCTTCGAGCAGGCTGGTGGAGACATCCCCGGCCCCGAGACCACCGACAACGCCGAATTCAAGTGCGTCCTCCAGCTTCTCGACGCCATCAAGGCCGAGAAGACCGACTACTGGACCCTCACCGCCCCGAACATCCGCGGCGTGAGCGAGGAGACCACCACTGGCGTCCATCGGCTCTACCAGATGGCCGATGCGGGCGAACTCCTCTTCCCCGCGATCAACGTCAACGATGCCGTGACCAAGAGCAAGTTCGACAACCTGTACGGCTGCCGTCACTCGCTGGTCGACGGCATCATGCGTGCCACCG
>JAQWLJ010000075.1 GCA_029247365.1 Acidimicrobiales bacterium | reverse complement strand
GCGCCGATACGTCGCTCGTATGGCTGATCCTCGTGTTCTACGGGCTTGGCCTCCCGGCGATCGGCCTGTCGCGGATGCTGCAGAACGCTGCCTACGCCATGGGCGACACCGCGGGCCCGGCCCGACTCGCCGCCCTTCGGGTCAGCTTGGCTGCTGCATTCGGCGTGTTGTTCATGTTCCCGCTCGACCGGGCGTTCATCGGCATCGACGGGGTCGAACAACTCGGCGAGGCGTTCGGCCTAATGGGGCCGCTGGAGGCGACCCTTCGTAGTGACGAATCTGTTGTTCGGCTCGGCGCAGTCGGGCTCGCCGTCGGGTCGGCAATTGGGGCGTGGGTCGAACTCGTCCTGCTCTCGCGACTCCTCACCCGATACCTGCCCTCGCTCCGCTCCCCAGCCGCTGCGCTGATCGCCCCCGGCACCGCTGCGGCGATCGCATTCGCGGTTACGGCCGCGCTCAAGCTCGTCACCGCTGACCTTCCCACCGTGGTCGCCGCGCTCCTCACTGTCGGCATCGGCGGCTTCACCTATGTGGTCGTGGCTTTCCGCACTGGCGTGCGCGAAGCCGACATGGTGCTGCGACCGGCTCGCCGCGTCATTTGGCGCTGACCGCACGGGGAACGCCCAGCGGTCTACGATCAGAACATGTTCAGCTATCTCAAAAAGCGGTGGAACTACCTCTTGGCTGCGCTCAACTTGCGCCACGAGGAGAACGCTGACCCGAAAGTCCAACTCGAGCAGGCAATTAGCGACGCCAAGCAGCAGCACAAGCAACTCCGGGAGCAGGCTGCCAATGTCGTCGCGAACCAGAAGCAGACCGAGATGCGCATCAACGATGCACTCGAGAAGCTCGAGAAGGTGAACGCCAACGCCCACCAGGCCGTGCTAATGGCTGAAGACGCGGAGGCCAAGGGCGACGCCGTGAAGGTCGACCAGTACACATCCGCGGCGCAGCAGTTTGCCGACCGGCTCCTCACCCTCGAAGAGGAGATCGAGGGGCTCAAACAGATGCACTTCCAGGCCACCGAGGCAGCCGATCAAGCCAAGGCCGCAGTAAAGCAGAATTCCACCGTGCTCCAAAAGCGTCTCAGCGAGAAGTCTGCGCTGCTGTCAAAGCTCGACCAAGCAAAGATGCAAGAGACCGTCAACTCGGCCATGACGACGCTCAACGAATCGATCGGTGACGACGTCCCGACCTTCGACGAGGTCCGCCAAAAGATCGAAGCCCGCTACGCCAAGGCCAGCGCAGTCGCCGAACTCAACGAGACCAACGTCGAGTCACGCATGCTCGAGATCGAGGAAGCCGCTCGCGGTGTTGCGGCACAAGCCCGCCTTGCGCAGATCAAAGCCGATCTCGGTATTGCTGCAGCCCCGACCCCCGAGGCCATTACTGACGGCGAGTGAGGTCCTGCGGGAGCGCAACCAGGTCATCGGCATGAACAACCACCGCTGGCGCCCCCAGCGGTAGCTCATCGCTGCGGTGACCCGCGGCGCGGACGATCTCATCGGCCCCGTGACGCACCAGGCCCTTCGCAAATGCCTGGCCATCGGTGTCGAGAATCTCAATCGGTGCTCCGGGGTCGAACGAACCGATGACCTCCTGAACGCCCGCGGCCAACAACGACTTACCGTCCTCGAGCGCCCGTCGCGCGCCGATGTCTACGACAATCTGACCCTGGGCGACCACGGCGAAGGCAATCCATGCCTTGCGAGCTGGCAACCGATTCGTGCGAGCACGGACAGATGTGCCAACTCCTGCCACACCCGCCACTGCATCGGCGACCACGCCGTCACGCACAGCTGCGGCGATGACGGTGTCGACCCCCGACCACGCGGCAATCTTGGCCGCGGCGAGCTTGGAGGCCATGCCTCCACTCCCCCGAACCGAACCGGCGCCGCCGGCAAGTTCCTCGTGCTGGTGTTCGATCTCGTGGATCTCTTCGATGAGTGACGCCGACTGATCGATCCGAGGGTCGGCCGTCAGCAGGCCTTCGGTGTCGGTGAGCAATACCAGGCGGTCGGCGTCGACCAAGTTCGCGACAAGAGCCGCTAGTCGATCGTTGTCACCCCAGCGGATCTCGTCGTCAGCGATCGCGTCGTTCTCATTCACAATCGGCACCACGCCGAGTTCGAGCAACCGGCCGAGCGTCTGGCGAGCATGGAGATACTGGGCGCGAACGATGAAGTCGTGTGGCACCAAAAGGACCTGCCCAGCAACGACGCCGTGGCCGGCAAACTCGCGACGGTAGACCTCCATAAGGGCCGACTGCCCGACCGTGGCCACCGCCTGCAACGTGATCGGGTCCGACGGGCGCTTTACGCCGCCGAGGCCCAGTTCGGGAAGACCCGCAGCGATAGCCGCCGAGGTGACCAGCACGACGTTATGACCGTCGGCGCGCAGACCGACCACTTGGCGGGCAAGCCGGGCGACCATCGAAGCATCGATGACCCCCTCTTCGTCGGTCAGCGACGACGTTCCAATCTTGACGACGACCGCGTTCATCCGACCCCCCAACGAGCTGCTGACACGCTCACTCGTCTTCCTCGTAGTCGAAGCTGAACCCACCGATGTGAACGGTGTCACCAGTGGTGACGCCGGTGCGCCTGAGCGCCGTAAACACCCCGATCTGCTTGAGTCGCGCCTGGGCGAACTCAAGCGCCTCTTCATTGGTGAGGTCGCTCAGCGCGACCGCCCGCACTGCGGCCCGGCCAACGACGTTCCACGAACCATCGTCGAAACGCTCGATGGAGATCTCACTACCGAGCGGGCGGTGCAGCGTCGTGGCCTCGATCGACGGCATCGACTCGCGCGCCTCCCGCACGAGCATCGACAACTGGCCGAGTGCTCGCTGGAGGCCTGAACGGGTGACCGACGAGATCACTGGGCCGTCGAAGTCGTGGTCGGGGGCGAGATCGACCCTGGACCCAACGACCAGACGGGGCCGATCGAGAAGATCGGGCCGGTAGCTGCCAAGCTCGTTGAGCAGGACGTCGAGCTGCTCCTGCGGAGAAACGCCGTCCCACGGAGCAAGATCGAGGAGCACGAGCAGCACCCGCGCCCTTTCGACGTGACGGAGGAACTGGTGGCCCAGGCCCTTGCCCTCGCTTGCGCCCTCGATGAGGCCGGGGACGTCGGCGAGTACCATCTCGAACCCATCGTCCATACGCACCACGCCCAGATTCGGTTCGAGAGTCGTGAACGGGTAGTCGGCGATCTTCGGTTTGGCTGCGGAGACACTGCTGATGAACGTCGACTTGCCAACGTTCGGGAAGCCGACGATGGCAACGTCGGCCATCAGCTTGAGTTCGAGCCGAAGCCAGCGTTCCTCCCCATGCTCGCCTTGTTCGGCGAACGACGGCGCCCGCCGCTTGTTGCTCAGGAACCGAGCATTGCCCCGGCCCCCCTCCCCCGCCTGGGCAGCAAGCCATCGGTCTCCGTGGTGGAGGAGATCGCCGAGCGGTTCGCGGCTGTCGTGGTCGAGCACCACTGTGCCCTCCGGCACCTTGACCTCAAGATCCGTTCCGCGAGCACCGTGGCGATTACTGCCGCTGCCGTGGGTGCCGTTCTCACCCTTTCGGTGCGGGTGGTCGCGAAACGCGAGCAATGATGCGACGTTGCGGTCGGCGACAAGCCAGATCGACCCGCCGTCACCCCCGTCACCCCCGTCCGGCCCACCCTTCGCGACATGGGCCTCGCGCCGGAACGCGACACAACCCGCGCCGCCATCGCCACCCTTGACGTTGATGTTGCACTCGTCGACGAAGTTGGACACTCCGCAAGGCTACGGGGTGTCGTTGCGGGCGAGGGTGACACGTCGAGCGGTTGAATTGGACCGCAGGCGCGAGGGGTACTGCGGACGCGACGGGTCCCCTGCGCGTTCGCTGAGACGTGCAGCAGGATCGCTGCTGAGGGGGGTTCCACGAGAAGTGGACTCTGACTCGCAGCCGGCACCTCGTCCTTGAGGTTCATTGATGTCGAAGGGAAATGAGATCGGGCGACCACGGTGGGTCAACCGGCGCACATAAATGCCGCTCTACCATGCGCCTATGCGGGTCGAACACAAACTCACCGAACGCGAAGCGCTGTGGGGAACCACCATGCATGGTCATAGGACCGACGGTGTTGAGGTCGCCCATCAAGATTCTGCCGCTGCGGTGGAAGCGGGCGCTGCGCTCGAACGAGAAGCACGGGAAGCCGCAGAAGCGGCGTCGCTTCGTCCCGGCGCAACGTTGAGTGTCGGTGCCGGCCAGCGGATGGTCGAGGAGGCAGCCGATCGAACCCGCACCTGTTTCGAACGCGACCGAGACCGAATTCTGCACGCCTCGGCCTTTCGCCGGCTTGCTGGAAAAACGCAGGTCTTCGTGTTCCCCGATGATCACCAACGCACGCGAATGACGCACGCCCTCGAGGTTGCGCAGGTGGCCCGCTCCGTTAGCTGGGCTCTCGGGCTGAACGTCCCGCTCACCGAAGCGATCGCGCTCGGTCACGACTGCGGCCACGGCCCCGGCGGTCATGCCAGCGAGGACGCGCTGTCACCCTACATCGAGGGTGGCTTCGACCATGCCGAGTGGGGTGCCGACGTCACGCTGCGGCCTCTCAACCTCTGTGAGGAGACCCTCGACGGCATCCGCAACCACTCGTGGTCACGTCCAGCACCCGCCACTGCGGAAGGCGAAGTCGTGAGCTGGGCTGATCGAGTGGCCTATGTCTGTCACGACTTCGAGGACGCTGTCACAGCTGGAGTTGTTCGAGCCGGGGATCTTCCCGACCAGGTCCGGGAGTTCTGCGGAACAACCCGACGGATGCAGCTCGCTGGCTTCATCGGCGCAATGATCGCAGCGACCGAACGAACCGGACGGATCGGGATGACCAGCGAGGGTGCGGCGGCTCTTTCAGCATTCCGGTCGTTCAACTACGAGAAGATCTATCTTCGGCCCGCATCACGAGGCCAGGCTGATCGGGTCGTCGCGGTGCTGCAAGCACTCGTCGAGTACCTGAGCGCCGACCTAACGCGCCTGCCCCCACGGTTGCTCGTCGACGACTCCGAGGCTGGGGTGCGCCATGCTGCGGTGGCCTGGGTCGCTGGCATGACCGACCGCTATGCGATCAAGGCTGCTCGCGAATGGCTCGACTTTGACTCCGACGCCCTACCGCGCGGGATCGATGCACCCGGCTAAGAGGAATCAATGCACCCGGCTAAGTTGAAAATACTAGAACGCTAGGCACTTTGGCCTAACGGAGGTCGGCATTGCACTTTGGCCTAATGAAGGTCGGCATTCCGCCGATGATTTCGGTGGGCGCACCCCGACGGTAGACCCGAGCCAGCAACGGTGGGGTGACCGCGGTGCAGTGGTCGTGGAGTTCGCGCTCGTCATGCCACTGCTGATCTTCATCCTGTTGGGAACCATCACCGCCGGCCTCGCGTTGAACGGCGATCTGCAACTCATCCACTCAACGAAGGATGCGGCGCGCTACGGCGAAACGATGCCCGAGAACCAAGCGTTCGCAAGCGGAACCTGGGTGACGAACATTCAGAGTGTTGTCGTCTCACGCTTCGGCGGAAACCCTACTGCCAGTGACGTATGCGTAGCGCTCGTAGCCGGCACCACTCCCCTTCCGAGCTCACCCGATTACACGACCGATAGCGGAGGCGGTGCGTGCTTCGACGACTCCGGGGCCGGGATATCGGACACGAGGGTCCAGGTCTCGGCGAGCCTGGCCGCAACGATCGAGACGGGGCTCTTCACCATCGACCTCACGTTGAGCAACGAGACGGTCTCAATGCACGAGAGCAATGGGTAATCAACGCCTCCGAGGCGAGTCCGGATCCAGATCAGTCGGTCTCGATCCCACCAGCGGAACCGCTCCTCATCCGCTCAACGTTTGAGCTCGCACTTGCCGCAGCCGCGAAAACGACGAAAGCCTCCGCCGAGGCGGAGGCTTGCGTCAGAAAGTGCGCCGGTCAGTTCGGGAGAACGTCAACCAGCTTTCGGCCCTTGCGAGAGCCGAACTTCACAACGCCGTTAGCGGTCGCGAACAGTGTGTCGTCGCCACCCCGCATGACGTTCTCGCCGGGGTGGAACTTCGTTCCGCGCTGGCGAACGATGATGGCACCGGCATTGACTTGGCCGCCGTCATAGACCTTGACGCCGAGGCGCTGAGCGTTGGAATCACGCCCGTTCTTGGTGGAGCCGCCACCCTTCGTCTTCGACATGAGTTATCAGCCCTTCTTGATGCCGGTGATCTCGATGCGGCTCAACGCACTGCGATGACCCCATCGTTTCCGGTTGTTCGACTTGTTCTTGTAAACGAACCCGTTGATCTTCGGGCCCTTCGTCTCCTCGACGACCCGAGCGGTGACCGAAGCTTTCGCCAACTGGTCAGGGGTCGCGAGCACGGTTTCACCGTCGACAACGAGTGCCACCGGAAGGGAGATCTCCGCACCCGGCTCGCCGGTGCGGTCGACCTCAAGGGTCTGCCCCTCTTCCACGCGATACTGCTTACCGCCGGTCTTCACTACTGCGTACATAGGGCTTCAACCCTACCGCATGAGGCTGCGAATCCAGCCCTTCGGATCAATCGAGAATCCCCTCGACCATGGCATGACCCTTGCCCCCACATTCGGAGCAATGCTCGGTTACGGACTCCAAGAGTCCTTCGCCAATGCGTTTGCGAGTCATCTCGACGAGGCCGAGCTCGGAAATATCAAATACCTGGGTTCTGGTCTTATCGCGGGCGAGCGCCGACCGGAAAGTCTTGATGACCTCGTCGCGGTTCTTGGCAATCTCCATGTCGACGAAGTCGATCACGATGATGCCGCCGATGTCGCGCAGGCGGAGTTGGTTGGCAACCTCTTCGGCCGCCTCGAGATTGTTTCGGAAGACGGTCTCCTCCAGGGATGACTTACCTACGTTCTTCCCGGTGTTCACGTCGATAACAGTGAGGGCTTCGGTCCCTTCGATAATGAGCGAGCCGCCGCCAGGCAACCAGACCTTGCGGTCGAGCGCCTTGCGAAGCTGCTCATCAATGTGCTGCCGTTCGAAAAGCGGGAGCCCTTCGGCTTCTTCGTCGTAGTACTCGATGCGATCAGCGAGTGCGGGGGTTATCGCCTCGACGTAGCCCTTGATCTCTTCGAAGAGGTCCCTGTCGTCGATGATGACACCCCGGAAATCCTTGGTGAACTCCTCGCGGATGATGCGAACTGCGGCTTCGGGCTCGCGGTACAACAACGCTGGCGCCTTGGTCCGCTTCGAAAGCTTCTCGATCTCGTCCCACTGGGCCAGCAGGCGAGCGACGTCGGCCTTAATCTCCTCAGCGGTGACGTTTTCAGCCGCAGTACGCACGATCACACCGTGATGCTTCGGCTTCGCTTTATCGAGGATGTTTCGCAAACGCTTTCGTTCGCCGTCTGGCAGGCGCTTGGAGATGCCGTAGGTCGAACTGTTGGGCACAAGCACCACGAAGCGACCCGGGAGCGAAACCTCTTGCGTGAGCCGAGCGCCCTTGTGGGCAATCGGATTCTTGGTGACTTGGGTCAGAATCGACTGCTTGGCCTTGAGGACATCTTCGATGCGAGGCTGCTTCTTCTTCTTGCCCCCACCATCGATGTCATCGGTGTCGTACTGCACGTCACCGGCGTAAAGCACAGCGTTCTTCGGCGTAGCGATGTCGACGAATGCG
Organism: Acidimicrobiales bacterium; assembly: GCA_029247365.1. Taxonomy (GTDB): domain Bacteria; phylum Actinomycetota; class Acidimicrobiia; order Acidimicrobiales; family Aldehydirespiratoraceae; genus UBA11606. Next base: position 18,555 of record JAQWLJ010000075.1, on the reverse strand, counting down.
GCTTCCATGCCAGGCAGGACGTTCTGAACCCGGCTGAGGTAGATGTTGCCGTGGATCTGGGTGACGTCGTCGGCCGGCCGCGAGACCTGATGCTCAACAAGCTTGCGGCCTTCGAGGGACGCTATCTGCGTGGATTCGGGGCCGACGTGAACGCACATCAGGTAACGGCCGACAGCCTTGCCCTTGCGCGTACGGCCCCGACGGCCCTTCAGTGTTTTCTCATCAAGTTCGACGGCACCGCCTGAGGTGATCGCCTCGACCGGAACCGGCTTTTGTCGAGCACCGCCCTGTCGTTGCTGGCCGCCCTGCTTCTGCTGGTTCTGGTTGTTGCCGCCCTGGCCGCCACCACCTTGGCCGCCGCGGCCTCGACCTCGACCGCCACGCCTACGGCGACGCTTCCGGGGCTGACCGTCGCCACCCTGGTTCTGTTTGGTCTGGTTGTTTCCGTCGCCGCTGTCGGATGCGGGTCGGTTATCGCCGATCTTGGGAGCCGGTCGGCTGTCGCCGATCTTCGGCTTGTTGTCGCCGGAGCCCTTTCCTTCGAGAGAGGACTGCGGGTTGTGGGCCTGTTCGTCGGCCATGGTGTGTATCTTTCGGTCGGGGCGCGGCTCGGAGCGTCATGCAGACACCTCGAGCGGCGCGGACGAGCCTGCGGTGACCGTCATCGGGTCAGTCCGCTGGCCATCGTCGGTTTGAATCCATTGGTGAAGCCGGAGGACCTTGTGCTCAGTGAGCGGCGGGTCGAGGGCTGACAGCACTTCGGAAACCCGTGCCCCACGAGGCTGGGTTCCGAGTTCGGCGATCAGCCGAACACCGTCTTGAATCGGCGAGACGACAGCCAAACTGAGAACGGCGGGCCGGAGATCGTCAGTGATCTCCTTGCCCTTGCGCTCGCGGGTGACCATGACCTCGTCGCGATCGAGGAGTCGATCGATCGACTCTTGGACCGCAACAGGATCGGCGTCATGGACGTCGATCTGCCAGGTACAACTGGTGACTGCTTGCTGCAAGGACGGCATCCGGCGATCACCAACGACCACTCCGGTTGCGGTCAGCCCCACCGGCAGGTGCGCAGTGAGCAGAACTGCGAGGCCACCGATATCGAGACCATCGACCCGGTCGGGGTCGAGGTCAACGTCGATGTACTCGCCGTTCGACTCGTGGCCAGTGGAGAGTGCGAGCCCAAAGGAGAGCTTGGGGCGGGGGTTGAAACCCTCGCTGTAGGCCACGGGTAGCTCGGATCGGCGCAGCGCACGTTCCCAGATCCGGGCAAGGTCGCGATGCGACGTAAACCGGACCTTTCCGTGCTTGCAGAACGCGATCCGAAGCCTCATGAGCCTGCCCCGGGAGATGCTGTCGCCAGCGTCTGCTCTTCAGTGGTTCGCTTCGGTTGCAGTATGACCGGAACCGCACCGCCTGCGGACAGGTCAACGCCTGTCCCCTGACTCCCGCCTGCCGGCGGAGTGGCTGATGCCACCACGTGTTCGATTCCGTAGCCGGTGCACGCGCCGCAGTCATAGCACGGTGTCCACCGGCAGTCCTCGAGGCCAAGTTCCTCGAGCGCATCACGCCAGTCCTGCCACAGGAAATCCTTGTGGAGACCGGCTGAGAGGTGGTCCCATGGGAGCACCTCGTCTTCGGTGCGGTGCCGATACACGTACCACTCGACGTCGAGGCCGCACGCCGCAAGGGCTTCCAGCCAGAGGTCAATGGAGAAGTGTTCGGACCACTCCTGGAATGTGCCACCGTGGTGCCACACGTACTCGATAGCGGCGCCCAGCCGCCGATCGCCGCGGCTGGTGATGCCTTCAGCGAGCGAAGCACGAGTGTCGTGCCACTTGAGCTGCACACCCTTCGTGCCTCTGAGGTCACTTTTGAGGAGCTCAACCTTGCGCTTGAGCTCCGGCTCGGTGTTTTGCCCGAACCATTGGAACGGTGTCTGCGGCTTCGGCACAAACCCACCCACCGACACCGTGACCGAAGGCGACTTGTGATGTTTACGACCGAGTTCGACGCAGTTACGACCGAGTTCGGCGATGCCGAGTGTGTCCTCGTCGGTCTCGGTGGGGAGGCCGGTGAGGAAATAGAGCTTCATCCGCCGCCACCCCTGGCTGTACGCGGACTCGACCGCGCCGTAGAGGTCTTCCTCGCGGATCAGCTTGTTGATGACCTGACGCATTCGCCACGTCCCGGCCTCAGGTGCGAACGTGAGGCCCGTTCGGCGGGCCCGCTGCAACTCGGCTGCGATCCCGACGGTGAAGGCGTCAACTCGCAGCGACGGCAGCGCGACCGAAACCTGCCCGACCCCTGCGTCGCTGACCGTGTCGCCGACCACCTTCTCGATTCCCGAGAAGTCGGCGGTCGATAGCGACGTGAGGCTGACCTCGTCGTAGCCGGTGCGCTTCAGCCCTTCGGAGATCATGCGGCTGACCTGCTCAGCTGGGCGCTCTCGAACGGGCCGGGTGATCATGCCGGCCTGGCAGAAGCGGCATCCGCGCGTGCAACCCCGGAAGACTTCGACGGCGAGACGATCGTGGACGACCTCAGTAAGCGGCACGAGTTGCTGCTTGGGGTACGGCCAATCGGCGAGGTCAGCAACCGTTCGTTTCTCGACCTTCTCGGGCACGTCGGCGTAACGAGGGGTAACCGCAGCGAGAAACTCACCGTCGTACTCGACGTTGTACATCGACGGCACGTAGACGCCCGGGATCTTGGAGAGTTCGCGAAGCACGCCTTCTCGGGTGCCGCTGTTCTTCCCGGACCGCTTCCATTCGCGCAGCAGTTCAGTGATCTCGCCCACCACCTCTTCACCGTCGCCGAGGACGACAAGGTCGACGAAATCAGCGATCGGCTCGGGGTTGTAGGTGCAGTGACCCCCCACCGCAATGAGCGGGTCGCTGTCGCTTCGACGCGCGGCGTGGATTGGCACGCCGGCAAGGTCTATGCAATTGACGAGGTTCGTGTAGGTGAGTTCAGCGCTCAGGTTGAACGCAATAATGTCGAAGTCACCAGCCGCCTTATGGGTATCGACCGAAAACAACGGGATGCCGTCACGCCGCATGAGCGCCTCGAGATCAACCCACGGGGCGTACGCCCGCTCGGCAGCTCCATCTGGCCGTTCGTTGATGATCTCGTACAGGATTTGCAGGCCGGCGTTGGGTAACCCGATCTCGTACGTGTCGGGGTAGGTCATCAGCCAGGAGACGATGCCGGGGCCGTGATCCGGCGTCTGCATTCCGTCCTCGCACCCGATGTAGCGGGCAGGCTTCTGCACCTGCGGGAGCAGCGGCTCGAGGCGGGTCCACAGTGGCCCGTCGGAGGAGGCACGCGCCGTCGACATTGTGGGGTCAGGCTATCGGTGCGCCCGCTTGGTCAGGTGAATGCCGCTCAGGTGCGGGTGTAGTCGTAGCGGCGTTTGTGAACGCCGAGCACGAGGCCGAGCGCGATCATCGACGTCAGCATCGACGAACCGCCATAGGACACCAGTGGCATCGGGATGCCGGTAACAGGCATGATCCCCATCGTCATCCCGGCCGATTGAAACACCTGGAATACGAACATCGCCATGACGCCAGCGGCGAGTAGCCGGTCGAACTCGTCAGTTGCCCGCATCGACACCCGCCATATCCGGAACACGATTACACCAAAGAGGGCAAGCAGGACCGCCGCGCCGACGAAGCCAAGTTCCTCCCCGGCCACCGAGAAGATGAAGTCGGTCTGTTGCTCAGGCACGAGGTTCGAGCTCGTCTGAGAGCCGTTAAACAGGCCTTGCCCGGTGATGCCGCCATTGCCGATCGCGATCTGGGACTGCTCAGCGTTGTAGGCAACACGGATCGCGTCGGCACCGAGCTCCTCAACTGCCTCATCATTGAGCACAAAGACAGTGAGCCGGTCTTTTTGGTAGTCGGCTAGCACGTCGGACGTGAAGATCAAGGCAATGACAGAGACCGCCGCCAAGACGAGCAGCACGATCAGCCGGATGGAGACGTTGCTCATCATGATCATCACCGCAGTGATCACCACGTAGACGAGCACGGTTCCGAGATCGGGCTGCAGCAAAATGAGCCCGATCAACAAGGCCACGAGCATGAGCCCAACAAACATGCGTCGAAACCCAACCCGTTCGGTGCTGAAGATCGTGGCGAGAGTGAAGATCAGCAAGATCTTTCCGGGTTCAGACGGCTGGAACGTTAAGCCGCCAAGGCGGTACCAAGCCTGCGCACCGTTGACGCTGGCCCCGAACTGCAAGATGCCGACGAACAGCGCGACGGTGCCGATGTAGCCCACGCTCACCAGGCTGCGAAGCCGGTCGATGTGAATCATTGCGACACCGACCGCAAGGCCAACCCCAAGGACGGCAAAGAAGGTCTGCCTTTGAAGAAACGACCTGTCGGGCGGTGTGATCTCGGTGGCGGGACCGCGAGTTGCCGAGTACACGAGTAACACACCGATGACCGTCGTAGCGATAGTCGAGAGGATCAGCAGCGGGTCGACGACGAACCACCACGGATCATCGGGATCCTCCCGAAAGCGGCCCGGCGCGAAGTTGGTGGTCACGGACTCGCTACCTCAACTGACTCGCCGAGGAGCCCAAGTGCGTAACGCGCCGTCTCGTCGAGTGACCGAGCCACCGGCACCGAGTCACTGGCAATTGCTTCGAGAATCGCAGCGCTTACCGGTGCGGCCGATGCGCTACCAAAGCCCGACTCTTCCATCACGACTGCAATAGCAACCTCAGGCTCGACGTCGGGGTTCACCCTAGAACCAGGCCAGTACACGGGTGCGTAGGCGGCGAACAGCGACGTATCCGCCTTCTGAGCGGTGCTCGACTTGACCTCTGCAGTACCGGTCTTCCCCGCCACCGGCCATTGCCCGAAGACAGGGTTGGCGTTGATGAACGATCGCATCGCGGTTCCGCCCTGGCGAAGCGTCACACCAATCAGACCGTTCTCGATCGGCTCAATGTACTCGTCGGGAATCTCGAGTTCGCGAAGGACGCGAGGCGTGAACTCACGCACGAGTTCACCTTTGGAATCGGTGATCCGGATCGCAACGTTGGGCTGATGCAAACGCCCACCGTTACCGAACGTGGCGTAGGTGTTGGCAAGCTGCAAGGGCGTGACCAGGAGCTCCCCCTGGCCGATCGCCAGGTTGACGGTCGCACCTGCGAACCACTGACTGCCGTCGACTTCGAACACACCGGCGTCGTACTGTCGGTCGTAGTACGCGCGGTCGGGGACAGCGCCGGATCGCTCATACGGGAGCTGAATACCGCTGTCAGCACCAAGGCCGATTTCGCGCGCCCACTTCTGAATGCCCTCGTCTTGGAGGTCGCCATCCTCATCGGGTTCCTGCGGGCGCAGCCAGAATCCCTCACCACCGATCTCGTAGAAATAGGTGTCGCTCGAGACCCGGAGCGCGCCGCGTAGGTCGACCCAGCGGCTCCCATTGAATGGGCTCGAGAATCGACACGTCGACGAGTCCTGGAAACAGCGGCTGTAGGTATACGCACCCTGATCGTTGTAGAGCGCGTCCGGCGAACGGAGCGCATCCTCGCCATCGCCGAGCACACCTTCTTGCAGCGCGGCGATCGCGGTGACGAGCTTGAACGTCGAACCCGGGGCATACGTGCCCTGAATAGCTCGGTTGAGAATCGGAGAGAAGTTTTCCTCACTGATCAGCTCGATGAACTGAGTGGCACTGATGCCCTGGACAAAGTCGGCCGGCTCGTAGGTCGGGAACGACGCCATCGCCAGCAGATCGCCGTTGCGAGGGTCGAGCATCACCACGCTGCCAGCCGGAGCAACGATCGGCGGATCGCCATCCTTCGCGCCTCGCAATCGAGCTTCGCGCAGCCCGGTAACCAACTCTTGTTCCGCTAGGGCTTGGAGATCCAGGTCGATCGAGAGCCAGACGTCATTGCCGGGGACGGGCACTTGATAGCGCTCCTCAACCTCACCAACGACGCGGAGGCTCGCGTTGATCTCGAGCCAACGCGTACCCGGGATACCCCGGAGCTCGCTCTCGAAAATCCGCTCGATGCCAGTCTTCCCGATCTCGTGATTGAGTTGGTAGGTCTTGGCGTCCTCCGTTTCGGGGTCAATCTCGGCCCTTTTCTGCTCCCATTCGGTTCGGTTGATCGGACCGACGTAGCCCAGGAGGTGGGCGGCCACCGAACCGTACGGATACGACCGGACCGTGCGTTTGACAATCTCGACCCCCGGAAACTCGTCGGGCCGTTCGCCGATGAAGACGAGCAGTTCCGGGTTCACATCAACCGCTATGGGAATACGCTCGTAGGGACCGTAGGACTGGTCATCAAATTCGTTGACGATCGTTTCGACCTTGACCAGCCGACCGCTGCGGCTGACCGCTATCGCTAGGCGGAGGAATGTGGCCTCGCGCTCAGCGGGCTCGAGTTCCTCGACGACTGCGCGGTCGATTGTGACAACTTGGACAACCTTGTTGTCGACGATGACGCGGCCGTTGCGGTCGAGGATCCGACCCCGGGGGGCTTCCTCGTAGACGGGTTCGAGAATATTGGTGAGGGCCTGTTCCTGGAAATCCTCGCGGGTCGACTCGACCCCCTGCAGATACCAAAGTCGAGCCCCGAGCGCGCCAAACAGCATCAGGGCGGCGAACGCGAACATTCGCATGCGGACGCGCGCATCCATCAGCGCATCGCCCCTTCACCACCGAGCGCCCACGTCATGGCTGGCACGGCCAGCGGTGTCACGACCGCATTGGTGATGCCGACGATCAACGCGATCCGAAACATGTCGATGCGCAGCAATTCAGGCGATCCCATAATCCCACCGAGCAGCGCATACCCGAGCACCGCTCCGCCACTTGCGAGGAAGACCACCATCATCAGCTGCGACGGGCTGTCCTGGAAGAGACCCTCGTTGAGGGTGGCGACCGCGTACGCGACGATCGCGAGCGTGATCGCCATGACACCGAGTGGTGTGGGCAGGTAGACGTCCCAGATCAGGCCGGCGATGAACGCCAGCACCGGACCGCGCTCCGAGCCAATGAGGAACGCACCGATAACGGCGACGAGCGAGAGCAGCTCCGGAGCCACCCCGAAGAAGCGCACGTCGACGAAGACGGTCAGCTGCACCAGCAATGCTGCGAGCATCACCAGCCCGAGGCGCACCGGCACGCTCACTGGTCGGAACCCGTGTCTTCAGGAACCTCGATGTTGAGCGGGATGCTGGTGCTGGGTGTGGGTACCAGCGGTACCTGATCGACGCCCTCGGCAAGTAACACCGTGGCGTAACTGAGATCGCGAACATCGTTGGCGAGCTCGACCTCGACGATCATCGCGATGTCATTCTCGGGATCGAGGTAGACGTCCTTGATCCGGCCCAGGGGGATCTCGGCCGGATAGCGACTGCTTGCGGCGGTGACCACGACCGTGCCGATCTCCGGCAGCAGAGACTGATCGTCGTCCTCCGGCCAATCGAGTCCACGGTCGATCACGAAGGTGAGAGGGTCCTCAGCGTCGGTGTGGCCGAGGCCGACCTCGCCGGTCGATACCAGACGTACGCCGATCACGAGTTCCGAATCGCTCAGGAGCTGCACATTGGCCGTGGTGGCATCGACGCGGTCGACGCGCCCAACCAAGCCGGCGCCAGTTACCACCGCCATCCCGGGCCGGATGCCGTGGTTCGAACCCTTCTCGATCGTGATCACGTGATCATCGAAATTACCCACTGCAGTCCGAACAACGTCTGCAGTCTCGGTTGGGATCGTTGGTAGGTAGGTGATCTCGGTTGCCTCGAGCAACCGCTGAAAGGCTTCCCGCTCGGCCTCAGCCGCAAGCTGTGCTCCTTCGGCATCGTCCAACTCTTTTCGGAGCTGGTCGCGTTCGGCCTCGAGGTCGTCATAGTCGAAGACCGCGTTCCACGCGTTCGAGAACGGCGACGCAATCGCACCAGCTACTTGTGTGACCGGATGCAGCAGATCGCGCACCCAGCGTTGGGCGGTCCCAATGGGGCCAAAGCCGCTGAGGTCGAGGCTCAGCAGGGTGATCGCCGTGAGCCCCAGAAGAACCATCCGGTGCCGATTACGGGGTCGTCCGCCTCCCTGCGGGAGCACCATGGTGCTACGTCTAGAGCTCGCCCGAGCTCACGACTACACCGCGCAGAGCTTCCAGTTCCTCAAGGACCTGGCCCGAGCCGGTAGCGACCGCGTACAACGGGTCGGCAGCAAGCTTGATCGGCATACCGGTCTCTTCCTTGAGGCGCTGATCGATGCCCTTAAGGAGGGCACCGCCGCCCGCAAGCGTGATACCGCTGTCCATGATGTCGGCGGCCAACTCTGGCGGCGTCTTGTCGAGCGTCGACTTCACCGCGTCGCAAATAGCGGACACGGGCTCCTCGATCGCTTCGCGAATGTCTCCGGTGGAGATGACGATGGTGCGAGGCAGGCCCGACACGAGGTCGCGGCCACGGATCTCGGCTCGCAGCTCCTTTTCAAGCGGCCACGCCGATCCCAACTGCACCTTGATCTCCTCCGCCGTGCGCTCGCCCAGCGCGAGGCTGAACTCCTTCTTGACGTATTGGATGATGGAATCGTCGAGCTCATCGCCGCCGACGCGGGCCGACTGACTGGCCACCACACCGCCGAGCGAGATGACCGCTACTTCGGTGGTGCCACCGCCGATGTCGACGATCATGTTGCCCGTCGGATGCTGCACCGGTAGCCCGGCGCCGATCGCAGCGGCCATCGGCTCCTCGATGATCATGGCGGGCTTGCGAGCGCCGGCAAATTCGGCTGCTTCTTGAACAGCTCGCTGCTCAACGCCGGTGATGCCGGAAGGAACCGCGATAACCATGCGGGGTTTGGCCCACTTGCGCTGATGCACCTTCTGGATGAAGTAGCGCAGCATTTTCTCGCAAATCTCGAAGTCCGCGATCACGCCGTCCTTCAGGGGACGAATGGCCTGGATGTTTGCTGGGGTTCGACCGATCATTCGCTTGGCTTCCACGCCCACGGCAAGGGGTCGGCCATCATTGGTATTGATAGCAACGACGGACGGCTCGTCGAGCACGATGCCCTCGCCACGCACATAGACAAGTGTGTTGGCCGTGCCGAGATCGACCGCCATATCGCGCCCGACGACAGCACCGAAACGAGAAAGCAGGGAGTCAGCCACTATCATTGGCCACAGCCTTTGTCGTCGGCCTCAAATTGAGGGTGCGCGGGATGCGCAATGGGCCGTGACCCCTGGGGGTTCGACCACCTCGTAAAGTGTAGGCCCGCTCGGTCACCAAATTGCAACACTTCTCTGCTGTGCGGTCAGCCAAACGCACAGCGTGGCGACGTTGGTGAACACCGCAGGAAGCGCCCGGTCCACCCCCCCGCCGAGGTCGCTTACACCGCAGCAACGCAGCACTTAGACGAACGGGTCCACCGCAACGGACGTACCCATCTTGGTCGACAACGCACTAGACAACGCACCCAAATCGGTAGCGTCGTAGCGGGTGGCGTCGTCATCGCGGCTGGCGACGATGTGGAGGTGGGCACGTGGTCCTCCACCTCATCGACGAGCAGACCCGGGCCTAGATGTCAGGGAAGAAAATCCCAATTTCGCGGGTAGCCGACTCGGCGGAGTCCGAGCCGTGGATCAAGTTCTCCGTGAACATGGTTCCGAAATCGCCGCGGATGGTGCCGGGGGCAGCCTTCATCGGGTTGGTAGCACCCATCATCTCGCGCACGGTCTCCCACGTGCCCTCGGGACCCTCAAGCACGGCGACAAGGGCCCGACCGCGGCTCATGAAGGTGACGAGGTCGTCGTAGAAGCCCTTCCCCACGTGCTCCTCGTAGTGACGGGCGAGCGTGTCGGCATCGAGGGTCCGCAGCTCCGCAGCCACGATCGAGAATCCCTTGGTTTCGAATCGGCTCAGGATCTGGCCTACGAGGCCGCGCTCAACCGAGTCGGGCTTGCAGATGATGAAAGTGCGTTCCATGGCTGCGAGGCTACTGGTGGCCTCCGTCGTTCAACTCGAAGCTGAGGACCTTGGGACAGTCGGCCCGCTACCGTCCTCACTGGCCGGCAACTCCACCGATGCGATCATGCCTGCGCACGGTGACGACCTGGGTGACTCTTCGTGCTCACGAGGACACCCACCCCAACGCGCTCAGAGTTCGTCGGCTATGGCGCGGATCCGGCCGACCACTGGGTTGGTGCCGGCGACCACGATCAAGTCGTCGTCTTCGGCTTGGCCGAGAAGATGGTCGATGGCAGCATCGACATCGACCACTGCGTCAGCGATGCCACCGGCCTCGCGTACCGCTGCGGCGAGCTCCTCGGCATCGATGCCTCGGGCTGTCGGGGCTGTGCACGCAACGACGAGCTGGTACTCGTGAACTCGAAGGGCGCGGCAGATGTCGACCGGGACCCGGCCATCCTGCATGCCAAGCAGCAGAAAGCGGCGACCACCTTGCGAGAAGTCGTCGGCGAGGGTCTCCGCGAGTGCGGTGGCCCCGGGGACGTTGTGGGCGGTGTCGAGCAGGACTGTAGGCGAACGACGCACGAACTCGAGTCGGCCGGGCACGACAACCCCACCCAACGCCTCCTCAACCACGTCGACGGGAAGCGCTGCATCGAAGAACTCCTCGACTGCGGTGACGGCGAGCGACGCGTTCGCGACTTGGAAGTCGCCATGGAGCGGGAGAAAGACGTCGTCGTACATCGCTCGTGGTGTGCGCAACGACAGCAGCCGGCCACCGACCGCTAGGCGGTCCTCCACCACACCGAAGTCGTCACCGCGCAACACCGCGCGCGCTGGACCTTCACCGAGGAAAATCGGAACGAGTTGGGGATCGTCCTCGCCAAGCACAAGGGTGCTGGTTGGTTCAATGATACCGGCCTTCTCACTCGCAATCGATGCCTGCCAATCGCCCTGACCAGCGCTGTGATCGAGACCGATGTTGGTCACGCACGCGACGTGGGCCTGAACCACGTTGGTCGCGTCGTATCGGCCGAGCATGCCCACCTCAATGATGGCAACGTCGACCGCCTCGTTTGCGAAGTGCAAGAGCGCGGCTGTGGTGACCGTCTCGAACCAGGTGGCCGGCCCGGCCTCATGGGCTTCGAGGGCCAGGACAACATCGCCGATCACTTCACCGAACGCGTCCTGGGCAATCGTCTCACCACCGGTGCGAATGCGTTCGGCGGTCGACTCGAGGTGCGGGCTGAGGTATGCACCAGTTCGGAGGCCCATGCCTTCGAGCAGTGCTTCCATCATCCGCACCGTCGACCCCTTACCGTTGGTACCGGTGACGTGAATAACCGGGTACGACCGATGCGGGTCGCCGAGCATCGCCATGATCTCGACCATCGGATCGGTGCTCAGGCCTGCGATCGCTCCGGCCCTTGGAACGGCTTCGTAGTTGATCAGCCCATCGAGATGAGCGATCGCTTCGCTGTAGTCCACCAGCGGCTAGCTGGCGCGCCGGTCGGCGCCGACGACAATGATCTCCGGCATCGCTTCACTGAGGACCGACTCGCGGGTGACAACAACCTTATCGACGTCGTCGCGACCGGGGATCTCATACATCGTCTCGAGGAGGGTCTCTTCGAGGATGGCGCGCAAGCCACGGGCACCAGTGTTTCGCTTGATCGCTTCCTCGGCGATCGCGTCGAGCGCGTCCGGCGCGAAGTCGAGGTCGACGTTCTCGAAGTCGAACATCTTGCGGTACTGCTTGATCAACGCGTTGCGGGGCTCGGTAAGAATCTCGACGAGGGCCTCGCGTTCGAGATGGTTCACTGCGCCGACAACCGGCATACGGCCGATGAACTCCGGTATCAGGCCAAACTTGGTCAGGTCTTCGGGCATCACGTCGCTGAAGATCGCGCCGAGATCCTTGTCCTCCGGGCGGCGGATGTCGGCGCCAAAACCGACGCCCTTCGCTCCAACACGGTTCTCGACGATCTTCTCAATGCCAGCGAACGCTCCACCGCAGATGAACAAGATGTTCGTGGTGTCGATCTGCAGGAACTCCTGGTGCGGGTGCTTTCGCCCGCCCTGGGGCGGCACCGCCGCCGACGTGCCCTCGAGAATTTTGAGGAGTGCCTGCTGCACTCCCTCGCCGGAGACGTCGCGGGTAATCGATGGGTTCTCGCTCTTGCGGGCAACCTTGTCAATCTCGTCGATGTAGATGATGCCGTTCTCGGCCTTCTTGACGTCGTAGTCGGCGGCCTGGATCAGCTTCAGGAGGATGTTCTCGACGTCTTCGCCGACGTAGCCGGCTTCGGTGAGCGCAGTCGCATCGGCGATCGCAAACGGCACGTTCAGCATGCGCGCCAGCGTCTGGGCCATGTAGGTCTTGCCGCAGCCTGTGGGGCCGATCAGCAAAATGTTGGACTTCGACAGTTCGACTTCGCCGTCGAGACTGTTGCCGAGTTCGATTCGCTTGTAGTGGTTGTAGACGGCGACGGACAGGATCCGCTTCGCCTGGTCCTGACCGACGATGTAGTCGTTCAGGAACGAATAGATCTCGCGCGGCGACGGGAGTTCGCCGAGGCTGACGTCGGTGATCTCGGCCAGTTCTTCTTCGATGATCTCATTGCAGAGATCGATGCACTCGTCGCAAATGTAAACGCCGGGACCGGCGATCAGCTTCTTGACCTGCTTCTGGGACTTGCCGCAGAAGGAGCACTTCAGGAGTTCCCCGCCCTCACCGAATTTGGCCACGCCGTCGCCCCCTGACAGTTCTAGCTGACGGCCGTGATCGGGCCGCTGATATCCGCCATGTTACGCGTTTCGATCACCTCGTCGATGATGCCATACGCCTTGGCCTCCGCAGCGGTCATCACGAAGTCGCGATCGGTGTCGGCGGAGATCTTCTCGACCGTCTGACCGGTGTGGTAGGCGAGCACCTCTTCGAGACTGCTCTTCATGCGCTGAATCTCGGCGGCAATGAGTTCGATATCGCTCGCCTGACCCTGGGCGCCGGCATAAGGCTGGTGAATCAGAATGCGGGCGTGTGGCAGTGCCAGACGCTTGCCTTTGGCCCCTGCTGCGAGCAGCACAGCCGCGGCCGACGCAGCCTGACCGAAGCAGATCGTGGTGATGTCGGGCTTGATGTAGGACATCGTGTCGTAGATGGCGAACAGCGCGTTGATGTCACCACCGGGACTGTTGATGTAGAGGTTGATGTCCTTGTCGGGGTTCTCCGACTCGAGGTGAAGGAGTTGGGCGCAGATCAAGTTGGCGATGGTGTCGTCGATCGGCGTGCCAACGAAGATGATGTTCTCCTTGAGCAGCTTCGAGTAGAGGTCGTAGCCACGCTCACCTCGGTTGGTCTGTTCGACAACCGTGGGAACCAGATAATTGCGGGGGGAGATGTCCATTTCACTCACTCTGCCTTATTCCTCTTCCTCATGTTCGTCATTGGGCGAGTCTTCTTCATCAGCGTCTGCCGGCTCGGGGTATTCCAAGGCGGCCCGATCGATCGAATCACCATTGTCGTCCACCAGCTCGACGTTTTCAGTGAGCCACTCCATCGCCGCCTGCTTGCCGAGGTCGGCGCGCAACGCAGAGAGCTGACCAACAGCGGCGAGACGCTCTCGGAGATCATTGGCCTCCTGGCCGGACTGAGCCGCCATCTCGGCCAGGGTTTCGTCAATCTTCTCGTCGTCGGGGACGAGGCCTTGGAGTTCGGCGACACTGCGCAGTGCGAGGTCGACCTTTACCGCTTGCTCGGCCGGCTCGCGAAACTCCGCAGCGAGGGTTTCGGGGGTCTGACCAACCGCTTCGAGGTACGCGCTGACGTCCATTCCCTGCTGCTGCAGGCGACCGACGAGGTCTTGGATGCGGGCGTTGATCTCGTTCTCGATCATCGACTCAGGGATCTCATCGGTGATGAGCGAAGCGACAGCCTCAGCGGTGTTTTGCTGCAACGCCATCTGGGCCTGACTGATGCGCATTGCGCCCATCCGGGTCTCGGTGTCGGCGCGCAGGTTTTCGACGGTCTCGAACTCGGAGTTAGCCCTCGCAAACTCATCATCGAGGTCGGGTAGCACCGCTTCCTTGACCTCCTTGACGGAGATCTTGAACTCGAGGGCGGCCTCTTCGTCGGGGTCGGGGTGTGGCGCCTCGAACTCGACGTCGTCGCCGGCGGATGCGCCTCGGAGGTTCTCGTCGATCTCGGCAACGACCGCACCGCTGCCGACCTCGTAGTCGTAGTCGGTGGTGGTCAGGCCGGGAACCGCCTCGCCCTCGTGCTCGCACTCGATATCGATGGTGACGTGATCGCCATCGGCGGCCGCTCGCTCGACCGTTTCGAGCTCGGCGAAGTTCTTGCGGAGGTTGTCGATCTGCTCGTCGATCTCATCGGTCGACGGGACCGGGCTCGGGATCTCGACTCGAAGTCCATCGTAGCCGGCGGCGTTGACGCTCGGCCGGACCTCGACAACGGCCTCGAACACGATCGGGCCTTCTTCTTGGCCATCGGTGATCTCGATCTCGGGCGGGGCGACGACGTCGACGTCGTGCTCGATGACGGCCTGGGCGTAGTACTCGGGCATCGACTCGCGCAGCGCTTCCTCACGGCCGACTTGGTGGCCGAACTGGGCCTCCAACAGCCGCCGGGGCGCCTTGCCAGGGCGGAAGCCCGGCATCCGGACCTCCTGAGCGATCCGCTTGAACGCAGCGTCGACAGCGGAATCGAACTCCGCTTCGTCGACCTCGACGTTCAGCTTCACCCGGTTGTCTTCGAGGGACTCGACAGTGGTCTTCACAGGGGTGAAGCCTAACGGCGTCCGCCGCCCACTCCGCTAGCCGGCGGCACGCCAACCACGTTCGGGCGGCGGTGATTTCGTGTCCAACGCGATGGACCACCAGAGAGGCGATTGACCTCCTGCCATGCGCCAGTCCGATGCTTGCATTGATCGATCGCAAAGCGCGGAACATCGCTGGGCCCGAGCGGTCGAGGAGCTCAACCACTGCCGCTGCGATGAGATCCTCGGTCAGTCGATCGACCCGCCGCACGGCGACAACGCCGATCGAACCGGCAACAAGCTGCGAAACATCTCAGGTGTGGTCGAACGGACCGGCTCCGTGATGGAAGTGGAGGACTCACTTGGCCAAAAAGCGACCGCCGTCTGAGCCACAGACCGCTACCCTGAGTGTTCCCGCGGGTGTAGTTCAACGGCTAGAACCTCAGCCTTCCAAGCTGATGATGCGAGTTCGATTCTCGTCACCCGCTCTAGAAAACACTGAAATCACAAGGTCCACAGTGTGCCACAACGGGTCAGAAATTCGGGCACGTTTCGGGCAAACCGCTCCTAGACAGCTCCCGGCCGCCGCTTTCGGGCAGGTTTCGGGGAGCAAGATCTGAGCGCCGCGAGGCGACGCGTCGCTGAGCCGGCTCTGAGGTGCCATTCCCACCCCGGCGGAACTCAGGCCCCAGCACTACGCGGCGCAGGCAAGGAACGGCCATGTGCACCGATCCACACCGCCACACCGCGCAAACCTGCACCGTGGTTTCGACGCTCCACTCTAGACCTTCGGACCTCGCTTGCTCAGGCCGCTCAACGATCGAGGGCAATGTCCTCTGGACACCCCTGAAGAGGGGCCCCGACCCCACGACTGGCAGTGGACTCGGGGTTGAGAAGGTGAAAGGAGAACAGAGGATTCGGACCCAGCCTGGAGCAAAGACACCGTGGGTGCTGTCTGAGACACGCATTGGTTGTGTCGGGGGATCCCGCTGCGAATTCGCACTGTCACGACTTGTGTCTACTGTTAGCAAGCCGCTGGAAGTCGGTGCTTAGGAGGCTGGTCCATGGTGACGCGAGGTCCGCGGGCTAATCGATTGCGAAGTGCGCTGCTGCAGCGGTCAGCAGCCATCATGGCAGTCGTCATGGCGGCAGTTGTGCTTTCACCAACCGAAGCGCTATCAGACGCCGTCACCCCTCTTGGGGTACCCAGCGAGCCGACGGACATGCGACTTGAGGCCGACGGCACCATCAGCTTCTCCGTTGACGCCAACAACTCCTCGATCACCGGTTACACGATCGAGTATCGGGAGATGAGTCGACTCGGAACAAGGAGCATCGCCAATTCGTCTCTTGTGGGAGAGGTCGCATCGGATCTGCTCGAAGCCCGAATTGTTGGGGGTGCCTACGCAGACATCGGACAGTTTCCCTACCAGGTATTCGTCGAGTCCGATTTCGCGAACGGCGACAGTCAGGGGTGCGGGGGTTCGCTGATCGATACCGAGTGGGTGCTTACTGCTGCACACTGCCTTCAAAACTCCGGCACCTCGCTAACTGACGTCGTGGTGATCTACGGGCTGACAGACATAACCGATTTCTTGAACCTGCCAGAGGAAGACGTGGATAGCTACGGCTCGTTGGCGTCAGATTGGGTCGTACACCCGAACTACGACTCTTCTTCATTCTTGAACGACGTAGCGCTGGTTCGGCTCGAGACCCCAGCCGATATGTCACACGCAGCCTTAGTGCCTCTGCATGAGAGCGAGCCCTATGGCCCGCTCCAAGAAGGAGACGCGCTCACGATCTCAGGATGGGGAACGGTCTCCTCCGGTGGACCCACCTCCGACAGGCTTAAATCAACAGCGGTCTACGTCGATGAGTCCTGCGGCTCCTATTCGTCATCGGAAATTTACGACACGCAAATGGTCTGTGCTGGTGCCTCCGGGACGGACTCTTGCCAAGGGGATA
The DNA here is from genome assembly GCA_029247365.1 of Acidimicrobiales bacterium. GTDB lineage: Bacteria > Actinomycetota > Acidimicrobiia > Acidimicrobiales > Aldehydirespiratoraceae > UBA11606. The sequence goes on along the minus strand of JAQWLJ010000075.1, from coordinate 1,859 downwards.
GCGGAGGTCCAGCGGTCGTCAATCACAACGGGGTGCCCCATCTGGCTGGGGTTGTGAGCTGGGGCAACGGCTGTGCTCTCGATGGGTACCCCGGCGTCTACGCCCGAGTCGCAACCTACGTCGACTGGATCGAGAGCTACACCGGCTCTGTCTGGAACACCACCACGTCGTTGTCATCGTCACACCAGCCCGAGATTCACCTCTCAGGGGTGCAGCGCAACAACACCTACCTCGTTCGAGTCGTCACCCATAGCAACAACGGTTCCAGCGAGGCCTACCTCGGGCAACTCACTGCCACAAGTGATTCGATCGTTCGGTCAGCCGAAGAGATCGGTGTTGACTGCACCAACACTCAGCCGCACCCGTTCACCGACATTGCACCGGGCCACTACTCCTACGGGCCCGCCGGCTGCATCTATCAGCTCGGCGTTACAACCGGCACGAGCGCAACTACCTACGCCCCCAGCAACGTCGTCACCCGGGCTCAAATGGCAGCGTTCCTGGCTCGGTTTTACAAAATCGTTACGGGCCTCGAGTGCGAAGGGAACACACCCTTCGTGGACGTCCCCTCTGGTGCTTTTTACACCGAAGCAGTCGGGTGCATCTACCAACTCGGGATCACGACCGGCACCAGCGCAAGCACATACTCCCCCGGCACAGTCGTCACCCGGGCCCAAATGGCAGCGTTCCTGGCCCGCCTCTACTCAACGCTCACCGAAACCACCTGCACCGGCTCACACCCGTTCGCAGACGTCGCCCCTGACGCCTACTACTCCGGGCCCGCTGGCTGCATCTACCAACTCGGGATCACGACCGGCACCAGCGCAACCACATACTCACCCAACAACATCGTTACCCGAGACCAGATGGCTGCCTTCCTGGCAAGGACCTACGTTTCTCTGACCTCAAACTGATCATCAGACTTCGTGACCGAATACCGCGCGTCGAAGCCGGGGGGTCGTAGAAATCAGTTTCGCCACTGCTTGAGCGGAAGCCGGCATCATCCGTGCGGTATCCCGCTCGTTGTTGAAGTCGTTACCCGACCGGGATTTTCGACACCGTGCCATCGAAGTAGTTGGTGACCCAGATGTGGGTGCCGTCAAACGCCACCCCAAACGGGGCGACACCGACCGCGATGGTGTCTGTGACTACACCGGTGGCGGCCACAATCTTCGACACCGTGCCAGCAAAGTAGTTGGCGACCCAGATGTGGGTGCCGTCAAAGGCCACCCCAAGCGGTTCGTTACCGACGCCGATGGTGGCCCAGTTCGACCATTGCAGCAACGGCACCGACCGCCCAAGAGCGTCAACCCTGTCACCCACCACGTCAGCAGCCGTTTGAGCTCCATCAGCGGTTGTTGGGGCGGTGTTGACGTCGGTTCGGATGTCGTCGAGTGCGGGTTGGACCACGTTTTGGTCGTAGCGGTACGCGAACGTCACGTTCTGGGCGCGTGTCACCGCGTTTTCTGGCGAAAACGTGGTTGCTGATGTGCCGGTGGTGACTCCGTTGTCGGCAGCCCACTCGGCTGCGGCGTTGCGTTACGTTCCGTCGCCCTCGCTTGACCGGCCTGCCGCTCTCATTCCCTGATGCCGCAGGGGACCGTTTCTTGCACGCCCTGCGATGAACCATCGGGGCAGATGACGAGGAACCAGTCGGCAGCTGCTCGCAGGCCCGCAAAGTCCGCGCCGGTGAAGTCCAATTGGATGAGCTGCATCTGGGAGAGCTTGGCGTTGCGCAAGATCACACCGCGAACGGTGGCGAACGTCAGGTCGACTCGGGTGAGCGAAGCTGATGTGAGGTCGGCATTCGTCAGATCACCTTCGTAGAGGATGACATCGGTGAGGGCGGCCTCCCGAAG
>JAQWLJ010000071.1 GCA_029247365.1 Acidimicrobiales bacterium | reverse complement strand
CACGCTCGAGCACGATCTTGTGCTCGGGACTCCAGATCTCGTTCATGGGGGCGCTCGCGTAGCGCGCCGACAACACATTGGATATCGGATCGGTGGTCACGATCGGACCTTTCCACTCGAACGCGAACGCTTCAAGCAATAAACACTCTTCAAGGGCTGGATTGGTCGTGCCGCCGGGCGAACAGTCGCCCGGAAGGGAGCCTCTAGTTGTCGACGCTCTTGCCCGGCCTGTGTCGGGAACATTCGTTTAAAACCGCCGCCGCAATGAGTGGTGTGCGATCCTCGACGGGCCTCACTGCGATGTCGCCTCGCCTCGTCAAGACGCGGGCGAAAGCGTTTGCTGCACAGCTCAGCACCGCCGCCGGCGCGCCGACAACGACTCCTAGGGTGCGCAGCACCACCCGCAAATCGACCAAAGATCCACTCAGCCAGCCTTGCGGCTGATCGGGTCACGCGGCGCGATCGAGGAACTGTTCGCGGCCAGGACCGACACCCACGAGCCGAACCGGGGCCCCGCACTGATCCTCGAGGAACGCTATGTAGTCAGCCGCGTTCTTCGGGAGCTCGGCCGGTTTGGTAACCGCGCTGATGTCGGTGCCCCAGCCGGGGAGCTCCTCATAAATCGGCGTTGCCTTGTGAAGATCAGACTGGTGATACGGGAGATGCTCGACCCGCTTACCGTCGATGTCGTAGGCAACACAGACCTTGAGCGTCTCGAGCCCGTCGAGGATGTCAAGCTTCGTAAGCGCTATCTCTGACAGAGAGTTGATGCGGACGGCATGGCGCATCATCACTGCATCGAACCAGCCCGGACGACGGCGGCGGCCGGTGTTGGTGCCGTACTCGCGTCCGACCTCCACCAAGTGATCGCCGACCTCGTCGAACAGTTCCGTTGGGAACGGTCCGGACCCGACTCGGGTGACGTACGCCTTGGCGATGCCGATGATCCGCTCGATGTCGCGCGGACCGACGCCGGCACCGGTACACGCACCACCCGCAACCGGGTTGGACGACGTAACGAACGGGTACGTGCCATGGTCAAGGTCGAGGAATGTCGCCTGCGCCCCCTCGAGAAGGACGCCTTGGCCCGCCTCGAGCGCGCCGTGCACGATCGAGATCGCGTCGCCGATGTGCGGAATGACCCGCGGGGCGTACTCATTCAAGTACAGCGCTGCTAGCTCGTCAGCGTCGACAGGAAGCCGGTTGAAAACCTTGGTGAGCACCTGATTGGTGTAGCCGAGAACGACCTCAAGCTTCTGGCGAAAGATCTTCGGGTCAGTGAGGTCCTGGACCCGGAGGCCGACGCGCATCGACTTGTCGGCGTAGGCCGGACCGATCCCACGCTTGGTGGTACCCAATTTGCCGTCGCCTAGGTGACGCTCGTGTAGTGCGTCGAGTTCCTGGTGGTACGGCATGATCAGGTGGGCGTTACCCGAGACCTTCAGTGTCGTGCAGTCGACGCCTCGGCTCGTGAGCATGTCCATCTCCGCAAGCAACACCTTCGGGTCGACGACAACGCCGTTACCGATGACCGGCGTGATGTGGTCGTAGAGAACTCCACTCGGAATCAATTGGAGGGCGAAGCTCTCGCCGTCGACCACAAGGGTGTGCCCGGCATTGTGGCCACCCTGGTAACGGACGACCAGCTCCATCTCCTTGGCGACGAGGTCGGTGAACTTGCCCTTCCCCTCGTCTCCCCATTGAGTACCGACGACAACGGTCGCGGGCACGGCGCGCTCCTCTCACGGGTTTGCGTTACCACGAAAGGGTAACTGGCCCTGAACCGCCGGACACGCGAAATCGGTCACGTCCGTAAACGCATCACGGCCCCAGTGTTGACACGCGATAGGGGAGGCGCAATCGCCCCTTCCCTCCCCCTTCATGTCCCGCGTGCGCTTTCGCACTCGACCGATTGCTTTGAGGGTCAGCCAGTGAGGGAAGTTTTGGATCGGGAGTGCCCCTACGGTCTTGCTGCCGGGTTCGAGCGTGCCCGGAGCGGGAGCGGTTGCCATTTCGCATCCGACAGTGTCGGCATCAACCGAGACGTTGAGGTCTGCTACACACACACGCGCAAACCGCCGGCGCTCAGCCGAGAACGAACCCTTGGTCACCAAGTCCCTCATCGTCTGCGACGACGCTACCTTGAGAGTCCACCGGGCCCGTAGACACCGTCACGGTGTCACCTTCGAGGTAGCGACCTTCGAGCACCGCAAGGGCAAGCCGGTCGCCGATCTCGCGCTGGATAAGCCGCTTCAGCGGGCGGGCTCCGAAGGCCGGATCGAAGCCCTGACTTGCGAGCAACGCCTTCGCGTCGGCGGTGACGTTCAGATCGAGTCGACGATCGGTGAGCCGCTTGGCAAGGCTGACGAGTTGGATATCGACAATCTCGACGAGGTCAGTCTCGGTGAGCGCACGGAAGCGGACGATGTCGTCGATGCGGTTGACGAACTCTGGCCGAAAGAAATCGCCCGGTTCACCCGGCAGGTTCGAGGTCATGATCAACACGACGTTGCTGAAGTCGACGGTGCGGCCCTGGCCGTCGGTCAGGCGACCGTCGTCGAGCAACTGCAGGAGCGTGTTGAACACGTCGGGATGGGCCTTCTCAACCTCGTCGAGAAGCACCACCGAGTAGGGGCGGCGGCGAACGGTCTCCGTCAACTGGCCACCCTCGTCGTAGCCGACGTAGCCAGGAGGAGCGCCAATCAGGCGGCTGACGCTGTGCTTCTCCATGTACTCCGACATATCGATGCGGACCATCGAGCGCTCGTCGTCGAAGAGAAACTGAGCCAGTGAACGGGCGAGTTCGGTCTTTCCGACGCCTGTGGGACCAAGGAACAAGAAGCTACCGATCGGCTTGTTGGGGTCGGACAGCCCGGCGCGGCTGCGACGGATCGCGTTGGCAACCACGGACACAGCAGCGTCTTGGCCGACCACTCGCTCGTGCAGGTGCTCCTCAAGTCGCACCAGTTTCTGGACCTCGCCCTCCATGAGACGGCTGATGGGCACACCCGTCCACCGACTGACCGCTTCGGCGATGTCTTCCTCGGTGACCTCTTCTTTGAGCATCGAGTCCTGCGACTGGATCTTGTCGAGCTTCTCCTTTGCCTCGCCGAACGCGCGCTCGAGGTCGGGAATTCGGCCGTAGCGCAGCTGGGCTGCTTTTTCGAGGTCGGCCTCGCGGTCGACTTCACCTCGGAGCTGCTCGAGTTCCTCATTGATCGAACGAAGTTCGTCAATGGCGTCCTTCTCGCCCTGCCAGCGAACGGTGAGCGCCGACAGCTCTTCTTGCAGGTCAGCAAGTTCGCGGTCGAGGTCGTCGAGCCGCTCGATGCTGGCCACGTCGGTTTCCTTCGCGAGCGCCAAGCGCTCGATCTCGAGCTGCCGAGTTCGACGCTCGACAACGTCGATCTCGGTCGGCACGGAGTCGATCTCGATCCTCAGCGAGCTACCAGCCTCATCGATCAGGTCGATGGCCTTGTCCGGAAGATGGCGGCCAGTGAGATAGCGGTCGCTCAGGACCGCCGCAGCAACGAGCGCACTGTCTTGGATTCGCACACCGTGATGGACCTCGTAGCGCTCCTTGAGCCCTCGGAGAATTGCGACGGCATCGTCGACGGACGGCGGCTCGACAAGCACCTGCTGGAACCGGCGCTCAAGGGCGGGGTCCTTCTCGACGTACTTGCGGTACTCGTCGAGCGTGGTAGCACCAACCATTCGGAGCTTGCCGCGCGCGAGCAGGGGCTTGAGCATGTTTCCGGCGTCCATCGCCCCTTCGGCTCCGCCGGCACCAACCACCGTGTGCATCTCATCGATGAAGGTGACGATCTCGCCGTCGGCATCCTCGATCTCCTTCAGCACGGCCTGCAGCCGTTCTTCGAACTCGCCTCGGTATTTAGCACCGGCGACCATTGCGGTGAGATCGAGACTGATCAGCTTCTTATTCTGCAGGCTCGTGGGCACGTCTCCCTCGACGATGCGTTGCGCAAGCCCCTCTACAATCGCGGTCTTACCGACACCGGGTTCACCGATGAGCACCGGATTGTTCTTGGTGCGGCGGCTCAGCACCCGGATCACACGGCGGATCTCGTCGTCGCGACCGATGACAGGGTCGAGCTCGCCTGCCCGCGCCAGTTCGGTAAGGTCGAGGCCGAACCGCTCGAGCGCCTGGTACTGGTTCTCCGGGTCCTGGCTTGTTACTCGATGGCTGCCGCGAACATCCCTCAACGCTGCGAGGAGCGCTTCCCGGTCGACATTGGTAAGCCCTGCAACCTTCCCAGCGAACGCCAACAGCAGATGCTCGGTGGAGAGGTACTCGTCGCCGAGGTCTTCGCGCGTCGTGTCGGCGGCTTCGAAGGTCCCGCGCAGCGCCTTGCTCATCTGCGGATCGGAGCCGTAGGCGTTCGGCAGCTTGGCGACAACGGCCTCTGCTTCGTTGCGGGCAGAGACGATGTCGACGCCGACCCGATGCAGCAGCGGGAGGACAATGCCTTCCTGCTGCCCGAGGAGCGCAAGGAAGAGGTGCTCCGGAACGACCTCGGGATGCGAGGCGCCGCGCACAGCCTCCGAGGCAGCGGTGAACGCTTCCGTCGTCTTAATCGTCCAACGGTTCGGATCGAGTGCCATGGGGGCGAGACCTCCTACTCGTTGAGTCTACGGCAGAAAACTTGAGTCTCCTACACTCAACTTTGGAACCGTCAGTTCTACTCCCTGCCACCCCTCGCAATGGGATGCCAGTGCTGCAACCCACTAACGGCCACCGTGACTTGTCGCGAACGACTCAGGGTCGGCTGACCGGTTTCCCCAGCAACCGCAACAGCGCTTCTGCCAACTCGGTCCAGTCTCCCGCGTACCTCGGCCCGCTCGACGCAAGACGTTCGACATCACGGTTCAGACACACGATGGCATCGGCCAGCGCCGTCGCATCGACCCTCGTTGCGAGGACCCCAGAGACGCCATGGCTTACCGACTCGACAAGACCCCCAACCGGAGTTGCAACGACTGGGCGGCCTGCAGCGAGCGCCAGGGGAACGACACCTGACACGCTTGCTGCTCGATATGGCGCGATGAGGGCATGGTGCTCGCGCAACAGATCCAGAAGCATTTCATCACCGAGATAACCGGGACGCAGCTCCACAAACGCTGCAGCATCCCTCGCCTCCACCTGCGCCCGGTATTTCTCTACCGGCTCCCAGAAGTCCCCCGCGACGGTAAGCGACACCTCAATTCCCTGTTGGCGCGCCTCAACAACTGCATCGATTGCAAGATCAGCGCCCTTGTATTCGCGAACGAACCCCGCCATCAGTAATCGCAGGGGGGGACGCGAGGGCAGAGCGGACGGCTCGATCGCAAGATTGGGGGGATGGGGGGTGACCTCCACTCGCTCGACAGACGTAATTTCGAGCAGCCGTTCCGCCAGGACGTCAGCGTGCACCAAAGCCCCAGAGCAGCGTCGAAGGAACAACCGGAGCGCCGATCTTGCGAAGGGCATGGACTCGTGGGGATCAGGATTGTGCACAATCGCGACCGCAGGAACACCTCTTGCCGCAGCGAGAAGCACACGCAGCGGCAAGGCATGGAAGGGCGTGACCCAAGGCAAGACAATCAGATCGGCATTGCGAACCCGACGTCCAACCAGCCACCAACTCCAGGGGCTCCACCAACGCAGCTGGAACCTCGCCTCGAACCCACCCAGTTCGGCACCTTTCGGCTGCTTTCCCGGGAAGAGCATCGAGGGGTACATCGAGCGCCAAGACTCAATCGACACAACCTGGCCGAGCTCTCGGCAGGCCTCAACTGTTCGCAAACCGTGCTGTGCGATACCACCGCGATAGGGCGGTACAGGGCCGATATATGCAACACGCACAGGAACACGATACGGGACACCGGTTCAGCAAAGGGCGGCAAGACCCCATAGCGTTGCCCCCAGTGCGCCGGTCCGTCTTCGTCAACGCCTGGGTCGGGGTCAACAACAGCGGTGACGAACTGATCTTCGAGCGGCTTCGAGCTCGACTCTCCGACCTCGGCACAACCTCCGTCACGGTTACCTCGTTCAACCCTCGTGAGACTGAACTGCTTCATGGCGTAAAGGCTGTGCATCCGCGCCATCTAGTGGCGATCGTCCGGGCCATAAAACATGCCGACCTCTTTGTAATCGGGCCTGGGGGTCTGCTCCAGGACTCGAGCAGCCCATGGAATTTGCCCTACCAGCTCCACCGAGCGCTAATCGCCCGGGTTCTGCGGGTACCGGTGCTCGGGATGGGTCTGGGCGCTGATCCGATGACACGGTGCGGAAGCGGACTCTTACTTCGGCTTGCGCTCGGTCGTTCCGTCGCAGTAGCCGTTCGTGACGACGTCTCTCGTATGGCGCTCGATGCGCACCGAGTTGAGGCCACGACCACAGCTGATCTCGCAGTCGGCGCGGCGCCTCTCGCCACCGATCCGGATGGCGAGGCGATCGTAGTAAGCCTCCGCCCGCGTCGGCGACGCGGCTTGCTGCCGGTTCGGTGGCAGCGCCATCGACTCGACGACGCCCAGGTTGAGGCCGCTGCCACTGTGCTCGACAAGCTTGCCGTTGAGCTCAAAGCGCCGGTGCGGTTCGTCGCCTTCGAACCTCGCACCGATCAACCCCTCCACGAGGCCGTGGCATCACGGATGACGAGTCCGGCGAGTTGCGTTACCCCATCGCCCGGCAAGCTCGTTGCGGAGATGGCCGATGCGCAGGTCGTGATAGCTACGCGCTACCACGCGGGGATCACCGCACTCGTCGCCGCTCGCCCAACAGTGCTGATCGGCTACGCACCAAAGGTGAAATCGTTAGCTGCAGCGACCGGCATGCCACTGCTTGCCGACACCGACGAGGCGCTCGCAGCCCTCGCCGACGCCTGCGAGACGGCGCAGTCTCTCGATAGTCGTCCAGCGCTTGCGGCACTCCAAGCAGCCGAAGCGCGCAACGGCGAGATCATCGCCCGAGCACTCGGTAGGGACGCCTGAGAACTACTTACCGCGCCGGTAAATCGTGACGCTCTGATGCAGTGGCACGAGATCGCGACGATGCTCGCGGTGGGCCTCCGCAACCGCTGACGCCGTCGACCGTGCGGTCTCTGCGACCACGCCTTCAAGCTCGGCGACCCTGGCTTCAAGGTCGAGAACGCGCTTGGCGCCTGCGAGGTTCAGGCCCTCGTTGGTGAGTTCCTGAATGCGGTTGAGTAGGGCGATGTCTGCGTCGCTGTAGCGGCGGCTACCCCCACCAGTGCGAGCCGGATCGACCAAACCCTTGCGCTCGTAGATCCGCAACGTCTGCGGATGCATGCCTGCGAGTTCGGCGGCAACACTGATCACGTAGACCGCTCGGGTGAATCGCTCGTCGTTCATGACATCTCCTCTCGACAGGTTTCCAGATGGGAGCGGGGCGAACCAGGGGAGGCTGCGTCAAGGGCCTCGACTGCGGCGCGCTGCTCGTCGGACAGGGCATCCGGAATGAGCACCGTCGCAGTGACAAGAAGGTCGCCAGAAGCGCCACCTTTGCCCCGCAGTCGGAAGGTACGCCCTGAGGCGGTGCCGGCCGGGATCCGGATCTTGACCGCGTCACCGTGAAGCGTTGGGACACTGATGTCGGCCCCCAACGCCGCTTCGGCAAAGGTGATCGGCACCTCGAGCGTAAGATCACGGCCCTGCCGACCGAACAGTTCGTGGTCTTTGACCCGGACCTTCACAAACAGATCGCCGGGCGGACCGCCAAACCGGCCGGGCCCACCACGGCCCTTGAGGCGGATCTTTTGACCGGTCTTCACGCCAGCAGGAATACGCACCTTCACGTCGCGAGGGCGGACCTCGGCGCCACTCCCCCGACACGTGCTGCACGGGTCGGTGATGAGGGAGCCGCGACCACCACACTGGCCGCACGGCCGGCTCATCGAGAAGAAGCCCTGGTTGTCGTTTTGCATGCCCGATCCATCGCACACACCGCACTTCGTAGGTGCAGACCCAGGAGCCGAACCGATGCCGTTGCACGCGGAGCAGGTGGCATCGGACGTGAGATGGATCTCCGTCTCGATGCCGTTAACCGCGTCGTCGAAGTCGAGCGCGAGTTCAGCCTCGAGGTCGGCACCCTGTTGGGCCCGAGACGACTGCTGCTGGCGGCCACCACCACGTCCACCTCCGCCGCGACCAAACAGGCCACCGAGGAGGTCGCCGATGTCGTCGAAACCGACGTTGAACCCTCCGGCCCCTGGTCCGCCGTCGCCACCGAACATGCCGCCCATCGGCCCCATGCGACGAACCTCGTCGTAGGACGCCCGCTTCTCTTCGTCGCCGATGACGTCATAGGCGACCGACACCTCCTTGAACCGCTCTTCCGCAGCGGTGTCGCCGGGGTTTGCGTCGGGGTGCAGTTCGCGCGCGAGCGTGCGGTACGCCTTGGTGATCTCCTTGCCAGAGGCAGTCTCGGAGACACGGAGCACCTTGTAGTAGTCCTTCTCGAACCACTCACGCTGCGCGTCGGTCATTGCTTGCTCCTGGCATCCGCCAGAACCGCGCTGGGGGTGCGGGTTCTGCGCGTCATCAGCCCTTCACTTTCACCATTGCAGCCCGCAAAACCCGGCCATTCCAGGCGTACCCGGTGCGAAGCACCTGGGCCACGATCGGACCGCCATCGTCGTCGTCCCCCGGCTCGCTCATAGCGGCCTCATGCATAGTGGGGTCGAACGGGGCCTCGACTTCGGCAATCACTTGCAGCCCGGCCCGCTCGAGCTCGCCTCGCAGTTGGGAGGCAATGGGCTCGACGCCCTCGACTCCCTGCTGCTCGGCGGCTTCGCACGCGTCGAGCACCGGCAGCAGCGCCTCAGCAACCCGCGACCCGGCGTGGACCACGAAGTCGCTATTGCGCTTCTCGGTTTGCTTCTTGAAGTTGGCGAATTCCGCGGACGTGCGCTGCCAGCGGTCGAGGTAGTCGTCGCGCTCGGCGGTCACGGTTTCGAGGGTGGCCACCAACTCTTCGACAGTAAGGGCCTGCTCGTCACCGACATCGTCTGCAACCACGTCGCTGGGGTCGCTTCCGGTCGCCTCTGACGAGTTAGTTGGTGACGCTTCCTCGCTGGGCGGGTTCTGGACGCCTTCAGCGTCGGTGGTCACTCCGCAGCCTCGTCGTCCTCGATGATCTCGGCGTCGACGACCTCGTCGTCCTCTGGTGTACCAGCCTCGGCATCGGATGCCTGGTCAGCGGCCGCCGCTTGCTCGTACAGACGCTGACCGAACTCCTGGCTGGCGTTCATGAGCGACTCGGTGGCGTCCTTAACCGCCTCCATGTCGGTGCCCTCGAGCGCCGCCTTCACCTCGGCGACCTTGGCCTCGATCGTGGCCTTTTCGTCATCGCTGACGTTCTCAGCTTGATCCTTCAGCATCTTCTCGGTCTGGTAGACGAGGCCGTCGGCGGTGTTGCGGATCTCTGCCTCCTCCTTGCGCCGCCGGTCTTCCTCGGCGTGCGCTTCGGCGTCCTTGACCATCTGGTCGATGGCGTCCTTGTCGAGCGAACTTTGACCGGTAATGGTCATGGACTGTTCCTTGCCGGTGGCCTTGTCCTGAGCTGCGACGTGGACGATGCCGTTGGCGTCGATGTCGAAGGTGACCTCGATTTGGGGCATGCCGCGAGGCGCCGGGGGCATGTCGACGAGCTGGAACTTGCCGAGCGTCTTGTTGTACGCCGCCATCTCGCGCTCACCCTGGAGAACATGGATCTCGACCGATGGCTGGCTGTCTTCGGCCGTAGTGAAGGTCTCGCTCTTGCGCGTGGGGATGGTGGTGTTGCGCTCGATGAGGGTCGTCATAACACCGCCCTTGGTCTCGATGCCGAGCGACAGTGGGGTGACATCGAGGAGGAGGACATCCTTCACCTCGCCTCGCAGCACCCCCGCCTGGACGGCGGCGCCGATGGCGACCACCTCGTCGGGGTTGACCGTCTTGTTCGGCTCGTTGCCGGTCATAGAGGTGACCAGATCGGCAACCGCCGGCATGCGGGTGGAGCCGCCAACGAGAACAACATGGTCGACCTGACCCTTCGACAGACCCGCGTCCTTGATGGCCTGCTCGAACGGCTTGCGAGTGCGCTCCAGCAGATCGGACGTGAGGTCCTCAAACTTGGCCCGGGTGAGCTCATAGTCGAGGTGGAGCGGACCAGCGTCGGTTGCGGTCACATACGGCATGTTGATTTGCGTCGACGTGGTCTGCGACAGTTCGATCTTTGCCTTCTCGGCTGCTTCCTTCAACCGCTGGGCGGCCATCGGGTCCTTACGAAGATCGACGCCGTGCTCGCCATTGAACGTATCGGCTAGCCAGTCGATGATCGCCTCGTCCCAGTCGTCGCCACCGAGGCTGGTGTCGCCGCTGGTGGACTTAACCTCGAACACGCCGTCACCGAGCTCGAGCACCGATACGTCAAACGTGCCGCCACCTAGGTCGAACACGAGAATCGTCTGCTCGGTGTCTTCGTTGTCGAGGCCATAAGCCAACGCTGCAGCGGTCGGCTCGTTGATGATTCGGAGCACCTCAAGACCAGCGACCGCGCCAGCTTCCTGGGTGGCGGTGCGCTGCGCGTCATCGAAGTAGGCAGGAACGGTGATGACGGCCTGGGTGACGGTGTCGCCCAAGTACTCTTCGGCATCGCGCTTGAGTTTCATCAACGTACGAGCGCTGATCTCCTGGGCGTTGTAGCCTTTACCGTCGATATCGATCGACCAGTTGGTGCCCATGTGGCGCTTGACGGAGCGGATCGTTCGCCCCGGGTTCGTGATTGCCTGACGCTTGGCGACCTCGCCGACAAGGACCTCGCCATCCTTCGCGAACGCAACCACCGACGGGGTTGTGCGTGAACCCTCGGAGTTGGGGATGACGACGGGATCGCCGCCCTCGAGGACGGAGACAACGGAGTTGGTGGTGCCGAGATCGATACCAACGGCCTTGGGCATTTTGTTCACTTCTTTCGCTACGTACGGCGCTACAGATCAGCGGTGCCGTGAGTTCGGGGGATTCAGGTTGAAGAACCAAACGATACCGCCAAGCATGCCCACCAGCACCGAAAAGTTGAGCATAAGCGTATCAACTTTCCTTGTTTTCTGATCCGCAGGTCAACTCAAATCCGCTCACGAATCAGACCACAGGTGCCACCCCGCCCGCGCTTGGGTGAACCCATCCGGGCCGAAGAGCGCCTCGAGGGTTCTCTCCTGCCCGGCACCAATGCGAATCTAGTGCAGTGGCCCGCGAAGGAGAACCGATGACGTCCCGCCAACAGATCGCCTGGCTGAGAACTCGCACGTGGCCGTGACGGGCAGGTGTTGGCCGACTCGTTCCTACGGGAGCTGCTCAGGCGAAGATCGGTTCACCAAACGCTGAGCAGTTCGGGTTCTCACACATTGATGGCTCGCCCGGGGCCTCGGGAGGGAGCGCGCTTACTCCGCAGTCGCCACAGATGGGAGAGACATCGTCGTCAGCGTCGTCGGGCCAGAGGTCACTCATGGCGTCCAGTATCGCTCGACGATCAGTGCAGCCGTGCTCGGCTTGGGCTGCGATGGCGACGGAGTCGTGTCGCCGCCGGCAACACCCACGCCTGACGATCCGGCGTTTACCGGGTAGACCCCAAACATGCAGAAACCCAAGTCTGCATTGGAACCTGGGGTTTCTCACTGGAGCGTCGGGCGGGGTCTGAACCTGTGCCTGTTCGGCTTTGCATGTGGCCCCATTGGGCCGCTCGAAGAGAACTCGGGCCGGATGCTGCATACATTTGTATGGTTTACATTTGTCATTGTCGATATGGTCCTGGGATGCGGAATCGGCGGCTTCTTCTTCCAGTGGTGGCGTGTTTGGCGGTGACCGCGTTCGTTGCTGCGGCGGCCCCTTCGAGCGCCGATCACGGCGGGCCGTTCCACGACGGTGATGATGCACTGCTTTACGCCAACCCCTTGTCGGGTGACGGGCTTCAGGGCGCGCACCTTGACGGGTTCGTCAACGAGTACGGAACCAGCCAGATCGGTGGGATCGGGGATCAAGCCCGTTGGCGAATCGTGAGCACAGGGCAACACCAAACCCCGACGTCTTCGGTGTAGGCGAACCTCCAACACGCTCACAGTTGGGACCATCCGTTGGGGCGTAGTTTTGGGTGGGGTTGGTGTAGTTCGAGGCGTGTCCCGATCGGGGTGGTTTCGGCTTGGCTCGCTCGCTGCAGCGTCGCTTCGTTGGTTCTCCTTTGGAAGGCAAATATTCGATGAACATCACGAAGTCAAAGTCTGTTTACGCGTGAGCGCTGATTAACTCGTGCTTACGCACAAGCAAAGCGGCCATGATCGTGGCCCCGGAGGTGCCCCCCCCCCGCTATCGGGGACGAGGGCCCAGACACGCCGGAGAACTCCAGCGTTAGCTACCGCGCCGCCCTGCGGCATAGCTTCGGCTCCGACAGCTTGTTTGGCTCCGATTTCTTCTCGCCACCAGCTGAGGATTTCTTCCTCGATTTCTTCGGCTCGGCGTCCGTAGGCAACGTCCCAACTGCCTACTAACTCCCACCAGTCGTTGAGATAGGTCTCGGCCTCCCACGTGTTCCAGTTCTCATCCGGATTAATCGAAACTAAAAAACCCGTCAAAAATTTCGTCTATTGACAGGTCTCCACCCATCCAAGTAGCGCAGCGTTCTAGGACATATTTATAGACAATGGGGTAATGAAATTCGATTTCGGAGCCATCTACTTGTTGGTTAGATTCTTTTGTGATTAGAGGGATTTGTGAGCGGATGGCTTCGGCAAGGGCTTCAGCGTTAGCGATTACTTCTATTTCGTTTTTTGGAGCGGCAGAACTGACCCAGTCGGCCTGTTGGGCTTGAGCTTCCCAAAGGCCCTGTATTGCGGTCCACCAGGCAGGATTTTCAGGGTCAGCAGACAGAGCGGCAACCATGTTTACATTGCTGAATGCTTGTCCCTGAGCAACGAGCCAGTCTTGACAAAAATCGCCCGTGATTCCGGGATCGTCGTCGCTCCCTAACGGAACTAACGGAGGAAGTTCTTCATCTTGAAGAGGAACTAAATCCGGGAGTTGGTCTTCTGCAGGAAGCTCTTC
>JAQWLJ010000068.1 GCA_029247365.1 Acidimicrobiales bacterium | reverse complement strand
CCGGGTCTCTTCGCCGAACCCGATCTGACCACCCGGACCGGCGAGCGACAGCGCTGCCGAGGAAATCTCCTGGTGGAAGACGCTCCACCAGAGCTTGTTAACCGAGGACTCGGGGCCGGGTTGATCACCGGCGAGGAACTTCGTGAGCACCTGGTAACCGCGGTAGCGCATGACCTCAACCACGGTGTGAAACCTGGCGATCTGTTGCCGGACCTCGGGATCGTCGAGGCGTTCAAACCGGCGGGCCAACTCGATGAAGTTCTCGAGTTCCTTCTCGAAGGCGAGGTACTGCGTGGTGGCGCCCACGCCGCGCTCGAACCCGAGCAGCGTGTTGGCCACCGCCCAGCCGCCGTTGACCTCACCGAGCACGTTCTCCTTGGGAGCCCGGGCATCCTCGAAGAACACCTCGTTGACGTGTGACTGTCCGCCCATGTCGTAGATCGGCCTGACCTCAACGCCGGCCTGCTCCATCGGGACGAGGATGAACGAGATCCCCTTGTGCTTCGGGGACTCAGGATCGGTGCGACACAACGCGAAGATCATGTTTGCCGTGGTGGCGGCCGAAGTCCATGTCTTCTGGCCATTGATAACCCACTCGTCGCCATCGAGTTCAGCCTTGAGGCCAAGGTTGGCGAGATCGGAGCCGGCGTTGGGCTCGCTGTAGCCCTGGCACCAGACATCGATGCCGTCGAGGATCCGAGGGATGAAGTGGTTCTTCTGCTCCTCGGTGCCCCAATGAAGGATTGTGTTCCCAACCATGCTGATACTGAAGCCGTCGTTGGATCCTGCCGTCGGCACACCACGGGCGGCGAACTCCTCGTTGAGGATGACATGCTCGAGGTTGGTCAGCCCGGAGCCGCCGTACTCCGCCGGCCAGTGGGGGGCGAGCAGGCTCGCGTCGCGCAGCGTCTGGCGCCACTCCTCGACAAAGGTGCCGCGCTGGTCGTGCGGCAGTGCACCGACGCCTCCCCAAGTCGATGGCAGATACTCATCAAGGAAGGCTCGAACCTTTTCGCGGAACGTCTCGGCCTCGGCGGGATAGGTCAGATCCATGGTCGCAATCTCCAACGCAAACCTGGTGTTGTCAAACGTTCGGCGTCGCCATCATGGCGCGGATGGGCGGCGTACCAGCGCGGCGCAAGGAGCACCCGGGTGAGCACAAGCGCAAGCGCGGCGACACCAGCGGCGACAAGGAACGCCAGCCGATACCCCGACCAGGTCACGAGGAGGCCCATGACCGGGCCGATCAACGCGTTCGCGAGATCGAAGAAGGCGGTGTAGGTCGCCATCGCCGACCCGCGTTCTCGATCGCTGACGCCGTCGACCGCCACGACCATCAGTGAAGGCGACTGCAACGACAGGCCGAGCGCAACAAGTCCCGCACCGACAAAGAAGCCGAGTGGACTGGCCCAGAGCGCCATCAACACCGTCGCTGCGACGGTCAGTACCAGCGCCCAACTTGCCACCCGCACCGGCCCGAGAATGTCGGGAACTCGACCGAAGAAGACGCGGGTGACGATGAGCGTTCCGGAGCTGACGAGGAAGACCGGCCCGACCGAGGCCATCCCAATCGAGTCGGAGTACAGCGCCGCGAAGACGATGAACCCGTTGAAGCCAAAGATGCCGCACAGTGTGATGACACCCGGCAGTATCGAGTCTCGGTGGACCAGCGGTGATGGTTCCGCCGCCGGGTCGCCCGGTCGGTGGCTCAATCCCCATGAGAGGGTCGCAGACGCCAACGAGAGCACAACGATCGTCGACCACACGGTGCCGTAGTCGCTCTGCCCCAGCACCCACTCTCCGCCCATCGGTCCCAGCCCCATCCCGATGTGCACCGCCACGAGGTTGAACGCAGCAGCTTGGCTGCGGCGATCCTCAGGGGCGAGCTCCATCGCCCGGACCGTGCTCCCGATGAAGAACGCCGCGCCGCCTGCGCCCATCACGAGCCGGGCGAGCATGGCCCCGATCACCGACGGGACGGCGATCAGCAACGCCATGCCGAGGGCCGTTGCGGCACCACCGATGGCGACCAGCCGTCGAGCGCCGCGCCGGTCGCTCATGCGGCCAAGCCAGGCTCGGCTCAGCAACGCAGGGACGGCGGCACACCCCATCACGAGGCCGGCCGTCAGCTCGGTGCCGTCGAGTTCCTCAACGACATACACAGGAAGAATGGCAAGGAGCGCGCCACTACCGAGCATCAAACTCGTACCGGTGGCGAGCAGGGTGAGGAACTCGCGGGTGAAGAGACCGTCCGCGGCGGTGTCTTTCGTCACTATCGCCGCCGAAGCCCGTTCATGCTCCGACCTAGGATACGGCGATGAAATACACCCACCTCGGCCCGTCCGGCCTCGACGTCTCTCGTATCTGCCTCGGCTGTATGGGTTTCGGCGAAGGATCAACCGGCCAGCAGGCTTGGGCGGTCGGCGAAGCCGAAAGCCGCGAGATGATCGCCACCGCGCTCGATCTCGGCATCAACTTCTTCGACACGGCCAACGCCTACTCGGCTGGCTCGAGCGAAGAAATCGTCGGGCGGGCCCTTCGCGATATGACCAACCGCGACAACGTGGTGATCGCCACCAAGGTCTTTTTTCCGATGCGGGCTGACCAAGGGGGCCGCAACAGCATCGGCCTGTCGCGCAAGGCGATTATGCAGGAACTTGAGCATTCGCTTCGCCGGCTCGGCACCGACTACATCGACCTCTACCAGATCCACCGCTACGACCGGCGCACGCCGATCGAAGAGACCATGGCGGCCCTCGATGACGCCGTCACATCGGGAAAGGTCCGCTATATCGGCGCGTCGTCGATGTGGGCGTGGCAGCTGAGCAAGGCGCAGTACACCGCTGAACTTGCCGGTTCGACGAAGTTCATTTCAATGCAGAACCACTACTCGCTGCTGATGCGCGAGGAAGAGCGCGAGATGCATCCACTGTGCGCCGACCAGGGCGTCAGCACGCTCCCGTGGAGTCCACTCGCTCGAGGTCTCCTGACCCGACCGTGGGGAACCGAGACGGTCCGCCGCCACAACGACCCCAACATCGACCGCCGTTTCGCCGAGGAACGTGACCGTCCAATCGTCGAACGCGTCGGCGAGGTCGCCGACGCTCGCGGCCTCCCTATGGCCCAGATCGCGCTGGCCTGGGTACTAGCCAACCCCGTCGTCGCCGCACCGATCGCCGGCGCAACCAAGATCCAACACATCGCGGACGCGGTGGCTGCGGTCGATATCGAGTTGTCCGACGACGAAAAGGCGCTCCTCGAGGAGCGGTACACGCCTCGCGCCAACGCCTTCTAGAGCTTCGCTCTAGAGCTTGGATCGGTTGGAAAAGATCACCGGCAAGGTGCGCGGGCCGCGTACCTGCCCGCCCGCCCAGGTAACCGCGTCTGCGTCGGCGAGCTCGAACTCGGGGATCATTTCGAGGAACGTCTCGATCGCTACCGTCATTTCCATGCGGGCAAGGTTCGACCCGGCGCAGCGGTGGATACCCGAACCGAACGCTACGTGACGGTTCCGCTGTCGGTCAATGATGACCTCGTCTGGGTTGTCGAAGATCTCGGGGTCGCGGTTGGCGGCCGGGAACGACAGCACCACCCGCTCACCCGCCTTGACCTTGCGATCGCCAAGGGTTGTGTCCTTGGTGGCGACCCGGGCCATCGTGACCGGCGCGTACGCCCGCAGGAACTCCTCAATCGCCGTTGGGATCAGCTCAGGTTCGTCGACAAGCCGTTGGCGATCCTCGGGATGGGACGCGAGATGCCACAGCGCGGAGCCGATCGAGCTCCAGGTCGTGTCGATGCCCGCCACGAGCATGAGGAAGACGTTCCCTTGGATTACGTTGATCGGCACAGGCTCGCCGTTGACCTCCGACGTCAACAGAATCGAGATGAGGTCGTCGCCCGGGTTCTCCAACCGGTCGCCAATCTCGCCGATAAAGAACTCGGTGATCTTCTCGTCGTAGTACTTGCGCGCTTCAGCATCGACCTGACCGATCTCAAGGAAGCCCTGCACCCACTCGGTGAAGGTATCGGCCATGTCCGGGTCGATACCGAGGATCATCGCGATGATGCGAGGCGGGATCTGACGCGCATACCGCTCGGCGACGTCGACACGACCGTCCTCGATGAAGCCCCGGATCAGCTGGCGGCAAAGCTCCTGGGTGTGCTCGCGGTACTTTTCGACCGATCGCGGCGCAAAGAACGGGAGCATCAACTGCCGTTCGGGCGTGTGATGGGGCGGATCGGAGTCAATGATCGAACGAATGCGATCGGGATTGTCCGGACGATGTTCTGGATCGCGATCGGTCTCGCCCACCAGTTCGGGCACGACGGCAATCGAGTACGACGACCACGTCTCACTGTCCTTCGCGATCGAGCGAACTCCGTCGAAGGTCACTGGCAGGTAGCTGACCTGGCGGCGCTCGGTGCGGGCGAACGGGCAGCCGCTCTCTCGCAGTTCATTCCAGATTGGTGCAGGGTCGTTGACGTAGGCGGGGTCGAAGAGTTCAAAGTCCTCGGCCCAGTCCTCGACCGGTTCGACGGTGGTCATCAGCCCAGCTCGCTTCCGACGATGGCGGCGAAGCTGACACATTCACCGGGGCGACCACCGAGGTTGTGCGTCATAGCGAGGGTCTTCCCCTTGTCGACCGACAGAATCTGCCGATCCTCGGGCGCCTCCTTGCGCAGCTGCAGCCAACACTCGAACAACATGCGTAAACCCGAGGCACCGATCGGGTGACCGAAACTTTTCAGACCGCCGTCGGGATTAACCGGCAACTCGCCGTCCAGGTCGAACGTGGCGGCGAGGACGTCTTCCCACCCCTCGCCCCGCTTGGAGAACTGGAGGTCTTCCATCAGTACCAGTTCAGTGGGGGTGAAGCAGTCGTGGACTTCGGCCATCGCAATCTCGGCGCGGGGGTCGGTGACACCAGCCTGTTCGTAGGCGTCTTGCGCACAGCGCGACACCTCATTGAAGGTCGTGTAGTCGTAGTCCGAGTCGAGCGGACCAGCACCGGGGCCCGAGGTGAAGGCCAACGCCTTCACATAGAGCGGGTTGTCGCAGTACTTGTGGGCATCTTCGGCCCGAACGAGCACAGCAGCAGCAGCCCCGTCGCTCACCCCCGAGCAATCGAAGATCCCGAGGTCGCCTGCGACAAGTGGGGCATTGCAGATCGTCTCGGTGCTGACTTCCTTTTGGAACTGGGCTCGAGGGTTGCGGGCACCGTTGAAGTGGTTCTTCCACGCAATGCGCGTCATCACTTCTTTCATTGTGTCGCGATCGACGCCGTACTTCTCGCCATAGGCCGGGGCGAGCAGTGAGAACGAGGCGGGAGCGGTGATGTTGGTCTTCGTTCCGTCATCGGGCAATTGGGCGCCGACCAAGCCCGACATGCCATTGTCCTTGAGTTTCTCGGCCCCGATCGCCACCACCATGTCGAAGGCACCGCTTGCGACGGCGTACGCCGCATTGCGGAACGCCTCGGACCCGGTGGCGCACATGTTCTCGACCCGGGTGACCGGCTTGTAGTCGATCTTCAACGGCTTGCTGATCGTGAGACCCGATGTTCCCGAACCGAGGGTTCCGAACCAGAACGCATCGACATCGTCCTGCTCGATACCGGCGGAGTCGTAGGCCGCGTGTGCGGCCTCAATGATCATGTCCTCAATCGACCGGTCGAAGTGTTCACCGAATTCGGTGCACCCCATCCCGACGATCGCAACCTGGTCCTTGATGCCGTGTGACCCCATGAGTGACTCCTAACGAATCGGTGTTGCTTTCCAAAAGTAGTTCTGCACCCCGTCCGCTGTCAGGGTGTTGCGGAACGTCATGCGGACCCGGAGGCCGATGGCCACGTCATCGGGGTCGGCATCGGTGAGCTCCGACGTAAACCGTCCGCCGCCATCGAAGTCGATCACCACGGCGATGGTGGGTGGAGACGGCGAAAACGCAAGGCGGTCGATGGTATACGTCGCAACGGTCGCTTCGACATCGGCCATCGGGACCATCTCCATGTCGTCGACGGCACCGCCCTTGACCGAGACCCGCTGCGGCGGCAGGTGCACGGCGCCGGTCGAACGGTCACGAGAGCCAATCAGTGCGAACTTCCACTCGACGTTTCGCTCCGACGGTGGCCCGGCAGGAGGAATCGGGTCGGGCCGGCGCGGTGGTTCCCGGTCGAGGAAGCCCCGCCAGGTGAGGAACGTGGCGTAGTCAAGGCCGTCGTTGCCCTCGGCGATCTGGGCTGCGACCGGGTTGGCCGCCGTGTAGTCCGCGATCGCATCGGTGGTCTGGAAGATCGAGACGTCGCACCCGTCGGCGAGTGTGATCAACATGATCGTCTCATGGGGTTGCGCGGTGTCGAGCACGTTGGCCAGCGCGAGCAACGAGTGCGCGCTGCCGGTCATGCCGATCGCCTGGGTGAGATCTTCAGCCATCGGCGCGGCACCGACGCCGGCAGCGCCTGCTGCGCTGCGAACCGAGCGGGCGTGCAAGCCGCTGACCACGACCTTGTCGACGTCAGCGGCCGACAGTTCGGTGTCCTTGAAGATCTTCGTCGCTACTTCGGCGACGAGTGGCTTATAGACCGACTCACCGAAACGTTCCTCCCAGACCCGGGAGTAGTTCCAGCCCGGGGCGCGCCACCGGTCAAGGAATTCGCGGGTAGCTGAGGCGCTGCCGATCCACTCCGCGATGACCGGCGCATCGTCATCAGATCCGATCATCACCGCCGCGCCGGCATCGCCGAGCTGCGCCTCGTCGCTGCTCCCCGGCCGACCGGTTCGTACATCGGCGGCAGTGACAAGTACCGGACGCCGATCGTGCAACGCCGCAGTGACGGCCCCGACGGTCGAGCGGATAGACCCGGCCATGTCGACAGCCGTAACGTCGCTCGGATAGTTGAGCGCTGCGTGAATCGCGTTTGCGTTCGTCTTGTCGAGGTACGGCGGCGTCGACGATGTGAAGTAGACCGCAGCTGGCGTGGGGGCATCGAACGACCGAAGCGCAGCCCGCGCCGCCTCGACCGACATCGATGTGGCGTCCTCGTCATAGCTTGCGACAGCTCGCGTGCCTTTGCCGCCACCGGCGCCCAGCGCTGCGCCGATCGCCGATCGCTGGAGCCGGTAGTACGGCACGTGAGCGCCATACCCAATGATGCCTCTCGTCACTGCTGCCTCCCAGCCTGATCACGACGCCACCAGACTCGTTCAGGAGTGAGGACCCTGTCGAGCTACGTTGACGCCCCATGAGCGAATGGGCTGCCTCTGACGTCGACTGGCAAACGGACTCGATCCTGCCGAACCCGCCCAAGGGCGCCGTGCCGGTCCTCCACGACCGCGAGTATCGGGTTGAGTCGTTCTTCCTCGAGAACGGAAACCTCCTGATCAATGGAGCACTCCGTGATCAGAAGCCTCCCGGGTTGTTCGTCCCCGGCGATCCGGAGCCGCTCACGATGCACCACATGCAGGTCGGCCTCGAGATCTCCCTCCCCGACCGGACCATCATCGCGGTCCACACCCACTTCGAGGCCTATCCCCATAGCGGCTGCCCCTCGATCATCGACCACTACAGCAGCCTCGTCGGGCTTTCGATCGCCCGCGGCTTCACGCACAAGGTGCGCGAACTCTTCGGCGGGCCACGTGGCTGCTCCCACACCACTGCGTTGCTCCAAGCGATGGCGCCGATCGCCATGCAGAGCTCCAAGAGCATTGAGGCGATCCAGGCCGAACGTAACGGTGAACCGAACCCGATCGTCGTCAGACCTGCTGGCCAGGGCAAGAACTGGGAGTACCTACTCAACACCTGTCACGTCTGGGCTGAAGACGGCGACCGCCACTCGGCTATCGACGAAGGCGGAATACAAACCATCCCTGTCGATGTTCGCCTGAACGACCTCGGTCTCGACTAACGCAGAGCGTTGCGGGTCACGCTGATCGGCGTTGGTCGCGCAGTTCGATGACGAGTTCGGCTACCACCATGGCGAGCGCTCCCCACCCGAGCAGGTGGGCCTTGCCCCACAGGCCGGGCCAAGCACCATCGTGGGGACCGCCGTAGCGGGCCTGTAGAGCGAAGACATAGCCGCTCATCAGGCCGACGCAGGCAACAGCGACGACACCGAGCAACCAACGCGCCTCCCGCCGTTGTGAGCAGGCGACAAACGCGGCCACGCCGGCGAGCAGACCGATCCACCAGCGCGACACGGCGGCAGTGAGGGCCGCCGTTACAAACGCAACGAGGAAGCGGTCGAGCGTGGATCGGTTGAGGTCGAGACGCGGGCCGAGTGCCGAGTGGGCAGGAAATACAGCAAAGGCCGAGCCAGGGCGCCGCCAAGCGAGGGCGACCAGTACGAGGGTGGCGAGGATGCTCACGATAAAGCCCTGGTGAACGGTGCGGTTCGGGACCCAGTCGAGCGAAATCGTCCCGGCGGTGCCGGCGGTTCCCGGGTCGATATACCAGCCATTGGCGAACCCGTCGACCAGTAACGGCTCGCCGAGGTTCAGGCCACCATCGACCGATGCCCGCCAGCCACGCCCGAACGACTCACCGAGCACCAACCAGAACGGTTCGGTCGCGCCTGCGAAGTCCACCGTGGCGCTGCCCCGGCCATGCTCGACTATCTCCATCGTCGGAACCAAGGCCGAAACAGCACCGTCGACCGACTGCCGAAAGGCGAGGCGGTCGACATCGATACCGTGCGTGCGTCCTGCGACCGTCTCAAGGCGATGCACCCCCGCAGCGAGGGCCAGGTGTTCACAACCTTCGATACCAATATCGTCCTCGATCGCCTCGCCGGGTACGAGTCGAACCGATACCGGTTTGCCGTCGACCATGATCAGGTCGTCGCGGCATATTGCGAGGTCAGCGAGGCGAACCGGGTTGGCCGAGATGCCGGGCACCCGCACTTCTGCAATGGCCACCGGCATGACCACATCGCTTGCCGTGTACCAGTTGATCGTTTCGGTTTGGCGAACCTCCGCGACCGTCAGCCGGATCGAGGCGGTCGTGACCTGGGTGAGTGGTACCCGAACCTCAACCGTCGCGTTCTCTCGGCTCATATCGTCAACAACGGCGGGCACGGCGACTTGCTGAAAACCCTCGTCAGTCTCGACGTCGAGCACCGTCGGGACCGAGTGACGACCGTCAGCGCGCAGGACAAGATCGACATGCCCGATCGTGACCTCGCGGCCGAGCGCAACCTCGATCCAGTGTCCGCGCTGCCCGCCGAACGGTGGCATCCAGGCAGTCGACTCGTCGCCGTCGATCGCCATTGCGGCGCTCTGTGCCGCGCCACCAATCATTCGATCGGAGGCGGATGCCAGCGGGAGGTCGGCGAGCCCGAAGGCCACCGCGAGCACATCGTCAGGAGCGCGGCGACTCAGCCGGGCGAGGCCGGAGACCTCGAACTCGGCCTCGCCCGGCAACTCGAACTCCCGGACGAGGCGCGTCTCTGGATCGTCGCGCACCTCGGTTGCCCGTTCGCGGCTCATGATGATGGTCGCTGGCGGGGCCCCGCCAGCCTCAATGACGCGAGCGGCAAGCGCTGGGGCCATCACAACCGTCTCGATCAAGGACGCACCCACGCCAAGATCGACCTCGGCGAAGCCCACCGAACTGAGACCGTCGCTCGCGGAATCGATTCGCAGCACGAGTGACTCGACGACTTCAACACCCAGCTCGAACGTCTCCCCCGCTTCGGTCCGGGAGGCGGGGCCGAGCGTCCAGCGATCGAAGGGCGACCCGTTCACCGAGACGTCGACGTCGATGATGTGGCGGTTCGGGTCGAGGATGAGCGGTTGGACGAGCCGGACCGTCGAGGTGGCCACCGGTTGGTCCCAGTGCAGTGTGAGCGTCTCGCCCTGCGGCTCGCCGAACGCCGCAACCCGCCACGCCGTTGTCGGGTCACCGTCGACTGCGTGGTAGGCCCGATCCTCGGCGTGGTGCGAGATCACGTTGCCGTACGCCGTTGCTCGCGCCGTTCCACCTTCCTGCCGAGCTGTCGTGAACGACTCGACCGGCGCGTCGGGGAACACTTCGAGTCGAGCATCGGTCTGATCCACCCGCAGACCGTCGCCACCGATCTGCTCCGTAAGGCCGCGGTTGTCGCGGACCGTCTTCCAGCGTCGGGCTTCACGCCGGTTTCCGTCGGTGAGCACGATCTCGGCACCGGCCTCGAGCGCTGCTGCGAGCTGCGCGTCGGTGAGGGCAGCCTCATAGAGGATCACCCGATCATCGGCTAACAGTCCGGCAAGGGCCAGATCGATCAGCGACTCACCGTCACCAGCCACGATCAGCGCGCCAGCCGCTGGGCGAACTCGCAGGATCCCGAGCGGATCATCGATAGCGAGGGCAGCGACCTGAGGCGGCGGTGCAAGGTCGGGCGGAAGGGCAAGCTCAACTTCGTCCTGCAGCGGGAACGTGTCGCGAGCGACGTTGGGTGTCGGCTCCCCAAACTCGGTGATCTCGGCGAATCCCGATGCGTCTGAGATCGCGGCCCAGTACGCATCGGGACGGGGCAGCCGGTAGCGCTCGTATTCCAGGTCGCTCTGCACCACGACCTCACCGGCGCCGAGTAGCCGGGCGACCGGTGCCACCGCGTCCGGCTCGAAGAGACCCTCCTGCGCCCCCCGATCGAGCGCGATGAGCAGGTCGGCCGAGGCTGGCGGTCCGAACGCCACCAGCTCACGCACCGCCATGGACCGCTCAATCAGGCCTGGCAGGACGTGATCAATGGTGTTACCCCACCGGTGAGCCGAGAAGTCAGCCCCGGGGAGCACGATCACCCGGTAGTTAGTGTCACCGGCGTTGAGATGGTCGGCCGCGTCTTGCCATGCCGCCGGCAGTGTCTCGTCGCGAGCAAGCTCAGTGCCGACGTAGGAACCGGTCCACAGCGGCTGGATCGCCAGTGCAGCGACGGCGAGCACACCAACACCGACCCGGCGCCGTATCAGCGGTCCGTCGAGAGAGTCGAGGACCACGGCAATCGACGCTGCCCCGGCGAGCAGGAACAGCGGAAGAGCCCGGGGCGAACTCCTGAGGGCGAGCGCGAGGCCAGTGTCGGCGACGTCATCACGCACGAGCGAGAGCACACCGCCCGGCCGCTCCCACGGGTGGAACCCGATCGTGAGCACAAGCCCGAGAACAGCTAGAAACAGGAAGTAGGCGCGATACCGCCACCGAGCGAGGAACAGCGCCGAAGCCGTGACTGCCGCCATCGCGAAACTGACCGCCAACAGCCACAGGCTCTGGGTGTAGTTCTCACCCGCCGTAACCCAGCTACCGGTGCGGTCACCGCCGTAGAAGACCCAGTATCCGAGGCCGCGCCATGCCTCCGACGCCGGCGAACCCGAAGCGACCACATCAAGCGATTCGCTGAACTGGAGGACGTCGGCGCCGTGGCCGGACTGGACGACAAGCGCCAGCGCCCACCAGAGGCAGGTGGCGAAGAGCGCGAATCCGAGTCGGCACGCAGTGCCAAATGCCTGCTTCCATGTGGCCTCGCGAAACACGACCACTGCGAATGGGAACCAGATCACTACGGCCAGGCCGGCGTAGAAGAGCGATGCCGCGTTGACGGAGCCAACGGTGGTTCCGACCAGGCCGATGGCGAGAGGGTCGCGCCAGCCGCCTCGCCGGAGCGCGCGCACGCCGAGCGCCACCAGCCACGGCAACGCCGCCCACGGCAGGACGAGCACGGAGATGCGGGTAGCGTAAGTCAGCGGGTAGGGCGAAAGCAGGTAGACGAAAGCCGCAACGAGTGCTGCGCTGCGGCTCCAGCCAAACGTTCGGCCGAGGAAGGCCATGCCAAGGCCTGCCATGAGCAGGATTGAGCCGATCCAAAGCCGTTGCGCGATCCAATCTGGGGTACCGATCGTCTCGAACAACCAGAACCAAGGCCCCATCGGCCAGAGGTAGCCGATGGACTGATGGGTGACCGTGCCGAGCGCCCAATCCGGGTCCCACAGCGACGACGACGCCGACATTGCTGCGCCCGGATCGAGGTAGAGGTACTGCTTCGTGTCGGCAACGACGAGGCCACGACGGCTCAGCAGGAGTGGGAGGTACGAGACGAGCGCGAGAACGGCTGGACCCGCCCAACGGCTCTCGCCGAGCCGGTGAAGCATCAACCCCGCCGGCGTCGGGCGTCGCTCACAAGAAGATCGAGCAGGGTGGCGGCCGAGGCATCCCATGAGAGGCAATCGGCGGCCTCGAGAGCAGCGGCCGAGGCAAGCGACCACGCGCTGTCGTCAGTCAACAGGCGAGCAAGCCCGTCGGTGAGTCCCTCGTCGTCCGCGGCCAGAATCCCCGCATCGGGACCGATGGCATCGCGGTGACCCACAATGTCGGAGGCGACGGCGGGTGTGCCGCACGCGGCGGCCTCGGTGATCGTCATGCCCCAGCCCTCCGACGATGAGGCGGCGGCAAGCACGCGAGCGGCCTGGTAGTGGAGGACCAGCTCCTCATCGGATACCCGGCCTACGAAGTCGACCCGATCGTCGATGCCAAGCTGGTCGGCCAGGGTTGTGAGGCCGTAAAGCTCAGGACCTGACCCGACCACGACAAGCCGGGCGTCAGGCACCCGATCACAGATTGCGGCAACGCTACGAAGGATGGCGTCGATTCGTTTCGCGCTCGTGAGCCGAGCGACGGTGAGCACGATCGGCTCTCGTATCGCTGGCCCCTTTCCGAACGACTCGGCAATGCCCGGCGGAACAACCTCAACTTGCTCAGATCGCAGCGCCGTATCGGCCACGATCTCCCGCGCCGAACTCGGCGACAGGGTCGCGACAGGACCACTGCGGTAAAAGTGCGGAGCGACCCGACGTTCGACAAAACTGCCGAATCGGGCAACCAACGGGGGATACGTGGAGTGCCAGAGCTCGTGAT
Source organism: Acidimicrobiales bacterium (assembly GCA_029247365.1). Classification (GTDB taxonomy): domain Bacteria; phylum Actinomycetota; class Acidimicrobiia; order Acidimicrobiales; family Aldehydirespiratoraceae; genus UBA11606. Next base: position 9,094 of record JAQWLJ010000068.1, on the reverse strand, counting down.
GAAGGTGGTGCAGCAGGGTCAGGCGGGGTCCGCGCCACCACAGCGGCGATAGAACCGGCATGCCGTTCCAGACTTCGACGAGGGCATCGGCTGCGCGGAACCGTCCACCAACGCCGGCCAGCGACGTTCGGGCGACGCCGGTGTAATACCCACCGATTCGTTCGACGCGATAGCCGTTGCGTTCACATGTCCGATCAAGGCCAGGACCCGCAACGGTGCGCAGATCAATATCGAGCCCAGCACCCGCCCAACGGCTGAGAATCTCGTGCAGGTGCAGTTCGGAGCCGCCTGCCATCGGGTCGTCAAGATCACGGTAAGCGACCACTTGGACGCGGCGGATCCCGGCGCGTTCGGCATCGGCGATGCGGCTGAGCGGAGACGGTTCGGTCACAGCGGTGGGCACTGCGTCGTTCACCATTTCCCCCTCGGAAACGATGACGAAGCTGAGTGAGCCTACACTTCACCTGCGAATGACATCTACAGGCGACGTCGCAACCTCCAGTCCTCCATTGGATGAGCACCCCAACGGCCGGGGGGTTGCGCGCCTGCGCACGATGTGGCGTCTGTTCCGCCAGGAGCGCGAGGATCCGGCGCCGTTCTACCGCGCCCTCGCCGCCGAATCAGCCCTCGACCTCAACCATCGCTACGGCCTTGCCGGCACCACGGTGCTCGATGCCGGCTGCGGCCCCGGCTGGTTCGCCGAAGCGCTGCGCGATGCGGGCGCGACCGTGACCGGCCTTGACGGTGACGCCGAGACACTCACGTTCAACGATCCACCCCTACCCGGGTTACTTCAGGGCGACGCCGGACTCCTTCCGTTCGCAGACGAGACGTTCGACGGCGTGTTCTGTTCAAACCTGCTCGAACATGCACGTGACACGCAGGCGATCTTTGACGAGATGGCCCGTGTGCTCCGGCCGGGCGGCTGGGGCTACATGAGCTGGACGAATTGGTACTCGCCGCACGGGGGCCATGACATGTCGCCATGGCATCTGCTCGGCCCGGAACGAGGCTCACGAATCTACGAGGAGCGCTACGGCCCGCCATCCAAGAACCGTTTTGGTGAAGGCTTGTTCGCCGTGCACATCGGAGCAACACTTCGGCTGGTGCGCTCGCACCCCGACCTCGAGATCGAGCAGGTCGAGCCCCGCTACTGGCCGAAGCTCGGATTCATCTGCTCGATCCCCGGGGTCAGAGAGGTCCTGACTTGGAACTGTGTGATCCGCGTCCGAAAGGTCCAACAATGACGACGACCTTCGACAACATCTGGCCCCTCGCCGACAAGGCCGAGGGGTGGTGCAGCGAGGGCCAGGCTCGAGCTCTCTGGCACCTGGCCTCAGCGGTCAACTCACCCGGAACGATCGTCGAAATCGGCAGTTATCGCGCCCGCTCGTTACAGATCCTGGCAAGTGCAGCTGCCCAGGGTGTCGATGTTGTGGCGATCGATCCGCACGGCGGTAACGATCGGGGTCCTCAGCAGTGGACCGGCACCGCAGAGGAAGGCAACGAGGACAGTGAGCGCTTCTGGGCCAATCTCACCGCCGCCGGTCTCACCGATCGGATCTCGCACATCCGTTCTCGATCCCAGGCCGCGCATGACGATGTCGGCAACGTCGATTTCCTCTACATCGACGGAGCTCACGGCTTCGGTCCGGCGCGCGACGACCTTGTGCGCTGGGGCGCGAAAGTCAACGACGGCGGCTCAATGGCCGTGCACGACTGCTTCTCATCGGTCGGCGTCACGCTGGCATTGATGACCACCACCTTCGTTTCCGGCCGATGGCGATTCGTCGGCCGCGAGCGGTCGCTGGCCTGGTTCGAGCGGGCCGACCTCGCGCCGCGACAGCGCGTCACGAACGCACTACGGCAGGCGACATCACTGCCCTGGTTCGCCACGAACCTGGTTCGCAAAGCACTGATCGCCACCAGAATCAGCAAGGCCGACTGGCCCTACTAGGCGCGCCGCCTCAGTCGTGAATTGGTTTGCGGCCGGGGCCGTCGTTCTCGACGATCTCTTCGTGATAGTCATCGTCGACGTTGACCGCCCACAGATCGTTGTCGGCGCCGTGAAGGTTCTCAACCGCCAGCATTGCGGTCAGCATCGAGTGGTCCTGGTTGTTGTACCGATGCATGCCATTACGACCGACGGGTTGCACCCCCGGTACGGTCTCGGCCAGCCACGCCCCGATCCTGTCGAGTGCACCGGCGTAGTCAGCGTCATAGATGGGATAGGCCTTCGGCATCCGGACGACCCAGCCTCCGCCCATCTGCTCGGTGTCGGCGAGGTTCAACAACGCGAGTTCGGCGCGAGCCATCTCGATCAGATCGGCATCGTCCATCGTCCAGAGTTGGTCGCCCTCCTGTACGAAGTACTCGAGCCCAAGGCACGTGGTCCCGGGCTCGACCATCTCCGGCGACCACGCCCCGAAGTTCTGGATTCGACCGACCTCTACTGCCGGTTCATGGATGTAGATCCAGTTGTCGGGGAAGGCGGCATCTTCGGGAACGGTGATCGCAACGGTGAGGAAATCTCGGTGCGTCAGCCCGTCGGCCGCTGCGAGTACGTCGTCGGGTGGCGGCGGATCCATGGCCCGGACGAGATGGCCGAGCGGCATCGACGAAATTACGCCCCCCGAGGCCGGCAACGTCGACACCCCAGCGGCCGTGCGGACCACGACCTCAGTGATGCCGCCGTCTTCGTAGCGGACTGCCTCGGCGGTGGCTTCCATGACGATCGAGCCACCCTTACCGATGACCTGTTCGGCAGCTCGTTCCCACATCATCCCGGGACCGAAACGGGGGTAAAGGAACTCCTCGATCAGGCTGGTGACATCGGTGCGACCACCCCGCCACGGCAGCAGTGCGTCGACGATGGCACGCCCGAGCGACAGATTCTTGATCCGCTGCGCAGCCCAGTCGGCGGGCATAACCGACGGATGAATACCCCACACTTTTTCGGTATAGCTCTCGAAGAAGATCGAGTAGAGGCGTCGGCCGAACCGGGCTGACACCCAACCTTCGAACGTGCTCTGGTCTTTCGGCGGCCGCACCCGAGCCCACAGGTACGACCCGACAGCGCGCAGCGCTTCAATGATGCCCAAGTTGCGGAGCGCGTTGGCCGCCTTGAGCGGGTAATCAAAGAACTTGCGGTTGTAGAAGATACGACTCAGCCGCACGCGGGTGAGAAAGTCGTCGTCGCTGAGAATCTGGTGCCAGCGCTGCTTGACTGCTGGCACCTTCGTGAAGAATCGGTGCCCTCCAATGTCGAACCGCCACCCGTCAGCAACGACGGTTCGGCTGATGCCACCGACGACAGAGTCGGCCTCCAAAACGGTGACCGAGCGTCCCCTTTCGACGAGCTCAAGCGCCGCAGTCAGACCCGCTGGGCCGGCACCAATAACCACTACCGGCTGGTCGTCAGGCCCTTGGCCGCTCGCAATGGACGTCATCGATACGACACTGCGTGTCGGCACGCCAGCGCGTGGGTTCGGAAATGAGATCGCTCGTGCATTGCGTCGTTGACCAGGTCCAGAAGGTGCCGCAGGGAGAGGCAGCACATGGGAACGCTACACTTCGCCCTCGATGAATGCGCTGTCCGGCCGGGACCTGCGAGAGCAACTGCCGCTCGCCGTTACCGGTGTCGCTCTCGTCGCCGGAGTGGGGCTTCGCCTCACGCTCGGCGAGACGCCTCTGTGGTTGGACGAGGCCCAGACCCTTGCCGTGATCAGCGACGGCTACGGCTCCATCGGCGGTCACCTCCGCAACGATGGCCACCCGCCGCTCTACTACTGGCTGGTCCGTGCGTGGAGCGACGTGGCGGGCGATGGCGATACTGCGGTGCGGGCCCTCTCAGCCGTTCTGGGCCTGCTAACTCTTCCGCTCATCGCTGCGGCGGCTCTTCGGCTCGGTGGCCGCAGGGTTGCCGGCCCCACGCTTGCGCTGGCGGCAAGCTCGCCTTTCCTCGTGCGGTATTCGACCGAGGTCCGGATGTACAGCCTGGTCGTCGTTCTCGCGCTCGCCTGGTGGTTGCTCGGCAACACAGCCCTCGAGCGGCCGACCCGGCCACGTTTGGTCGGGGTGGCAGTCGCAACCGGCGCGCTGCTCCTCACGCATTACTGGGCCGCCTTCCTCGTCGCTGCCGGGGTGCTGGTTCTCGTGATCGCGCACCAGCACAACCACCACGACCGCGTGGTGGTCCGACGGGTACTACTCGCAGGCATCGTCGGATCACTTGCCTTCCTCCCCTGGGTCCCCACTTTCCTGACCCAGATCCGCCACACCGGCACGCCGTGGGCCGTGAACCGCAACCCGGTCTCGTCGTTCGTCACCGGCGTCACGGAGTTCGCCGGCGGGCGTGAGGCTGGCCATGCCATCGCCCTCTTCGGCCTGTTGTTGATCGTGCTCACACTGGGGCTACTCGGCGACCAGCGCGATCGCTGGCGCCTTGATCTCGACTTCCGGGTCGTCAGCGCATCGCGCCCGCTCACCTTGCTCGTCGGCTTCGCGCTGGCGTGCGGGCTCGGTGCAGCCGGGGTGCTCGGCTCGGCGTTCGCAGGCCGCTACTTCTCGATCGTGGTCGCGTTCGTGCTCGTACTGGCGGGCCGGGGCATCGCCCAAATCGGCGACGCCCTCATTCGCACCGGTGTCCTTATCGCCGCAGTCGGGCTTGGCCTGCTCGGCTCACTCGACCAGGTTCGCGACGACCGCAGCCAGGGGCAACAGGTCGCCGAAGCGGTTGTCGCCGACGACGCCCGGCCTGATGTGGTCGTCGTCTGTCCCGACCAGTTGGGCCCGGCCGTTGCACGCTACCTGCCCGACGGGATCGAGGTCGTTGTTTACCCAACGCTTGGACCTGCTGCACGGGTCGATTGGACCGACTACGCCGAACGCAACGCCGCCGCTGACCCGGCCCTCATCGCCAACGAGATCAACGAACGCTGGGGTGATGCTGACGTCTGGTTGGCGTTCACTGGTGGCTATCGGACCTTCGGCGACCAGTGCGAACGGTTGGCGAAGGAACTCGCTGACCGGCGCGGACCCGCAACCACCCTGATCGTCGCCAACGGCGAGGTCTTCGAGCCGATGAATCTCTTGCACTTCTCCCCGCTGGCGCCGTGACCGGACCCCCACGCGACTTGCTGCGGACTGCGGGACTTGCGTGGCTTGCAGCCCGCGTCCTGGTCGGCATCTCGGCGGTGATCGTCGGTCTGCTCGAATCAGGTGATCGCGGGCCGTACCCCTGGTTCGACCGTGGGCTGCTCACCTGGGACGGCGACTGGTACCGAGCGATCGCGGAGAATGGCTATCGGCCCGGCGAAGAAGAGATCCGGTTCTTCCCGCTCTTCCCGTTGCTCGGTCGCATCGTTGGACTGCCGTTCCTCGACAACGCGTCGATTGGCCTCGTCATCGTCGCCAATATCGCCGCACTCGGCGCGGCGTTGATGATCGGGGTACTGGCCCTCCGCATCAGCGAGAACACCGTCATCGCCCACCGGACGATCTGGTTGGTGTCGTTGTGGCCGGCGTCATTTGTACTCGTCATCGCCTACAGCGAAGCATTGTTCCTTGTGCTCACCGCCTGGGCGGGGCTTGCCCTGCGCGACCGGCGGTGGGAGCACGTGGCCGCAGCCGGCTTTCTCGCCACGCTCACCCGACCGACCGGCCTCGCCTTCGCGGCGCTCATTGTTGCGGTCATGCTGGCCGACGGCCGCGTCGCCGCCAGGGAGGGAGCGCGCCAGGCGCTGGCACTCGTCGCTCCCTTCCTCGGTTTCGCCGTGTTCGGACTGATCTCGCTGCGCGAGCATGGGGAGTTCTTTGCCCCGGTCGACTCCCAGGAGGCCCATCGGGGCGAGTTCGTCGATCCGCTCCGTCGCATCTCGCGCGGGTTCGACGACATTGTCGGTGACGAGATGTTCGGCGACGGCCTTCACCTTCCTTTTGCCTTGCTTGCGATCGTTGGCGTCTGGATGGTGGCCCGCTATGTCGGACGGCCGGAGGCGATCTACACCGGCGCGATCGTGCTGGTCGCGATCAGTGCCGATAACTGGAACTCACTCGAGCGCTACACCCTCAACGCCTACCCGATCATGATCGGGTTTGCCGCCCTGGTCACCGACCTCGGCCGGACCCTGTTGTGGCGCTTCGCACTCGCCATCAGCGCAGCAGGCCTAGTCGCGATGACGGTTTTGGCCTGGACAGGCGAGTACGTCCCCTAATCGTTGAGGTCAGTCGGGCTCAATGACGCCGGCAAGCTCGAGGATGCGGGTCGGCGGAAGATACTGCTCAGTGATCTGGACGCCGAGCGCGTCGGACACTGCGTTGCACAGCACCGCCGGGGCACCGATCATGCCACCCTCACCCACACCGCGGAAGTCGTTCTCGCCCGTCGTGAGCGTCTCCAAGTGTTCGATCTCGATCTCCGGGATCTCCATTGCCGTCGGGATCAGGTAGTCCATGTAGGTCGTGGTGAGCAGGTTGGCGTCGTCGTCGTAATAGGCGTTCTCGTAGAAGACCGCACCGATACCCTGCGCCACGCCGCCGCGCACCTGACCATCGACAATGGCGGGATTGATGATCGGCCCGCAGTCCTCGACCACGAGGTACTTCGGGATCTCGACCTGGCCGGTGTCGAGGTCGATGTCGACTACGGCGACGTGGGTAGCACACGACCACCCACCGTTCCCGACCCCCGCATACTTTTCGGCATAGCTGAACACGGGGCCAGCCGACACGCCGTTGCGCTTTGCGGCTTCACCGGCGACGTCTGCGAACGACAGCCCGCGGGCCGGAACACCCAACACGTGGATGTTGCCATCGACAATCTGGATGTCGTCCTTGTTCGCTTCGAGCATGTCGGCAGCCAGCTCGACCATTTTGCTCTTTACCTGACGAGCAGTCTTGCGCATGACGCCCGCACCGAGCGGTCCGCCTCGGCTGCCGCCTGTGCCGATGAAGCTGAACTGCGACTTGTCGGTGTTGCCCCAGTTGATTTCGACATCGTCCATCGAGACACCGAACTCGTCGGCCACAACCTGCTTGTAGGTGGTCTGGTGGCTCTGTCCGTGCGGCACCTGCGACGTGTACATGATGATCCGGCCGTCGGCTTCGATCGTCGCCCGACCGTCTTCTTTCACCAAGATTCCCGCTCCCGGGCTCATGGCATCTGCAAAGTCGGGAGGGCCAGGGGCGGCCTCGTGGTAGCTGGCGATGCCGAGCCCGATCCGGTGGTTTCGAGCCTCAGCCTCGGCCTTCATCTGTGCGATCTCGTCGCTATCGATCATCTCGACGGCCCGCTCAAAGGTCTTGCGGGTCGACATGGTCTCATCGATCGTTGGGCCGGTGAGGAAGTGCGACGGAGCGTCAGCTTCCGTCATCATGTTCTTCGCTCGAACATCGGTGGGCGACATGCCAAGTTCGGCGGCGACGGCATCGATTGCCCGCTCGCGCATGAACGTCTCGTTGGCCCACGGACCGCGGTACGGCACGAACCGACCTTTGTTGGTGGCAACGACTCGGGTGCGTAGTTGGAATGCCTCGAAGTGGTACGGGCCCGGCATGTACACCTTCCACAGGCCGGGCAGCATGCTGGCTCCGAACGGGAACGACGGGTACGCCCCGGCGTCGACAACGGCGTCGACTCGCAGCCCTTTCATGGTGCCGTCGTCGTCAACCGCGACCTCGACGTGGAAACGCTCCTCACGAGCGTGGCCGCCGTCGGTCAGGTTCTCGACGCGATCTTCGATCCACTGCACGGTCTTGCCGAGCCGCAGCGCCGCGATCGCGATCGGCAGATCCTCGCGGGCCACAGGGCCTTTCGCCCCGAAGCCACCACCGATGTCGACCGAGGTGATCGTCGGATAGTCGTCTTTGGCCAGCAGGCCGAGTCCCATCTGGCTCATGTGCTTGAGCAGGGAGCGATCCTTCTTGAGTTGGCTCTTCATTCCTGCGTTGTCTTGCTTCTTCAAGTCGTCCGCGTTGGACGTCCGAAACTCCTTCGCGGCCGAGAAGAACGCCTTGCGGCGACTCTTGTTTCGAAGGAACTGCCACAGTGACTTGAGCCGACCTTGGTTCACTGTCTGGGCAGCGATTGCCCACTTCAGGACGTGGGGTCCCTGCGACGTGTTGTGGATTGTCAGATGGTTGGTGGCCGGGGACACCTCGACAACGGTGCCTCGGGTCTCCATCGGCTGGTTGGCCTGCCGGTGGCTCTCAAGGGTGATCTTGACCACGCGGTCGACGGCATCGAACACTGCGTCGACTTCACCGTATGTGTCGGTGTGGTCGTGCAGCGTGTTGCCGTCGGCCTTTTCCCACAGCTGAGGCGCGCCAGAAGCGAGTGCTTTGTCGATCGAGCCGACCCCGTCGAGCATGTCGTAGTCGACGACTACGAGTTCGGCGGCGTCCTCTGCGACATGGCGAGACTCGGCAACAACGAGCGCAACCGGGTCACCGATGTGGCGGACCTTCCCGTCGGCCATCGGCCTGTACAGCGGGCTGTAGCCGCCAGGTGACGAGGCGAGAGGCACGAACGGGTGCGCGCCCTCGTTGAGTTCCGCGCCGGTGTAGACGGCGACCACACCTGCGAGCCGCTTCGCCTCGCTGGTGTCGACGCCGGTGATCGTGGCGTGCGGAAACGGGCTGCGGACGAACGCTGCGTGCAACCCACCCTCGGGCTGGACGTCAGCGACGAACTGCCCCGTGCCGGTCAGAAAGCGGTCGTCCTCGACCCGCGTGACCGACTGGCCAACAAAACCGAGTCCGGAAGTCTGGGTGGCCATCACTTACCTCCCTGCATCAGCTCAACTGCGGTTTCGACGCCGGCGACGATCGACTGATAGCCGGTGCACCGGCAGAGATTCCCGGAGAGTTCCTTGCGAATCTCCTCGGTGGTGGGGTTCGGGTTCTCCTCAAGCAAGGCGACCGCACTCATCAGGAAGCCAGGCGAACAAAACGCGCATTGGAAGGCCATCGCCTCCTTCATCGCTTTCTGGACGGGATGCATCTCGTCGCCGTCAGCGAGGCCTTCGATCGTGGTGATCTCGGCGCCATCAGCCTGGACCGCGAGCATCAGGCACGCTCGGGCCGGCTGCCCGTC
>JAQWLJ010000059.1 GCA_029247365.1 Acidimicrobiales bacterium | reverse complement strand
CGGAAGGCCTCTGCGGCGAGGGCGTCCTTGTCGGTGATATGGATGATCGAGTCCTTCGAGAACACGATGTCGAACGTGGCGTTGGCGAACGGAAACGGCCCGGGCTCGACGAGCCGGATTTCGACTCGATCACCGAGGCCGTGCCGATCCACAAGCGCCTGAGCCGCCGCACGGCCGGGTTCCTCCACGTCGATCCCGATCACCAAACCAGCGTCGTGGCGAGCTGCGAGGGTGATGGTCGGCCCACCGGCCCCGCATCCGATGTCGAGCACCCGCTTCCCCGCGAGGTCGAAATCGCCAACGACGCGGCTGACCTCGTCGGGGCCGCCCGGCGACATGAATCCCTCGCCCCAGAGGTGGGCGAGGAACGCGATCGATATGGCGTCGTAGTGGTCGTGACTGGCCGCGCTGCTCACGTCGGCTCCCCCTGATCGAGTACCCCGGTATTGGAGCGTTCAACAGTCAGCATCGCCGCTGCGGCAACGAGCATCACTGCGGCCCCGGCAACGCCGAGGGCCCCGAAGCCCCCGACCCCAACGACCACACCGCCAGCCAGTGGCCCGAAGGCCCGTCCCGCAGCCATCGCCGCCTGGGCGTCACCGGCACGTTCGGCCGGATAGCGCGATCGCTCGGCCAGAAGGTTGTAGACGCCGGGTATCGCCATCCAAAAACAGAAGCCCCAGATCGTAACGAGGAGCCAGTACACGGGCTGCTGGTCGGCAAATCCGAGTACGACTGCGAACACCGCAGGAAGAAAGAACCAGGCACCGGAGAACCGGCGAGCCCCTCGCCAACGAGCCGCCGGAATTCCGGCTGCGGCATTGGCAGAGAAGACCAGCGATACGACGAAGGGGTCCATCCCGTACTGCTCAACCGCCGCGGCACCAAGGAACACGAAGACCCCCGCCCCACCGAACGTCATCAGCGCAAGGGCAACAATCAGTACGAGCGCCTGCGGCACCGGCTTGTTGCGACCCGTCGAGCGGACATCGGCAACGGAGAACTGCGGGATCGACGAAAGCGGCACGAGCGCGAGAACGGCGAGAATCGCAAACACGGTGCGATCATCGCCGGCCTGCAACGCAACACCGATGAGCGGTGCGGCCAGCACGCCCGTCAGCGGGCCGATAACGGCAACGTCACCGGTCCGCTCGGTGTCTCCGAACACCTGCGAATACGCGAGCCAGGTGAGTACCCCGAGCGATAGGCCCGCAAGCGCTCGCGAGGCGACCAACACCGAGAACTCCGGGGCCAGGATGCTGGTGCAACTCGCCGAGGCCAGCGCCAGCAATGAACCCACGAACAGACGCCGGCTCGGCTCGAACAATCGGGGTGCTCCCCAGGACCCGACAACGAAGAGCCCGAGTTGTGCTGCTGAAAACAGGCCAGCCGAACCCGTGCCAATGTCGAAGCGCGCTGCGACCGCCGGGAGAATCAGCGGGGTTGCCACGAATGTCGCAGTCGCCACGCCAGTGGCGAGCAGCAGACCGAGTTCCACTGTCCCCCGAAGCGTCTGGAGAAGTCTGAACGGGGCCTGCATCGGTCGACCCTACCCGCCCCAACCAGGCCGGTACCGCAGTAGACCGCGCATCACGACGTAGCAGCTGCCGGGGTCACCGCCCTCGCTGCGTCTGCCCGAGACTCGAACCAACTCGCATGCAGCGTCGACAGCTGCGACCTCGAGCCACGAGATCGCAGCACCGCTGTGATTCCGCTTGGCACGGTCTCGCTGTCACGCGATCAATGCTTGCACTCGTTGCGGCCGCTGCCGGATTTGAGTTCGATCACCTCACACGGACATCGCATCGATCCTTCGACTTCGGGAACGACAACCACGAGCTGGAGCCGATTGGACATCGGGTCAGCTTCCTGCCCTCGCGGCTTCGAGCATTGCCCGGAGAATTTCACCGTTGGCCTCGTCACGGGCCTGGAGCTCGGCGATGGTCGCCGGGTCGATGCCCACCGCCGTCAGAATCTCAACGCTGTTCTGTCCGACAGTCGGCGCGTGGTTGCGCGGGAACGTCTCGGCGGTCTCCCGATGACCGTGGAACGGCACCGGCGGCCGAGCGAGACGTATCACTCCACCATGGGGATGTTCGGTCTCGATGATCGAACCGAGATGTTGTACCTGCGGATCGTCCATGACCTCGTCAAGCGAGTTGACACGAGCGACGGGAACACCGAATGCATCAAGCGTCTCGCAGACCTCATCGACCTCGACGTCAGCGATCAGTTCGTTGACGGCAACAACAAAGGCATCCCGGTTCTTATAGCGCGCCTGGATCGATGAGAAACGCGGATCGAGGTGCAGCTCCGAGCCGCGCCAAACCGACAGCAGCTCAATCAGCGCGTTGTTGAGCAGGATCATCATCACCGGCCCGTCCTTGGCCTGGAACATCGGGAACCACTCAGCCAGTTCGCCGGGTGCCTCGGTGACACCGTCACCGACCCACGCGCGCGACCAAAACACGTCATTCCACTGGTAGCTCAGTGCCGACTCGAGCATGGTCACGGGGAGGAACTGGCCCTCCCCGGTTCGCTCTCGTTCGAGCAGTGCGGCCGTTATCCCCTGTGCGGTGGTGAGCGCAGTGACCTTGTCGAAGATGATTGTCTTGATGTTTTCGGGATCGCCCTCACCCTGGGCCCACGCCGTGCCGCTGGTGGCCTGGATCAGTGGATCGAAGACCCGTCGGTTCTCGTATGGCCCGTCGGCGTAACCGGTGATCGACGCGTACACGATCTGCGGGTTGATCTTCGACAGCGCCTCGTAGCCGATGCCGAGGCGGTCGAGCACCCCCGGTCGGTAGTTCTCGAGGATGACGTCAGCCGACTCGACAAGCTTCAGGAAGATCGCCTGCTGCTCGGCGTCCTTCAGGTCGAGGGCAACGGACTTCTTGTTTCGGTTGAGGGTGGAGAACAGCGACGTGAAGCCGCCTCGCTCCGGGCCGAGGTAACGGGCGGTGTCACCGGTCATCGGCGGCTCCACCTTGATGACCTCGGCTCCCTGATCTGCGAGGGTCATTCCGCACATCGGTCCGGAAACGGTAGTGGTCAGTTCGAGGACCCGGAACCCGCTGAGTGGGCCTGGTCGTGCTTCGGTCATCGGTGCCTCCCTGACGTCAACGTTGGCAGATAGCGACCGTGCGCGCGATCAGGTCGTCGACATGCAGCTCGCCGACACCGGCCAGCGACGTCTGAATCCGTCCCTGCCACGGGTCAGACCAGTGAGCTGGAATCGGACGACCGGTGAGACCCCAGAGCGCGCCAACGGTCGCTCCGTTGCAGTCGGTGTCCCATCCTGCTGCCACCGTGTCGCCGATCGCGACCGAGAAGTCGTCGGCACCTCGGGTCAGACCCCACACGACGAGCGCAAGGTTGTTGATGGTGTGAACGGGCGAGAGGTCGGCGTACGTCGCATGGATCTCGGCCGGGCCATCCCCGCGAGACGCAACCCGCCGGGCGAGGTCGATTGCGGCCGCACACTCGCTCTCGGCGGGGATGGTTGCGGCAGCAGCATCGACCGCATCGGGAATCGATGCACCTCCAACGAGCCCGGCTCCGGCCGCGGCGACGAACTGGGCACCGTACACACCCTCCGCCGCGTGAGAGAGCGCAGCGTCGCGGCGGGCGAGTTCGGCCGCGAGCTGGGGCTGACCCGGCGCGATCCAACCGTAGAGGTCGGCCCGAATTTGGGCACCGATCCAGTCGTTGAACTCGTTGTCCGCACATTCAGCGACGTCGAACTCGGCCGGGACACCAAACGTGAACCCCATGCCCGCCTTCTCGAGTAGGTGGACGTACGCCTCGCGCTCGGCGGTAAACGTCATGCCACCCGGCAGCCACGAGAGCCAGGCCCGGCCCACGTCCTCGGTGGTGAAGTCAAGCCCGTACTGCTCGATCAACATGAGGGCGAGCACTGTGTAGTTAATGTCGTCATCGGGGATTGCGACCTCGAGATGCCCGCGGCAGGTCTCGGGAAAGAGCGACGCAACCATCGTGTCGGGGACCAGTGGCACGTAGTCGCGAAGTTCCACCGCGCCGGCGGTCGACAGATAGTTACTGAGCGCATCATGCCCCTGCCGCATCGACAGGATTTCGACGGGCTTGCCGAGCATGCAGCCGCTGACCCGGCCGAGCCAGGCGTTTCGGATCCGAGTCTCGAGGTCGACGGCCATCACGACACCAATCCGCCGGTCACGAGTAGGAGCACACCGGTCAGGCACCGAGCCTCGTCCAATGCGATGAAGAGCGTCGCGTTCGCAGCGTCCATCACAGCGCCCATTCGTCGCCTGAGCGGGACCTGCGCGTCGCACCGCGTTATCCCTGCGATCGCCCTCGTCACGGTGAGCCGACTTGCGCTCACGTCGTGAGGTCGGGGTCGGCGACGAGGAACTCGTCGAGCTGGACACCGAAGGTGTTCAGCATCATCGATACCTGCGTGTACTGCCCCGTCGTAAAAACGACATCCATACGTTGTCGGTCGTCGAGCCCGGCGTCATCGGCGAGCGACGCCCACGTGGCGTCAGTGATGAAGTGATCACCGACGAGCTCATCGACTGCGCGAAGCAGTATGGAATCGGCCGCTGACCACCCCTGGGCATCAGCGCCGGCCTTGATCCGCTCGATCTCTTCGTCGGTCAGACCGGCATCGCGTCCGATCACGACGTGCTGGGCCCACTCGTAGCCTGCGCGACAGACGACACCGACTCGGAGGATTACAAGCTCTCGTTCGCGGGGCGGCAACGAGTTGTGGCGACCGAGGATGTACCCGGCCCAGAACCCGAACCGGCGCAGCGGACGGGGGGCATGGGCGAACGTCCGGAAGATATTGAACACGCCATACTCACCGCCTCGATATGGCTCAAGGGCCTTGCGCTGTTCGTCATTGAGTTCGTGGTCGGCCAGGGCCGGGATGCGGGGACGGGAGAGTCGCATGGTCAGCCCAACCCGCGTTGTTTGATGAGGTTCACGATCCATCCGCTGCGTCGTGGCATGGGTGGACCCTAGGGCGCTCGCCCGGACGCGAGAAAGGGCTGGGGCAGGATCTGCTGCCCGCTAACTCGCTCGATCTCGTGGCCTACTGTTGGGCTATGGATCTCTTGGTGACGAGTGAATGGCTGGCTGGCGAACTCGGAGGCGGCGACCTGGTCGTCATCGACGCGACCGTGTACCTGACGATGGGGCCGAACGGGTACGAGTCCGAGAGCGGGCGGGCAGCGTTCGTCGAGGCCCACATCCCGGGTGCCCGGTTCGGCGATCTCACCGGTGACCTCTGCGACGTCGACTCACACAATCGATTCGCCCTGCCGGCACCCGACGACCTGGCCGCCGCCTTCGAGCGGCTCGGAGTGAATGACGGTTCGCGGGTCGTGCTCTATGACGACAACGGGTCGATGTGGGCGGCGCGGGTCTGGTTCATGCTCCGGTGGCTGGGATTCGACAACGCCGCAATCCTCGATGGAGGCATGCGAGCGTGGCGCGATGAGGGCCGTCCAACCGAGGCCGGCGACACCGACGGCGCCGACAGCACGGGATCACTGACGGTTTCGCTGCGGCCCCGCCTCGTCGCCGACAAGGACGAGGTCATGACGGCCATGGCCGACGGAGCAACCTGCCTGATCGACGCGCTTCCAGCACCGGTTTTTGCCGGCGAGGTCGCCCCCTACGGTCGGCCCGGCCACATTCCGAGCGCAATCAACGTGTCCGCCGCCGGTCTGATCGATCAGGACACCGGGCGGTTCCGGCCCCTCAACGACGTTCGCCATCACTTCCCAGAGCGCCACGAAGCCCGGGTCGTCGCCTATTGAGGCGGCGGCATCGCAGCGTCGGTCGACGTCTTCACCATGATCCGTCTCGGCTATCGCGACCCTGCCGTCTACATCGCAAGTCTGCAGGAGTGGGTCCGCGACCCAGAGGCACCACTGGTCACGTGAGCACCGTAGACACCTTCGACGTCGCCGTGATCGGACGCGGGCTGTTCGGCTCGGCAGCAGCCCGCCACCTCGCCGAGGCCGGCTGTTCGATCGTCGCGATCGGACCTACCGCCCCCGGCGGCGATGCTGGCATTTACTCGAGCCACGATGACGAAGCCCGACTGACCCGCCGGCTCGACCGGGACGAACGGTGGGCCCCATTCACCGCTCGGGCCGTCGACGCATACCGGTCGATCGAGGAACGGAGCGGGATCGGGTTCTACCGGCCCGTCGGGGCACTCTTCGCTTCCCGACCCGAACTCGACGGCAAGCACGGTGTTTCGATGGCGTTCCTGCGCGACCACGGCCAGCCCGAAAACTACTGGTCGCCCGGCGACGTCGGCTGGAAGCAGTGGTGGCCGCGAATCGACTTCCCGACAACGCATGAGGTTGCGCTCGACCCGGCGCCAGCCGGTTATATCCGCCCAAAGCGGCTGATCGCCGCCCAGGAAGTGCTGACCCAGCGTGCCGGAGGACAGCTCGTCGACGACGTCGCAACCACCCTGAAGCCCCGAACCGGCGGGGGCTACCAGATCGAAACGTTCGGAGGCTCGACCTACGACGCCGAGCAAGTCGTGGTTGCCACCGGCGCGTTCGTCAACGCCCTCGATGTGATGCCCAGACCGGTCAACACCACGGTCAAGACCGAAATCATCATCCTCGGCGAAGTGTCGCAAGCCGATGCTGTCGAGCTCAGTAACTACCCGACCGTCCTTCATCAGATCGACCCCGACGGGATCGATGACATCTACATGACGCCGCCGCTGCAGTTCCCCGACGGGCGGTACTGCATCAAGCTCGGTGCCAACTCGACGTTCGACACCTGGCCCACCGAGCTGGCCGAGATCCAGCGGTGGTTCCGATCAAACACCGACCCGGACTACCTGCCACTGCTTCAGCCAGCGCTCAAGTCGCTCTGGCCCGACGTCGAGTTCCTATCGCTGCGGACGAAGCCGTGCATCGTGAGCTACACGCCCGATCGTTTTCCGTTGATCGAAGCGGTCGAATCAGGACTGATCGTTGCGGTCGCCGGCAACGGGCAAGGCGCGAAGGGCTCCGATGCCTGGGGAGCCGCAGCCGCCGAACTCGTACTCGGCCGCTAGACATCGTCGAGTTCGACCTTGAGCTGGTGGCTCACCGCAGGGCACGAACCACCAGCCGACGGTGACGAACGCATGTCAGCCGACCAGCGTGCAAAGCTGCGATCCTCATGCGCTTCACGTCACTCGGCCCCCTTGAACAGATTTCTCGACTCGCTCTTGGAGGGGGCGGGCTCGGCCAGGTCTGGGGTGAGACGACCCGCGGCGAGGCCGTCGAAACGATGCACGCTGCGATCGATGCTGGCATCAACCTGCTCGATGCAGCACCGATCTACGGCGATTTCGAGAACGTCATCGCCGATGCGTTCGCAGGTGACCTGCCCGCCGGGGTGCGGATCACCACAAAGGTCATGCTCGGCGAGCAGCCGGTTGGCGAGGCAGACGCAAAAATTCGAGCCACGCTCGAGGCCAGCCTCGAAGCGATGAAACTCGACCGGGTCGACCTCCTCTTCCTGCACTCGAACATCTGCGAGGACGACTACGACTATGCCCATGGCAACCAGCACCGAGCGGCATTTGCCACACCCTGGTCGCAGTACCTCGACGAGGTCATTCCCGCCTTCGAAGCGTTGACGACCGACCAGACGATCGGAGGTTGGGCGCTCACCGGGACCGGTGTCCCGGCCACGATCCTCAAGGCGCTCAACCACGAGACCAAACCTGACGTCGTACAGGCGGTCGCGAACCTCATGGACTCACCGGGTGGGATGCGCCGCTATGCCGGTCGGGCCCAGCCGCGAGAGATCATTGCTACGGCAACGGCGCTCGACATTGGCGTGATGGGAATTCGCGCCGTCCAAGCCGGCGCACTGACCGACGCGATCGACCGCACCATGTCCGACAACCATCCCGAGGCGACGGACTTCCGCGCTGCGGCGCCCTACCGTGAACTTTGCGCCCGACTCGGTCTCTCGGCCGCCGCCACCGCGCACCGCTACGCCCTCGACATGACCGGCGTCGACTCCGTCGTGCTCGGCGTAAAAAATCGAACCGAGCTCGGAGAATGCATCGCTGCCGAGGCCGCTGGCCCACTACCGGAAGATATCCGGGAGCGAATCGACGAACTCGAGCTGCGGATCGACTAGCTACTCGATCCGCATCCCCGACAGGGCCCGACTGATCACCAGCTGCTGGATCTGTTCGGTGCCTTCGAAGATGTCGTGGATCTTGGCATCGCGATGCCAGCGCTCGACGGGGTACTCACGGGTGTAGCCGTAACCGCCGAGCACCTGGATGGCGCGCTCAGTCGTCCACGTGGCGACCCGTCCGGCCTTGAGCTTGGCCATCGAACCTTCGGCGTTCTTGAACGCCTGCTGCTTGCCGAGCCAGGCGGCCTTCCAGATGAGGGCCCGGGCGGCCTCCACCTCGGTGGCCATGTCGGCGAGTATGAACGCAATTCCCTGATTCATAATGATCGGCTTGCCAAAGGCGTGGCGTTCCTTCGCGTACTCGGTTGCGTACTCGGTGGCGGCGCGGGCAATGCCGAGTGCCTGCGCGCCGACTGCTGGCCGGGTGGCCTCGAAGGTTTGCATGGCGGCCTGGGCGTTACCGGGCTTGCCTTCGCGCACGCGGGCGAGTCGCTCGTCGAGCTTTTCCTTCCCGCCGAGAAGACAGTGACCGGGGACTCGCACATCATCGAGGACGACCTCGGCGGTGTGCGATGCCCGGATGCCGTGCTTCTTGTACTTCTGGCCCATCGAGAGGCCGGGGGTGTTGGGCGGGACAATGAACGACGCGTGACCCTTCGAGCCGAACTCGGGGGCGACGACCCCGACCACCACGTGGATGTTGGCGATACCACCGTTGGTGATCCACGCCTTGGTCCCGTTGAGCACCCACTCGTCGGTCGCCTCGTCGTAGCGGGCAGAGGTGCGGTAGCCGTTCACATCGGAGCCGGCGTCGGGTTCCGAAGCGCAGAACGCGCCTACCAGCACGTCGTCGGCCGTGCCGTAGCACTGCGGCACCCACTCCATGAGTTGCTCAGGGGTACCGGATGCAGCGATGCCCGCCGCGGCAAGGCCGGAACCCATCAGGGCCATGCCGATGCCGGCGTCACCCCAGAAGATTTCCTCGATCGCCATAACGGTCGTGATGCCGGTCGGGTCGTTCATCATGATCTCGGCCATGAACTCCCAGCCGTACAGGCCGATCTCAGCCGCCTGCTTCACCACCGGCCACGGGAAAGCTTCCGCCTCGTCCCATTCCTCTGCGTTCGGTCGGATCACGTCGACGGCGAACTCGTGGATCCACTTCTGAAGCGTGACCTGGTCTTCGCTCAACGCGAGTGAGAATTCGGACATGTCAGTCTCCTGGCAGGCATGAATGGTTACTCATGGGTAACAAGACCGTACATTATCCATCGCCGTGTTGGCTTCCACATACGCCGATGCGGCCATCGATGACCGCCCGGTGTCTCACCATGCCCACGCGCTCAACAGGCGGGCCGCGCCGGCGCTCACGGCCACCCTGAACAGCCAGGTCAGCTTCACCGCATCGAGGCGACGGAGCCAGTGGGCACCCGCCCTCGTCCCAACGACCACCCCCACTGTGCCGACGATCATCATGGCGAGGTGGTCGGACCACGCATAGCCGACGATTGCGAATGCCGTGACCTTGGTGACATGGCCGAGTGCCTGGGCAACCGCAGCGGTGGCGACCATGCTCACGTGATCCGCGGTGGCCGCACGAAATGCCGGCGCCAACACTGGCCCAACGGCCCCGATGGTCGGATTGAGCAGTCCAGCGACGGCACCCACGATTCCGAAACGCGAACCCCGCCCCGGCTTGGGCGCGAGCCATGCGGTGGCGGCTGGCCACCAGACGGCGAGGAGAGCAAAGAGCCCGATGACCGCCCGTCCACTGGAACGCGGGATCGATTCGGCGATGAGATAGCCGATCGCCGTCGCCGGAAGCAGCGGAACGACGAACGGAACGATCAAACGCCAGTCGACGTCTCGGCGCAGGGTTACGGCCCGAGTCCCGTTGCTGAAAAGCTGGATGACGCCGTGCGCTGGGATAGCGACAAGCGGATCGACGAACTGCAGCATCACGATCAGCAGGATCATCCCACCGCCCGCGCCGGCAACGGTGGTGAGGGCAGCGGTAACCAGCGCAGCGACGCCAACGACGACAATCTCTAGTCCGGTCATTGGTTGTAGCTGCGCATTCGTGCCCTAACCGATGAGCAGCCGTGATGGTCGGGGTTCATGGCGGGCTTGCTGCCACACTCGCACCCGAGGGAGGCCGGTATCCTCGCAGTCCTATGACCACGTCCCACATCCCCGACAAGCCCGACCTCGCCGGCCTCGAGGACAAGTGGGACGCGGTATGGGACGCGGCAGGCATCTACCACTTTCGCACCGACACGACCCGCGATCAGGTCTTCTCGATCGACACGCCACCGCCCACCGTCTCCGGCTCCCTGCACGTCGGCCATGTCTTCAGCTACACCCATACCGACACCGTCGCCCGCTACCAGCGCATGGCCGGCAAGAACGTCTTCTACCCAATGGGGTGGGACGACAACGGCCTGCCAACCGAGCGGCGCGTCCAGAACTACTTCGGGGTCCGGTGCGACCCGTCGCTCCACTACGATCCCAGCTTCACTGCCCCCGCCGACGCCGGTGACGAGAAGGCGGTAGGCAAGCGCCCGACCATCTCCATCAGTAGACCCAACTTCATCGAGCTGTGTATCCAGCTCACAGTCGAGGATGAAAAGGCCTTCGAAAGTTTGTTCCGCCGACTCGGCCTCTCGGTCGACTGGACCCGAACCTACGAGACGATCAACGATCACTGTCGCCGTATCTCCCAGCTCGCCTTCATCGACAATCTGACCGCCGGCCAGGCCTACCAAATCGAAGCGCCGTCGCTGTGGGATGTCACCTTCCAGACCGCGGTCGCCCAGGCCGAACTGGAGGACAAAGAGATGCCGGGCGCCTATCACAAGCTCCGGTTCGCCGGCGTCGGCGATACGCCCGATATCTGGATCGACACCACCCGCCCCGAACTCGTGCCCGCCTGCGTCGCCCTCGTTGCCCACCCCGACGACGAGCGCTACCAGCCCTCCTTCGGGGGTACGGTCACGTCACCGCTGTTCGGGGTCGAAGTTCCCGTCGTGGCCCACGAACTTGCCCAGCCTGACAAGGGCACCGGCATCGCCATGATCTGCACCTTCGGCGACACCACCGACGTCACTTGGTGGCGTGAGCTCGACCTACCGGTCCGCACGGTCATTCAGCGCGACGGCAAGTTTGCCGCCGAGACTCCCGAGTGGATCGCGGCCGGCGACGCGGCTGAGGCCTACCAACGCCTCGCTGGGCTGCGCTCGAAGAACGCCCAGGCCGAGATCGCCACGATGCTCACTGAAGCCGGCGAAATGGACGGCGAGCCTCGCCCCATCACCCATCCGGTGAAGTTCTTCGAGAAGGGCGACAAGCCACTCGAGATCGTCAGCTCCCGTCAGTGGTACATCCGCAATGGCGGCCGCGATGCCGACCTCAACCAGGCACTCATCGATCGCGGCGACCAGATGAACTGGGTCCCCGGCTACATGCAGACCCGCTACGCGTCGTGGATTGATGGCCTCAACGGTGACTGGCTGGTCTCTCGTCAGCGATTCTTCGGTGTGCCGATCCCCCTCTGGTATCCGCTCGACACCGCTGGCGAACCGATCTGGGATCAGCCGCTGGTGCCATCCGCCGATCAACTGCCGATCGATCCGTCGACCGACGTTCCTCTCGGGTACGACGAGTCGCAGCGCGGCCAGGCCGGTGGCTTTCTCGGCGAGCCCGACATTATGGACACTTGGGCTACGTCGTCGCTCTCACCGCAGATCACCTGCGGCTGGCGAACCGACGAGGACCTCTACGCGAAGACCTTTCCCATGGATGTCCGGCCGCAGGCCCACGACATCATCCGAACGTGGCTGTTCTCCACCGTCGTCCGTGCTCACTTCGATGCCGACACGGTGCCGTGGAAGAACTGCGCTCTCAGCGGCTGGATCCTCGACCCCGATCGCAAGAAGATGTCGAAGTCGAAGGGCAACGTCATCGTTCCGACCGAACTGCTCGAGCAGTACGGCTCCGACGCAGTCCGCTACTGGGCATCGTCGGGTCGACCCGGAACTGACACCGCGTTCGACGAAGGCCAGATGAAAATCGGCCGGCGCCTCGGTATCAAGTTGCTCAATGCCTCGAAGTTCGTTCTCGGCTTCGGCGATCCGTTGGGTGGTATCGACCCGTCGCTCGTCACCGACACCCTCGACCGTTCGATGCTCGACCGGCTCGCCGACCTCGTCGACGACGCCACCACGGCGTTCGACGCGTTCGACTATGCACGCTCGCTCGAGCGCACGGAGACGTTCTTCTGGTGGTTCACCGACAACTACATGGAGCTCGTCAAGGCCCGCGCCTACGGCGACTTCGGGCCTGTGCGCGCCGCGTCGGCGCACCATGCCCTGCGGATGGCGCTCTCGACACTGCAGCGGCTGTTCGCACCCTTCCTTCCGTTCGTCACCGAAGAGGTTTGGGCCTGGTGGCAGGACAGCTCGATCCACACGTCGGCTTGGCCATCAGCCGAGGAACTGCGCCTGCCGGCCGCTGGTACGGGCGCGGCCGCTTCCGACGTCGCCACCAACGCACTCGTCATCGTCCGTCGCGAGAAAAGCGAGGCGAAGCGCAAGCTCCGCACCGCTGTTCTGTCGGCGAGCTTCTCGGGTCTGGCCGGCCAGTTGGCCCTGCTCGATGAGGTCATCGACGACGTCAAGGCTGCCGGTGTCATCAAGTCAGTTGGCGCATCGACAGCCACCGAAGGCGAACTCACGGTCACCGTCGAACTCGAGCCCGAAAACGCCCAACCCGCCTAATCGGTACCCTCGCTTCATGGGCGCAGGCGATCGTGACCGGTGGAACAACAAGTGGGCGGAGGCAAGAGGCGGCACCGGACACGGGTCGGCATTGGTCGACCTCGTCGAGCCATGGCTGCCGACGAGTGGCAGGCTGCTCGACGTTGCCGGAGGCGGATCGCACGACTCCCTGCTGTTCGCCCGAAAAGGTCTCGCGGTGACCGTCGCCGATGTCAGCGACGTCGGACTCATCCAGGCCCGACAGCGGTGCCTGGCAGAAGACCTCATGATCTCGACAGTCGAAGTCGACCTCGACACTGAGGAGCTGCCCAGCGGACCGTGGGATGTCATCACGGTTGCCAATTATCTGCAGCGTGACTTGTTTGCTGGGCTGGTCGAGCGGCTCGTGCCGGGTGGCGTGCTCGCCGTGATCATTGCGACCGAGACGAACCTCGAACGCCATGAGCGACCTGGCGCTCCATTCCTCCTTGAGCCGAACGAGCTACCGCTCTTGATCGGCGACCACGATGTTCTCGAGCATTCAGAGGACTGGCGGCCGAACGGTCGGCACGAGGCTCATCTCATCGCCCGTCGCTCGGCCTGAGGACCCACCCAGAGCGCCGCGGGCCGCTTCGCTGGTCCTACCGTCGGCGGTGACCGGCAGTGGTCAACGGCGTGTTCCCCTGACCTAGGCTCACCGGGTGATCGATCTCCGTTCTGACACCGTCACCCGACCGTCAACCGCCATGTTGCAGGCGATGGTCGATGCTCCCGTCGGCGATGACGTCTTCAATGACGACCCAACCGTCCAACGCCTCGAAGCAATGGTTGCGGAACGACTCGACAAGGAAGCCGCCGTGTTCGTCACAAGCGGCACACAGTCGAATCTCGTTGGCCTTCTCGCCCACTGTGGCCGAGGCGATGAGTACATCGTCGGCGACATGGCGCACTGTTACCGCTGGGAGGGCGGCGGGGCCGCCGTGCTCGGCAGCATCCAGCCGCAGCCAATCCCCATGCTCGAGGACGGCTTGCCCGACCCGACGCTGATCGGCCGGTCGGTGAAGCCTGACGATCCGCACTTCGCCCGCAGCAAGGTCTTCTGCGTCGAGAACACAAAGGACGGAATGGTGCTGTCGGTCGACCGGATGGGCGAAGCCACGTCAGTCGCCCGCGAACACGGCCTTCGCACCCATCTCGACGGCGCCCGCATGTGGAACGCCGCGGTGTCGCTTGGTATCGACGGTGCGGAACTCACGCAGGACTTCGACACCGTCAGCTTGTGTCTGTCGAAAGGGCTCGGCACACCGATGGGCTCCGTCTTGTCCGGCCCGGTCGACCTGATCACAGAAGCCCGCAAGTGGCGAAAGATGCTCGGAGGTGGCCTTCGCCAGGTCGGGGTCGTGGCCGCAGCTGGCATCTACGCAATGGAGAACAACATCGACCGCCTCGCCAACGACCACGCCACTGCTGACGCGTTCGCGACAACGCTTGCCGAGATCGACGGCGTGAAGATCACCGCCCACAACACCAACATGATCTTCCTCTCCGCTCCGGGCGACCCACTGGAGCTAATGGGAGGTATGGAGACTGCTGGCGTAAAGATGTTGTGGAGCGATGCGGGCGATGGGCGCTCTCAGACGCGGGTCGTCACTCACCTCGACATCAGCGAGGCCGACGTTGCGCCGGTGGCCAACTCGCTGCGAGCGCTCGTCGGCTAGAGCGCTGGCGGCGTGAGCCCGGCTAGGCGATAGGCACTCTCAAGATCTTCGTGGTTGGTGTAGCAGCCCTTGAAGTGGCGATCACCGGTGAACTCAGTACGCCCGTGAAAGCATCGCCAGTTGTCGAAGACCAGCATCCGGCCCGGCTGCCACTCGTGGTAGAGCGCCCGGTCGGGGTTCGAGAAAACAGCACGGAACGCGTTGTACGCATCGATCACATCATCGACCACACCTGCGGCCGGCAACAGTGGTGACCGGTCATAGTTATTAAACGACACTTGCTGCAGCACGCCGTGCTCGTCGACCCGGAGTGACGGCCGCTCGGCGATGAGGTGCACGCCTGGCTCGACGTAGTGCGCCCGCAACGAATAGCGGGTGAGTAGGTCGGCAGCTTCGGGTTCGGCCGCCTGGAAGTCACGGGCCGCAGCGAAGGCGTCGACCAGCACGGAGTCGCCGCCCTCACCGGTCTTGAGCTGTTGAGCGAAAATGATGGTGCCCGGCGCATCGTGGCTGTAGGTGCCGTCCGTATGAACGTCGAGGTTGCCACTCTCGTACGCCGAGTCGGCGTGTTCGAACGAACCAGAGTTCATGTTCCAGAGGGTGCCGAAGATGCACGCCCGCTGGTAACCGATACGGGCCGCAAGTCGTGCCGGGGCCTCCTCGCCGAGTTCGGCACCGTCGAAAGCGACCCACCCGCGGCGGTACATGTGTTCGATGGCCGGCTGCCACGCTTCGTCATCGTCGAAGCACGCCACGTCGAACCACGACACGTCGGGAGCCGACGACCACAGCGCCAGATCACGCTCGATCGCGAACCCGACGGAGGGGCGGGTCTCTGGCGAACGGCGGCTCGTGAGGAGGCGCTCGAGCGCTGGAATCGAGTGACTGGTGCGAGCGCCATCGCTCCAGTCGACACCAAGACGAACGCCGTCAACCGACACCGACAATGGCGCAATGTCGGCCGGAATGGCGAAGGTGTCGACCAGACGCTGCTTGGTTTCGGGGTTGAGACTCGCCGCGTCATCGCCGTGGTCGCGTAGCCAGCGGCCAGGAATGGCATGGCCGTCGACAACGACGGACCGGTCGTCGATCAGAACCGAAGGAGACCTCATCTACAAAGTCTGCCCCAAGTCCTGCCGGGGCGGACAAGACGGCTACATCGGTGTCGGTCACGACGATCTCGCCACCACGACCGCTGGTCCGTAGAGGACCAGAAAACGCTCGAGCCCCGAGATTCGCGCGGCGGCCTCCCCTGCCGAGGCACTGCTGAGCGCAGAGATCACCTCAATGCCAGCGACCTCTGTTGGGTCGAGACCTTTGACTGCTGCGGCACCCGTGGGGTCGATTCCCACGCCCAATTCTGCCGACGAGACCTCGCCCGAGCTAACGCTTGCCCCGCAGGATGCGGGCCTTGCCGTACATCGTGCCGAACAGCAGTCGGCCGTCTTCATCGATGGTGACGCCGGCGCCGATCGTGTTGTACTTCGAGCCGCCCATCACGTAGTGGAACAGGGTCTCACCGGTCTCCCAGTCAGCTGCTTCGATCGTCCACTTCCCATGGCGAGTTCCACACGTGTACACGATGCCCGAAGCTTCGGCGACGAATGGCACCGAGTTTGGTGACGAGATCTCCTTGTTGACCCAGGCTTGCTCGAGTCGACGTGCCTCGGGATTCCACACGTACTTGTGCAGACCGTGCGGCGTGTAGGTGGCGTCATGCCCGAGCATGAAGCAGAACATGCGCGCCCCCCGAGACGGGATGCCTTCGGGGATCGTGGCCGGTTCGTTGTTGACCGTCATCGCGCCGTAGCCGGAGCAGGTGATCGACTGTTCGGTCTGGATTGCCGCGAGGTGAGGGTCTCCCATGTTCGCCGGGCCGATGCCGGCGATTCGACGATGGGGTGCGTTGGGGAGCTGCTCCCAGTCATCGGGAATCTCGTCGCGCCAGATGTAGGTGATGTTCACGACGTCGTCGCCGTCACCGATCACAACGAACCTGTCCTCGTCGCCACCGAAGCCCATCAATGACGGCGTGGTTCCGCTGCCCATACCGCGCCCGTTGCGGTAGGGGATCGTCCACGCACCGTCGGCCTCAGCGATACTGAGCTTCTCGCCGGTCCACACGACCTTGTGATGGTGGCCATTGGACGACACGAAAATGTTGCCAGCATCATCGGCACAGACACTGGTGCGCATCCACCCGAACCCGGTGTGCCCGAACTCCTCGGCCCGCTTGGCGCAGTACGCCGCGGCTTCCTCGGCACCGCCACGGACCTGGACTGCGTGGTACTCGCTGAAGTCGCGCTTGAGGGCGACGATCCACCCGTGGTCGGTGCTCATCAGCAGCCAGCCGTCGTGGGTGATGTTGATGCCCACGAAAAAGCCCGCGATGTGGTTGGGCTTGTTCCACCGACCGCGTTCAACGAGGCCCGACGCCCGCTCGCCGGGGAGTGCGTCGACGTACGCGACTGCGTGGTCCTTGCGGCCGAGGAAGAATGTGTTGTCGCAGTCGAGGAGGGCGTACACCCCATCGAGCCCGGTCATGAACTTCATGGACAAGCCGATGGCGTGCTCGACCGCGTCCCAGCCTTGCTTCTCGTCGAGCCCTCGGAGGTTCTCCTCGAGCTCAGCGACGGGGGTACGGCCCTCAGGGGCGGGAAGCTCGAGCTCGGCCAGCACCTCGAGCGTGTCGTAGTCGAGTTTCGCGATCGTCTGACGACCGTTGCTCCAGATCACACGCCTACCGTCGGGGTAGGGGCTCGACGTGTAGCCACCGAAGTGACATGGGCCGAGCCAGGCGTACTGCAGATCATCGCCGCTGAGGACCTCGGTCGGGCCGGTCGGACCGCGCCACGGCACGTTGTCCTGCTGATCGGGGCGGCCGTGCGCCATCGCATTCTGCGAGTCCGCGAGGTAGGGGTTCTGGGCCGGGGTGGGCATCACTGATTCTCTCTGGGGATCGACGGGTCAGGCCGCGAAGGTTTCAGCGACGAAACCGACACGGTGAACGACACGGCGGCCGACGAAGTCGGCCATGGCGATGTGCTGCGTACTTCGGTTGTCCCAGACCACGACGTCACCTTCCTCCCAGCGATGGCGGTACGCGAAGTCGGGCCGGGCGAGGTGCTTCAACAGCATTGCGAGGATCGCCTCGGACTCGACGGGCGGAAGGTTGACGATGCCCCGCACGAACGTCTCGTTGACGAAGAGGCACGGCCGGCCACTCACCGGGTGATGGCGGACCACGGGGTGTTCGGCCGCAACGCCCGGCGCAATTTCGTGACGGGCGCGCCGGGTCGAGAGCAGGGTGCGCATACCGTTCGATAGGGCGTCGTGCGCTGCTTCGGCATCGAGCCACAGTGTGTCGCCACCGACCTGGGGCAGGACCCGGATCGTGAGGACGGCGCCCGACGATGGCGTGTCGCTGAAGGTCTCGTCTGCGTGCCAACGGTCGGCCTTGTAACCCTCATCGCTGTCGAACACGCACACGAACTCGTTGTCAGGATGGCGCGGGTTCTGGGGTTGGGGCGGTTCAGGAGCACCGAACACGGTGGCAAGCGCGATGTGCTGTTCGACGGTGGGGTTCGCCCCCGGCACCACGAGCACCTTGCGATCGACCAAGGCATCTCGAAGCGATTGATGGTTAGCCGGGTCGAGCAGTTCCTCGAGCGCCGTGTCGATCCGTGCGGCGTGCCGGCCCGTGAGTGGCGTGAGGGTGAGGGTGGTGGTCATGCGTTGCTTCTGCCTTTGGAGGGGACAGCCACGAAGTCGCGGCTCGACGGTAGGCCGACGCTCTCTTCGAGCGATCCCACCAATGATCGAACGATGAGGTCGAGTTGACCGAGATCGACGCCGCCTACCACTTCCGCGGTGCGGGTGACGATCGAGTCGAGGGCACGGTCGTGGACTTCCCGACCGGCGGGGGTGATCGAGACGATCTTTCCCCGGCCATCGTTGGGGTCGGACTGGCGCTCAACCAGACCCGCTGTCTCGAGCCGACCGAGCGTGGCAGTGAGGCCGCCGGTGGTCTGGACGACGAACTTGGCAACGTGGCGGGGGCTGGCCGCCCCGCTCGGCTGTTGCGACAGGAAAAGCAGCACGCGCAGTTCGGCTGGGGACGTGCCGTGATCGACACAGATGCTGGTGACCAGCATCTCGTTAAGCCGACCGAGCCGGCCGAGCAGGAGGGTAAGGGTCGTGAGGTCCGGGATCGCCACATCACCAACTAATTTGATAGAAAGCTTTCTGTCAAGTTAGTTGATGATGTTGTCGTGCTTACCGTCGGATGGATGCGCCGCCTCGTCTTCGCCGTCATCGCTGCCGTCCTCTCGGGCTGTGCCGCCGACGCACCCGGCGCCGGCTCAACCCTCGGTATCCGAGCCGCTGGCTGCGAGGCGGTCGACCGGATCGGCACCGGTGTGGTATCTGCTGGCCCGAACGGGCCGCTCGTCGTCACCAGCGCCCACACTGTGACCGGCGCGAGCTCCATCACCGTGGTGGCAGGGAGCGAACAAACGGCCGAGCTCGTGGCCTTCGACCCTGCATCTGACCTCGCGCTGCTCACCGCGCCCGACAACCTGACCCCGGTCGCCGTCGCCCGAACCGTCGACGCAGGAGACTCTGGACGGCTCATCGTCTGGGAGCCCGACGGTCAACTCATCAAAACCAAGGTGGAGGTCGGCCGCCTGCTACGGGTCACGATCGAAGACATCTTCGTCGAGGCCGAGGTCGTACGGCGTGCGTTCGAGATCGATACTGCGACGACGCGAGGCGACTCCGGAGCTCCGGTGTTCAACGACGATGGCCAACTCCTCGGGGTCATCTACACCCGCTCCCGAGAGCGCGACGCCTCCTTCGCGGTGCGCTTCGAGGAGATCGACGCGCTCATGACTGCGCCGACGATTTTCACGTTCTCGTTCTTGAAGACGGTCCACGACCCGGTGGTGAAGTCCTCGAGCCGGGTGCCGACTGCCACAACGACGTCAGCCTCCGCGGCGAGGTTGTTTGCGGCTTCGCAACCGGTCACGCCGATCGGTCCTGCGTACATTGGATGCAAGGCCAACAGCGACGCCTTGCCGGCCACCGTCTCGACGACCGGAATGTTGTGGGTCTCGGCGAACGCCGCGAGTTCGGTCTCCGCGAACGAGTAGTGCACGCCACCACCTGCGATGATCAGTGGTTTCTCTGCCACCTCGATCGCGACGGCTGCTGAGCTGAGCTGGACGACGTCGGCTCGCGGCCTAGCGATCGTGTGGACCTGCTCATCGAAGAAGCGGACCGGGAAGTCGTAGGCCTCAGCTGCGACGTCTTGCGGTAGCCCGATGAACGCCGGGCCGCAGTCGGACGGGTCCAGCATCGTCTGCACGGCGTGCGGTAGCGACGAGAGGACCTGCTCGGGCTTCATGATCCGATCCCAGTAGCGGGTGACCGAGCGAAAGGCGTCATTCACCGTCGTGGACGGCTCGCCAAAATGCTCAACCTGCTGCAGTACGGGATCGGGCAGACGACTCGCGAACGTGTCGCCTGCGATGAGCAGGAGGGGGATTCGGTTGGAGTGCGCCACGCCGGCTGCGGTGACCATGTTGGTGGCGCCCGGGCCGACCGACGACGTCGCCACCATGATCTGACGCCTGCGCACCGTCTTCGCATAGGCGGTGGCGGCAAGCGCCATGCCCTGTTCGTTCTGGCCGCGCCAGGTCGGGAGATCATCCTGGTGCTGCTCGAGCGCGTGGCCGAGGCACGTGACGTTGCCGTGGCCAAAAATGGCGAAGACGCCAGGGAACAACGGTTCAACGGCGTTGTCTCGGCCGAAAGCAACACCATCGAGCATCGCGCTCTTCTGCGCGATCAGGTACCTGACGATCGCTTCGGCGGTAGTCAATCGGATCGTTTCCATCAGTACCTCCAGGTCAGTCGCGCAGGCTGAGCCGCTCGACGGTCTCCCACTTCTCGGACTGCCACGACCGCAACATCGCGTCCTGCACGCTCACATAGTCGATTGCCTCGGCGAACCCGGGTTCATGCTGACGCTGGTTGGCCGCAGATGACAAGAACTCGAACTCCTCGATGACCTTGAGGTCTTCGTAGCCCATCGGGTTGGCGTCACCGGGTACGAAGTTGCCGTGGTACGGGTAGCGGTCGCCCGAGTAGACGGTGCTGTAGCCACGGGCCGCGTCCTTGGTGAGGAACAACTGCAGCTCGTTCATCGTCTCGAGGTTCCACATCAGCGAACCCTTGGTGCCATACACCTCGAAGGCACATTGGCTCTGCGGGCCAACGATCGAACGGCTCGTCTCAAAAACGCCACGAGCGCCGTTTTCGAAGACGCACATTGCGCCGAAGTAGTCCTCGTTCTCGACCCTCCCGGTGGGATCGCCCGGCTTTCCTGCGTCGTAGTGGGTGCCACCTGGCTTGGGAAGCGGGCGCTCCGGAATCTGGATATGGCCCGTTCCGACAACCTTCTCGATGCCACCAAGAAGCATGTGGGCGAGATCGACCGAGTGGCTGAGGATGTCGGACGACACCCCATGGCCGGCCTCGTCGAGCATGAACCGCCACGACAGCAAACCCATTGGGTCGGCGCCGTACATGGAGAAGAACCGACCACGGTAGTTGGTGATCTCGCCAAGCTCACCCGAATCGATCAGCTGCTTCGCGTACTGCACCAGCGGCGCCCAGCGGTAGTTGTAGCCGACGCCGGTGATCACACCGGCCGCACGGGTGGCGGCCTCGATCCGCACGGTCTGTTCAGGTGTGCCACCAACTGGCTTTTCGCAGAATACGTGCTTGCCTGACTCGGCTGCGGCGACCGCAATCGGCTCGTGCAGCATGTTGGGGGCACAGATGCACACAACGTCGATGTCGTCGCGGCTGACCAGGTCGTTCCAGTCGACCGACCCGTGGGTGAATCCGAAGTCAGAGACGGCCTGATCGACCCTCGCTGCCATGTTGTCACTGATCATCACCAGTTCGGCGTCGAAGTCACGCTCGGCAAACAGGGTGGGGATACGGAGGATCGAGCGGGTGTGGGCTTGGCCCATCCAGCCGAAGCCGACGACACCAACTCGGACCTTCTTTCGTTCGGTCACGGACAAATATTCCTTGTTCGCCTGCTGGCGGCCTTCGGCTGCGCCGACCGGCTCACGACTGTTCCAATACGTCGTAGACGTGGGGGTTGACGACGTCGTCGGGACGGTTGCCGTCGAGCACAGTGCGGGCGTTGGCGATGGCGCCCGCGTACATACGGATACGGCCCTTGTCGGTAGCCGACGCAAT
Organism: Acidimicrobiales bacterium; assembly: GCA_029247365.1. Lineage (GTDB taxonomy): Bacteria > Actinomycetota > Acidimicrobiia > Acidimicrobiales > Aldehydirespiratoraceae > UBA11606. The sequence goes on along the minus strand of JAQWLJ010000059.1, from coordinate 29,221 downwards.
GTGCGGGGTAACCACAACATTGTCGCGATGCAGCAGCGTGTGGTCGGGGTCGAGTGGTTCGGGCGCAGTGACATCGAGGCCGGCTGCGTAGATCTTCCCGGAGTCGAGCGCGTCGATCAGAGCCTGGGTGTCGATGGAGCCACCGCGAGCGGCGTTGACGATCACGACACCGTCCTTCATCCGAGAGATCGTGTCGGCGTTGACAAGGTCGCGGGTCTCGTCGGTGAGTGGCGTATGCAGGGTGATGATCCGGCTCTCGGCGAGGATGGTCTCGAAATCGACCTGCTCGTGCTCAGTCACCTCGACGTAGGGGTCACACACGAGCACGTGCATATCCATCGCTGCGCACATGCGAGCGACGCGGCTACCGATGCGACCGTGACCGACGACGCCGATGGTGGCGCCGCTGAGCTCGATGCCCTCATGTGCAGCGTAAAAGTCCTGTCGGCCCTGGCGCAGCCGAGCGACATTGCTCGCTGTGAACTTGGTGGCCGCCATCAGCAGGCTCATCGTGTGTTCGGCGGTGGAAATCGTGGGTGCGTCGGGCGTGTTGCACACGACGATGCCGCGCTGCACCGCAGCATCGAGATCGACGGTGTCGAAGCCGATTCCCGAACGGGAGATGACTTTCAGGTCGGGCGCCTCGTCCATCCGCTCGGCGTCCCAGCGCGACGACCCGGCGATCGCGCCCAGACACGTCGGCAGTTCGGCCATGTCGGGACCGGCGACCTCCCATGAGTCGTCGAAGAGCTCGGCCAAGTAGGGCGGGAGCTCTCGGTCGATGTAGATGCGATCAGACACCGTGTCCTCCAGGGGTGGTCTTTCCTTGCGGCGTAACCATCGGGCAGCGCGGGTCAAGCGGCATCGTGCTCCACTCGTCGCGAACCCAGTGATGAGCCGGATCGTCGCAGAACGCCATTGAGCGGGCCCCGCCGGGGCCAGCGAGAACGTTCAGATAATACATGTCGTAGCCCGGCGCAGCGATGCACGGGCCGTGGTAGCCGCGAGGAATGAGAAAGACATCCCCGTCGTGTACTGCGACGTTTTCGTCGATCGCCCGATCGTCGGTGTAGGTCCGGTGCATCCCAAAGCCTTCGGCGGTGTACTCGGCGGTGCCGGCCTTGCCGATTCGGAAGTAGTAGATCTCCTCGTTGTTGACCTCACACTCCGGGCTGTCATCATGCTTGTGGGGCGGGTATGACGACCAGTTGCCGTCGGGCGTGTACACCTCGACGCACATGATCTTTTCGGCGTGGCTCCACGTCTCGGGCGAACCGAAGTTGGAGATCTGACGGGTGGCCTGACCCCCACCGCGCACCTCGATCCCGATGCCACCGGTTGGGCCGTACGCAGGCAGAAGCTTTTCGGCGCAGTGGGAACTGGCGAGTGCGATCTCGCCACCGCGATCAACGGTGATCGTGCACGACGAGTCACGGCCTACATAAAGGAAGTCGCTGACCCGGGCGAAAACGGACTCACGACCTTCAAGCACAAACTCTTGGCCGTCGACGAAGACCCGCACGTTCTCTGCCGACAGGGGAAGGATCATGATTTCGCGGTCGCCGGTGTCGATCGAGCGCGACTCGCCGGCGTCGCAGCACAGCACGTCAAGTCCGCTATAGGTCCATCCGGCCTGCGCAGCGGTGAGCGAAACCGGGTCGGGCCCAGACGCGAGCGAGCCCAGAGGGCGATGCAACGTCACCGACGATCACGCTCCCCGAGGAACGCATCGACCTCAGGGCCCGTCGGCATGTCGTCGGCACACATCATCCGGGCTGCGACGATGGCTCCTGCTGCGTTCCCGTAGCGAACGGCGTCGGGCAGCGACCAGCTTTGGAGCAGCCCGTGGCAGAAGGCGCCCCCGAAGGCATCGCCCGCGCCGAGCCCGCACACGACCTCGACCGTGTTGGGCATGAGCCGCTCTCGGCCGGCGGCGGTGGCGACCATGACGCCCTCGCCGCCGAGTTTCACGATCACAGCCTCGAGTCCGCGTTCGAGCAGGCGGTCGGCCGCCTCGTCGGGATCGTCGGTCCCGACCGCGACCTCACACTCCTTGCGGTTGCCGATTGCGATCGAGACATGGTCGAGCATCGGCGAAATGGCATCGTGGGCCTCGGCCTCCGACGCCCAGAACATCGCCCGCCAGTCAAGGTCGAGCACCGTATGGGTTCGGCGGGCTCGACGCTCGAGTAACCCGGTGACCGTGACCCGGCTGCGAGTGAAGGCGAAACGGCTCGCCGGTACCCAGAAGATGCGCGCCTCATCGACGGCGGCAAGCAGTTCGGCAGTGGTCTCGATCTCCATGTCGGGGGCCGCTGGCTCGCGGTAAAAGAAGATCGTTGGGTCCTCGGGCGGGTCGAGTTCGGCGAACGCAAGCGGTGTCTTGAGCGTTGGGTGCGTGGTGATGAACCGTGGGTCGACGTTGAACGTGTGCTCGAGCGCGTGCGCGATGTAACGACCGAACTGGTCGTCGCCGACCCGAGTCGCAAGCGCCACGTGGTGGCCGTAGCGGGCGGTCGCGACTGCGACGTTGGTAGCGGTGCCACCAACCGACTTTCGGAACGTCGTGACGTCGGACATCGAGACGCCGATTTGTTCGGCGTAGAGGTCGACGCTCACCCGGCCGATCGAGAGGAGACCGAGCGACGACATCGTGCGATCAGCGCCCGCGCCCAGCGGAATGAGGTCGAACCGCAGGCGGGTAGGGATCGCGGCGACGTACTCTCTGGGTGGTTTCCTGGATAGTGCGACGGACGTGGGGGATTCGGTTCACCGGTCAGCCGTTCTCGAGCTCGTGGGTCAGCTGGTCGAGCTTGGCGCCGCCGGCCATCACGCGCACGAGCTGGTCGTCGACGGCGCGGAGATAGTCGATGCTCCGGAGAACATCGATTTTGGGCCCCTCACCCGGCGCTGGTTCGTCCCCCGAGACGAACGACCCGATGGCCGCCCATACGAGCGCGGCGAAGACTCTGCCGTCATGACGCTCGGCTTTGAGTCAGGTGCGTACGCAACCGTGCAGACGAGCGCCGTGTGTTGGGAAGGCACCGCGTTCGGACAGACCCACGAGTTCGACGCCCATGGCACCAACGGCACCCTCTACGCGACCTGCGATTGGGAGGCACGCCAAGACGTCCGCGGGGTGAAGGCCGGCGACCGCGGACCAGCCGCCGAACTGACGATCCCAGACGACATCTGGGCGGGCGTTCGACGCGACACCGTCCACAACACCTATCGCGATGTCTTCCGGGGTGGAGGGGCGATGATCGGTGACTTCATCCGCGGCGTGCAGACCCACCAACCCTGCGAACCGTCCTTCGCTGAGGGACTCCGAATCCAACAACTGTGCGACGCCGCGGTGAAGAGCGCTGCCGTCGCGGTCTAGCCTCGGCCACCATGATCCTCGGATTCGACGTCGGCGGAACGAACGCCCGAGCATTGCTCATCGATCCCGCAACCGGTGCGGTCAACGATCGCGACCGCGAGTCGAGTGCTGGTCCCGGACCAGTGCTGCTCGAGACGCTCTTGCGAATGATCGACCGGATGCAAAAGCACAACGACGTCCAACTCGAGGCGATCGGTCTCGGCGTCGCCGGACTGGCGCACCGGTCCGGCGTCATCCACTACTCCCCCAACCTCCCCGAACTGATCGAGTACCCGCTGGGGACCGAACTCGCCGACCGCACGGGACTCGACGTTGTCGTCATGAACGACGCCACCGCCGCTACCTGGGCCGAAGGGCGCCTCGGCGCGGGGCGTGGGAGCGACGACTTCATGCTGATCACGCTCGGTACCGGCATCGGCAGCGGGTTCGTGTGCGACGGGCAGCTGATCCATGGCCACAACGGCTTCGCTGGCGAGAGCGGCCACATGGTGGTCGACGCCAACGGCCCTACGCATCACACCGGGCAACAAGGTCCCTGGGAGTTCTACGCATCCGGAACCGCACTCGGCCAGATTGGGCGCTCACAAGCCCAAATTGGACTCTTCCCGTCGGCGCTGACCCTCGCCGGATCGGTCGCGGCGATCACGGGCTTCACCGTTGCCGAAGCGCTGAGTCGCGGCGACAAGGAAGCTGAGCGAATCTTCGATGGCTTCTGTCGTCAGGTCGCGGTCGGCCTCGCCAATCTCGTCATGATCTTCGACCCCGAACGGATCGTGCTCGGCGGTGGGCTCACCGATATCGGCGAACCGCTCCGGGCTGGAACCAAGGACTGGCTGGACACGCTGACCCTCGGCAGCGCATACCGCCCCAAGGTCGACATCGTGATGGCCGAGTTGGGCGACGACGCCGGCGCCCTCGGCGCAGCGCTGTGGGCCCATCAGAGCAGCGCCTGACCGAGCACCGAACAAAGCGACCCGATGACCGACTTCTTCACCACCGTTCCCGAGCCCATCCGATTCGAAGGACCAGATTCCGACAACCCGTTGGCGTTTCGCTGGTTCGACGCTGATCGCATGGTCGGCGACAAGACGATGCCGAACACCTGCGGATGGCGGCCTGCTACTTGCACTCGTTCCATTGGCCGGGAAACGATGTGTTCGGCGACGGGACCTTCGAAGGACTCCGCAATGACACCTCGGCTGATGACCTTGCGCGGGCTGCCCACGAAGGTCTGCTCCGCGGCCTGCTCTACGGCTACGGCGCACTGCAAGAAGTGGGTGCGGCAGTCGGGGGTCGACTCCACCTGATCGGTGGCGGCGCCAAGAGCCCTGCGTACCGGCAGATCCTCGCCGACCTGCATGGGGCGCCCATCCGCGTCCCCAACGCCGACGAGACGGTCGCCACCGGCGCTGCCGTTCAGGCCGCAGCGATCATGGGTGGCCCCTTCACCGAGACCGCCCGTTCATGGCGGTTGGGAGAAGGCGTCGACATCAACCCAACTTCCTGATCGTCAGGCGTTCTGCGTGGCCGCCTGTCGATGGCCCAAGGTGGACAGGCGCAAACGCTGAACAACTTGCGGTGTCGGGCGTTGCTCACGGACGGCACGACGCAGGAATTGCGGGAGTTAGCCGCGCGACAAACTAACCTGCCAGGCATGCCTGCGTACCGTTCTCGTACCACCACCCAGGGCCGGAATATGGCCGGCGCTCGCGCACTGTGGCGTGCCACGGGCATGGGTGAAGAAGACTTCGAAAAGCCGATCATCGCCGTGTCGAACTCGTTCACGCAGTTCGTACCCGGCCACGTCCACCTCAAGGATCTCGGGCAGCTCGTGTGCCGTGAGATCGAAGCCGCTGGCGGTGTTGCGAAGGAGTTCAACACGATCGCCGTTGATGACGGCATTGCGATGGGCCACGACGGCATGCTCTACAGCCTCCCAAGCCGCGACCTCATCGCCGACTCCGTCGAGTACATGGTCAACGCGCACTGCGCCGATGCCCTCGTCTGCATCTCTAACTGCGACAAAATCACGCCCGGCATGTTGATGGCGACGATGCGCCTCAACATCCCGACGATCTTCGTTACCGGCGGCCCGATGGAAGCTGGCAAGACCAAGCTCGCCGGCGTTGAGGTGAAGCTCGACCTGATCGACCCGATGATCAAGGCCGGCGACAAGACAGTCAGCGACGAGGACGTCCTGCAGATGGAGCGCTCCGCGTGCCCGACCTGCGGTTCCTGCTCCGGTATGTTCACCGCCAACTCGATGAATTGCCTCGCCGAGGCCCTCGGCCTCGCGCTGCCGGGGAACGGCACCGTGGTGGCGACCCACGCCGACCGCGAGCAACTGTTCCTGCAGGCCGGGCGTCAGATTGTCGACCTTGCGAAGAAGTTCTACGACAAGGACGACGAATCGGTCCTACCTCGCTCGATTTGCACGAAGGCGGCGTTCGAGAACGCGATGACCCTCGACATCGCGATGGGCGGCTCGACCAACACCGTGCTGCATATTCTCGCAGCCGCCCGAGAGGCGGAAGTCGACTTCACGATGAACGACATCGACCGACTGAGCCGCAGCGCTCCTTCGGTGTGCAAGGTCGCTCCGGCCACCGCCGAGTACCACGTCGAAGATGTCCACCGAGCGGGTGGCATCATGGCCATCCTCGGTGAACTCGACCGCGGAGGTCTGCTCGACACCTCACTCCCGACGGTCCACAGCGACACGTTGGCCGACGCGCTCGACCGGTGGGACATCATGCGCGACCCCACGCCCGACGTCATCGAGTTCTTCCGAGCCGGGCCCGCCGGCATCCCAACGCAGACGGCGTTCTCTCAAAGCACCCGCTGGGACAGCCTCGATACCGACCGCGAAGGTGGATGCATTCGCAGCGTCGAGAATGCCTACTTCCAAGACGGTGGCCTCGCCGTGCTGTTTGGCAATATCGCCGAGAGCGGTTGCATCGTGAAGACGGCCGGTGTCGACGAGGAGATCTTCACGTTCTCCGGTCCAGCCCGCGTGTTCGAGTCTCAGGAGTCTGCCTGCGACGGAATCCTCGACGAGTCGCGGATCAACTCCGGCGATGTCGTGATCATCCGCTACGAGGGCCCCAAGGGAGGCCCAGGCATGCAGGAGATGCTCTATCCGACCTCGTACATCAAGAGTCGGGGCCTCGGGAAGGAGTGCGCACTACTCACCGATGGCCGGTTCTCCGGCGGAACGTCGGGGCTCTCGATCGGCCACGCGTCACCCGAAGCAGCCGAGGGCGGCGCCATCGGCCTCATCGAGGAGGGCGACATGATCGACATCGACATCCCGAACCGCGCCATCTCGCTGCGGATCACCGACGACGAGTTGGCTGCTCGCCGCGCTGTGATGGAAGCGAAGGAGGCCGATGCTTGGCAGCCCGCCGAGGAACGACCGCGAAAGGTGTCGGACGCCCTGTGGGCCTACGCCGCCATGACCACCAGCGCGGACAAGGGCGCCGTACGCGATATCTCTCAGATCCGGAAATGAGCCAATGACCGACTTCGGCCAGCCCGCTCAGATCCGTGGCCCCGAGGCCGTTCGTCGATCACTGATCGACGCGGCGGTCCATTTGATGGGTATGCGCTCGCCCCGACAGATCTCGGGGCGCGAACTCGCGAAGCACGCGGGGGTCAACTATGGCCTCATCCACCACTACTTCGGGAGCAAAGACGCTGTCTTTGCCGACGCTGTCAAGGTCGCTACCGCAGAGATGGGGCAGCGCTGGGACAGTGACGGAATCTTGCCGGTCAACACCAATGACGAGGCATCGAGTTACCGCACGTTCGCGAAGCTCGAGGTCGACGAGGCCCTTTCCCCGATGAAAGGTCTCATGCACCGGATCGTGCAAGGCCAGGCGACTGCGACCGGCAAGGCGGTCGACGACCCGAACCTGCTCGCCCAGGTTGCGCTGTGCGCAGCGCTCCAGTTCGGCTGGGGCGCGTTCGAAGAAGAGATCGTGTCCGGTCTCGCCGAGTTCGGCATCGATCGCGACGAGCTCCGCGAACGCGTGTCCGCACTCTCCATGCGTCTTGCCAGCGAGTGACGCGACGTATCCCTGCGGCCGACCGGTCCGAGGCCGTGGTCGTTGCCTTTCTCGGGTTTACCGGCGCGCTTCTTGCGTTCGGGATCGATACCGCACTTCCCGCATTCGACGAGATCAGGGACCGTTTCGACCTCGCTGACGGCAGCGGCGAAGTCAGCCTCATCGTCACCGCGTACTTCCTGGGAATGGCGGCTGGGCAACTGCCCGTCGGTCCGTTGTCAGACCGCTACGGCCGCATTCCGGTCCTGCAAGTATCGCTGGCGCTCTACATCCTGGGCGCGATTGGCGCGACGCTCTCGACCGACTACAGCGCCGTGCTTGCCTCCCGCTTCGTGTGGGGAATCGGCGCATCCGGCCCTGCGGTGATCTCCTACGCCATAGCGCGAGACCTCTACGAGGGCGACCAGATGGCTCGCGTGCTGTCGATGGTCATGGCGGTGTTCCTGATCGGGCCAACAATCGCGCCGCTCATTGGCGAAGGATTGATCGCGGTCCTGCCCTGGCAGTCCGTCTTTGGCGCGGCCGTGCTGCTCGCAGTCGCTGGCATAGTGTGGTCCGCTCGCTTCGGAGAGTCACACCCCCCGGAGAAGCGGCGACCGATCGAGCCAGCGGCCATCGGCCGGGCCATCCGCGCGACCCTGACCCATCGGGCCTCCACCGGGTACCTCGCGTCGATGGTCTTCAGCTATGGCGCGTTCTTCATCTTCCTTGGGAGCTCCCAGCCGATCGTCGATGAGATCTATGGGCGTCCTGGGTGGTTTGCGGCCACGTTCGGGCTGGTCTCGGCCGTCCAGGGGATCAGCGTCTGGGTTGTCAGCCGCCGCATCGAACGACTCGGCGCCACACGCGTTGCGTTGCTCGCCTACCTGCTCAACGTCGCGGCCTACGCAGCGCTCACCGTCATCACCGTGGCATCGGACGGCGTGCCTTCGTTCGCAGTGTGGGTTGGGCTCATCACGGTTGCATCGACGGCAGGAACGATCGTGTCCACTACCGCGATTTCGCTCAGCCTCGAGCCGATGGAGCGGATCGCCGGGACCGCGTCGGCCGTCAGGGGTGTCGCCACGCTCGGCCTCGGCTCCGTCCTCGCATCGGTGATCGACCGACAGATCCAGGACACCATCACGCCGATGGCGGTCGGCGGGCTCGTCTACTGCGGCCTCGGCCTCTGCATCCTCCTATGGGCCCAGGGTGGCTCGCTCGCCATCGTCGACCCTGACGCCCACTGAGCTGCGGCGGTGGAGGCCTGCGTTTCACTAACGCCTGATCCCGAACCATTCGGCCAACGCTGCGTTCCAGTCGGCGGCTGCGACCGGAGTTTCGATCAGGTCATCGTCTCGTCGCAGCTTGAGCCGATCGTGGAGCAGCGTGACCCGGTCGGCACCTGAGCCAAGGAGCCGCGTTGCGAACGCCTTGGTTCGGAAATGACCCTCAGCGTCAGCCTGCAGCTTTTGGGAGGCGGGCTCGAAGTCGTGCATGTGGTGATCGACCCGCTTGAAGCGGTACTGCGCGACCGGGACACGGTCGACGATCTCCGCCAACGTCGTGCCTTGCCGGCTGGGCAGCAGCTCCCACTCGCCGCGGTCATCTCGCTGGGGATGGTCGCTATCGAGGCGCAGCGGCGCGATGAACGAGTCGCCAAAACCGACGTCAACGAGATACGGCCGATCGAGCTGTACCTCGATGGCAAGGTGATCGATCTCAACCTGCGGCCCACCGCGCAGCACCGCTGCACCGAGTCGACGAACCCGGAAGCCAAGCTGCTCCAATAGCCACGCAAAAGCGCCGTTGTTTTCAAAGCACCATCCCCCTCGACCACTGAGCACCTTGGCGACAACCGTGTCGGTGTCGGTCGAGACCGGTACCTGCGCAACCACGTCAAGGTTCTCGAACGGAACGGCGGTGAGGTGAGCGTGCTGCAGCGCTGTCAGCGTCTCGAGCGTCGGGTGCGTCAGGCCCGCGTATCCGATGTGTTCGAGGTACGCGTGCAACACTTCGACCTTATGCAGTTCTCGCCTCGCGTCTCCGAACTGGTCCACTCGCCGATCGGTGCGGCCCACGCGCTGCTCGCTCATCGAGTGAATGATCGACCGCTCCTCGACCTCTCGCAAGCCGCACCCTCGTATTCACCGGCACCGGTGGTCGTCGAGCGCATCGCCCAGGCGGCCGAAGAGGCCGACACGTCGAAGTATGCACCCCAGCCGGGCCTTCCCGAGCTTCGCGCCGCCTTCGCTGCTGACGTGGCTTCGGCGTACGACGCCGACATCGCTCCCGATGACACCCTCATCACGGCTGGCTGTAATCAGGCGTTCTGCACGGTGATCAGCGCACTGGCGGGGCCAGGCGACAATGTCGTGCTTGCCCTCCCCTTCTACTTCAACCACGACATGTGGCTGCGGGTCGAGGGAATCGAGCCCCGCTATCTGAAAACGGACGATCGACTCCACCCGTCGGCAACCGCAGCACACGAACTGATCGACGAACGAACCCGAGCGATCGTGTTGGTCACGCCTGGCAACCCGAGTGGCGTGACGTACCCTCCGGAACTTATCGACGCGTTTGCCGACCTGACCGTCGAGCGTGGCGTTGCCCTCCTCGTCGACGAGACCTACCGGTCGTTCCGCCCAACGACCACGCCGGCCCATCGCCTGTACGACCGTCCGCACTGGCGCGACCACGTCATCACGCTCCACTCGTTCTCGAAGGATCTCGCGATCCCCGGGTACCGCGTGGGCGGGCTCATCGCCGGTGAAGCCGCCCGAGTCGAGGCGTTGAAAATCCTCGACTGCATTGCGATATCGGCAGCGGCGATCGGCCAGACCGCGTCGGCCACCGGCCTGAGCGAGGCGGCCGCCTGGCGCCAGGAACAGGCCGACCGCACCCGTGACCTCCAAGCGCAGTTCGAAGACGTGATGGCTGAACAGCCCGGGGGCTTTGCGTTGGTAACGGCCGGCGCGTACTTCGGCTGGGTCCGCGCCCCTGGGAACGAGCCGACCGTTGATGTCGTGCAACGACTCGTGATCGAACACGATGTGCTCACGATCCCCGGTACCGCCTTCATGCCGACTGACGAGCAGATGATCCGGTTCAGCTTTGCGAACCTTGCGGCCAACGAGATCACCGAGCTGGGCCGGCGCTTGGCACAATGGCGACGATGAGCAACCTCTGCACCGTCCGAATCGGATCCACCACCCGCGCGGGAAGGGTCGAGGGTGATGACATCGTCGTTCTCGATGCAGCCGATGTTGGGGAGGTGCTTCGGACCGGCAACCGAACAGAGACCGGCGACGCTATTCCCCGCGCCACCGCCGATCTCGCCCCACTGATCACGGCCCCTGACAAGGTCATCTGCGTGGGCCAGAACTACCTCGACCACATCCGTGAGATGGGCAACGAACCACCGTCCGCCCCGACCTACTTCGCCAAGTTCTCCAACTCACTCATTGGCGCCCGCGACGACATGGCTCTCCCCCCTGCCGACGTGTCGACCCACATCGACTGGGAGGCCGAGCTTGCGATCGTCATCGGGAGCGCAGTTCGGCACGCGTCGGCGACCGAAGCCTTGGCCGCCGTGGCGGGCTACACGGTGCTGAACGACGGTTCGGTTCGCGACTACCAGCGCCGAACAAAGCAGTTCCTCGCCGGCAAGATGTTCGAGGGGCTCACACCGGTCGGGCCGGTGCTGACCCCTGCGACCGAGCTCGGCGATGGCAGCGGACTTGCCATTCGTTCGACCGTCGACGGTGTGGTCAAACAGGACAGCAACACCGACCAGCTGTGCTTCACCGTTGTCGACATCGTGAAGGACCTCTCCGCGATCGCCACGCTTATGCCCGGCGACATCATCGCCACCGGGACACCGGGCGGTGTTGGCGCCGCCCGCACCCCACCCGAGTGGCTCGGCAACGGTTCCGTTGTCCGCTGCGAGATCGAAGGCATCGGCGCGGTCGAGAACCGCTGCGTCCTGCGGGGTTGAGTCAGGCCGCTAGGCGAGCGGTGATATCGGCGACGATCTCCGCGACGGCTCGGCCATCGGTCGGCACCGCTTCGAACTTCCTGTAAGCATCGGCGCGAGCGGCCAGGAGCTCGAAGATCCGCTGCTCAGGATCGGCACCAGCCAGGAGCGGTCGTTCGTCAACCCCGTCGGCGACCACCCGGGCCACAATCGTTTCCGGCTCGGCGGTCAGGCAGAAAATGCGTCCAGTCGCAGCGAGCACGTCTCGTGCCGCCGCCCAGGTGAGCATCCCGCCACCCGTTGCAATCACGAGATCGGCACGGGCAGCGAGTTCCTCGGCGACCGCTCGCTCCAGCGCACGGAATCCATCCTCACCTGCCGCGGCGAAGATGTCAGGGATCGGCCCGTGGGCCTCGACGAGGCACTCGTCGGTGTCGACGAACTCGCGCCCAAGTACCGCCGCAAGGGCCCGGCCAACAACGGTCTTGCCGGTGCCCATGAAACCGGTGAGCACGACGTTCGGCGCGCCGGCTACGGCTTCCACGGCGCACTCGCTTGGGCAGAGCGTGACAGAAACGGGAGTGGCAGCCGGGCCTGCGTCGACATGTCGCGCGGTCGGGCGGCGAACGGCCTGATCCGGGAACCCATGACCCTCGACGGTACCACCGCATTCCGGGGCTCAGGGTTGGCGTTTTGGGCTGGAGAAAACAGCGGTGGCGTACGCTGTCGAATGACGCGAGATCGTTCTGTCGATCCGCCAGGATGGGCTCCCACGCGACGGAGGACGAGATGACCGCGCACGCCATTCGTATGACGACCACAGGAGGACCGGAGGTTCTCGAGTACGCGGCGATCGACGTGCCTGACCCGAGGCCCGGCGAAGCGGTCGTCGAGGTGTACGCGAGCGGCGTGAACTTCATCGACACGTACCACCGATCGGGCCTCTACGAGGTGCCCCTTCCGTTCACGCCGGGTTCGGAGGGCGCTGGCGTCGTCACCGCAGTCGGTTCCGACGTCAACGAGGTGGCAGTCGGCGATCGAGTCGCCTGGGTTGGCGTGGCGGGAAGCTATGCGACACGCGTTGTTGCCAACGCAGGAATGTTGATGAACGTTCCCGACGACATCGAACTCGGTGTCGCTGCGGCGATTCCGCTGCAGGCGATGACTGCGCACTACCTCATCAGCGACACCTATCCGCTTGGCCCCGGTGACACTTGCCTTGTCCACGCTGCCGCCGGTGGCACCGGTCGGCTGATTGTTCAGATGGCCAAGTTGCGCGGTGCCCAGGTCGTCGCCACTGCCGGCTCCGAAGAGAAGCTCGAGATCGCACGTAACGGTGGAGCCGACCACGCGATCAACTATCGCGAGTCCAACATTGTCGAAGCTGTTGAAGCCGCCGTCGGCAAGGACGCCATCGATGCCGTGTACGACGGTGTCGGTGCAGCGACGTTTGACGCCGGCCTCGCCGTCCTGCGGCCCCGCGGCGTCATGGCCACGTTCGGCAACGCCTCGGGCGCCGTCCCCCCCGTCAGTCCGCTTGCACTCATGCCCAAGTCACTGTTCCTCGCCCGACCCAGCCTGTTCAGTCACATGCTCACCGCCGAGGAGCGGGTCGCCCGCTGGAACGAGATCATCAGTTGGGTGCAGGCCGGTGAACTCGAGATCCGCGTGGGCCACACGTGGTCACTCGCCGACGCCGGGGTTGCTCACACGGCGCTCGAATCTCGGGCCACTACCGGCAAACTGCTGCTCACTGAGGGAGGCTGACACCGTGACACCTCTTCTCGATGACTTCGATGCTCTCGTCGCTCGCCAGTGGAAAGCGCTGGCTGCGCCCGGGACCTGGTTCACCGGTCAGGAACAGATTGCGATCGCGAACGAGGCCCGCAACGCCCGCGCCGGTCACCTTCCCACCGGTGAGCTGCCGACCGCCATGACCGATGCGAGCCGCCGCATCGCAATAGAAGCCTGGACGATCCGACCTCCCGACATTGCGGCGTGGGCCGAAACCGGCCTCCGAGCCGAGGCCTACGTCGAGATCGCGTCAATCGTCGCCCGCCTTACCGCCATCGACACGGCAGCGTTCGGTCTCGGACTCAACGACCCGGTCCTGCCGCAACCGGTGGCGGGCACGCCGACCCAGACGGTCATCACCGACGCAGCGATCGATCAGGGATGGGTGCCAACGGTGGGCACTGCGCACCCACTCACCGCCCTCACCGCCGTCCCCGGTGGCGTCGACCTGCAGTTCGACATCCACAACACCCTCTACCTGTCGATTGAGGAGATGGGTGACCCACTCATCGAGCGTAACGGCGCCACCCGGGCCCAGATCGAGTTGGCCGCGGCCCGCACGTCGTATCTCAACGAGTGCTTTTTTTGACTGCTGTCCCACGCAGGGATGCTCCGTGCGAGCCTCCACAAGACGGACCGAGACCTCCATCCGCGCGTGATCGTCGAAGGGTGCGGCAGCTGCGGCGTTCCCGCCGGTGACGACATCCGCGCGCTCGTCGACGCCTGCGTCTTTCGCGACGTTGACGAGTACCCCGATGCCCGAGTTCGCGCCGAACTTCGGCTCGGTCGTGACACTGCCGATCGCATCGCGATGGTTGCCGCCAACTTCGAAATGATGAACCGACTGTTGGATGCCATCGGTGTGCCGGTGATGGCAGCCACCGCCGACCTCGCCACCGAAATGGGACTCGCCATCCCCGATCATCTCCAACCGTGACCGTGGATCAGCAGTACCTCCTCGACCGGATCGCCATCTCGGACTTCCTGACGACATACGCCCACGCAGTCGACACCAGGGACTGGGACCTCTACCGCACCCTCTTCACCACCGACGCGCACATCGACTACACCGCCGCCGGCGGCATCGCAGGAACGGTTGACGAGGTCGCTGCGTGGCTGAGCACCACGATGGAGATGTTCTCCGCCACCCAGCACCTCGTAAGCAATGAGATGGTCACGATCGACGGTGACACCGCAACCGTGCGGGCAATGTTCTTCAACCCGATGCACTTCGCCGGTGACGATGCCCCATGCTTTGAATGCGGTGGCTGGTACAACCACGAACTCGTCCGCCAGGGCGACGACTGGCGAAGCGCTCGACTTTGGGAGGACTTCTCCTGGACCACGTTGGGGAAGTGACATGACCGCACCCTGGAGCACCATTCCCGATCTGATCGACGACGCGGCCGAGCGGTTCGCATCGAACGAGGCCATGGTCGACGGCGACGTTCGTTGGAACTTCGTCGAGTTCCGCACCGAGATCCGACGAGCGGCCGCGGCACTGATGGCGAGTGGTATCGAACGCGGCGACCGCATCGCAGTGTGGGCGCCGAACTGCTGGGAGTGGGCGGTCACCGCCCTCAGCGTCCATGTCGTCGGTGGGATTGTCGTCCCGATCAACACCCGCTTCAAGGGCCGCGAGGCGGCGTACGTGATCGAAGCGAGCAAGGCTCGCATCCTTTTCACCGTCACGGACTTCCTCGACACGGACTATGTCGCGCTGTTGACCGAGAGCGGCGTGCCGGCCGCGCTCGACGAGATCGTGGTCCTGCGCGGCACCGTGCCCGACGCCGCAACCGCATTCGCCGACATGGTCGACCGGGGCACAGGGGTTACCGACGACGCCGTCGCTGCGCGCACCGCTTCGATCCAACCTGACGACCTGTGCAACATCATGTTCACGTCGGGTACCACCGGGTCTCCCAAGGGCGCCATGCTGACCCACGAGGCCACCTGCCGAGCGTTCAAGTCGTGGTCCGACGTGATTGGCCTCCACCAAGACCGCTACTTGATCATCAACCCGTTCTTCCACTCGTTCGGCCTGAACGCAGGCATCCTCGCCTGCCTCATGACCGGGTCGACGATCATCCCCCACCCGGTGTTCGACGTGGCTCAGGTGATGGAGCGGGTGCCTCAGGAACGGATCTCCATGCTCCCCGGTCCGCCCGCCATCTACCAGACGATCCTCAACCACCCCGACCTTGACTCGTTCGACATCTCGTCGTTGCGGCTTGCCGTCACGGGTGCAGCCGCAATTCCGGTCGAGATGATTGTGCAGATGCGCGAGCGGCTTGGCTTCGAGAAGGTTGTCACCGGCTACGGGCTCACCGAATCGACGGGTATCGCCACCATGTGCCGCCACGACGACGACCCCGAGATCATTGCCAACACGTCAGGCCGGGCGATCCCCGATGTCGAGGTGCAGGTGATCGATTCTGATGGCAACGAGGTGCCTCGGGGTGAGCCGGGCGAGATTGTTGTGCGCGGCTACAACATCATGGTCGGCTACCTCGACGCCCCGGAGAAGACGGCCGAGACAATCGATGCCGACGGTTGGCTCCACACCGGCGACATCGGCGTGATGGATAACGGCGGCAACATCGACATCACCGACCGGGTGAAAGACATGTTCATCAACGGCGGTTTCAACGCGTACCCGGCCGAGATCGAGAACCTGATGATGAACCATTCCGATGTCGCTTCGGTCGCCGTGGTGGGCGTGCCGAACGAGCGCGTCGGCGAGGTCGGCTACGCCTTCATCATCCCTGTTACGGGTAGCTCACCCAGCGCAGACGGGCTCATCGCGTGGTGTCGTGGTGAGATGGCCAACTACAAGTGCCCCCGCCATGTCGCCTTCGTCGACGCGTTCCCGCTCAACGCCAGCGGCAAGGTCCTCAAGTACGAACTGCGCGAGCAAGCGATTGCATCACTCGGCTGAACGCCGAAGGTTCTTTACCGAGGAGCAACCCGGTCGCGGGTCTCCAGCGGCGGTAGTTTGGAAGCCGTTCTGATCAAGACGCCAATGGCGCGGACGACGAGAGAGCCATGACCGATTCCGGCACTGACCACTTCGAACGCTGGCAGGAGGACGAAGCGACCGCAGAGGCGATGATCCCGATCCTGGGCCGCCTCTACCGCGAGAAGGACGTCATCTTCTACATCTACGGGCGCAAGCTCGAGCGCACGCCGATCGGGATCATCAAGGCACACCGGTATGCCCGGAACTTCACTGGGGCGGAACTTTCGGTCCAACAGACCCTCCCCGTGCTCGAAGCGTTAGCCGACATGGACCTCGACTCGGCGAAGATCAACCTCGGCAAGCTCACCAACGGCTGGCTCGGCTCCGGTGAGGCCGATCTTCGGGCCTACCTCGACCGCGAACTCGCGTCGGTCACCACCGGGCAAGGGCAACTGCTCGAAGAACCCACCGACGTTGTGCTCTACGGCTTCGGTCGTATCGGCCGGCTGCTGGCCCGCATCCTGATCGAGCGAGCCGGGTCGGGTGCCAAACTGCGGCTCCGGGCAATTGTGCTGCGACCACAGAAGGCCAACGACATCGAGAAGCGGGCCAGTCTACTTCGCCGCGACTCGATCCATGGCCCGTTCGCCGGCAGCGTCATCGCCGACCCAGACAACGATCAGATCATCGCGAACGGCAACCCGATCAGGTTTATCTACGCCGCACAGCCTGAAGACATCGACTACGAGTCCTATGGCATCAAAAACGCAATTGTCATTGACAACACGGGGGCCTGGCGCGACATGGACGGCCTCAGCCGTCACCTGAAGGCCAACGGTGCAGCACGTGCCGTGCTCACCGCACCGGGGAAGGGCGAGGTGAAGAACGTCATCTATGGCGTCAACCACGAGGTGCTCACCGACAACGACATGGTCCTCTCGGCAGCGTCGTGCACTACAAACGCAATCGTGCCGCCGCTGAAGGTGATGAACGATACGTTCGGCATCGTCAGCGGCCACGTCGAGACGATCCACGCCTACACGAACGACCAGAACCTCACCGACAACTTTCACAACAAGGAACGCCGGGGCCGGTCGGCACCGCTCAACATGGTGATCACCGAGACCGGCGCGGCATCGGCGGTCGTAAAGGCACTCCCCGAACTGGCCGGCAAGCTCACCGGTAACGCGATCCGAGTACCGGTACCGAATGTCTCGCTCGCAATCCTCAACCTGACGCTCGACCGCGATGCAAGCCCCGAAGACGTGAACGCCGTACTTCGCGACGCCTCGATGAGCGTCGACCTCGGCGAGCAGATCGACTACACGACGTCGACCGAAGTCGTGTCGTCGGACCTTGTCGGCGCCGAACGCACCAGCATCGTCGATTCGCAGGCCACGATCGCCGACTCGAACCGCTGTGTGCTTTACGTCTGGTACGACAACGAGGCCGGCTACAGCTACCAGGTTGTTCGCCTTGTCCAGGAGATCGCCGGACTCGCCTACCCCCGCGTTCCCTAGCCGACTCCCGCACCGGCCTCCTCACCGAAATCGGCCCGGACGACCCCGCTTCGCTGCCAACCACCTCGGATCTGCGCTTGGCTTGACCCGGTGATCGACGGCAACTTCGTCCTTGCCTGATCGGATCCGCGGTAGACCGCCCATGCCCCGTGGAGACGGGAGTGGCTTCAGTTCCTCCCGTCTCTCGATCCTTCGTGAAAAACGCGACTAGGATCGAACGTGTGTTCGATCCTGCAGACGATCTCAATCCTCAACAGCAGGCAGTCGTGGACCACACCGGTTCACCGCTTCTGATCGTTGCCGGTGCCGGCACCGGAAAGACGAAGACACTTGCCAGCCGGGTTGGCCGCATCCTTGACCACGGCGCCGATCCGAGCCGCGTTCTCCTCCTCACCTTTACCCGCCGGGCTGCGGCAGAGATGCTGCAGCGGGTCACTGCAGCAGGAACATGTCGGTCCGCCTCCCGGGTCTGGGGCGGCACGTTTCACTCCACCGCGAACCGCATCCTTCGCAACTTCGGCCAGAGCGCTGGTGTCTCGCCCGGTTTCACGGTGCTCGACTACGGCGACGCCACCGATCTGATGGGTATGGTCCGCACAGAAGAGGGCTTTGGTGAGCGGGCCAAACGTTTCCCGCGCAAGGAGACAATCAGCGGCATCTACTCCCGGATGGTCAGCTCCCAGGCCAAGCTCGGCGCGGTACTTGAGACCGACTACCCCTGGTGTGCAGACCACATCGACGATCTCAAGACCGTCTTCACCGCGTACACCGCCAAGAAGCGGGCCAACGACGTCCTCGACTACGACGACCTGCTGCTGTTCTGGCGAGCGCTGACGGCTGGCCCGGTGGGCGGGGCGCTGCGTGAGTTGTTCGACCACATCTTGATCGACGAGTACCAGGACACCAATCCGATCCAGGCCGACATCATCCGCGGCATGTGCCGCCCCGACACCGACCTTGCGGCAGTCGGCGACGACGCCCAGGCGATATACGGCTTCCGGGCCGCCACCGTCGAGAATATGTGGAACTTCACCGACCACTTCCCCGGCGCAGCCCGAATCACGCTCGAACAGAACTACCGATCCACCAAGCCGATTCTTTCGGTCGCCAACGGTGTGCTGCGGCAGTCCAACGACCACTTCGACAAGGAACTGTGGTCGCACCGACCTGACGGGCTGAAGCCGTCGCTTTGCACGCATCACGACGAAGGAGCACAGTCTCAGTCCGTCTGTGAGTCGATCCTCGATGCCCGCGAACGCGGCATCGATCTGCGTGACCAGGCGGTGCTGTTCCGCAACGGCCACCACAGCGACGGGCTCGAAGTCGAACTCACCCGGCGCGACATTCCCTACGTGAAGTACGGCGGCCTCAAGTACCTCGAGTCCGCCCATGTGAAAGACCTCCTAGCGCTGATGCGAATCCTCGACAACCCAGCCGATCAACTCGCGTGGCACCGGGTTCTGGTCACGATGGAAGGCGTCGGCCCGGCCACTGTCCGCCGGCTCGAAGTCGAACTTGGCGTGACCGACCAAGACGACGACGCACTCGCCCGCTTCATCGATGGGGCCGGCCGCGTGCCATCAGCCGCCGACCAGCAGGTCACCGAACTGCGCACCGCCCTCGCCGACTGCCTGGACGGGCTAACGCCGTCCGAGCAGGTCGACCGGCTGAAAGGCTTCTGCTCAATGGTCTTCCCGACCCGCTACGACAATGCTGCGGCCCGTCTCGCCGATATCGACAAGCTTGCGGCCGGGGCCGGCCAGTACCAAAGCCGAAGCAGGTTTCTCACTGAGCTTGTCCTTGATCCACCCTCGAAAACGAGCGATCAGGCCGGCCCACCGTTCCTCGACGACGACTGGCTCACTCTGTCAACGATCCACTCAGCGAAGGGGCTCGAGTGGCGCAGCGTGCACCTGTTGCATGCAGCCGACGGCAACATGCCGTCGGAGATGTCGCTCGGCGACGAGACTGGCCTCGCTGAGGAACTCCGCCTCATGTATGTAGCGATCACGCGGGCCAAGGACCAGCTCACCGTCCACTTCCCGCTGCGGTTCCACGTCAACCGATATGCGACCGATGACCGACACGTCTACGCCCAGATGAGCCGTTTCCTCGAACCGATCCGCGACCTCTTCAACGAACCGAAGACCGACCTTGCCGATCTCGATCCGGTTCTCGACCTTGCCAGTGCCGGTATCGCCAACGACGTTGACGCAGGTTTAGCCGCGCTCTGGGACTGACCTCCGCACCAGCGACCGCTACGGTCACTGCCATGGGACACGATCGAACCGGATCCGTCACCCGCGACATCGCCACCGACCCGATGACCGTGTGGAGCGCAGTCTCCGACATCACGCGTATGGGTGAGTGGTCGCCGGAATGCCACACCTGCGAATGGCAGGAGGGCCACGACGGCCCAACCGTCGGTGCCCGCTTCGACGGCCACAACCGCAACGGCGACAAGGAGTGGAGCACCCACGCCGAGATCGACAAATGCGAGCCCGGCGTAGCATTCCACTTCAAGGCCATGATCGGCCGCAGCGACTTCCACTTCGCCAACTGGCGCTATGACCTCGAAGCGATCGACGGCGGTACCCGCGTCACCGAAAGCTGGGACGACCTCCGGCCCGAGGAGGCTCTCGAACGATCACAGGAGGTCTCCGGTGTCGGCGACCGCAGCGTTCACAACAACGAGACCGCGTCCACCACGCTCGAACGCCTCGCGGCCGCACTTGAGTGCTGACTACAGTGCCAGCGTCGTTCCGCCGTCGACCTTGAGGATCGTGCCGTTCATATAGGTGTTGGTGATGCACGTCATCACCGCCTGGGCGCAATCCTCAGGCGTAGCTGATCGGCCGCACGGCACCATCGCAGCGATCCCGGCATGCAGGTCGTCCCAGTCCGATGTCCACGGTGTGGCCACCAAACCCGGTGCCACCGCGTTGACCCGGACGGGCTTCTGGAACTTCGCCATGTCTTCAGTGAGCGAATTGAGTGCGGCCTTCGCCATTCCGTAGGCGAGCGACGAGCCGAGCGGCCGAAGCCCGGCGATCGAGGTGACGTTCACGATCGTGCCCGCGGTCTCCTTCAGGTGCGGCATTGCAGCCTTGCTCATCCACCAGGTGCCGTAGACGTTGACCTCGATGGTCTTGAAGAGGACTTCGTTGGTCATGAGCGACAGGTCGGCATGATCGAGGCGGGTCGTCCAGCCCGCGTTGTTGACCAGGATGTCGAGCTTGCCGAACCGCTCGATAGTGCCGGCAACGAGCGCCTCGCACTGCGCCTGGTCGGAGATGTCACCCTGCAGGTAGTCACACTCTGTGGCAAGTTGCTCAGCGATCGCGGTGCCGGCTTCGACCGACGACGACGAGTTCACCATCACATTTGCTCCGGCTGCAGCAAGCATCCGCGCCGACGCCTCGCCGATACCACTCGACGAGCCCGTCACCAACGCAACCTTGCCATCCAATTCTCCCATGTCACCCTCCGAGTCCTGTTCGACGTCAGCGAACCGTAGCCGCAACCGAAAAACGATCGCGAAGCTGCCTCATGTCGCGACAACTCACTCGGCTGAGGCCCCGCACCACTCAAACCATTCGGTGTCCGTCCCCGGGATCAACCCCAGCGCACCCTTGAGGCGCAGGATCCGCTCTGCCGACTCTTCGAGGTGGGCCGCGAACACCGGGTCGGCCTCTGCCTCGGCGATGATCGCGTCGACGATCTCTACGCCGTTGGCCGCGCCGACGAACAGGGCGAGGTCGGCCCCAGCTCGCAGCGCCGCGACGGCTCGCTCGCCGGGCAGGAGATCAGCTCCGATACCACGCATGACGTGCATGTCATCGGTGACGATCACGCCCTCGTATCCCAGGTCGTCGCGCAACCACGACATGATCTCAGACGACAGCGTCGCTGGCGTCTCGTCGTCGACGCTGTCGTAGCGGATGTGTCCCGTCATCACCAGCGGCGCAACGGTGTCGGAGTAAGGCTGCGAACCGAACTCGGCCCAGTCGTCAGGGGTGTTCGTCGAGAACGAGTCGAGCTCATGGGGGTCTTCGACCGTCGAGCCCTGGTTGGGGAAGTGTTTGAGTGTCGCCGCAACGCCCGCCCGACAATGACCTTCGACCATTGCTTCGGTGATGGCGGTGACCGTTGAAGGGTCACCGCCGAACGACCGCCGCTGGCGATCCATGTAGTACCCCACACCGACATCGACGTCGGCGACAATGCCAAAGTTGACGTGCACGCCGGCCTCGGCGAGTTCGCGGGCGAATGCTTCGGCGGCCGGGGCGAGCCCCTCGCTCGTGGTCGCGGGATCAGCCCGGTGGTTCGACGCAAGCGTCGCAGGGTCAGGCAGCGGCGCCACCGGCACCTTGAGTACCCGGGTGCCGGGTTCGGCATCGGTCGCGATCAGTGGATAGGCCGCGCAAGAACCCGAAGCAGACACGACCTCCTCAATCGCAGCACCTGCTGCGTCGATTGAGTCACCCGGCTCCCAGTTTCCGGCGTTGCTGGCCACGAAGATGCCACCGATGCAGGTGTCGCCAAGTCCAGCGACCAGACCCTCAACGATGTCGCCACGAGTCCCGAGCATCACCACCTGGCGGGCCTGCCCTTCAATCCCCAGGAGCGCAAGCTCCTCTGCGATCCGAACGACATCGGGCGCAACCGTCGTTGTAGTCGTTGTTGTTGTCGTCGGTGAGGTGGTGGTCGTTGTCGTGGTAGCGGGTGTCAGTGTGCTGGTTGTGGTCGTCGCCGGCTCGGCGACGCCCCCATCCCCGCTTGAATCGGTCGCCAGGATTGCGACGGCGCTCAGGGCGACCACCACTGCACAGACCACGTAGACCCTCGTCCTGGACATCGGCCCATCCTGCACCGTGTCGTGAGTCGACGGGCAACATCGAGCTCAGAGATCTTCTGGGCCCGCCGCTACACAGACTCCTGGTTGCGGTACGTCCACCGAAGCCGGGGCTCTCTGGCGTCCACACCAACGATGGAGTTCCGACGCAGCAGAGCCCCTCCTTCACTTAGAAGATCGTGTAGCCGCCGTCGACGACGATGGAGTCGCCGGTGTGGTACGTCGCCGTTGGATCGGCGAGGAACACGCCAGCGGCTCCCATCTCGTTGGGATCCGCCCACCGACGTACCGGCGTGCGCTTGAGCGTGGCGTCACGGAATTTGTCGTTCGCGTAGCCGAACGATGCAAGTTCGGTGACCGTCCAACCCGGCAAGAGCGCGTTGACTCGAATCTGATGCCGGGCGAGGTTCACCGCCAAGGCCCGGCAAAAACCGAGGAGCGCCGTCTTCGAAGTGCCGTAGGCCTCGTTGCCGGCTGCGCCGTGGATGGCCGACGTGGACGACGTAGCGACCAGAGCTCCACCATGCTCATGCTCGATCATGTGATGGGCCGCAGCCCGAAAGAGCAGGAACACGCCGTCGAGGTTGGTTGTCATCACCCGTCGCCACTCCTCGAGAGTGACGTCGGGAAAGCGGGCGCCGCTGCCACCGACCCCCGCGTTGGCGAACACGGAATCAATGCGACCTCCCGCACGGTCAACCGATTCAGCGAAGCCTGAATCGATTGCGGCTTCATCCGACGCGTCAACCTTGAGCACATGGGCGTCAACGCCGAGCGCTCGCAGCTTCGCCTGCGCCGCCGCGTTCTTCTCTGGGCTGCGACCCCAGGCGACGATGTTCGCCCCTGCCGCAGCACAAGCCGTACCAATCCCGAGGCCGATACCGCCATTGCCGCCGGTGATGAGCACTGTCCGTCCACTGAGATCCGTCATGGCCGGATCGTAGGGGCCCTCCTTCCCAGGCACATCGCAAGGTCCACGAGGCGGTACCGTCGCCGTGTGGCCGGTCCCCTCGATCTTCGCTTCGTTCGTTCGTACGTCGACATCGACGACCTGCTCTATGTCAATGCCGAGGTGGCGCTCGTCGGCCGCAGCAACGTCGGCAAGTCATCGCTGCTCAATGCGCTCGCTCAGCACAAAAACCTCGCCAAGACCTCGAAGACGCCGGGTGCGACGCGTCTGATGAACGCGTTCGAACTGGCGCCCGAGGACTCCGGCCGCTGGGTGATGGACCTCCCCGGCTACGGCTTCGCCAAGGTCTCCAAGGCCGAGCAGGCAAAATGGGCGACGATGCTCAGCACCTACATCGAGGAACGCGAGAACCTCGTGTCGGTCATCTTGTTGATCGACGGAGCGGTCGGCCCGACCGCACTCGATCTCCAGACCGTCGAATGGCTCGAGTCACTCGGCCGGCCGATCACGTACGTCGCAACGAAGGCCGACAAGGTCAAACCGTCGAGGTCCAAAAAGCGCCGAACCGAACTGACCGAAAAGCTGGCAGTGCAGCGTTCGGATGTCACCTGGGTGAGCGCCGAGAAGGGCACCGGCATTCCCGAGCTGCGATCAAAAATCCGTACCCTTCTCGGAGCATCATGATGCTGCCTCTTGCCCCCTTCGGTTCAACTGGTCACGACAGCAGTCGAATCATCTTTGGCGCGGCGGCGCTCGGTGGAATGCGCCAGGAACGAGCTGACACCACAATCGAGCAGGTCCGCGCCGCCGGCATAAACCATTTCGACACGGCGGCCAGCTACGGAGCCAGCGAAGACCACCTCCACGACTACCTTCAGGATCACCGAGACGACATTTTCCTCGCGACCAAAACCGGCGGTCGCAGCGCTTCGGCTGCACGGGCGTCGCTCGAACAGAGCCTCGAGCGAATGGGGGTCGACTCGGTCGACATGATCCAGCTCCACAACCTGGTCGAGGAAGACGAATGGCGGGAAGCGCATAGCCCCGGTGGCGCGGTCGAAGCCTTATTCACCGCCTGCGAAGAAGGCCTGTGCCGCTTCGTCGGGGTCACCGGCCACGGCTTACGTATCCCACGCATGCACCTGCGCAGCCTCGCTGAAGCACCGTTTGCGGCGGTGCTGTACCCGTGGAATCACAACCTCGCGGCACTCGACACCTACGCCACCGACGTCGCCGACCTCGAAGTGGCCTGTCGCGCCAGTGGGGTCGCGATGCAGACGATCAAGTCCATCGCGCGGCGCCGATGGCCCGACCCCGACAGCCCCCACTTTTCCTGGTACGAGCCCATCGAGGACCCCGAGCCGCTCCAACGGGCCGTCGACTTCGTCCTGGCCACGCCGGGCGCGTTCCTCAACTCCACCAGCGACGCCCGTCTCCTTGCCGAGGTGTTCCAGGCGGCCGCCACGTTCGATGGCGCCATGCCCGACCCGGCTCAACTCGCCAACGACCGCGCCGAACTCGGTATCGTGCCGCTCTTCGATGGCGGCCGCTTCGAAGCGGTCAGGCCCTGATCTGCCGATCAGGGGTGGCGATCAGTCGATCACCATCTGGCCCATAAGGTCGGCCCTGAGCTCGTCAAAGGTGTCGAGGTCCATCTGGCCGTCGTCATAGCGACGGTGCAGCTCGGCAACGCGCTCCATGATCTCTTCGTTAGAGAGCTTGGGCCCGGAGTCTTCCTCGAGGAGTTCATCGTCAAGCTCGTCGAACTCGTCGCCCTTCTCGAGCTTGCGCTCCCGCTTGGCCGCGGCCTTCGCCTTCTTGGCCATGTCACGCTGACGCTTTGCAAAGCTGGATCGACCGGTAGCCATGGTGCCTCCTCGTGAACGAACGTCCGATCAGCTGACCTGACCAGCTTTTGACCGTATAGGTTCAGCGCGGCTTTGCCACGTCACGTGGCGCTTGGCACAGCGAGCACAACTCGAGGCAAACAGCCGTCATCGCCTCGTTCGACTCGAAGGCGACGTTGGTGCCGACTCGCAAGCCGACCTGGTGCCTTGCCGGTCCACCTCGCCAGCTAGGTTCCAGGCATGGACATCCACACCAAGCCCGAGGTCACCGTCCCCGACGGCGAACCGCCCACCGAACTCGTGATGGAAGATCTCGTGATCGGCGATGGCCCCGAGGCGACGGCGGGTGTGCAGGTGAGCGTCGACTACGTGGGTGTCGCGTGGTCGACTGGTAACGAATTCGATGCCTCATGGAACCGGGGTGAGCCGCTCACCTTTGGCCTTGGCGTCGGGCAGGTCATCGCCGGGTGGGACCAGGGGGTACAGGGCATGCGGGTCGGTGGCCGCCGCAAACTCACCATCCCGCCCGACATGGCCTACGGCCAGCAAGGAGCGGGCGGCGTCATCGGCCCAAACGAAACCTTGATCTTCGTCTGCGACCTGCGCGGCGTCGGCTGACCACCCCGATGGTTGGGTTCATCGCCGACCCGGACACCTACATTGATGGGCCGCCACACGAGCGGTTCGACGCGCTCCGAGCCAGCGAGCCGGTCTCATGGGTCGACATGGACGGTGAGCCTGGCTACTGGGCCGTGCTCCGACACGCCGACGTCGTCCACGTCTCAAAGCACAGCGACGTGTTCAGTGCGACCAAGGGTGGAGTGGTCGTCGAAAACCTGGATCCGATCGCTCTCGAGAACATGCGCGACATGCTGTTGGCGATGGACCCGCCGAGGCATACCGCGTATCGCAAACCGGTCGCTGCAGAGTTCAAGGCCCGCGTCATCGCTGAACTCGAGGGTCGAGTGCGCGAGGTCGTCACCACGATCCTCGACCGCGCCGACGAACAAGGCCCTGAGCTTGAGTTCGTCCACGATGTGTGCGCCCATCTGCCGAGCCAGATCCTCGGCGAGTTGATGGGGCTGCCGGCCGACGACTGGCCGTTGGTCCATGCGATGGCCGAGCGAAACAGCGGTAGCCAAGACCCCGACGTTGCCGACGGGCAAAAGCGCGGCTCGGCTGCGGTTGAGATGGCGATGTACGCCATGCAGTTCGCGGCGGCGCGACGTGAGGCCGGGCCGCAGGGCGACCTCACCGACGTGCTGCTCGGCGACAAGTTCGACGGCCACCTGATGAGCGATGTCGACTTCGCCCGATTCTTCGTTCAGCTCGTTACCGCTGGCAACGACACGACCCGCACGATGCTGTCTTCTGGCACGTTGGCGCTGCTGCAGCACCCCGAGCAGTTGGCTGCGCTACGGGCGAGTCCCTCCGGCATTCCGGCTGCCGTTGAAGAGGTCCTGCGCTGGGCAAACCCACTCCACTACTTCCGGCGCACGGCCGTCGTCGCCACCCGCCTCGCCGACGTCGACATCGCCGTCGGCGACAAGGTCACGATGCTCTATACCGCAGCCAACCGCGACCCTGAGGTGTTCAGCCGACCCCACGAGTTCGACACCACGCGCAGTCCCAACCCACACCTCTCGTTCGGTATCGCTACCCACTTCTGTCTCGGTGTGCACCTTGCTCGCCTCGAAGGAAGGGTCTTCTTCGAGGAAGTCCTGCGGCGATGGCCCGCCCTGGAACTGGTCGGTACGCCGACCCGACAACGCAGCAACCTCAACAACAGCCTGAAGACGCTGCCGGTCCAAACGGCGTGAGCCGGGGGCGGTCGTGACCCCAACTCGCCGCCGCGTCCCCGGTGGCACTGCACAGGCGCAGGACTCAACACCCTGCAAGCAAAGAAATCGAGGACGTCGCCGGATCGGGAATCAACGCCACCGGCTGAAGCCACTAGTCGCGAGGGGGCCTCTGCTTCTTGAGGATGCGAGCCCGTTCACCGGCATTGAGCACGGTCTTGCGGATGCGCACAGACTGCGGCGTGACCTCCACGCACTCGTCATCGGCGATCGACTCGAGTGCCTGTTCGAGTGAGAACAGCTTCGGCGGGGTGAGACGGATCGTGTCGTCGGACGACTGCGTACGAATGTTGGTCTTCGCCTTCTCTCGGCAGACGTTGACGTCCATGTCCTCGTTACGAGAATTCTCGCCGATCACCATGCCCTCGTAAACCTGCGCTCCCGGGCCGACATACAGCGAGGTGCGTTCCTGGAGCGACTGGATCGCATAGCCGGTGGATTGTCCGGTGCGGTCGGCGACGACACTGCCGCGCTCACGCATGCGGATCTCGCCAGCCCACGGCATCCACCCCTCGAAGACGTGGTGGAGCATGCCGGTACCGCGGGTCTCGGTGAGGAACTCGGTACGGAAACCGATGAGCGCGCGAGCGGGCACGACGTAGTCGAGTCGGACCCAGCCGGTGCCGTGGTTCGACATATTTTCCATCGTGGCCTTGCGGGCTCCGAGCAGCTGCGTGACTGCGCCGACGTGCTCTTCGGGAACGTCGATCGTGAGCCGCTCGGTCGGCTCGTGAAGGGTGCCGTCGATCTCCTGGGTAAGGACCTCAGGTTTCCCCACGTTGAGCTCGTAGCCTTCGCGGCGCATCGTCTCGACGAGCACCGCAAGCTGGAGCTCACCTCGCCCCTGGACTTCCCACGTGTCGGGACGCTCGGTCGGGAGCACCCGGAGCGAGACGTTGCCGATCAACTCGGCATCGAGGCGACCCTTGATAAGCCGAGCGGTCAGCTTCTGACCTTCCTGGCCGGCCACCGGCGACGTGTTGACACCGATCGTCATCGACAGGGTCGGTTCGTCGACGGTGATCGCAGGGAACGGACGAGGGTCCTCCCGGTCGGCGAGCGTGTCGCCGATGGTGACGTCCTCGATACCAGACACACCGATGAGTTCACCAGGCCCGGCCTCGTCGACGTCGACCTGGTCGAGCGCCTCGGTGACGGTGAGCGTGCCGACCCGTGCCGACTCGATCGAGCCGTCGTCGCGGCACCACGCAATGGCCTGACCCTTGCGGATCGTGCCGTGCTCGACGCGACAGATGGCGAGACGGCCGACATAGGGCGACGCGTCGAGGTTAGTGACCCACGCCCGCATCGGATGGTCGGGATCGTGTTGGGGCGCCGGCACCGTCTTAAGCAAGGTCTGGAGCAACGGCTCCATGTCGGTTCCGGGCACTGCTGGGTCGAGCGTGGCCTGTCCCTCGCGAGCAATCGTATAGACGATCGGGAAGTCGATCTGGCCTTCCTCCGCGTCGAGATCGAGGAAGAGTTCGTAGACCTCGTCGACAACTTCGTCGATCCGCGCGTCGGGCCGATCGATCTTGTTGATGACCAGAACGACAGGCAGCTCGAGTGCCAAGGCCTTCCGCAGAACGAAACGGGTCTGCGGAAGTGGGCCTTCGCTTGCGTCGACGAGCAACACCACGGCGTCGACCATGGTGAGTGCCCGCTCGACCTCACCACCGAAGTCGGCGTGACCCGGCGTGTCGACGATATTGATCTTCACATCGCCGTACCGCACGGCGGTGTTCTTGGCGAGGATCGTGATGCCTTTCTCGCGTTCGAGATCTGTCGAGTCCATGACCCGGTCAGTGAGCTCCGCGCCCTCGCGAAACGCGCCGGCCTGACGCAGGAGAGCATCCACCAGGGTGGTCTTGCCATGGTCGACGTGGGCGATCATCGCCACGTTCCGAAGGTCGTCGCGATCGATCACGAGCGGAAGGGTACCGATCTATGCCGACGCCCCCTCGTAGTGTGATGCTCGTGCCTCGAGCCCTTCTCTCGACGGTGGCGACGGCTGCGCTTTTGGCGACCGCATGCTCGTCGCTGACCTCCGAAGAGCTAGCCGATCGGTACCGC
>JAQWLJ010000040.1 GCA_029247365.1 Acidimicrobiales bacterium | reverse complement strand
AAGTTCCTCGCCGGTGATCAACCCGGCCCCGAGTCCTCGGTTAACAAGCTCTGGTGGAGCGTCTTCCACCAGGAGATTTCCTCGGCAGCGCTGTCGCTCGCCGGTCCGGGTGGTCAGATCGGGTTCGGCGAAGAGACCCGGGGTGGTATCGGTGCGCCGTCGCTCGGCACGCCCAACACGATCGCCAATTGGATGAACACGTTCTTCGTGGCCCGGGCGGGCACGATCTACGCCGGCTCGACCGAGGTGCAGAAGGGCATCATCGGCGAGCGGGTGCTCGGACTGCCGAAGGAGCCGCGCGCCGACGAGGGTTCGTGGCGCGACACCCAGCGGCTCAGCTGATGGGCGATCTCGGGGTCTTCGGTGACGTCCACGTGAGCGTCGATGATCAGTTCGTCGCCACGGTTGAGGTCCGCCGTCCGCCGAACAACTTCTTCAGCCTGGCCCTCATCGAGTCCTTGGGCGAGGCCTTCCGGGCGATCGATGCCGATCCCGATGCGCGGGCGGCTCTGTTCTGCTCTGACGGCAAGCACTTCTGCGCCGGAGCCGACTTCTCGTCTGATGGTGGGTCCATTGATGCCGAGCTTCGGAATCCCGACGGCTCACCACGCCACCTCTATGACGCTGCGTTCGACCTGTTTTCCACCCGTACACCTGCAGTCGCTGCAGTGCAGGGCGCGGCAATCGGTGGCGGCCTCGGCCTCGCCTGTTTCGCTGACTTTCGCGTCGCTGCCCCTGAGGCTCGGTTTTCCGCAAACTTCGCCCGGCTTGGTTTCCATCATGGCTTTGGGCTCTCGGCCACGCTGCCTTCCCTCGTCGGCCAACAACGGGCGCTCGAGCTGCTGTACACCGGTCGGCGCGTCGATGGTGAGGCCGCCCATGCGATCGGCCTGGCTGATCGCCTGGTCTCGCTCGACGACCTTCGGACCGAGGCCCATGGACTCGCAGCAGAGATCGCCGGATCTGCACCGCTGGCAGTGGCATCGATCCGACAGACGATGCGGGGTGATCTCGCTGCGAAGGTCAAGGCGGCGACCGATCGGGAAAGGCATGAGCAGGACTGGCTGAGAGAGACCGCTGATTGGCGGGAGGGGGTCGAGGCGATGGCCGAACGGCGCCCACCGAATTTCACCGGAAGCTGATCGATGGGTTTCGTTGATTGGGGGGTGACGCCGCCCGCCGGGCTGCGCACTGATGCGTTCCTTCTTCGCCCGATCGTGGCCGATGATGCCGAGTTCGACTATGCCGCAGTGATGGAGACCAAGGAGTTCCTCCGGCTCTGGGAGCCAGGCGGTTGGCCCGAAGACGACTTCACCGTGGAGGCCAACCGTGGGGACCTCGCCAAGATGGACTAGCGACATCGGGCTGGCTACGCGTTCGGGTACACGATGATGAACCTCGACGAGACGGAGTGCCTCGGTTGCGTCTACGGGATGCCTTCTGACGCCAAAATGTATGTCGAGGTGACAGCCGACGCAGTTGGCGACCGCTGCTGGACCGACATGAAGGCGACCGTGTTCTTCTGGGTTCGCCACTCACGACTCGACGGAGGGCTTGAGGAGCGACTGCTCGCCGAGCTTCGGCGCTGGTTCGGCAACGATTGGGGCCTCGACGGACACGTCTACAGCACCAACGAGCGATGTGAGTGGCAGGTCAACCTGATCGAGTCAGCGGGCCTCACCCGCCAGTTCGAGTTCGACACGGGTGATCCGGGTCTCACCGTCGCCTACGCCTGAGAGCGCCCTGCATCCCAGGCCAGGGGCACGAACCCAAGGGTCGACCCGGCGATGTCAGCCCCCGTCGGGGGTAACTCGTTGCGGTTCAGGCGCCGTTGAGGTGGCGCCACACCCGTTCGGCGGTGCAGGGGATCTCCACGTGACGCACGCCCAGGTGGGCGAGCGCGTCGACGACAGCGTTCTGCACGGCCGGTGTCGCACCGATCGTGCCGGCCTCACCGACACCCTTGACGCCCAGCGGGTTGCGGTCTGTCGGCGTCTGCATCTCGAGCCGCTCGAAACTGGGAAGTTCGGCGGCCGACACGAAGCCATAGTCCATGAAGTTGCCGGTCTGCGGATTGCCGTCCTCGTCGTAGATGAACTCCTCCATGAGCGCCTGCGCGATGCCGGAGGCAACGCCTCCGTGGACCTGGCCGTCAACGATAGTTGGGTTTACGATGTTGCCTGCGTCGTCGCAGCAGACATGGCGGGTTGGGGTGACCTGACCGGTCTCGCGGTCGATCTCGACAACGGACAGGTGCACGCCGAACGGAAACGTGGCCGCCGGCGGCTGGAAATCTGTCTCGGCCATGAGGCCGCCCGTGTTGTCTCCGGTGTGGGTGTGGGCCACGATCTCAGCCCAGGTCAGTGACGTTGCCGGTGTGCCAGTGACCGCGAAGGTGCCGCTGTCGATGTCGAGGACGATGTCGGCGCGGGCTGCCTCGAGCATGTCAGCAGCTGCGTCTTTGGCCATCTCAACGACCGCGATGGCGGCCTCGTTGACCGCAACGCCGCCGACCTGTAGCGACCTAGACCCGCCGGTTCCACCGCCTCGTTTCACCTCGTCGGTATCGCCGTGGCGGACTTCGATCTCGTCGAAGGGGATGCCGGTGACATCGGCAGCGATCTGGGCAAATGCGGTGTGGTGGCCTTGGCCGTGGTTGGAACTACCCGTCAGCACCAGAGCGCTGCCGTCGGGCCGCACCTCGACACTGCCGAACTCGGACGCTCCCATCGGGTTCGCGATCTCGACGTAGGCCGACCAGCCGATGCCGAGCAGCGACGCGCTCGAATCGGCGAGCCGACGGACCTGCTCGGCTCGGAGTCCGTCATAGTCCGCAGCTGCCATGACCGCGTCGAGCGCGGCGGCGTATTCGCCAGTGTCCATATCGGCACCGGTCGGGGTCTGGAAGGGGAAGGACTCGGGTGAGATGAAGTTGCGACGGCGGACCTCGACAGGGTCCATGCCGATCTCGGTTGCGAACGCGTCGACGGCACGCTCGAGGACCAGGGTGGCCTCGGGGCGGCCGGCGCCTCGGTATGCGCCGATCGGGGCGGTAGTGGTGACAACGGAGTTGGCGAACACGTCGACGTTGGGGATGTCGTAGACGCCGGTCGCCATGATCTTCACAAACATCGGCAAGACCGAACCGATCGCGGGGTAGGCGCCGCCTTCCTGGAGCACCTCACACTTGTAGGAGGTGATGTCGCCATCACGGCTCCCGCCGATCTGCACCGTGTAGGAGAGTGCCCGAGCGTGCGCGATACCGACCATGCTCTCGCTACGGGTCTCGGTCCAGCGCACTGGGCGCCCAAGCTGCACTGAGGCCTTCGCGATGGCGAAGTCCTCTGGGTAGTTGGCGTTCTTACCGCCGAAGCCGCCGCCGACGTCGGGGGTGATGACGTGCACCTGGTCAGCTGCGAGGCCGGTTGCGCCCACGAGTCCGTCGCGGGTGCGATGGGGGAACTGGGTGCACGCCCAATAGGTGAGGCGGCCGGTCTCGGTGCTGTAGGAGGCCAGCCCGGCGCGAGGCTCGAGCGGTGCCACACTCAGTCGAGGGTTGAGCATCTCCAGATCGACGACGACCTCACAGTCAGCGAAGAGTTCCTCGCCTGAGCTGGGAAGCGAAAACACCGTGTTGGTGCCGGCCTCCGGGAAGAGCAGCGCGTGGTCCTTCGCAGCTTCGCGTGGGTCCATGATCGGCTCGAGTGGCTCGTAGTCGACGTAGATCAGTTCGGCAGCGTCGACCGCGGTCTCGCGTGATTCGGCAAGAACGACGGCGATCGGTTCGCCGACGTAGCGCACTCGGTCGATCGCCAGCGCGCTGCGCAACATCTTTTGGTTTAGCATCGGCATCTCGGGTGGAATCGCTTGGAAGCCAAGATCGGCTGCGGTGAACACCGCCACGACCCCTGGCGCCGTTGCCGCATTGCTGGTGTCGACCTCGATCAGGTCGGCATGGGCAAGCAGTGAGCGGACGAAGACGGCGTGCAACGCATCCGACGGAGCGAGATCGTCGACGTACTTGCCGCCGACGGTGAGAAAGGCCGGGTCTTCCTTCCGGTTGACGCGGGTGCCGATCATGCTCATGGGCGCAGTCCTCTCGGGAGGGGGAACGGGCAGAAGCTAGCGGTGACCTGACAGCTCAGCCAGCTCGCGTCAGCTCCAGTACGGCTTGCGGAGATCGCCCTTGCGAAGCTTGCCGGCGGGGAGTCGTGGCAGCTCCGCCATGAAGTCGACCGATCTCGGGCACTTGAACGATGACAGGCGATCACGGCAAAACTGCAGGATGTCGGTTTCGAGGTCGGCCGAGGGCTCGAAACCGGGTTGGAGTTCGACTGCGGCTTTTACTTCTTCACCGAGGTCGGGATGCGGTATGCCGAACACGCCGACGTCGAGAATCGCGGGGTGGCCGATCAGCACGTCCTCGGCCTCACGCGGATAGATGTTGACCCCGCCGGAGATGATCATGAACGATTTGCGGTCGGTCAGATAGAGGTAGCCATCATGATCGATGTGGCCGACGTCGCCGTAGGTGATGTAGCCCTGCGGCGACGTGGCACCCGCGGTCTTCTCCGGGTCGCCCTTGTAGACGAAGTCGACATCGGGCTTGAAGTAAATGCCGCCGGTTTCACTCCGAGGTAACGCATTGCCGTCGTCATCGAGAATGAACACCCTTTCGGGGTCGGCCAACCCGACCGAACCGGGATGCTCGAGCCACTCCTGGGGCTGGATGCCGGTTCGGCCGAAGCCCTCACTGCCGGCGTAGTACTCCCAGATGATTGGGCCCCACCACTCCATCATCTGCTGCTTCACCTCGACCGGACATGGTGCAGCAGCGTGGACTGCGACCCGGTGGGTGGACAGATCGTGCTGCGCCTGTACCTCGTCGGGCAGGTCAAGGAGCCTGACGAACATGGTCGGCACCCACTGGCTGTGCGTGCAGCGGTAGCGCTCGATGGCCCGGAGCGCTGCGGTTGCTTCGAATTTGTCCATCACCACGATGGCCCCGCCGAACATGTGCACACGACGGCAGAAGGCGAGCGGTGCGGCGTGGTACAGGGGCGCAGGGGAGAGGTAGATCGTGTCGGGATCGAAGCCGTAGGGGTTGGGGATCGCGGCCTGCTGTTTCGGTGACAGGTCCCAGAAGGCCACGTCGGGTAGGGACCGGAGCACACCCTTGGGTCGCCCGGTGGTTCCCGACGAGTACAGCATTGCGTCGCCCATCGGCTCCTTGGCTACCGCCGACGTCGGGTAGTGACTGACCGCAGTTGCGTAGTCCTCCCATCGATCGGCGACGTCATCGGGCCGGTCGAACATCAAGCGTCGCTCGACATGGGGGCTGTCGATCAGATCGGCGAGCGCCGCCTGCGCGGCGCTGCTGAGGAGAACCCGGGCCTCGCAGTTCTCGACGATGTAGGCGGCCTCGTCAGTGGTGAGGTGCCAGTTGATGGCGGTGACATATATGCCCGACCGGAGCGCAGCCCACACAGTGGTCATGAAGTGGAGATGATTCTCGAGCAGCACGGCGATGTGGTCACCCCGTCGCAGTTCGCTGTCGTGCAGAAGACGAACGAGTTGGTTCGACTGCTCGTCGAGTTCGCGGTACGTGATCGACTCGCCAGTGGTCGCCATGATCACCGCTGGCTTGTCGGGCGTTTGCGCTCCCCACGTCCCCGGATACATCCAGGTCACCCTATGCCAGCAGGCCGACGGGGTTCGCACCGCTTGTGAGGCCCGGCGTACCATGCCGCTCGCAGCCGCTCCGCCGGAGTGGCGTCGAGGAGGATCCGGTGGACGTATCGGTCACGGTCAACGGGACCCATCAGTCCCACGATGTCGAGCCTCGCACCTTGTTGGTGCACTACCTGCGCGAGGTGTGCGGTCTCACCGGCACCAATGTCGGATGCGACACCTCCTCGTGTGGCGCGTGCACCGTTCACCTCGACGGTGAGTCGGTCAAGAGCTGCACGGTGTTCGCCGCCCAAGTCGACGGCCAGTCGGTCACCACGATCGAGGGACTTGCTGACACGGCGCCCGGTGACGGCATGCACCCGATGCAGCGAGCGTTCATGGAGTGCCACGGCCTCCAGTGCGGCTACTGCACCCCCGGGATGGTGATGGCCGCCGTGTCGCTACTCGACGAGGTTCCGAACCCGAACGAAGCCGACGTGCGCGAGGGGCTCGAGGGTAATCTGTGTCGCTGCACTGGCTACCACAACATCGTGAAGGCCGTCCTGAGCGCGGCCGAGGCCGGCGCATGATTCCGGCCGCGTTCGACTACATCCGAGCGGCCTCGGCCGATGAAGCGATCGCAGCACTCGCCGAACACGGCGACGAAGCCAAGCTCATCGCTGGCGGCCACTCGCTCATCCCGTTGATGCGGTTCCGACTCGCAACGCCGAGCTACCTCGTCGACATCGGCCGGCTCGATGATCTCACGTACGTGCGCGACGCCGGCGAACATCTGGCGATTGGCGCCCTCACCCGCCATCGCGACATTGAGGTCAGCGACCTTGTGATGAGCCAGACCGGCTTACTTGCGGAGGCGACCCGCAGCGTCGGCGACATCCAGGTCCGTCATCGCGGCACGATCGGCGGTGCGATCGCGCACGGCGATGCGGCCTCCGATATCCCCGCTGCGCTCCTGGCACTTCGGGCCACGGTTGTCTCAAAGGGACCGAACGGCGAGCGCGAGATCGCGATCGACGACTTCTTCTCGGGGTTTCTTGAAACCGCACTCGACGAGACCGAGCTACTCACCGAGATCCGCGTCCCCAAGGTCCCGGACGCGAGGTGGTCGTTCCAGAAGTTCAACCGGCGAGCACAGGACTGGGCGATTGTCGGCGCGTCGATCCTGCTCGACGGCGACCGGGCTGGCGTCGGCCTCGTCAACATGGACTCGGTCCCGACTCGAGCGAATGCGGTTGAAGCCGCGTTGGCTGGCGGTGCTGATGCCGCCGCGGCCGCCGACGTTGCGGCAGAGGGTGCCGATGTGCCCTCCGACCTCAACGCCTCAAGCGAATACCGAGAGCACCTTGCGCGGGTTCTCGTCCGGCGAGGGCTCGAAGCGGCTGGGAGGGCCTGACCATGACTGGAATCAACTTTGCGACGGCGTGGGAGGTTGTCGCCGACAACCAGGGCGACCGGCTTGCCTTGCAGAACGGCGACACCGTGCGCACGTGGACCGAATACGAGGATCGGTCGGCACGACTCGCTGCGGTGCTCGACAGCGACGGCATCGGTGCCGGCGACAACGTCGCGTGTGCGCTCTACAACGGGAACGAGTACCCCGAGGCGCAGTTTGCCGCCTTCAAGCTCGAAGCTGCGCCGTGCAACGTCAACTACCGCTACGTCGAGAATGAACTCGCCTACCTTGTCGACAACAGCGACGCGAAGGCCGTCTTCTTCGACGACGCACTCACTGAACGCTTTGGCGCCGTGCGCGGCCAACTGGCCAAGGTTCGGCGCTGGATCCACGTCGGTGACGGTGAGTGCCCCGATTGGGCAGTTCGCCACGAAGATCTCATCGCCGGGTCCGAGCCGCTCGCGCGGCGTGATCGCAGTGCTGACGCGCTTTGGATTCTCTACACGGGCGGCACGACCGGACACCCGAAGGGCGTCATGTGGCCCCACACAAGCTTGGTCAGCATTACGGCCCGCACGCTTGCGCCGCTCGGGCTTGACATCCCGTCGACTCCCGCCGAGCACGCCGCCAACCTGGGGACCCTCGACAGCTTCGGCGTGCAGCCACGACAGATGGCGGCTGCCCCCCTCATGCATGGCACCGCCGGGATCGGCTCGCTGTTCACGTTGTTCAATGGTGGGGGCACGGTCACCCTCACCAACCGAAAATTTGACCCTCACGAGCTCTGGGAGACCGTGCAGCGCACCGGGTGTTCCATGATCTCGATCGTCGGTGATGTGTTCTGTCGCCCGATGGTCGAAGGGCTCGACGAAGCTGCTGACCGAGGCGAGCCGTACGACCTGACTTCGGTCCGCTCGGTCACGTCGTCTGGGGTGATGTGGAGCCAGGGGATCAAGGACCGTCTGCTCGCCCATGCCCGTTCGCAGAACTCGCCGATGGTAACCAACGACACCCTCGGGGCGAGTGAGGGCGTCGGCTTCGCCGGCAAGGAATCGAGTGGCAACGGCGACACCGAGACCGCCACGTTCACCCTCGGGCCGAACGCGGCGGTCTTCACCGAAGCTGGCGAGCGAGTGCAGCCCGGCGACGGCCAGACCGGTCTTTTAGCGGTGACTGGCCCAATTCCACTTGGCTACTACGGCGATCCGGCCAAGACTGCCGAAACTTTTCGGGCATTTGAAGGTACCCGCTGGTCGGTGCCTGGCGACTGGGCATCGATCGGCGCTGATGGCATGGTCACACTGCTCGGCCGCGGGTCGGTTTCGATCAACACCGGTGGCGAGAAGGTGTACCCCGAAGAGGTCGAGGAAGCGCTGAAAGTGCTTCCCGAGGTCGTCGATTGCAACGTTGTCGGTGTGCCCGACCCGCAATGGGGGGCGGCGGTCACTGCCGTCGTCGAACTGGTCGATGGTTCTGACCCGAGCGATGCCGACCTGGTCGATGCTCTGCGTTCGTCGTTGTCGGGTTACAAGCTTCCCAAAAACATCGTCCGTGTCGATGCCGTCTTTCGGGGTCCCAATGGCAAGGCCGACTACAAGTGGGCTACCAAGGCCGCCCGCGAGGCGCTCGGCATTCCCACCGACTGAGACACGCCGGCGACGAGCCCCTCACTTGACGCCGGATCGCCCGACAGCAACGCTCCCGCCTGTGCTCAACCGTTTCGACGACTACCCGATCCATCAGACGCCGGAGCCGATCGCCCATCCGGCATCGTCGGATCCGAACGTGTACGACCGCACCTGGTTCAACGCGTACAACGACGACGGCACCCGCTACTTCGGGTTTGGCATCGCGGTGTATCCGCACCGACAGATCCTCGACGCACACTTTTCGTGTCTTGAGAGCGGGGGCCAGCAGCACTGCATCTACGCCTCTCGACGGGCGCCGCAGGAACGAACCGACCAGTCGGTCGGCCCGATCCGGCTGGAAATCGTCGAACCGCTTCGCGCCGCGCGCATCATCATCGAGGAAAACGACACGGGCATCAGCGCCGATCTGACGTTCACAGCCCGCACGTCTGCGATCCAAGAGGCTCGCCAGGTCTTGTGGAGCCGCCAGCGCCGTTCGATGGACGCGACCCGGTTCGCGCAGTTCGGTCGGTGGAGCGGAACTGTCAGCCATCCTGATGGCGAGTTCACCGTCGACGAGCAAACGTGGCGCGGGACAAAGGATCGATCTTGGGGTGTGCGCGGCGTTGGCGAGCGAGTGCCGATGGGCGCACCACCCCAGCACCTCCCATCATTTTTCTTCCTGTGGGCGCCGCTGCAGTGGGACGACCATGTGACTCATGCGGTGTTCTTTGACGGGCCGAACGGTGAGGCAATCGTCCGGGAGGGCCTGACGTCGCCACTGTACGCGAGCGGTACCGAGATCCCTGAAGACCTCGACGCAGTCGCCACACACATGGCGACTGCGCTCCACCGCGTCGAGTACGTGCCTGGAACACGATGGGCGAACCGGGCGGAGCTCGACCTGATCGATGTGTACGGCCAGACCCGCACAATCACCTTGGAGCCCCAGTTGCGATTCCAGTTCAAAGGCCTTGGCTACGGCCATCCGTCGTGGAGTCAGGGCACGTGGAAGGGTGAACTCGCCGTCGAAGGCGAGCGTTTTGACCCACTCGAACTCGACCCGTCGGCACCAGAGAACATCCACGTGCAGCAGGTCGTGAAGGCCACAGACGATCAGGGACGTACCGGCGTTGGCGCGCTCGAGCAGATCGTGATCGGACCGCACACTCCGTCGGGGCTCACCGGCCTGTTCGACGGAGCATCATGAACGAAAGCGTGGTGGGGCTCGACCCCGACTGGATTATCGCAAACATCGAGGTGAACGGAGCGACCCCGACGGCCGCTGAGTTCGGCGGCTTCATCGGGACCGGCCAGATGAGCCGCAACGCACGCTGGTTGCTCGACTGGGGTGACGTCGACGGACCGTCGTCGGTCGTGGTGAAGATCCCTAGTGCCGACGAGAACGTCCGCAACATCTCCTTTGAGCATGGCATCTACCAGAAAGAGTGCGAGTTCTACCGGTCGCTCAGAGCGCTGACCGACGTCTCGGCCCCTGCGCTCATCGCAAGCCACGTGGCCGATGACGACTTCTGCCTTGCGCTCGAGGACCTTGCGGGGTCAGAACCGGGCGACCAGTTCACCGAAGCCACCGACGAGCAGCTGGTCCTGGCGATCGAACAGGCCGCAGCGCTGCAGGCGCCGGTCTGGGGAACGCTCGATCATCCGGTGTTCGACTCGTATCGAGAGGACCCAGAAGAGCGAGCCGCTGGCTACGCCGAGCGAATGGTGTTCTTTCATGCCGTCGTGCAGGAGCGGCTTGGTGCCAGCCTCGATCCGGCCGTGGCCACGATGCTCGTGGCCTTCGTCGAGCGGACGGCCGACTACGTCGG
Source organism: Acidimicrobiales bacterium (assembly GCA_029247365.1). Classification (GTDB taxonomy): domain Bacteria; phylum Actinomycetota; class Acidimicrobiia; order Acidimicrobiales; family Aldehydirespiratoraceae; genus UBA11606. The sequence goes on along the minus strand of JAQWLJ010000040.1, from coordinate 11,826 downwards.
TCGAGCTGAGCCGGTCACGCTTGTGCACGGTGACTTCCGGCCGGACAATTTCCTGTTTGGCATCGCTGACGATGCCCCGCCGATCATGGTGGTCGACTGGCAGACGCTGTCGCTGGGCATTGGCCCGACTGACGTTGCCTACCTGCTGGGTGCTGCGGTGACCCCCGATCGTCGCCGGGAGATCGAGACCGACATGCTGGCCCGTTATGTGCGTGAGCTCGCCGGACGCGGTGTTGACCACCCGGTCGAGCAGTGTCTCGATGAGTACGCGATCGGTTCGCTCCACGGGGTCGTGATCGCGATGAGTGCGACCGTGATGGCTGAGCAGACCGAGCGCGGCGATGCCTTGTTTACCCTGATGCTCAACCGGCACGGGCGCCACGCGCTCGACATGGGGGCCCTCGACCGGCTCCGCTGAGGTGGTCGGGCTGGCAGCCCCGGCCCCGGTGGATTTGAATCGGAGGCAGCAAGATCGAAGGCAAACAAGGGGGTCTGCCATGGGTCGTCTCGACGGACGGGTCGTCATCGTCACTGGAGCCGGACGCGGGGTGGGACGCGAACACGCGCTGCTGATGGCTGAGGAAGGCGCCACGGTTGTCGTGAACGACCTCGGGGGCGACCAGGACGGAACCGGTGGCGATGTTGGCCCGGCCCAGCAGGTGGTCGACGAGATCACTTCGATGGGTGGCACGGCGATCGCGAATGGTGACTCGGTGGCGGAGTGGGACAGCGCCAAACGAATCGTCGATACGGCACTCGAGACGTACGGCGATCTCCACGCAGTAGTGAACAACGCCGGCATTTTGCGTGACCGCATGCTCGTGTCGATGAGCGAGGACGAGTGGGACACGGTCATCGATGTCCACCTCAAGGGCACCTGGCTCATGATGAAGCACGCGGCGGCTCACTGGCGAGAACAGACGAAGTCGGGGGCCGAGGTCCAGGGGTCGATCGTCAACACGTCGTCGACGTCGGGCCTGCACTCCAACGTCGGCCAGTCGAACTACGGCGCCGCTAAGTCAGCGATCGCTACGCTGTCGATCATCGGCGCCCAGGAACTCGGCCGCTACGGCGTCCGAGTCAATGCGATCGCACCTGGAGCGCGCACGCGAATGACGTTGTCGACGCCAGGGCTCGGCGATCGCATCGGCGAACCGGAGGACGGCTCGTTCGACCAGTGGGACCCTGCAAATATCTCGCCCCTCGTGGCCTGGCTCTGTGCGGCGGACTGTCGCGCGACCGCGCAGGTGTACTGGGTTGCGGGCAAGCGCATCGCTCGCTATCTCGAGTGGGCTCGAACCGATATCGCCGACACCGACGGCCGATGGGAAATCGATGAGGTCGATCGTGTCGTGGGCGCATGGGAGAGTGGCCACGTGCTGTCGCGCGACATCGTGGTGACCGAGACCCGCACCGAGTCTCGGCAGGCCGAGTAGCCAATGAGCCTGACCGAAGCCGACGTCGAGGGCGAGGTGCTCGAGTGGTTCCATGGCGCCTGGGACATCGACGTTTCACTCCTGGAGTGGCGAACCCAGCTCCTCGAGTCGGGGTGGGCCGTTCCGTCGTGGGCCACTGACTGGTTCGGTCATGGCATGCCGCATTGGGCCGATCGGGTCGCTCATGCTGCGATCCGTCGAGCGGGCGGTGTCACCTTGCCACTGGGCGCTGGCGCGAGCCTCGCGGCGCCGACGCTCTACGAGCACGCGTCTGATGAACTCAACCGCCGGGTGCTGGGTTCGGCGCTCACCGGCGAGCACACATGGTGTCAGCTCTTTTCTGAGCCGGGTGCCGGCTCAGATCTGGCGGGACTCACGTCCACCGCTGCACTCGACGGTGACACCTGGATCGTCAACGGTCAGAAGGTCTGGAACACGAGTGCGCATCACGCCGACATGGCGATCCTTGTCGCTCGCACCGATTGGGACGCAGTGAAGCATCAGGGCATCACCTACTTCGTGCTCGACATGCGACAGGCGGGGGTCGAGGTCAGGCCGATCGAGCAGATGAACTACCGCAACTCGTTCAACGAGGTCTTCATGACCGACGCAGAGATCCCGCTCGCGAACGTCGTCGGCGAGATCGGAGGCGGATGGGCCGTAGCCCGCGCAACCCTCGCCCACGAACGGCGCTACGCCGGCGACCGGTCGCTCTCACTTGGCGCTGACGCTCGTGGCCGCGTCATCGACGAGTTCCGCAACGAGTACGCGGCGTACAACAAGATCTACGAGTGGTACCCACAACGGATGGGGCGGCCTGATCTCGTGATCGACCGGGCCCGGGCTGCCGGGGTGATCAGCGACCCTGTGCTGCGCGACGACATGATGAAGCTCTTCGCATTCGAGAAGGCCGCGGCGTGGACAGCGGAGCGAGCCAAGGTCAACCGAGCGCTCGGGAAGCCGCCCGGATCGGAGGGATCGATCGGCAAACTGGCGACGTCGGAGGTGGCCCGACGCTGCAACGACCTCCACGGTCGTATCGCCGGCGCCACGGGCATGCTGAAACGAACAGACGAACCGCTCGACGAGACAGTTGCAGAGATTCTCGTCTCGACGCCCGCCCAGTCGATCGCGGGTGGCACCGACGAGATCCAGCACAACATCATCGGCGAGGGCATCCTCGGTCTCCCCCGGGAACCGGCGGCCGACCGAGGCATGCCGTTTCGCGAGGTTGGGCGAACCTGATCGGTCTCGTCGAGAGGCTGGGGCTGCGCTCCAGGTTTGACGTTCTTGCGAGCGCAGCGAGAGGATCGCCGATATGAGCTATGCCATCACCGACGACCATCGATCGCTCTCCGAGGTCGCCCGTGATCTGTTGACCACTCGCGACATGAGCGCTTCGCACCGCGCCACCCTCGACGCAGACGCCGATCGGCTGCCCGCGCACTGGGGTGAGATCGCCGAGCTGGGTTGGCTCGGACTTCACCTACCTGAGGAGGTCGGCGGCACCGGGTACGACCTTGCGGAGCTCGCAGTGATCCTGTTCGAGTCGGGGTATGCGGTGGCGCCAGGCCCATTGCTGTCGACGGTCGTGGTGTCGTCGTTTCTGGCCTCGACTGGTGCCGATTCCCATCGGTTGCAGGGCCTTGCGTCGGGCGAGACAGTGGGCGGCTTCGGGCTCGGCGGTGACCTCTCGATCGTCGACAGCATGGTCACTGGTTCGGCCGGATTGGTGCTCGGCGCCGAACTGGCACAGGTGCTCGCCGTGCCGGCGGGTGACGACGTTGCCATCATCGACACCGGTTCTTCCGGCGTCTCTCTCGAGACGGTGGAGAACCTCGACACCTCTCGACGCGTCGCGGCCGTCACGCTCGATGGGACGCCTGCGACCATCGTGCCTGGCGCGGCGAGCGAGCTTCTTCGGTTGGCTCGTCTGCTGGGGTCAGCTGAGCTGGCAGGCACGGCCAGAGCGTGCATCGACCGGTCGACGCAGTACGCGAAGGAACGCGTGCAGTTCGGGCGCGTCATCGGCTCGTTCCAAGCCGTCAAGCATCACCTGGCCAACATGCTCGTGGCGTCAGAGCAGGCGATCGCGGCTGCCTGGGGAGCCGCTCGGCCTGGTCTGACGCCCGACGAGGCTGAGATCGGGGCCGCGATCGCGGCGTCACTGGCGTTGCCGGCAGCGGTCGAGTGCGGCGAGCTACACATCCAAATTCTCGGCGGCATCGGTTTCACCTGGGAGCACGATGCCCATTTCTTCCTCCGTCGGGCCCATGCCGGGCAGGCGGTACTCGGTGGAAGCGGATCGGCGAAGGCTGCTGTTGCGGCCCGGTCGGCGGCCGGAGTAGTGCCTCAGACCGGCTATGAAATTCCCGGCGATATGCAAGCGTTGCGTGACGAGTGTCGAGCGTTCATCGCAACCTACAAGGATCTACGCGGCAAGGAAGCCCGACGGGCAGCAGCTAAAAGCGGCTTCCTGGTGCCGCACTGGTCTGCGCCCTACGGGCGAGGAGCATCACCGGTTGAGCAGTTGGTGATCGACGAAGAGTTCGCCGGCATTCCTCGGGCCAACCTCGGTATTAGCGGCTGGAACACGCTCACCATTCTGAACCACGGCAGCGACGATCAGATCGAGCGTTGGATCTGGCCGAGTCTCCATGGCGACATCGAGATCTGTCAGCTTTACTCCGAACCCGAGGCTGGCTCCGACGCGGCTGGCGTCAAGACCCGCGGGGTGCGGGTTGAAGGTGGCTGGAAGGTCACCGGCCAAAAGGTGTGGACCACCGGCGGCCACCTTGCGACGCACGGCTTTGCCACGGTGCGAACCGATCTCGACGCCCCGAAGCATCAGGGCATCTCGATGATGGTGATCGAGATGGACGCCCCCGGTGTCGAGGTGCGACCGTTGAAGCAGATCACCGGTGAAGCACACTTCAATGAGATTTTCTTCGACGAGGTGTTCGTGCCCGATGACGATGTCGTTGGCCCGGTCGATGGCGGTTGGACGGCAGCGCGCGCCAACCTGGGCAATGAGCGGGTCTCGATCGGTGCCTCCTCGGGGGCGCGACCGCAGCCGAACCTCGTTGCACTGATGCAGGAGCACGCTCCTGATGATGCGGGGGTGCAGCGCGAGGTAGGAGCCATCGTCGCCGCGGACACGGCCGCGGCCTTGCTCAATGTCCGACGCGTCATCCGTTCGGTCGAGGGTGGTGAGCCGGGGGCTGAAGGTGCAGTCACGAAGCTGGTCGGGTCACTCACCGCACAGGAGCGTGCTCGGGTTGCGGCGCGGATCGCTGGCGAGTCGACGGCGACGATGTCGGCGGCCCCAAGCGACCCGGCGACGTTCGCCCTCCAGGCCCGTTCGAGCACGATCGCCGGTGGCACGTCGGAGATCATGCGGAGTCAGATCGCCGAGCGGGTCCTTGGCCTGCCCCGCGAGCCGAACCTCACGTAGGAGACAGCACATGAACCTTGACGGTCTTCGGGCCATCATTATTGGCGGTGCCTCGGGGTTTGCTCGAGCGACCGCTACCCGGATCGCCGCCGGGGGTGGCACGGTCGCGATCCTCGATCGTGAGCAGTCGGTCGGGGTTGAGGTCGCCGCCGAACTCGGCGGCACATGGCACCCGTGCGACGTGCTCGACTACGACGGGATCGAGGTTGTTATCGAGGAGGCGGTCGAGGCGATGGGCGGGCTCGACGTTGCGCTCAACACCGCCGGTGGCGGCAAGGCAGGTCGTACCGTCGGGCGAGACGGGCCGTATCCGCTCGAGGACTTCCGTCGTATCGTCGACCTCAATCTGATCGCGACGTTCAATACCAACCGGCTCTGCGCTTGGCACATGAGTAAGAACGAGCCGAATGACGCCGGCGAGCGGGGCCTCCTGCTCAACACTGCGTCGATCGCTGCCTTCGAGGGGCAGATCGGCCAAGTGTCGTACACCGCGGCAAAGGCCGGTATCGCCGGCATGACGCTGACCATTGCCCGCGACCTCGGGTCGATGGGTATCCGGTGCGTGACCATTGCACCGAGCTTGTTTGCCACCGGCCTGACCGCCGGTGTCACCGAGGAGCGAGGTGCGCTCCTCACGAAGGACGCGGCGTTCCCGAAACGACTCGGCGTGCCCGACGAGTTCGGCCGGCTTGCGGTCGCGATCATCGAGAACCCGATGTTGAACGGCGACACGATCCGACTCGATGCCGGCACCCGGTTTTCGCCCAAGTAGGAGCTGTCGGTCATGAAGATCGGTACGGGTATCCGTTATGCCCAGAGCTTTAGGGAGTCTGTCGACCGCATCGTTGAGCTCGAGAAGGCAGGCCTTGACGTTGTCTGGGTCAGTGAGGCCTACAGCGTTGATGCTGTCAGTCGGGTCGGTTACCTCGCGGCTGCGACTGAGCAGGTCGAGATTGGTACGGCGATTATCAACGTGTACTCCCGTTCGGCGGCGGCGATCGCGCAGACGGCGGCCGGATGCGATCTGATCAGTGATGGCCGGTTCATTCTCGGCCTCGGTGCGAGCGGTCCCCAGGTGATCGAGGGGTTCCATGGCATTCCGTACGAGAAGCCGGTGAAGCGCATCCGCGAGTACATCGACGTTGTGCGCATGGCGATGCAGCGCGAGAAGCTCGAGTACGACGGGGTGACCGTTCAACTCCCGTTGCCTGCGGGACTCGGAACCGGTCTCGGTAAACCGCTCAAAATCATTAACCACCTGCCCCGGCCGAGTGTGCCGATCTGGTGGGCGTCATTGATGCCGCTCGCAGTGCGCGAGACGGCCCGATGCGCTGAAGGCTGGCTCCCCACGAGCTACCTGCCCGAGGAGATCCCGAACATCTGGGGCGACACGTTGGCGAAGGGGATGGTGGATCGGCCGCCAGAGTTGGGTCCACTTCAGATTTCGAAGGTCGCAATGGTGGCGATCGGCGATGAGTACGTGGGCGAGGGGGCCGACGTGGCCCTCGATCGCGACCGCGAGAACACGGCGTTGTACTGGGGCGGTATGGGTGCTCGCGGCAAGAATTTTTACAACGACATCGCCCGCAAGATGGGTTTCGAGGCCGACGCTAGGCACATCCAGAATCTGTACCTCGATGGCCACAAGGGTGAGGCGGCCGCAGCTGTGCCCCGCAGCTATCTCGAGCGGGCCCACCTGGTTGGGCCCGAGTCGGTGGTGCGAGAGCGCCTGACCCTTTGGAAAGATGTGGGCATCACGCACCTCAGCGTTGCGTTGTCGGGGCCGGACCCCGTGGGCACCATCGAGAAGCTCCGTGTGATGATCGAGGAGATCTGACATGACCGACGAACTGCTCTATGAGGTCGCCGACCAGGTGGCCACCATCACGTTCAACCGGCCCGACCGAATGAACACGATCACGCCGCGCATGCTCAACGATTTGAGCGTGCGACTCCTCGACGCCGATGCTGACGACGACGTTCGCGTCATCGTCGTTGCTGGTAACGGTCGAGCGTGGTGTGCCGGCCTCGATGTGGGTGCCGCCGCGTCCGGCACCGGGATCGGCGGCTCCGGTGGTGCGGGCGCCACCGGCGAGTTCAATCTGCGCGACGCACCGCCGGTGGTGCTGCACAAGATCGACACGCCAACGATCGCCTCGCTCAACGGTGGTGCTGCCGGCCACGGCCTCGACATTGCGCTTGGATGCGATATCCGTATCGCGGCGAGCACGGCGAAACTCTCCGCGGCCTACACGGCTCGCACGTTTACCGCCAGCGGGGCGAAGGAACTCGGGTTGGTCAGCCAGGTCCACGAACCTGATGACCTTCCGGCGGCAGCCGTCGCGCTGGCGTCCGAGGTCGCCGCCAACGCCCCGCTCGCAGTGCGTGCCTCGAAACGGCTGATGCGCATGGCTATGAGCGAGAACCTCGAAGACCATATTCAGCGGCAGTACTTGGCGCTGCTGCACCTGTTTGGCACCAAGGACTTTCAGGAGGGGCTCAACAGCTTCCTCGAGAAGCGCCCCGCCACCTTTGAAGGCCAGTAACCCGTCTCAGTCGAGAGCGGCCCCGTCGACAGGGTCGATCCACGGCAGCGGGCCTCCTCGCAGATGGCCAGCCGTCGGCGTGGGGAAGTGGGTGCCGAGCACCAGCGTGTCGGTGTCGGCGAGACGATCGATTAACCGTTCGCGGGTGCGGGTCGCTTCGTTGGAGTCGTGGTCGGCGATCTCGGCCGACACGAACGGATACGTGAATTGCAGCGGCGAATGGACGGCGTCACCCGTGATTAACGCAGCAGCGTCATCTGTTTCGATCGAGAGGCAGACATGGCCGGGGGAATGGCCTGGCGATGACACGAGCGCGGTCCAGGTATCGATCCGATGGTCGGGTGCGACCGCATCGAGCACGCCCGCATCGAGCAGCGGGCGAACGCTTTCGTCGATGACGCCCATGTGGTCGGTTTCGAGTGTGGCCACCAGTTCGGCCTCGGAGATGAGGTAGCGGGCGTTGGGGAACGTCGGCTGGAGAGCACCATCGATCTCGATCGTGTTGCCGCCGACGTGGTCGAAGTGGAGATGGGTGCAGACCACAGCGTCGACGTTTTCTCGCCCACCCGGGATCGCCGCAATGAGTCGGTCGAGAAACGTCGGATCGGTCTGCATCGATCGTGGCTGATGCGTGCCGACGCAGGTATCGACGACGATCGTGGATCGGGGGGTCTCGACGAGGAAGCTGTGGCACGACAAGAGCAGCCGCCGCTTGTCCGCGGTGAAGAACGGTTCCGCCCAGTCGCCGGCTTCCTCGATCTGCTCCTTACTGAGCGAAGGCAGGAACATCTGTGACGAGAACTCGGTGATGCCCTCGACGATTCGAGTGACCGTGACCGGCCCGATCCGCCACTGCAGCGGGGGTTCATTGGTCAGATGGAAGGGGGCCTGGCGAGGTGCGTCCATGGCCAATGAACGTAACCTCTGTCTCCATGCGAGCAGGAGAGGAAAGCGTCAGCGATACCCGGTTGGCGGTCCCCGCCGACGGTGACCGCATCGCCAGCACCATCGTGGCGGCGTTCGATCGGGATCCAGCATTTCGGGTCTTCTTCGGCCATGGCGCCGACTTCGCCGAACTCGCGACGGCGTTTGCCGGGGCCAAGGCTGCGCAGCGGACGGCGATGAGCGCAGTGTGGGTGGGTGCCGGTGGCGATGCCGTCGCGCTGTGGAGCCCGCCTCGGGGATCGGCCGACGTGCCTCCAGTCGAAGTTGATCTGCCCTCCGACGTGGGGGCTCGATTGGCCGCATATGACGAGATTGTTGATGCTGCGGTGCCGACCGAGCCGCACTGGTATCTCGGACTCCTCGCCAGCCATCCGTCGCGTCGGGGTGAGGGGCTGGCGCGTGCGGTTGCGGAGCCGGGGCTGGCTGCGGCGCAGGCACGTGGGGTGCCGGCCGTCCTCGAGACGACCAATCCCGACAACGTGCTGCTGTACGAGCGGAGCGGCTGGCGGGTGACTGCCGAACTCGACGACGTCATCGGCCTGCAGGTGTGGGTGATGCAGATCGATCCGTCGTGACAGTGGGGCTCAGACGCACGCTTGGCAACGGTGCCAGCTGCGTCCTTGTATTGTTTTTCTGACCTTCATTCCCGCTAGGTGGGAAGATATTGAAATGGTTCCTGCCTAGCGGTAGTGTCCGGTTTCACTATGGGGACCGTTCAGAGCGTCGATCGGGCACTATTACTCTTGGCCGAGATCGGTCGCGAACCCGCAGGCCTTGTTGCGCTCTCACACCGTGTCGACCTCGCCACGAGCACCACCGGTCGGCTCCTTGGGACTCTCGAAGCTGCTGGCGCCATCGTGCGCGACGACACGAGCAGCTATCACATCGGTCCACTCGTCAACAGCATGGTGCAGCCCTCCGATGCGGCGTCCAGCCTCGAAGCGATAGTGCACCCGCATCTCGTGAAGCTCAGCGAGCAGCTCGACGAAGCGGCGTGCCTCGCCCTCGTGAGTGGTGACGACACGATCACGGTTGACCAAGTCGATTCGCCGAAGCCGATTCAGGCCGAGAACTGGACCGGCATTCGCGTGCCGATGCACGCCGGTTCGGCCGGAGCTGTGGTCATGGCATCGTGGCCCGATGCCGAGGTCGATCGATATCTCGACGGAAACCTGGCTCGATTCAACGACAGCACGGTCGTCGACCCCGGCCTCCTCCGCAAACGCATCGACCAAGCCCGCCTCCGCAGGGTCATGTGGAGCCATGGCGAGTTTGTCGAGGGTCTGTCATCGTGCTCCTCGCCGATCGTCGACGGTTCCGGCCGCGCGGTTGGCGTGCTGTACGCCTACGGGCCATCGTTCCGGTTCCCGGCGAACGGCGAGGCCCAAAGGATCGCCGCTGTCGTCTTCGCTCGCGCTGAGAAAATCTCCACCGAGCTCGGCTGGACTCACATCATGGGAGCGTCGTGACCGAGCCCGATCAACGCCGTCGTCGCAGCGGTCGTCGCGAGCGGCCGTCCGGCCCGGTCGGTCCGTCGCAGCGTCCGTGGCAGCTGTACCGCCGAACGATTGAGCCGACAAGGGTCGTCAGCGACGATGAACTCGAATCCATTCACCTCGCGTCGCTCGAGGTGTTGCGCAATACGGGCATGGACTTTTTGCACCCGCGCGCGCTCAAGCTTTGGGACGACGCCGGGGCGACCGTCGATGAGCAGCGGGTTCGCTTCGACCCCGAACTCATCGCCGATCTGATCTCCACCGTCCCGTCGGAGTTCACGATGCACGCTCCGAACCCGGCATACGACGTTCACGTCGGTGGCGACAGTGTCGTTTTCACCTCGGTGGCCAGTGCACCCAACTACGTCGATCGCGTCGGGGGTCGACGCACCGGCAACCAGGAAGACTTCCGAACACTCCTCAAGCTCTGCCAGCACCTCAACATCGTCCAGAGCCACGGCGGGTACCCGGTCGAGCCAGTTGATCTGCACGCCTCGATCCGGCACCTCGAAGCCACCCGCGACATCCTGACACTCGCACCCAAGGCCGTGAACGTGTACTCGCTCGGCGCGCAGCGCAACATCGACTGCCTAGAGATGGTCCGCATCGTTCGAGGTCTCAGCGATGACGAGATCGACACCCATCCGATTGTTCACTCGGTCATCAACGTCAGCTCACCATTGCGGCTCGACATCCCAATGCTCGAGGGGATCATCCAGTACTCCGCCCGCAATCAGCCGATTATTCTCACGCCGTTCACGCTCGCCGGAGCTATGGCGCCGGTGACGGTGGCCGGTGCCGTTGTGCAACAAAACGCCGAGGCGCTTGCCGGGATCGCGTTCACCCAGCTCGTTCGACGCGGCGCACCGGTCCTGTACGGCGGATTCACCAGCAACGTTGATATGCAGTCGGGCTCACCTGCGTTCGGCACGCCGGAGTTCATGCAGTCGGCGATGCTGGGTGGTCAACTCGCCCGTCGCTATGGGTTTCCTTACCGCAGCTCCAATGTCTGCGCCGCGAACGCGATCGATACCCAGGCGGGCTACGAGAGTGTGTTCTCGTTGTGGGGAGCGATCATGGGCGGCGCGAACCTCATCTTCCACGGTGCCGGGTGGATGGAGGGCGGGCTCCACGCCTCGCCTGAGAAGATGGTGATCGATGCCGACCTGCTCCAGATGGTGGGGACCTTCCTCGAACCGCTCGTGGTCGACGACGCCACCATGGCGGTCGACGCCATCGACGAAGTTGGGCCTGGTGGACATCACTTCGGCACCCAGCACACCCAGGACCGCTACCGCGACGCGTTCTACAAGCCGATGATCTCCGACTGGCGGAACTTTGAGACGTGGGACGAGGCAGGTCGACCTTCGTCGCGCGACCACGCCGAACGGCGGGTCCAGGAGATCCTTGCCGCCTACGAGCAACCGACCATGGACGACGCGGTCCGGGCCGAACTCGACGACTTCGTCGACCGACGCATCGCCGAGGGCGGCGTCGAGACCGACTTTTAGGAGCCTGCGGTGGTGAACATTCCCGTTCAACCCGACCAGATCAACTTCACCGACGAGTCGGCGTGGACCGGTACCCGGGCCGCGCTGCATCAGTCGACGGGTCTGCACCCGTTGGCGTACGTCGACGAACAGTTCTTCGCCCTCGAGCAGGAACGTGTCTTCGCTCGGGCCTGGGTCACGGTTGGACTCGCTGGTGAGGTCGCAGATCCCGGGCCCATGCTGGTCCGCCAGGTCGGTCAGAAGTCGGTCGTGATCACCCGAGGGGACGATGGTGAACTGCGCGGCTTCCTCAACTCCTGCCGGCATCGGGGCACCGAACTCGCTGACGCCGATTGCGAGATCACCGGCACCATCCGTTGTCCCTACCACCGGTGGGGGTACGGCACCGACGGCAGCCTCAAGGCCACTCCGTTCTTCGACGAGATCCCCCGCGACGAC
>JAQWLJ010000035.1 GCA_029247365.1 Acidimicrobiales bacterium | reverse complement strand
AACGGTGACCGGGACGATTCGGTTCTCCTCGTCCCAGACCTGCGTCATGCCGACCTTTTCGCCGACGATCGCCTTGGTGGCCATGGTTGCTTCCTGTGGGTCATGCGGGGTCAGAAACCCCGCTGCATCTAATCCGGACGTAGACCCCAAGGGGTTCACGCGAACGCTCCGCACGGGCAGGCCCGGCGGAGCGTTGGATCGGTTTCGCCGTGCGGTTCCCGGAGGCCTTCACAGACGTCGATTTGTGGTTCCCGGGGTTACCGGTAACTCGAGTTGACAATCTTAACGGCGATGCCGGGAGGAACCAACAACGCGACAAAAGAGGACCGATCGCCAGGTACGGCACCCGGGCAGCATCGGCTACTCGGCGCTCTCCGCTCCGACGAGAACCGGTTGCCCGTCCTCCCACCGAATGAAACGGGCGTAGAGCGAGCGCTGGCCTCGGTCGTAGCCAACGTTGTCACCTGACCAACCGTGGAAGACGACAAGATCGTTGTCGCGGTTGAAGTGGATCACATCGAGCCCGCCAGGGCCAGACGTACCTTCGGTGTCGGTGAGCCACGGTTCGAGATCCTTGGTGCACGGCCCCGTCACTGCGTCACACACTGCATGCCCCGCTGCGTATTGATCGGTGTCCCAACGATTCGCCGAATAGAGGAGATGAAAGGCGCCATCGGCTTTGATCATCGCCGGCGCTTCGACCACATCTCGTTCCCATGCACGGTCATTACGGATGAGTTCGACGGCATCGCCGGTAATTTCGGTGCCATCCGCCGAGAGCGGTTGCACGAAGATGATGGTCGGGAGCCCGCAACAGTTCCCGTCGGATTTCCACAGCAGCCAGAGATCGCCGTCATCCTCGACCACATCGGGGTCGATCGAGCCACCCAACCCGAGTGCACAAACCAGTGGTTCATCCGAATCGTCGACAAACGGGCCGGCCGGCGAATCACTGACCGCAACCGAGATGCACTGGCGCCCCGACGCTGAGTGACGGGTCGTGTAGTGCAGCACGTAGGTGTCATCGACTGCAGTGACCGACGGCGCCCAGACATGGCCCGGCTCGGACCATTCCGGCAAAGCCGGCAGCGACTCTCCGAGATCCTGGGCAATCCCGTTCCCGCGAGCGACAAGCGTCGGGACGTTCACGAACCAGGCGTTCGTTGCGTAGGCGTAGGTGGAGTTGCGGACGCGAAGGAGCGATGGGTCAGCGAAATCACCGGGGAACGACGGCGTTCCGTCGCTTGCGATGCGACACGGAGTGCCCTCCGGATCGACGGACACCGCAGGTTCACCCTTGAAGCGCCAGAAGAACGCAGCGAGTTGGCCTCGAGTGACGAACTCGTCAGGAGAAAACGTGACGGCGCTCGTTCCGTTCGTGATCGGGGGCTCCGCTGCGGCCATCCACGACACCGGTTCCTGCTGATAGGACCGGACAACATCGTTGAACGAATGCGAATGTGCATCTGGCTCACCGGCAAGGCGCCACAACAAGGCGGCAAGTTGGCCCCTGGTCAGACTTTCCTCAGGCGAAAACGTCGTCTCGGTGGTGCCGGTTGTGATCCCTTGGTCGTGCATCCACGACACGGGTTCTTGCTGGTACGGCCTGACAACATCGCTGAAGGGATGCGGGGGTGCGTCCTGTTCACCTTCCATGCGCCACATGAAGGCAGCTGCTTGCCCGCGTGACACCGGAGCGTTTGGAGAAAAACAATTGGCCGACGTACCCGTCGTGATGTCGTTGTCGACCATCCACTGCACCGCTTCGGTGTAATAGACCCCCGCAGTTACATCGCCGAAGCCCGCGACTCCACCCACCGGTGACGTTGGGCTCAGCACTGCGCTCGCTGCAAGTGTCATCACCAGCCCACCGAGAAGAAGCCGAAGCCGCACGAACTTCCCTTCTTTCTGACCGGACCTTGGAGACCACACCTCTTTAGTGAAGCTTGTTTGCAAAGCCTTGAGCCTCGTTAGCACCAGTGTATTGCTCGGACGCGCTTCGCATCGCCAACTAGGTTCGGCACTCATGGAGCCAGAGAACCCACCCGAGTCTCAGCAGAGCGCCTCCGAGTCCAGCGGCAGCAAGGTGCCCCGCTGGGTGATCAAGGCGATCACCTTGTTCTGGGTCGGCTGGGCGGTCAGCTACGTCGGCACCGGCATGGTCCGGAACCTGCGATCGCTGATGGTCGTGATGCTGATCTCGCTCTTCTTGTCGTTCGCTATCGAACCGGCGGTCAATCGGCTCGAATCGTGGGGATTTCGGCGGGGATTGGGTGTCTGGGTCGTGTACCTCGGCCTGTTCGTCGCCATAGCCAGTTTCTCCGCAGCGATCGGCACGGCGCTCGCGACCCAGGTCAACAGCCTGGTCGAAGAGGCTCCTCGCTATGTTGAAGACATAGAGGTCTGGTTGCAGGAAAACGTCGATGAGGACATTGATCTCCAGCGGATCAGCGATGAGTTCGTTGAGGGGGGCGGTGCGTCCGATCTCGCAAACCGTTTCGCAAACGACGTTGTCTCGCTCGGCACCACCGTGTTGAACGTCTTGTTCCAGACCTTCACCGTCCTCTTGTTCACCTTCTACCTAGTGGCGGAGGGCCCCCAACTACGGCGAAATGTCTGCTCGTTCCTCCAGCCGCATCGCCAGCGCACGGTGTTGGCGGTCTGGGATCTCGCCATCGAGAAGACCGGTGGCTATATCTACTCACGGGGCATTCTTGCTGTGTTGTCGGCGACGGCGCACTTCATCGCGTTCGAGTTTCTCGACGTTCCGTTCCCCGTACCGCTGGCGATCTGGGTGGGCGTGATGAGCCAGTTCATCCCCGTCATCGGCACCTACTTCGCAGGCGCTTTGCCGTTGATCATCACCGTGGTCGACAGCCCTCGAACCGCACTCAGCGTCCTGATCGTCGTGATCGCCTACCAGCAGCTCGAGAACTACCTGTTCGCACCGCGAGTCACGGCCCAGACAATGGAGATCCACGTCGCCGTCGCGTACGGATCAGTGATCGCCGGTGGTGCGCTGCTTGGTGTGGTGGGAGCACTGCTCGCCCTGCCGTTCGCAGCCACGGCTCAGGCGTTCGTGTCGGGCTATCGCCAACATTTCGACGTCGAAGAGGACACGCTCGCAGCGAGCGCCAAGCGCCGGGGGCGCCGCCAGCGACCCGAACCCGAATAGCGAGCACGTGTACTGGCCCGGGGCCGGTCGAAGAAAGGCACGGATCGCCAAACCGGCCACGGCGAGTTCCAGCCCTATCCCGATCGTCTAGCCCCGTTATTGCTCCCTGGCAAGGTCCGCTATCGGCGAGCCGTTTGGGGCCACAGCTCTCGGCCATCGCAACGGGTCAGGTCTGGTGTTCGTTGTGGTGGTAGGGCGCGAAAAACTCGCGGTTCGGCGCGAGCAGATCGTGGACGGTCTGGTCAGTCGGGGGCAGATCAGCGTCGGAGGTAGCGATCGGTTCGATGCGATCCCCCCACCTCATGATGTTGGTTCCCCAGGTGAGCCCACCGCCAAACGCGGTCTGAACGATCGTCGAACCCGGAGCAACTCGACCCTGCGCCAACGCGTCGTGCAGCGCCATCGGAATCGAGGCCGCCGACGTGTTGCCGTGCGTCTCGATATTGAGCATGACCTTGTCGTCGGGGATTCCAAGACGATTGGTCGTCGCTTCGATGATGCGCCGGTTGGCCTGGTGGGGAATCACCAGATCGACGTCATCGGCTGTGAGCCCCAACTTGGCCAGTGTGCGCTCGACTGAAGCGGCCATGCCGCGCACCGCGTGCTTGAACACGTTCTGACCTTCAAAGTGCAGCCGGTCGACCGCCGGGTCACGCTGCCGGTCGAGTTCGCCCCGGCTTCCAAACGTCGGAAACACCATCGACCGGCCTGCGACACCATCGGCGCCGATGTCGTGGGCGAGCACGCCCGAACCATCGGTGGTCGCCTCGAATACCGCCGCCCCCGCACCGTCGCCAAACAGGATGCATTGGTTGCGATCCCAGTAGTCCATGACGAAGTGGAGTTTCTCGGCCCCGATCACCAGCACTCGCTCGGCCACGCCGGACTCGATCATCGACGACACTGTGGCGGTGCTGTACACGAACCCGCTGCACGCCGCATTGAGATCGAACGCAGCCGCGTTGACGAGCCCCAGGCGCTCTTGCAGGAAGCAGGCATTACTTGGGCAGGTGATCTCGGGGGTAACCGTTGCCATTACCAATAGATCGATATCGGTCGGCTCGAGCCCAGCTGCGGCGAGTGCATGCTTGGCCGCCACCTCAGCGAGGTCGGTGACCTCGACATGGCTGATGCCGCGTTCTTTCATGCCGGTGCGTTCGACGATCCACTGATCGCTGGTATCAACCATCTCTTCGAGGTCGGCGTTGGTGAGCTTCACAGGCGGGACGCACTTACCCCAACCGGTGATCTGTGCTCGTCGCTGCGTCATCAGGCTCCCCCCCGACTGATTTCGATTACCCACCAGCATACGGAGAAATTCGCGACGGAAAAGTGTCCAAAGGGCCCTGGTATCGCGCTCTGGACGTCAACCACGTTGCGCTCACTCAGAGTGAAACACCTTTACAAAGAGAGGGACTCCACATGACCATCACCATCAGTAAGTTCAAATTCGCGATGAGCGTTCTAGCTCTCGTACTCCTCGGCGGCGGCGTCGCCTACGCTGGGATCAACGACAATCCGTTCGTCGACGTACCCGACGTCGGCGCATCAGACGAGGCGTTCTACAGCGAACCAGTCGAATGGCTCTGGGACAACGGCCTGACGACGGGGACATCGGCGACGACATTCGAGCCGATGAGAAGCGTGACCCGCGGCGAGTACGCGACCTTCAACTATCGCTACGACCAAAACATTGTCCAACCTGCCCTGGAGGAGATCGAGGAAAACGTTGCCACCGTGGCTAGCGATCTGGCGAACTCAACCCGGGTGTACTTCGCTCGAGTGGATGCTGATGGAACCGTCGCCAAGACGAGCCACGATGCCATCTCCGTCGAGCATTCCGGAAGTGACGGTGAATACACAGTCACACTTCCCGAAAGTGCGGCCAACTGTGTCGTCCAAACCGGTCTTTCCATGAACGGCGAGGGTCTGGACCTACTTGTCGGCCTCGGCTACATCAATCATTCGACTACCTTTTCGCTTCACGACGAGGCTGGCCCAGCTGACGAAGTATCCGTATACACGGTCTTTAACGAACCTTTTGAACTCGTAGATATGCCGTTCACAATTACTGCCTATTGCAGTGGCTCGTTCCTGACATGGCTTCCGGGCATCATCATCGACCCGATCATCATCCTGCCCTGACCCGCCAAAGCTCAGCTGCTAGCTCCAGTCGCTCAGCGAAAAGCGAAGAGCCCCGGGCCAGCGCCCGGGGCTCTTTCAGTTCTCAGCGAGTCAAGGTCAGACGAGCTTGATCTCGATATCGACGCCTGCGGGCAGATCTAACCGCTGCAACGAGTCGACCGTTTTCTGGGACGGATCAAGGATATCGAGAAGGCGCTTGTGTATGCGCATCTCGAAGTGCTCCCGAGAGTCCTTGTCCTTGAACGGGCCCTTGATCACCGTGAAGCGATGCTTCTCGGTCGGCAGCGGAATCGGACCCGACAGCTCGGCCTGCGTCCGCTTCACCGTCTCAACGATCTTCTTCGTCGACTGATCGATGATCTCATGGTCGTAGGCCTTGAGCCGGATTCGGATCTTCTGTCCTGCAGCCATTAAACGCTCACTTGAGGATGGTGGTGACTGAGCCGGCGCCAACAGTACGGCCGCCCTCGCGAATCGCGAAACGCAGGCCCTCGTCCATGGCGATCGGGTTGATCAACTCGACGTGCATGGTGGTGTTGTCGCCGGGCATGCACATCTCGGTTCCCTCGGGGAGAGTGATGGTGCCGGTGATGTCCGTGGTCCGGAAGTAGAACTGCGGGCGGTAGTTGGAGAAGAACGGCTTGTGACGGCCCCCTTCTTCCTTCGACAGCACGTAGACCTGGGCCTCGAACTCGGTGTGCGGGGTGATGCTGCCGGGGGCGGCGAGCACCTGGCCGCGCTGAACCTCGTCCTTGTCGATGCCACGGAGGAGGGCGCCGATGTTGTCGCCGGCCTGGCCCTCGTCGAGCAGCTTGCGGAACATCTCGACACCGGTGCAGGTGGTCTTCGAGGTGTCCTTGATGCCGATGATCTCGAGCTCGTCACCAGTGTGAACGGCGCCTTGCTCAATCTTGCCGGTGACGACGGTGCCGCGACCGGTGATCGAGAACACGTCCTCAATCGGCATCAGGAACGGCTTATCGAGGTCACGCTCGGGGGTCGGCACGTACTCGTCGACCTCAGCCATGAGCTCCATGACCTTTTGAGCGAAGTCAGCGTCGCCTTCGAGGGCCTTGAGAGCCGAGACCTGAACGATCGGGGTGTCGTCGCCTGGGAAGTCGTACTCGTTGAGGAGTTCACGAACTTCCATCTCGACGAGCTCGATGAGTTCCTCATCATCGACCATGTCGACCTTGTTGAGTGCAACAACGATCTTGGGCACGCCGACCTGACGGGCGAGCAGAACGTGCTCACGGGTCTGGGGCATCGGACCATCGGCGGCGGACACCACAAGGATGGCGCCGTCGACCTGAGCCGCACCGGTGATCATGTTCTTGATGTAGTCGGCGTGACCAGGCATGTCGACGTGGGCGTAGTGACGGCTGTCCGTCTCGTACTCCACGTGAGACACGTTGATCGTGATGCCGCGCTCGCGCTCTTCGGGCGCGTTGTCGATGTTCTCAAATTCCGTGAACGACGAACCTTCGACGTTGTCACTGAGAACCTTGGTGATTGCAGCGGTGAGAGTGGTCTTGCCGTGGTCGATGTGGCCCATTGTGCCCACGTTGACGTGGGGCTTGGTCCGCTCGAACGTCTCCTTAGCCATGACGTTTTCCTTGCTTTCTTGGGTGAGTTTTGGGTTAGGAGACGATCATTCGCCGCGGACGCGGGCGACGATCTCTTCCTGGACGTTTGCAGGCGTGGGCTGGTACGAATCGAATTGCATCGTGTACGTAGCCCGCCCCTGCGTGCGCGAACGCAGATCCGTACTGTATCCGAACATCTCGGAGAGCGGCACGAGTGCATTCACGACCTGGTTCTTGCCGCGCTGCTCGGTGCCCTGCACCTGACCGCGACGAGAGTTCACATCGCCGACCACATCGCCGAGATAATCGTCAGGCGTGACGACCTCGACGGCCATGACCGGCTCGAGAAGGGTGGGCTTGGCCAGGCGAGCAACCTCGCGGAACCAAGCGTTGCCGGCGATCTTGAACGCCATTTCCGACGAGTCGACGTCGTGCGTCTTGCCGTCTTCGAGCGTGACCTTGATGTCGACGGTCGGGAACCCAGCGAGCACACCATTGCTCATCGCTTCCTGGATCCCGGCGTCGACCGGCTTGATGTATTCCTTCGGGATCGCACCGCCGGTGATATTCGACTCGAACTCGTACTCGCCACCTGCGTTGGGCTCAAGCGTGGCCGAGATAACGGCGAACTGCCCTGTACCGCCGGTTTGCTTCTTGTGCGTGTAGGTGTGCTCGACCACTGACTTGGTGATGGTCTCGCGGTACGCAACCTGCGGCTTGCCAACGGCAGCCTCGACCTTGAACTCACGCTTCATGCGATCGACGAGCACCTCAAGGTGAAGCTCGCCCATGCCAGCGATGATGGTCTGCGCCGTCTCTTCGTTGGTGGTGACCTGGAAGGTGGGATCCTCTTCGGAGAGGGCCTGGAGTGCCTTGCCCATCTTCTCTTGGTCAGCCTTGGACTTCGGCTCCACGGCCACCTCGATCACTGGCGCTGGGAAGTCGAGGTTCTCCAGCGTGATCGGGTGAGCAGGATCACACAGCGTGTCACCGGTACGGGTGTTCTTGATGCCGATACCGGCAGCGATATCACCGGTGGCGACGGAGTCCTTGTCGACCCGGTCGTTGGCGTGCATCTCGAGAATGCGGCCGACGCGCTCCTTGTTGGCTGTACGGGTGTTCATGACGGTGTCGCCCTTGTCGAACGTGCCCGAATAGACCCGGAAGTAGGTAAGGCGACCGACGTGGGGGTCGGTCATGATCTTGAAGGCAAGAGCCGAGAACGGCTCGTCGTCGCTCGCACTCCGAGACGCTGCATTGCCAGCCTTGTCCTCGCCGGTGATCGCGGGAACATCAAGCGGCGACGGCAGATAGTCGATGACAGCATCAAGCAGGGGCTGCACACCCTTATTCTTAAAAGCCGTACCATTGAGAATCGGAACCAGACCGTGGTTGAGCGTGCCGTTGCGGATCGCAGCCTTGATCTCGTCTTCGCTGATCTCCTCTTCCTCGAGGACCTTCATCATGAGGTCTTCGTCGAAGTCGGCGAGGGTGTCGAGGAGCTCGGAGCGATACAGCGCGGCGTCTTCGGCCATGTCGTCGGGGATATCGACAGCCTCGTAGGTGGCGCCCAGATCCTTCTCGTCGGTGGTCGGGGGCCACACGAGCGCTTTCATGCGGACAAGGTCAATAGTGCCGGAGTACTCGCTCTCAGCACCGATCGGCAGCTGCAGGACAGCGACGTTGGTGGTCAGCCGGTCCTTGATGGTGTCGAGACAGAAGTAGAAATCGGCACCGGTGCGGTCCATCTTGTTGATGAAGCACATGCGGGGCACGTTGTAACGGTCGGCTTGGCGCCAGACGGTCTCGGTCTGGGGCTCGACGCCGGCCACACCGTCGAATACGGCGACGGCGCCATCGAGCACACGCAGCGAGCGCTCGACCTCAACGGTGAAGTCGACGTGACCCGGGGTATCGATGATGTTGATGCGGTGGTCGTTCCAGATGCAGTGCGTCGCCGCAGACGTGATCGTGATGCCACGCTCCTGCTCCTGTTCCATCCAGTCCATCGTGGCTGCGCCGTCGTGGACCTCACCGATCTTGTAGGAGCGACCGGTGTAGTAGAGGATGCGCTCGGTCGTGGTGGTCTTACCGGCATCGATGTGAGCCATGATCCCGATGTTGCGGGTCTTGGCGAGGGGGGTTCGCTTCTCAGCCATGGGTATTCCTCAGGTGGATGGACGGTGCAGGAACGCACCACGACCGGGCTGCTTCAGCTGAAGCATCGTGCCCGGTCGTATAAAAAGGGTAGTGCTCGAAGGTGCGAATACCGAGGTATCCGCTACCAGCGGTAGTGAGCGAAAGCCTTGTTGGCCTCCGCCATCTTCTGCAGGTCTTCGCGACGCTTGCAGCTGGCGCCAATGCCGTTGCTCGCGTCGAGAATCTCGTTGGCCATGCGCTCGGCCATCGTGCGCTCACGACGGTCGCGGGCGAAACCGACCATCCAACGGATGGCCAGCGTCGTGGCCCGACGGGGTCGAACCTCGACAGGTACCTGATAGGTCGCGCCACCGACACGGCGGCTGCGGACCTCGAGCTGCGGGCGCACGTTGTCGACCCCACGCTTCAGCACGGCGACGGGATCGTCTCCGGTCTTTTCCTGCACGATCTCAAGCGCGTCGTACATGATGCGCTCAGCGGTACTGCGCTTTCCGCGCTGCAGCGTCTTGTTGACGAACTGGGTGACCAGGACCGACTTGTAGAGCGGATCCGGGACGATCTCACGACGGGTTGCGGGGCCCTTACGCGGCATATCAGCTGTCCTTCTTGACGCCGTAACGGCTACGAGCCTGCTTGCGGTCACGCACACCAGAGGTGTCGAGGGTGCCACGGACGATCTTGTAGCGGACGCCCGGGAGGTCCTTCACACGGCCACCACGCACGAGCACAATCGAGTGCTCCTGAAGGTTGTGGCCCTCGCCCGGGATGTAGGCAGTGACTTCAGTGCCGGAGGTGAGACGCACACGAGCAACCTTGCGAAGCGCCGAGTTCGGCTTCTTCGGGGTAGCGGTGTACACACGAGTGCAAACGCCGCGACGCTGCGGGGCGCCCTTGAGCGCCGGCGTGGTTTCCTTGCGGCGCTTGGTATCGCGGCCCTTGCGGACCAACTGCTGAATGGTGGGCACGGAAATGCTTCCTCGTTGAACGAACGTGAGATCTTCAGAATTGGCCGACACAAGCGGTGCCTTCGGCACGCGCGTCAAGACCAGCGGGAAAGCATACGAGCGAGATGGACGATCCTCAACCGCTCGGCCTCGCGAATTCTGACCGTCATCCTTTCAGGCTGCCGGCATTGTGCTCGCCGAACGCTGTCGCCTCAGGCTGGTCTTCGTCGCGAGTCACGATTTGGGCGCGGGATCGGGACGCGGGAAACCGCGTGGGTCCGAACCAGACCAGCGCAGCAAAGACCGCCGTCACCGTGACGACGATGATCGACAAGGTGAGGTACGTGGGTCGAAAGTCGACACGAACGACATGATCACCCGCCGGAACAACGATGCCGATCAGGGCGGCGTCGGCAGTGAAAACAGACGCAGACTCGCCGTCGATCGTCGCTCGCCAGCCGGGATAGTCGTTCTCGGCGATGACGAGCACAGCGGGTCGATCCGTCGACGTGTTTATCTCCCAGCTACCATCCTCAACCCGCACGATCGAGTGGTCGAGACGGGCCGCGGGATCCGCCACAAGAGGCAGATCGACGTCGGTATCAAGCACCGCCGGCGATCCGGCCAACCCATCTCGACCGACCACGATGGCGGCCGCATCATCCGGATCGGAAGCGGCGACGACAGCGTCATGGAGTCGCACCGGAGCGGACTGCACGCGCTGGTACACCGTGACCGCACCCGTCGCAATCACATCGAGACCGTCGTTGGTGCCGGAGACCGTCCCCACCAGGAGGGCCCCGTCGGCATCGACTCCGATCGTCATACCGCGCTGGGGACCCGAGGCGCGAACCTCCACCTCATAGACGTCTCCGGGGGCAAAGTGCTCGCCGTCGACGGCGAGTGAGCGGACCTCCAACTCAGCGAAGGGCCACCGGTCCCGCCGTGACGTCACGGTCGTCTCGACGCCACTGGGTGAGATCAAGACGAGATCAAGGCGCCCATCCTCGGGCTGCGCGAGATCGGCGCGAAGCAACACCGCCCGCAGTCCGCCCTCGGGGATGATGAACTCACCGCGAACCGGGCCTGCGAATGGATCAGCTGACGAAAGTGCGGGCGGAGGATCGACGCGGGGGCCAAGCGGCGGGAGCTCCCGGGGCGAAGCCCAAAGGTCAAGGCCGAGTGCGTCCCAAACCGCCAGAGTTGGGTCGGTCCCGACCGGAACCGCGGGGTAGGTAAAGGTGCCGCCAAACTCAGCCGTGAACATCCTGGCGTCCACGGCGTTCAGCAGAGCCATGTGGCCCGGCGAGCGAAGGACATCGCCGCCGTGTGCATCGATCTCGAAGAGCTGTGTGGTGTTGGGAAAGAAGAGGTTGGCTTCGCCGCCCAACCGACCTCCTGGCTCAAGGGCCGCGATGACATCCTCATGCTCGGCCGTCATCGAAAGACGGGCATCGGCGCCGACGATGGTCGGGAGCGGAGTCGCGAATGCCAAGAGCTCCACTACAACGACGACCCCGACCACGGGGGCGAACCATCGAGGCACGAGCTCGCGACGGCTACGAACGAACAGCACCCAGGCCACTGCGACGGTGGCTGCTACCGGAATGATCGACGCGACAGCCAGCGACCGTTGATGACCGAGGGTTTCGAGGTCGCGTAGCCAGTTCAAGAGCGAAGGCATCAAGAACAGGCCGAGGACCGCTGCGGGGACCATCGTGCGGCCCACGGAACGACGGAGCCGAGCAGGCACATCGCTACCGCTCTCAGTAAACGCGTCGAATCCGAACGCCGCAAGCCCAGCGAACCCGAGCGAGATAAGCACCTTGGAACGGGTTGCGTGGCCGCTCACGTCCCCCATGAACGCCTGCGCGGCGTTGGTGAGCGGACCACCGAGGTAACCGACGGCGATCGCGAAAACGGCCATAGCCCACGCACCGGCTACCGCACCACGTCGACGAAGCGCCTGCGAATGTTTGCCTCGGGTAGCGGCCCACGCTGCCAGCGAGAGGAGCAGCACGGGCCCGCCAACGTGGATCTGCATTTCAACGAAGGTCCCGATCCCCCACCAATCGGGACCGTGGCCGTAGGTCCCGAAGGCCGCAGGCAGCGCTGCAGTGAGGAGATACTCCCCACCAGCTGAGGAATCTCGAGCGAAGGCGCGCGAACTCGTATCTGCCCACGCAAGGCGTTCCACAAAGTGGACGATGTGCGGGAAAGCCAAACCGATCCCGACGATGATCGCTACCAACCAGGTGGGCAACAGTCGCAATGCCCTAGGGCCTGCGCCGCGCCAGCCGAACTCCGTCAGGAGTCGGGCGACCACGTAGAGCCCGGCCCCGATCAGCACGTATGCGGTCACTAGTGGGAAATTGGCCCAGACCATCAGGGCTGCCACCAGGCCAATGGGGACGCCGGCACGAGCTTGCCGATCGCGTAACGCGCTCTCGATCGCCCATAGCAACCCGGGGGCGAAGGCCGCCACAATGGCGTGCGGCCAGCCGCTCCATCCCATGAGAAAGCCGGAGAACGCGAACGCGGCGCCACCGAGGTAAGCAGACAGCCGCTGCAGCTCAAGCGTGCGCAACCAGCCATACGTGAGCCACCAAGCAACGACGGTGCGGAGAGCGACCGCCGCACCCGCCGCGAACCAGGCCGGAAAGAGTGCATAGGAGATGATCGAGAACGCGGGTACGCCTCCCTTCATGGTCGGGTAGCCCATACCCAGCGACCGGTCCCACCACGACCAGTCGCCACGAAGACTGCGGCCCACCATGGTCCAATGCGAATGGATGTTCAGCACGTCGCCCGACGCTCGCTCCGGCGATGCGCCGACCGGCGCGTCCCAGTTAAACGGCGCAACAAGTGCGTCAACGATGTCGGAGGGGACCATCGAGCCGCCGAAGAAAAGCGCGTCGCGGAATGCGAACGCTGTCACCCCAACCATCCCCAGCCCAACGGCGGCGCCTGGCGATCGATCGCAGAAGGCTCGCACGGCGAGAACAACCTTCCGCACCACCGTCGCACGCTACCACGAAGCCCCGGCGAGGCTTCGACCGACCTCTACACTCAGCATCGATGACGACCGACGATCCACCAAGACGATCGCTTCGCATCATCGGGCTTACGTTTGGCTTCGCCCTCCTGGTTGGAATCGCATGGTGGGGAGCCGCATCAATTGACCTCAAAGAAGTAGCGATCGCGCCTGCGGTGGTTCTGCTCGTCGCTGCGTTGATGACGTTGGCCATCGTTGCCGCGGAGCTTCGCGTTATCGCTTCGATGCTCGACACTGCGATGTCGCTCTCGACCGCCATGCGCGTCACGGTCATCGGGTCCGCAGCCAACATCTTGCCGCTCCCAGGATCGTCCATCACCCGGGTGGTCGCACTGCGTCGCCCGGGAGTGAGTGTCGCCGCGATCAGCACGGCACTGATCGGAGCCGCCGCCGTCTGGTTCGGAATGGCGCTGCTAGTGATGGGAGCGAGTGCTGCGAGCACGGGACCCGTGCCAACGGGCATCTTTGCAGTTACCGGGATCGGAACGGTCGGCACCGGATCGCTCCTTCTTCGCCGAATCGGCGCAATGTGGAGCCAGATCGGGCGGCTACTTGTTGTCGAGGTGCTGCTCACACTTGTCGGCGTTGCCCGCCTGACCCTGGCGGTGGCCGCGCTCGGACTCGAGGGATCTTTTGGCGAAGCTGCCGGCGTAGCTGCGGCGGGACCTGCCTCGGCTGCCGTCGCGTTTGTTCCGGCCGGGCTTGGTGTGCGCGAAGCGCTCGCAGCGGCCTTGGGCGCCATCAGTGGGCTCGGGGCCGCAACCGCAGCGGTCGCGGCGACGTTCGACCGGGCGCTCGGCCTCGCCGTCTTGGCGCCCACCTATCTGTTTGTCGCTCGGCGCCACCACATTGAGCCGGCGCCGTGACTGCGCCGCGCGTCGCGATCTGCGGGTGGATCGGATCCACCAACCTCGGCGATGAACTCATTGCGGATTCGGTGGCGGGGCTGATCGACGATGCCGGCGCACGCCCCACCCTCGTGACCATCGATCCTGACCGCCACCCAGCCGGCACCTCCACCATCCGCCATGCAAAGGCCCGCGACACACTCAGGCTCGCCCACCAACTCGCTGGCCATGACGGTTTGGTGTTTGGGGGCGGCGGCTTGATCCAAGACGAAACCGGCCCGTTGAACCTTCCGTTCCACCTGACCCGACTTGCAGTCGGGCGCATACTGCAGCGACCCTGGATCGGCCTCGGGCTCGGCGTTGGGGAGGTCCGCCGACGCAGCGGGCGAGCACTCGTGCGGGCCTTCTTCCGCGGTGCAGTCGCAGTGACGGTTCGCGACGCCGGGTCGGCCGATCGACTCGCGTCGCTCACAGGGCGACGACCTCAGCTCGGTATTGATCCAGTTCTGGCCCGGCCATCGGTGAGTGCCACCTCGAAGCCTGAACTCGTGGTCTCGCTTCGCCCGATCAACGACCACAAGCAGCGACGCCTCGCCGACAACGCAGCGCCCGATTCGGCCACTGTCGCACGCTGGGCAGCCGCGATCGATCAGATCGCCACCGAACAGCAGCTCAGCGTGCGTTTCGTCAGCTGGGACGATTCCTTCGACCACGCCATCCATCAACGCGTGGCCGGTGAGCTTGCTCACCCTGCAACCTTGGATCGTCCTCAAGCCGCAGGCGTCGTCGAGGCGATGGGCACGGGCCGGCTCGTGCTCACGATGCGCTACCACGGCGCCGTTTCAGCACTGTTGACTGGCCGCCCTGCCGTCGTGCTCGACTATTCGCCCAAAATGGCTGACCTCGTCGAGGAGGTGGGGTCGGCGCTCCAGCTCACCGCGCCGACGGCGGCACCG
>JAQWLJ010000026.1 GCA_029247365.1 Acidimicrobiales bacterium | reverse complement strand
GACCTCGGCGGTCTGCAGACCCGGGCGGTCCGCGACGGCGACGGCTACATCCTGAACGGGCAGAAGGTGTGGTCGTCGAACGCCCAGTTCGCTCAGTACGGCATTCTCATGGCCCGCACGTCCCCCGACCTGCCCAAACACAAGGGCATTTCGTTCTTCCTGTTTGACATGAATCTCCCCGGTGTCGACGTTCGGCCTCTGAAGCAGATGACCGGCGATGAGGAGTTCTGTGAGGTGTTCTTCGACGACGTAGCGATGCCGGCGTGGTCCTTGCTTGGTCCGGAGAACGCGGGCTGGCGGGTTGCGATGGAGGTACTCGGCGACGAGCGTGGCTCGTTCGGTGAAGCCGGGGTTATCTCACTCGACCAACGCCTCGACGTCGTCGCAGCGGCCGGTGCGGCGGCTGCTGACCGAGATCCCGTCGCTACCAACGCGCTGGCCGATCTCCTGTCGCGCGGTGGCGCGCTGAAGGCTTTTCTCCGGCGAGTCGACGGCGAGGTCGCGCTCGCCCCTGCGATGAAGCTGTTGCGCACAGAGCTCACCTCTGCGGCCGATGCCTACGAGGCGAGCGTGCGGGGCGCCGGAGCGATGTTGCTCAACGATGTGACCGAACAGTTTCTGTACAGCCCAGGCATGCGGATTGCTGGCGGCAGTAGCGAAATCCAGCGCAATATTTTGGGTGAGCGCCTCCTCGGACTTCCGCGCGAACCCAGCTGAGGGAGCCATGACCCGCGCCAACGAATGGGGTCAGCCGGTCGGGGACGACCTCGCTGGTTGGGAACCCCCGCCCGAGCCACCCCACAAGATCGTGCTGGGCGGGGGCGTGAAACTGCGGCCGATCGACGTCGATGCCCATGCCCGCGAGCTCTTCCCGGCCTATGCCGACGCCCCTGCATCGCTGTTTACCTACCTTCCGTGGGGGCCGTACGCCGACGCGGGCGAACTCGCGGCCAATCTGCATCAACTCGACGACCTGCCCGACTGGCAGGTGTACGCGATCGAAGTGGGCGACTGGCTACGTGGCTTCATCTGCTATCTGCGGATCCAGCCCGGCCAGGGTTCGATCGAGATCGGTGGGATCACGTTTTCGCCGGCGCTCCAGCGGACACGCGCCGCAACGGAGTCGATGTATCTGCTGGTCCGACACGCCTTTGATCTGGGATACCGGCGGGTCGAATGGAAGTGCGACGCGCTGAACGCGCCATCCGTGCGGGCGGCGGAACGCCTCGGGTTCACGTACGAGGGCACCTTTCGGCAGGCGACCCACTACCGGGGCCGCAATCGCGATACGGCGTGGTTCTCGATCCTTGATCACGAGTGGCCGAACCTCGACACCGGGTTCCAGAACTGGTTCGACCCGTCGAACTTCGATGCACTCGGGCAACAGCGATCATCGCTGCGTGTGTGATGATTCGGTGAATTGTCGGTCTCGCCCAGGCTGCGTGAAGGCCGGTTCGCAGCTCAGTGCGATAGCGGCCCGCTGAGCGTCGGCTCACCGATTTCGGGCACCAGGTGATGGTGGGGGGCCCTACCTTCGATCGCGGCGGCAACCTCAAGGAGCCGACGTTCGTCGCCGATCGGCGCGACGAGTTGCAGGCCGACGGGCAGGCCTTCGCTGGTGAAGCCTGCGGGGATGGAGATGGCGGGGCAACCCGTGGCGGTGATCACGCAGCACGACATCATCCAGCCGAGGTAGTCGGTCATCTTCTCGCCGCCGACCTCGGTTGGGAACTCCCAGTCGGTGGGGAACGCTGCGACCTGCGTGGTGGGCAAGGCGAGGACGTCGACGTCGTTGAAAAGGTTGTGGAGTTGTCGGTGGAGCCTCGACCGGAGCCCGTCAACCTCGACGATGTCGTCGGCGGTAATCGATTGGCCGTAGGTGATGTTCTCCTGGACTGTCGCTTTCATCTGGCCGAGCTGCTCGGGGGTGAACAAGATCCCGAGCCCTCGGTAACTGATGCCCCGGATCACGCGGAAGATACGTTCGGCGCCGGCGAACGAGACGTCGAGTTCGACCGCGGTGCCGAGAACTCCGGCGGCGTGTCGGGCGAGGGCCAGAGGTTCGGCATCGCAAACGAAGCCGCCACCGACGTCGCCGATCCATCCAACCCGTGGAGGCTCGGACGGTTCGAGTGGTGCCAGGAAGATGGAGGGGTCGACCGGTCGGCTGATTGCGTCGAGTGGGTCGGGTCCGGCGAGAGCCGCAAGCACCAGCGCGACGTCGGCCACCGTGCGCCCCATCGGTCCCTCGACCCCGAAACGCGACAGCGAGTGGCTTCGAGTGTCGCGGTTGGGGACAGTGCCGACGGTGGGACGAAGCCCAACGACACCGTTGAAGGCGGCTGGGTTGCGCAGCGACCCGCCGAGGTCACTGCCGTCGGCGATCGGCAGCATGCGAGCGGCGAGCGAAGCGGCTGCGCCGCCGCTGCTGCCCCCGGCGGAGCGGTCTGTGTTCCACGGGTTGCGGGTGAGCCCGTAGATCGGGTTGAAGGTGTGGCTGCCGGTACCCCATTCGGGAGTGTTGGTTTTGCCGACGATCACCGCGCCGGCGGCACGGAGCCGTTCGGCCACCGGGCCGTCTTTCGACTGTGGAGTGAGGCCCATGACCGGTGAGCCATGAGAGGTGGGGAGGCCGGCGACGTTCTGGAGATCCTTGACCGCGACGGGTAGGCCATGCAGTGGTCCCGACGGTTCACCGAGCGCGTCGAGTTTCGCAGCGTCGGCGAGGACAGCGTCGCGGTCTCGGCGGCACGGGATCGCGTTCAGGATCGCATCGACGTCGTCGATGCGATCGAGGTGTGCTTCGACGACCTCAACCGAGGAGATCTCTCGCATCCGCAAGCGTTTGGCGAGCTCGGTGGCGGAGGCGGTGATCAGCGGGTTGAGCACCAGGCAAGTATGACAGGCCTATCTTCTTGGCTCCGTCTCAATGATTGGAGGCAAGAGAAGACGATGAGCTAGATCGAGCGTGCCGACCGTCGTGAGGCCGCTGCCGCCAACCCGGTCGACCACTTCCTCGATTTGGCCTTTGTGTCTGCGTTCGCCTTGTTCGTTGCCGGTGCCGCCGTCGACTCCCAGTCGACACAGATCAGGATCTGGCGCGTGGGGATTGCGCTCAACGCCTTCGGCACGTCCACGGCTGGGGCAACGACTCGCCGGTGCGCGCTGGCCTCTTCGCCTCCCTCTTGCGGTGGGCGTACTTCGACCGGTCTCAGAGGGTCTTCGAGCAACATATGGTTGAGGTTCAGGGCTGCGAGAGGGGACACATGACGAACAACGTCAACACCTACCTCCACTCGCTGATCGTTGCGGGTGTCATCGTGTCGAGTTCGCTGCGATGAGGGTGTTCCATGGGGCGCCGCTCGAGCGTTGCAGCGTGGTGGTGTCGTCGTGACCGCCATCACCGTCCTCCATCCCGGGGCGATGGGAGTGAGCGTCGCGGCGTCGTTCGCCATTGCGGGGCACGACGTACGGTGGGTGGCGCAAGGTCGCACCCGCGCCACAGCCGACCGGGCCGCAGCAGCAGGGCTCGAGTCCGTCGCCACCCTGGTCGAAGGGTGTGAGCACGCCGATCTTCTGGTGTCGGTCTGTCCGCCGGCTGCGGCGGTCGACGTCGCCCGTTCGGTAGCGATCAGCGGGTTCTCGGGCACGTACCTCGATGCGAACGCGATCAGTCCTGGCACCGCACTCGAGGTTGCGTCGATCGTTGCGGCATCGGGCGCGACGGCACTTGATGGCTCGATCATCGGTCAGCCCGCCCATCAATGTGACACGACCCGTCTGTACCTCTCAGGCTCCGCTGCGACGGTGCTAGCCGACGACCTCAATGGTGGACCGCTGTCGGTGCTCGCAATCGACGGCAAGATCGGTGCGGCGTCGGCGCTCAAGATGGCCTACGCCGGCTGGACCAAGGGATCGTCAGCCCTGCTGCTCGCGCTGTTTGCGTTCGCGTCCGAGATGGGTGTCGACGATGCCTTGCTCGCAGAGTGGGGATTGTCACAACCCCAACTGCCCGATCAACTCGAGGCCCGGGCGGCTGGTGTCGGGCCGAAGGCGTGGCGGTTCGTCGCCGAGATGGAGGAGATCGCCTCGTCGCTTCGTGCCGCTGGCATCAGCGGCGGTTTCCACGACGGCGCCGCCGAAACCTATGCTGCGCTCGCCCGCTTCAAGGACGCGTCCCCACCGCCCGAACTTGCGGCGGTGCTCGAGGCACTGCGCACCGGCGGCGCAACGAGTGAATAGGCGCCCGCCTCGATCCGTTGAGGATCGACGAAGGTCGCCCCCAAGACGCTTGCCGGCAACGTGTTGGCCCGCGTTGCCACCGGTGGCTGAGATTCAGGCCGCCAGCCCCACGACGGCATGAGTAGGCGTTCGCACAAGGTCGTCGTGCTCGCGATCCAGCAACGCAGCCGCGGCCTCGGGGCGTCCGTCGTTGACGTAGGCAGCAAGCAGCGTGTTGGTAATGAGATCGCTCTGCGCCCGGCTGCCGCCTATGCGTGGCAGCTCCGCCATCACCGGCTCGAGCGTGTCGATCACGAGCGACCAGCGTTCGTTGGCGAATGCCCCGAAGGCGCGGGCGGCTGTTGCGCCGAAACCGCCCGCCGGTAGCCGGCCTTGGTCGGCCAACTCGTCGAGCGTGTCGACGGTGGCGTCGAGCGTGTCGCTGTCGCCCAACGCCGCGTATGGCAGCGCAGCATGACAGTCGACGAAGACGATCGGTTTGCGGAAAGACGCCTCGTAGTGGTCGCGCACGGTCTCCCACGCAGCGGTGTCTCGCTCCATGCCGGCGACCTCGGCCCGCCACAGGAACGATGCGGCATCGGTGAACACGTTGATCGCCGGACTCGAGGTCGTCCCGGGCAGGCAGTTCTGGGTGAACGCTTCCCAGGCCGCGTCGGTGTGCCCTGCAGTCATCAGCACCAGGGCGTAGTGCCACCAGATGTGGCAGTGCAGGATTCCGTTGCGGTCGGCAGTAGGCGCGAACTCGGTCAGGTAGTCGAGCGCGTCGACATCAGCACCGCCCTCGTAGAGGACGTGGGCGAGGGTGTGCGCAGCGTGGGCGTTGGTTGGCCGCAACTCGATCGCTCGCTCGGCCAGGACGCGGGCCCGTTCCCATTCTCCCGTTTCGGCGAGGGCGAAAGCGTGGGCGGTGAGGAACCACCAGTCGTCGCCATAGTGCTTGGCCAATGGGTCGAGGAACGCGCGCTGCTCCTCGAACCGGGCGACCCGGCCGCTGAAGCCGATCGAACCAAACACGCCGCTCGCTGGCGCAATAACGAACGCGTCGCAAGGGTGCGCGGCCACGTGCTCCTTGGTCAGGTCGAGTGAGTGGGAGACATCACCGCCGATGATCGCGGCGTAGATCTCGGTGTGCTGTTGCTCGCGGGTCGTGGCGTTCGCAACGAGCGTGGTGGCGGTCGCCATCCGTTCTCGCGCTTCGCGTCCGAGTGCAAGCAGGTGGTCGTGACGAGCCCGGGCAACGTGTGCGAGTGCGAACTCCGGATCGGCCTCGATCGCTGCGTCGAGTACCGGGCCGATCCCACCGTCACCCGCCAGCATTCGGTCGATGCCGTCGACGTACAGATCGCGTGCCTCCTGCGATATCGTGGTGAGCTCATTCCCGTACCGATCCGTCAGCATGCGCCGACCGTAGTGCGCCGGCCTGTTGCGGTAGGTCCGGTGTCGCAGGTGACGTCGAGCGTGGTCCCGGCCGGCGAGGACTTGAGTGCCGTGGACCTTCGAGGCGAAAACGACCGAACCCGGAACGCTGAGGTCCCGAGCTCGAGTCATGAACGTGGTCGGGCAGGCGGGATTTGAACCCACGACCTCCTCGTCCCGAACGAGGCGCGCTACCAACCTGCGCCACTGCCCGTAGTGCAGAACCGGAAGGGTATCGGCTCTGTTCGGGGACGGCTCCCGCGATTAGGTCGATTCGACGCCGACGCCGACGCCGACGGCTGCGGCAGCAGCCAGTGCCGCTTCGACGGCGCGCATGATGCCGAATGCGTCGATCGGCTTAACGAGATGACCGTCGGCTCGGGCCTCGTTGGCGAGGAACACGTCGACGTCGCGATCGAGCATGAGAAGCACTGGACGCTCATCGAGGTCGCCCATCTCTTCGCGCTGACGGACGGCCAAACACGCGGCTAAGCCGCCCATGTTGCCAATCTGTAGATCGAGTAGGACCAGCCCCGGGTCGAGCTCGCCGATGGCGGGAACGACGTCGACGCCCGCCCGAACCCGGTGAAGCATGTGGGTGCCGGCGACGGCGGCCTCGACCTCGTCGGTCAAGGCGTCGGAATCGGTGGCGAGAAGGATGTCCGTCACGGCTCGGATCGTACACGTCGCCGCGGTTTCGCCCACGGTCCGCCGCAGATGGTGCCCCGCGTGTTCGCCATCGGCTCGTGCGGTTACCATGCGCCCGTGCTTGAGATCCGGGTGGACCGTTCAGAGGGTGCCGATTACGTCCAGCTCTGCCCTGAGGGTGAGCTTGACGCGTACTCGGTGGCGGCGTTTCGCGAGGCCTTCGCTGAGCTCGGTGACGAGTCGCGGCTGATCGTCAATCTTGGCGGGGTCCAGTTCATGGACTCGGCCGGTTTGGGTGCGCTCATCGGTGGCATCCGCAGGGTGCGCGAAAACGAGGGGGCCATCGCCGTGTTCTGTGATCGCGCCAACATCACCCGCCTGCTGCACACCACCGGCTTCGATCGCATCGTCGCCGTGAGTGAAGAACTCCCAGCCGCAGTCGCTGCGCTCGACGAACCCCAGGGGTGACCGTGAGCGAGTTCGATTCGAACGAGACAACGAGGCCGGTCGTGGCCGTCCCGGCTGAAGCTGGCCAGATTGCCGCATCCGATAGCGGTGGCGCAGAGCTTGATGGGCTCGAGGGTGCGTTCGAGACAGTCGATGCTGCGCTCGAGGCGCTCGACGCCGACGATCTCGATGCCGCCGAGGCGCTCACTGCATCGCTGGGGGATGTTGGTGACGTAACACCTGTCGATTCCTCGTTGACGACCGAAGGCTGACCGTGCGCGTTCGGCGCCTCCTCAAACTGGTTTTGCTCGCCGGCCTGGCCGGTACCGCTGTTCGTGCCGTGCGCCGCCGCACTGAACGCGCTGCCGACCCCGCCGGTCCGATCCGTTCGACCAGTCGTGGCGAACGTTCTGCGGTGATGGCCCGACTCGCGCTACGCCGCGTCGGCGACCGCACATGGACGAAGGCTCGGCAGCGCCTGGCCGACGACGAGGGCCGTCGCCAAATGCAGGCCGAACTCGAGCGTCGTGAGGCCGAAGATGTCGTGGCCGCGCTGGGTCATATGAAGGGCGCCATGATGAAGCTCGGCCAGATGGCGAGCTACCTCGATGAGGGCATGCCCGAGCCGATGCGCGCGGCACTCGCCGGCCTTCGCAGCGATGCGCCACCGATGCCCAGCGATCTTGCGTTAAGCGAGATCGAACGGGGGCTTGGGCGCCCGCTTCACGACCTGTTCGATCACGTCGACCCCGAGCCGCTTGCGGCTGCCTCGATCGGCCAGGTCCATCGGGCCCGCACGCTCGACGGCACCGATGTTGCGGTCAAGGTCCAGTACCCGAGTATCGCGGAGGCGATTGCGTCCGACCTCGACAACAGTGAGACGTTGGCGATGTTGCTCGGCATGGTCTTCCCTGGTCTCGACCCCCAGGAGCTCGTCGAGGAGTTGCGGGCCCGCATCACCGAGGAACTCGACTACGCCAACGAGGCTGCCAACGTTCGTCTGTTCGCCGACTATTACCGAGGTCATCCCCATATTTGGATCCCCGACGTTGTTGAGTCGCATTCGAGCGCCACCGTGCTGACCACCGAGTTCGTCGACGGCCAGCGTTTCGAGCGTGCCTTCGAACTTCCCCAAGAGGCGCGAGACCGGATCGCCGAGATCCTCTACCGCTTCGTGTTCCGCAGCCTCAACCGGCAGTACACCTTCAACGGCGACCCACATCCCGGCAACTACCTCCTTGCGTCTGACGGCCGGGTGGCGTTCATCGACTTCGGCTTGGTGAAGCACTTCGACCTCAACGAGATCGAACAGTTCGCCCGACTGATCCGCGCCATGCTTGAACGCGATGCCTGCGAGTTTCGACGCACGGCCGAAGAGGTCGGTGTGCTGCGGCCGGGTGCGCCATTCGATGATCAGGAGATCTACGACTGGTTCGCTGCGTATTACGAGCTGATCCTCAATGATGAACCGATACAGGTCACGTCCGAGTACAGCCGCCGGCTGCTCTACAAAACGTTCGATGCCCGAACGAACGAGATTCTGAAGCACTCGAACGTTCCACCGACGTTCGCCCTCATTCAGCGGATCAATCTCGGTTTGTTCTCGTTGATGGGGCGGCTCGAGGCGAGCGCGAATTGGCGAGCGATCAGCGAGGAACTCTGGGATTGGACCAGCGCGCCCCCGTCGACGCCGATGGGTGAGGACGAGGCGGCGTGGGCCGCCGCCGGCGGAGGCGTCAGCCCAGCTGCTGGTTGAGGCGGTCGCCGACTGCCATGAGGTAACCGGTAGCTCGCTCGTTGAGTGGGTAGCGGTTGATGATCGACTCGAACTCGGGGCCGTGGTTGGGCACGACGAGGTGCGCGAGTTCATGGATCAGCACGCTGTCGAGTACCCACGGCGGGACGTCAACGAGTCGATCGGAGATGCGGATGTCTCCCGAGTTGACCGAGCATGACCCCCAGCGCTGCCGTTGGACCTTTGACCACGTGACCGACATGGGCTGGGGAAGGTCGTATTCATCGGCGAGCGACTGGGCCCGCCTGAGGAGGTCGATTGCGGACGACCGGCGGTCGCGCTCGATTCGTTCGACGACGTCGTCGACGAAGTGGGCTTCGTCTTCGGCCGTCATCCACGCCGGGATTCGCACGCGGATGACACCATCGACGATGCGCGCCGACACCGTCTTGTTTCGGCGGTCGGAGCGGATGACCTCGACGGGATACCGCGACGATATGCGCCGCACGGCCGGGTGGGTGGGGTCGTGGCGCGCGTCGTCAGGGGTGGGGGAGATGGCGCTCATCAGACCATGTCCTCGTGATCGATCGTGACGCTCTCGGGAGCGAGTTCAATCCGTTCGCCCAGATGCCAGGCCGAGCCGTCGTGGTGGAACCAGCGACCGCCAAGGTTGCCGATGCGTTCGTGAGGCTGGCCGTGGTGGCTTTCAAGGGTGTAGATGACGCCGCCATGCGCCACGGCGAGGATATCTCCGACCCCCCCGGCGTGGTCGAGGATCGCATCGAGTGCGGCCGACACTCGTGTCAGCAGTACGTTGTCGGGCTCCCAGCCCGCCGGCCAGCGACCTTCGGCGAGAGCACCGGGGAACTGGGCTTCGATCTCGTCGCGAGTGAGGCCCGAGTACTCACCTGCGTCGCGTTCCTTGAGGCGAGGGTCGATGATGACGGGGCCAATACCGATAGCGGTCGAGATGATTGTGGCCGTGTGAAGGGCTCGGACGAGGTCGCTGGCGAAGATCGCGTCAAACGTTCCCGCCTGTTGTGCGGCGGCTTGGGCTTGGGACAAACCGAGGTCGGAGAGAGGCGGGTCGGCTTGACCCTGCCACCGGCCGGCGGCATTCCATTCCGATTGACCGTGCCGGGCGAGAAGCAGATTGAGCATCTGGGCGCAAGGTACCGACGCCTTCTGATGCGGGTGTGGATGCCCCCCTGTGGAAATGTCACCAGTCGCGCAAATGTCGTAGCAAAGGTGCTCGACGGCCGCGACGGAGCGCGAAGCCGATAGGAAAGAGTCATGGCTGACGTGTCGTTTCGTCTCTTTGCATCTGCCCGCGAGGTGGCTGGAACCGGCGTGGCTGAGATGTCCGGGACCACCGTCGGCGAGGTCCTCGATGCCGCTGTCGCCGCGTACGGCGACCACTTTGGCGAACTCCTCGCAACCTGCAACGTATGGCGAAACGGCGACCCCGCTGAGCGGTCCGACGAGGTTGCCGACGGTGACGAGGTTGCGGTGCTTCCACCTGTCTCTGGCGGCTGAAGCGGTTCCGGATAGGCTCATCTTTGTGATTCCTGAGATGGATCGAGTCGTCGACCCCGGCCTCCTTTTTTGCGGCTCGGAGGCGTCGATGGAGCAGGTTCGGGCGATGCGGGCCGAGTGCACCGACCTCGAGAACGGTGCCTCCTATAACCGTCATCTCCCTCAGGGTTGGCTCGATCTCCTCTCCGAAAAGAGCAAGCCCCGCTCCGAGGGCGGTGGCGGCAGCCGCAGCGAACTCGTCGAAGGCCTCGCCAACATGATGAGCGAGGGGGTCCGAGCCCCGGGTTCAGGTCGTGTCGACCAGCAGCTTGAACCACCTGACCACGTGGTGCGGCCGCTCACCGACGTGCTCGATGCGGTTATTGGCCCGTCGGTTGTCGCCGGTATCGCTGAGCTCCCCGACGCTGAACTTGCCGATGCGCTCGGCGGAATTCAGAACTTCGAGGAGCAACTGTCGAGCTCTCGTCTCGCACTGCACAGTGCGATCGACAGTCTCAACCATGAATTCGCTCGCCGCATAGCTGCCGATCATGTGCCAGCCAGGCCGGCGGAAGCGAAGCACGTCGGAATGTCTGTGATGGTGCAGAGGTTGACAAGGCTGTGACCCGGGTTGCGATGCTCTCGCTCCACACGTCACCGCTCGTCCAGCCGGGTGGTGGCGATGCTGGCGGTATGAACGTGTACGTGCGCGAACTGATGGCCTCGCTTGCTCACGGCGGCACCGACGCCACCGTCTACGTCCGTCGCTGGCGCGACGATCTCCCAAAGCGCATGACTGTGGAACCCGGGTTCGAGGTCGTGCACGTCGACGCCGGGCCCCTTGAGCTTGCGAAGGAGGAACTTCCCGAGGTCGTCGACGCGTTCGCAGATGGCGTGCGGGCGCACCTAGAGATCCAGCCTGCCGATGTACTGCACGCCAACTACTGGCTGTCGGGCATGGCGGGTCACCGCCTGAAGCACGAACTCGACCTTCCCCTCGTATCGACCTTTCACACGCTCGCCCGAGTCAAGGCCGAGACTGGCGATGCCGAGCCGGAGAACCGGATTGAGGCCGAGGCCGCTGTCATTGCCTGTAGCGATGTGATCACCGCAAACTCGGTTGTCGAAATGGACGAGCTCGTCACCCACTACGGCGCCGATTCCTCGCGCATTGAGGTCGTCCCCCCGGGGGTCGACCACGCGTTCTTCTCCACTGGCTCGCGCCGCGGCGCTCGCCAGGCGCTCGGTCTCGGCGACGAGCCGGTGCTGCTGTTCGTTGGCCGTATACAGCCGCTCAAAGGTGCCGATGTTGCGGTCGAGACGCTCGCCCGTCTCCAGATGCGAGGAGGTCAACTCCCGCGGTTGCTGCTCGTCGGTGGGTCGAGCGGGCTCGAGGGTGACGTCGAGGTCGCGAAGCTGCACAGGCTTATTGCCGAGCATGGACTCACCGAGCGCGTCACCATGGTGTCGCCGCAGCCTCACCACGTGCTCTCCACCTACTACCGGGCCGCTGATCTTGCCCTCGTCCCGTCACGGAGCGAATCGTTCGGACTCGTAGCCCTCGAAGCCGCAGCCTGTGGCGTGCCGGTCGTGGCGTCCGACGTTGGTGGTCTGCGCACGCTTGTTGATCACGGCCGCACCGGTCTCCGGGTGCCGGGTCGCGATCCAGCTGACTACGCCGCTGCGGTCGAACAGATTTTGGGTGACCAGGTCTTTGCCGGCCGCCTGTCGGCCCGGGCTGTCGAGGCTGCGTCGTCGTACACCTGGACGTCGATGGCCGCCCGTCTCCGCCGCGTGTACGCCGACGTGTCCGAACGCATCCCGGTCGACTGTCTCGCTTGAGACCCGTGGATCTTTCCCCACCCGCATCACCGGAGGAGCTCGATGCCCTCGAGGCGCGTATCACCGCGTGGCTCGAGGCCGAGGGCGAAGACAATCCGATGATCGACGCGGTCGAGCGTGGCGGGCCGGGTGAGCGACGCTGGTACGTCCGCTTGTTGGGCGAGGAGAAGGACGTCTGGACCGCGTGGTGGACGATCAATCAACGCACCTTCCGGTTCGAGACGTTCCTGATGCCTGCGCCTGAGGAGAACGAGCAGGCCTTCTTCGAACATCTGCTGATCCGCAACCGGGAGCTGACCGGCATGAACCTTCAGATCGGAGAGGAACAGGCAATCTTCCTCGCTGGTTCGTTGCCGGTGCAGGCGGTCACCGACGCTGATCTTGACCGGGTGCTGGGCTCAATGTGGGCGTACGTTGAAAAGGTCTTCCGGCCCGCCCTCGGTATCGGCTTCGCAACACGCGTCGCCGACTAGTTGCTTTTCACCACCTTTGATGTATTTGGATTTCATTCGGTGGCGGGGCGGAACGCATGGGGAAGTGTGATCTCGCCTCGCCGTCGGCTCCCTCTCCGCTACCGTGCCGCCCATGACCGAGAAGACCTTCCGACTCCAGTTCATCGGTGGCGGCAAGATGGCCGAGGCTCTGTTGGGGGGCATGATCGCCAAGGGCTGGGCACCGGCCGCTGAGATTCATGTGGTCGAGCCGGTGCGTGAGCGCCGCATGATGCTGGCCAACGCCCACCCCGGCTTGTCGGTCGGCGATGGACCAGTGCCCGATGTCGACGCAGTGCTCGCCGTGAAACCGCAGATCGCGCCCGATGTCTTCCCCGTGCTCGCCGAGGCGCGTGTGCCTCGTCTGCTGTCGATCGCTGCCGGCATTACCACCGCCACGATGGAAGCGGCGCTCATCGAGGGCATCTCGGTGGTCCGCTCGATGCCAAATACGCCGGCCCTCGTCGGGAAAGGGATGGCTGCCATCGCACCGGGCGTGCACGCAACCGATGCCGATCTTGAATGGGCATCGTCGATCCTTACCGCTGTCGGCCGAGTCGTTGTCGTCGCCGAACCCGACATCGATGCAGTCACGGGAGTGTCCGGTTCAGGGCCCGCCTATGTGTTCCACCTAGCCGAAGCGCTCACTGCGGCCGGTATCGCCCAGGGTTTGACGGTGGAGGTCGCCGA
This sequence comes from Acidimicrobiales bacterium, assembly GCA_029247365.1. GTDB lineage: Bacteria > Actinomycetota > Acidimicrobiia > Acidimicrobiales > Aldehydirespiratoraceae > UBA11606. The sequence continues at coordinate 1,488 of JAQWLJ010000026.1, read as the reverse complement.
CACACTGGCACGCCAGACGTTGCTCGGCGCTGCGACTCTGCTCAGCGAGTCAGGTGAAGATCCCGGCCAGCTCCGCATCAACGTCACGTCGCCCAACGGCACTACCCAGGCCGGACTCGAGGTGTTTGCGCAGCACGACTTCATGACACTGATCAACCAGGTCGTTGCGGCGGCCGCTGACAGATCGCGTGAGCTCGGCGGATAGCGTTGAGGTCGTGGATTCGTCCGGCCTTCGCTACGACACGATCTCCTTCCTTTCCGACTTTGGCACTGCCGATGAGTTCGTCGGCGTGGTTCACTCGGTGATCCGGTCAATCGCGCCAAACGTCGGTGTGGTCGATGTCAGCCATGGCATCCCGAAGTTCGACACTCGGGCCGGCGGGCTCGCGCTCGCCCGCGCTGCCAACTACCTGTGTCCTGGCGTTGTGGTCGCCGTTGTTGATCCCGGTGTTGGCACCGACCGTCGTCCGGTTGCACTCGAAGTAGGCGACGGCATGTCGATTCTCGTCGGGCCCGACAACGGCCTGCTCGCCCCGGCGGTGGGGATGGTCGGTGGAGCGACCCGCGCCGTCGAGATCCGCAATCCCGATTTTCTCCTCCCCGCGGCCGGTGGCTCAACCTTCGATGGTCGCGACGTGTTCGCACCAGCAGCGGCGCACCTGTGCCTTGGTGTGCCGATGACCGACCTCGGACCGGAGATCGACCCGGCCAGCCTGATGCCCGGCGTGTTGCCAATCAGCCGGTTCGAGCCGGGCGCCGACGGCGACGAGCTCGTATGCGAGGTCCTCTGGGTCGATCACTTCGGCAATTGCCAGCTCAACGTCGATCCGTTGGAGATACTCACGCTCGGTAGTGAAGTCATCGTGTCGATCAACGACGACGATCGCGTCGGTTTGAGAGCGGAAGCCTTCGACGAGATACCGACCGGTCGTGTGGGCCTCGTGGTCGACTCGAGTGGCCTGATCTCGCTTGCGGTCTCCCGCGGTTCTGCAGCCGTGGAACTCGAACTCGGTGAGGGCATTGAGATCCGCATCCGAGCCCTGCCTGATGGCGACCGGCCTCGCGGCGCGGTGACACCGGTTCAGTTCGGCACTCGCCCTGACACTCAGCTAGGAGAACTCTGATGAGAGCGGGTACCACCCTCGTCATCGGTCTGTTGCTTCTGATCATCCTCGGAGCTGCAGCGCTCCAGTTCGTGTTGCTGACCTAACCGGTCGCCGCGATCCGGTCGCGGCTGAAACGCGCTGCGCCACGCCACACAAGGGTGATGGCCACCAGCACGAACGCGACCGTACGACGCGTGAAACGATGGCGCGGGGTAGGCGAAGCGGCTCGGAGCATCACTCTTTCATTCGGTCGCCAACCCCTCCTTCTTTAGGCGGTCCGTGCCAAACTCCTGCACTGTGAATCTCGCGACGCTCTTCGCCGACCACCCTAAGGACCGTACCGCCATCGTGGCCGGAGGTGATCGCATCACGTACGGCCAGC
>JAQWLJ010000057.1 GCA_029247365.1 Acidimicrobiales bacterium | reverse complement strand
TATGGGCCAGGGGATACGAACGTCATCGATCGCTACTTCGACGGACCCGAGTTGTACAACGTGACCTGGGAGAGCGACGCCAATGTCGGCTATCAAGTTGGCGCCTGGTTCGTCGCCTACCTCGCCGACCAAGTCGGCGAGAGCAAGCTCCTTGAATTTTGGATCAACACCCAAAGTGGGGATCCCTTCGAAGAAAATTTCTTGTCAACCTTCGGCGGGGACTACCGAGCCTACGTGGATGAATTTGACGCTTACCTTCGCAGCAACGATCAGGCTGCTCTGCTGGAACTGTTGCCGACTTCATGAAAACCGCTGATGCTCGGCGATGCCTACCGCGGAGCATCTCAATCCGATGCTCCTCCGGCATGTGCCGCGTAACAGCTACTGACTCAGCAACAACCGAGTGAAGAAGAGGTCAGACTCGACGAAATCGAGCATGCAAGCCCCCATCTGGGGCTTGCAGGGGTTCAATTCGCCTTAGCTCCACTCCGAACGTCGCCCAATCAGCCTTTGCTGTCCTTGGATGTCACGCTTCAGTTGCCGAGCATGACAATTGGTTCTGACACGTCGGAGTCGTTCGAGCCTCCAGGGACGAAGAGAGCGTTCATCTGGTAGTCACTGAAGAACGCCGTGTCGGGAGCCCTTGCCTCCAACAAAATCGTGTGAGTGCCTGCTCCGACAGTCAGCGCGCCTGAAACAGGACAAGTGACTTCCTCGAGGGACACGCCCGTGTAGTAGACCTCAGCTTCGAGCCCAAGTTCCGTGGCAGCTCCAGGGCCATTACTGAAATTGCAGCGGACCGTTCCGTCGTTCACTGGAGTTGCAGAAAGGGTGTCGACACGAACGATGCCGTGCATCTGAATGATCCCTGCGACGGGAGCTTCAATAACGACGCTTAGCAGCTGTGTAAGTCCGTCCTCGTCAACATTGGTATCGGAACCTGCCGATCGAGCGATCGGCAGAAGCGATTCGAGTTCGGTGAGGGCTGGCTGAACAACGTTCTGGTCGTAGCGGTACGCGAACGTCACGTTCTGCGCACGTGTCACAGCGTCGTGAGGAGAAAATGTCGTCACCGATGTGCCCGTCGTAATCCCGTTATCGGCCGCCCACTCCACCGCATCGGTGTAGTACGTGCCATCTTCAACGTCAGAAAACGAATGCGTCGCAAACGCCGTTGCAGGCACCAACAACGCAACAACCAACAGCGCAACCGCCGCCTTCAACTTCGTGATACGAAACGTCATGAAATCAACCCCCCTGGTGAAAAAACTGCATCCCAACCCTGCCACACGCCTGATTTGGCTGCCGAAGAAAGGCTTCGCGCACGACTGCTACAGTCCAAAACACGACCGAGCGAAGACGAGGTCGGACTCGACAAAGTCGAGCACCCAGGCTCTTCAAAAGGGAGCACGAAGACAGTGGGCACAAGGGGCTTATTATGAAACGGCTATTCAACGTCCGAGGATCTTTGATCGTCGCAGGTCTCATGATGACGCTGCTGGGATTGGGCAACATTCTCGGCGCTGAAGACTGGGCGGCTGACCAATGGGTGGGTGCTCAGGGCCGCGAGCTCGATATCGCAACGGGCCTCGAGTGGGCGTGGGGAGCCAAAATCGCAACCGTTGGACTGATGATCTTGATCCTGAGTTTTGTGCTCTACGGAGCAGCAAGAGCCCGCTTTGGTGCAATCGCAATCTCGACATTTGTCTTGGGCGAAATTTTCACGGTCAGCGCTCTGTCCTCAAAGAACTACGGAGAAGACGCGTCAATTCCGCTGCTCGTTGTCGTCCCGATTCTGGTCCTCCTCATAGCGCTCGTCTCGTGCATCATGAACTGGAACGATGCGGACGAGAACGGCCTCTGAACCCACCAGTCGCACCACTTATCGTTCTCGACGCTCAAAGGTGAAAGGCGTTCGGCGAACCCAATGCTGCCAGAACCACACCCTTAGTCCACGCGCAGCACCTCAGCTACAGTCCAAAACTTGACCGGCTGAAGACGAAGTCAGACATGCGGGCCCTGGCCTAAAGCTTGGCTGCATTCACTGCCGCGTTCCTGGGTCACCGACGTTTCACCGACACAGACTGACGACTCTTCGGGCAACACCATGGCGACGGCCGCGCCCGCCGCCACAAAACGCGGGTATTAGGCCGTTTCGGGCTCCGAGATGAAAGGCTTCCAGGCGACTCGTGGACGGTCCCCCCATAGACGCTCAAGTTGGTAGAAGTCGCGCTGCTCTTGATGAAACACGTGCACCACGAACGGGCCGTAGTCCATGAGTACCCACTCGCGAGACTCGGCGCCCTCGACCCGGAGTGGCGATGGTCCACCGACGTTCCTGACCTCTTCCTCGACCGCGTTGACGATTGCTGCGACTTGACGAGGGTTCGAGCCACTGGTTACGACGAAGTAATCGGAGACCGAGAAAACATCACCGACGTCGATGATGATGGGGTCCGCCGCCTTCTTGGCGTCGGCGACGGCTGCTACGAGTTGCACGAGGTCGAGCAAGTCGTCGGGGTTTGTCACGGGCCCTCCCAATCGGTGCCGATCACCACAGTGAGGTCCACAGGCTGATCGGGTTCGTCCGAGAACACAACCTCTGCACCCAGTTCCGACGCAACGATCGCGGCCGCACCTGCGGCTTCGGGCCGATGGTGAGTGACGACCGTGTCGGCGATACCAAACTCGGCGGCATTCCCGAACACCCGGATCTCGCTGAGATTGGCCAATGCATCAAGGGCTGCGTCTCGAACCGCCAGGTCGCCGGTGCCATCGAGCAGCCGGAGCGTCGGTATGGATGATCCGATCGGCGAGATCCGAAGCGGTACCATGCGGTCGGCGATGTCGGCGAGCCACTCTTGGCCCCGGTCACTGAGGGAGTACACAGCAGACTCGGCCTCACCGTCACCCGGCGCAGCCGGCATGATCTGGAGGTCTGCTCGACCGGAGGCGAACGCTCGGATGTATGGCGAAAGCCCGAAGTCGTGCGGCAGCGTGACCAACAACGGATCCTCAGCCTGCGCGACCGCTAGCAGCCAGCTCTCCCACAGATCGAGCTGGCGTTCAATGCGGTTGGCCTCGAACTCAGCTGGATTGCGCCACCGATACAGTTCGGCTGCGTCGTCACCGGTCAGCTCCTGCCCGCCGGCGCGAAGGAAGGTGGTGGCGCTTCCGTCCTCGCCGACCAGGACGAGGGGGTCGAGGAGGTTGAACGGAAGCGGCTCGCTGAGCGACAAAAGTTGGGCAAGTTCTGGGGTCTCGATGGCGTCGGTCTCGACAAATCCGAACCCGAACATCGTTCCGACGTCGGCCTCCACTGCATTCATCCCACCGGTTCGCCACCGTTGAGCGAACGTCGGACCTTCAGCGCCGTCGGACGCAACGTCGGCCCCAATTAAGACGGCCTGCCCGCCATTGTCGAGCAAGGTAGCCGCGAGCACCGTGAGGCCGACGAGTTCGCCGTCATCAAGGTGGGCAAGGAGAAAGGTGGGCGTTGGGTCAACGAACACCTCGTATCCTGGCTGGGTCGGGTCAGTGACAGTCTCGACGATGGTCCCGTCGGTGCTGTCGAGAACGGCCTTGGTGCCCTCCCTCCACAGCAGGAAGACGGCCAGACCAAGGGCGAGGATCAGCACGGGGAAGACGAACCGAAAAAACGGATTCGCCTTGGGTGCTGGGCGCCGACCGGTCGGGCCGCGCGGCTCCTCGTAGTCGTCGAGTTGAGCCTCATCGATGAAGCTCATGTTTTGCCTTTCGCGTACAAGTCCTGTGCCTCGATGATGTCGGCGACCATCTTGGGCACGAGGCCGCGAATTGGTTCGCCCGCTGCGACTCTTCGTCGGAGGTCACTCGACGACACGTCAAGGGCAGGAACATCGACGACGAGATACGGCCAACCGGCGGGCGGTCGGCCCCCCTCCCTGCCACCGCGTTCGACGACCACGGTTGTAGCTCGGTCACGCACATCGTCGGGGTGCTCCCACGTGTCGAGACCCTGGGCTGCATCGGACCCGACGATCACGAACAGTTCGTCGCCGGGGCCTGCCGCGGCGAGATCGGCCAGCGTGTCAGCCAGATACGACGGACCGCCACGCTGAACTTCGATGTCAGATACTTCGACGCCGGCAGCACCGCCGACGGCGGCTTCGACCATGACGAGACGATCGACAGCGGGCGTGATCGACCGGTGCGCACTCTTTTGCCAGGGGTCGCCGGCGACCACCAAGAGGACACGGTCGAGCGAGAGGGCGTGGCCAACTTCTAACGCAATGACGAGGTGCCCCATATGCGGCGGATCGAACGTGCCGCCAAAAATACCGATTCGCTCTCGTGCCCCATCACTCACGGCTGGGAGTGTACGCACACCAGTCGGCGCATCCGAGTCGGGCCCGTAGCAGTTGGCCAATGGCTTTCGACACACGCGTGACAGAAGTCACATGATTGGTTCTTTACCGACCCGTAACTTTGTGTGCACAATATATGGGTCGGACCGGAGTGCGGCGCGCAACCACAGAGTGCGCACACGGTACCAACCTCCCCCGCTGAAGCAAACAATCTGGGCATGTATCGTTCATGCCCTTCGTTAGGAATGCCATGAGTGATTCTGTTGGACAGTATTTGAATGAGATCGGCGCAGTTGCGTTGCTCAATGCTCAGGAAGAGCGTGAGCTCTCTCAGATCATCGAAAAGGGCTTCGCAGCCCAAGCCCGCAGGGAAGCCGGTGAAAAAGGCCGCGATATCGACAAGCCGATCCGTGAGGCTGCCGCTGCGAAGGACCGCTTCATTCGCGCCAACCTCCGCCTCGTCGTGAGCGTTGCCCGTCGCTACCCACTGCCTCCCGGTATGGAACTTCTTGACCTCATCCAAGAAGGCAACCTCGGTCTCGAGCACGCCGTCGACAAGTTCGACTGGCGCAAGGGCTTCAAGTTCTCGACCTATGCCACCTTCTGGATCCGTCAGGCCATCGGCCGGGCCCTCGACCAAAAGGCCTCGCTGGTCCGTCTCCCCGGCGACCGTTCGGCCAGCCTCCGCGCCGCACTCCGTGCGGTTTCGGGTGACGGTGACGAGCTCGACGACGAGCACGCACGCCTCCACCGGCTGACGACCCCCACCAGTCTCGACCGCACCATCGGCGACGACGACTCCAACGAACTCGTCGACCTTCTCCCTGACTCGAACCCCGGCCCAGAGGTCGAGGTCATGGCCAATGCCGAGATGGAGATGGTAACCGGTTTGCTCGACATTCTCGATCCCCGCGCCAAGTACGCGGTTGAGCAGCGCTTCGGTCTTGGCGATGGCCGCAAGCGCTCGTACCGAGAGGTCGGTGAGGATCTCGGTGTCACCGCCGAGGCCGCCCGTCGTCTGGTCAAGCGAGCTATCCACTCGGTCCGTGATCACGCCGCCTCGATGAACGATTCGGCCGAAGCCGTCGCCTGATCGTCTCAGCACGCTGATCCGAAACCCTCGCCTCCGGGCGGGGGTTTCGGCCGTTTTCAGACGCGTTACCGTCGCTCCCACCGATACCGCTGACCGTCAGCTTGACCCCCAATCGCCCGCATCTCGAAATCCGGTTGGCGTAGCTATCCACAGGCACCAGAATGAGACCTGTGACGACGACCTGGACTCCAAGCACGTGGCGCGAACGAGAAGCCAGGCATCAGCCTCAGTGGCCCGATGCCGGTGAACTCGATCAGGCCGAGAAGATGCTCGGGCAGATGCCGCCGCTCGTGTTCGCCGGCGAGGCCCGAGACCTAACCTCGCAGCTCGCCAAGGTGGCGGCTGGGGAAGCGTTCCTCCTGCAGGCCGGCGATTGTGCCGAGTCCTTCGATAGCTCGGCTGACTCGATTCGCGACAAACTCCGCGTGATCTTGCAGATGGCCGTCGTCCTGACATACTCGGGCGGGCTCCCAGTCGTGAAGGTTGGCCGTATCGCTGGCCAGTTCGCCAAGCCACGCTCTTCAGCCACCGAGACGCAAGGCGACACCGAGCTCCCATCCTTTCTCGGCCAGATCGTAAACGACGTTGGCTTCACCGAGTCCGAACGCCGTCCCGATGCTCAGCGTCTGCTCACCGCCTACAACCGGGCTGCATCAACGCTCAATCTCCTGCGCGCATTCACCCGTGGCGGCTACGCCGACCTCAGCCAGATCAACACCTGGAACCGTGAGTTCGTCGCCTCGTCCCCTGCGGGGGAACGGTACGGCCAGATGGCCGACGAGATCGATCGCGCCCTCCGCTTCATGTACGCCTGCGGCATCAACGCTGCGAGTGTGCCTGCGATCCACGAGGTCGACTTCTTCACCAGCCACGAAGCGCTGCTTCTCAACTACGAAGAGGCCCTAACCCGCCAGGACTCGCTCACTGGCGACTGGTACGACTGCTCGGCCCACATGCTGTGGATCGGTGAGCGCACCCGTCAGGTCGGCGGCGCTCACGTGGAGTTCCTGCGTGGGGTCGAGAACCCGCTCGGTTGCAAGGTTGGCCCAACAGCCACACCCGACGATGTGATCGGCATCTGCGAGTCGCTCAATCCCGACCGTGTTCCGGGTCGGCTTACCCTGATCACTCGCCAGGGAGCCGAGAACGTCAGGGAGAACCTGCCACCGTTGCTGGCGGCGGTTCGCAACTCGGGTCACCCGGTCGTGTGGACCTGCGACCCGATGCACGGCAATACCTACACGGCCCCGAACGGCCGCAAGACCCGCAACTTCGACAGGGTGCTCGAGGAGATCTCAGGTTTCTTCGCAGCCCATCGCCAGGAAGGCACCTGGCCCGGCGGCATTCATGTCGAACTCACTGGCGACAGTGTCACGGAGTGTGTGGGCGGCGGCGACGGCCTCGACGAGGAAGCGCTCGACCAGGCCTACGAGACGATGTGTGACCCTCGTTTGAACGGCCGACAAAGCGTCGATCTGGCGTTCATGGTCGCCGACATGCTTCGCGGTCAGGGCTGATCGAAGAAAATCCCGTCGTCGGCGCATCCAGCGTCTGGCGTCCTTTCGTTAGAGGGGGAGACACACCCCCTTGCATTCCCTGAAAGGAACTTCCAATGCGATCCCCCCTGCTGCGTCTCGTGGCGTTGCTACTCAGTTTCACTCTCCTCGCCGCTGCGTGTGGCGACGACGACCCGATCGAAAGCTCCGACGCCGGCGAAGAGTCGTCCGACGAGGACATGGCTGACGACGAAGGCCCTGGCACGATTGTTGATGTTGCCGTTGGTGCTGGAAGCTTCGACATCTTGGTCGCTGCGGTCATCGAGGCAGGACTCGCCGACACTCTCAGTGGTGACGGTCCCTTCACGGTCTTCGCCCCAACCGACGACGCATTCGTCGCCGCCCTTGGTGCCCTGGGTTTGACCGCTGAGGAACTGCTTGCCAACCCAGCCCTCGCTGAAATTCTCACCTACCACGTCGTCGCCGGCGAAGTGGACGCCGCCACGGCGATCAGCCTCGACGGCCAGTCGGCCGCAACCGTCCAGGGCGAAGAGATCGCTATTTCGGTCGTCGATGGCAACGTGGTCATCAACGACAGCGCCACCGTTGTGGCCGCTGACGTCGCTGCCAGCAATGGCATCATCCACGTCATCGACGCTGTCCTCCTTCCCCCGTCGATCGCAGAGGTTCTCCTTGGCGACGACATGGCTGACGAAGAGGCTGCTGACGAAGAGGCTGCTGTCGAAGAGGCCGATCCCGGCACCATCGTCGATGTGGCAGTTGCTGCGGGTAGTTTCGAAACCCTCGTCGCCGCTGTGCAGGCCGCTGGCCTCGTCGAGACGCTGAGCGGCGAAGGTCCGTTTACGGTCTTCGCGCCCACGGATGACGCCTTCGCTGCTGCCCTAGACGTCCTCGGCCTCACTGCCGAAGAGCTCTTGGCCGACACCGACACCCTGACTGCCGTGCTCACCTACCATGTGATCGCCGGTGAGGTCGACGCCGCTACCGCTATCAGCCTTGACGGCCAGTCGGCCGCCACGGTCAACGGCGCTGAGATCGCCATCTCGGTGGTCGATGGCAACGTGGTCATCAACGACAGCGCCACCGTTGTGGCCGCTGACGTCGCTGCCAGCAACGGCATCATCCACGTCATCGACGCCGTCCTCCTCCCGGCGTCCTGAAGCGCTGATCGTTGACTGACATGATTGCGCCCGCCGGTACCGCTGCCGCCCGTCCCCTCCAGGGATGGCCAGTGGACCGGTGGGCGCCAATCATGCGGAGTCACACATGACCCTTACCGAAATCCGCCCACCGATAGCTCCAGAAGCTCGCTACAGTCCTCGTGTGACTGCAGCCCAAGCCCCAGTCGGGAATAATGCTGAGTCCGCCTTTGCGCGCGGCGACGACAACGCCCTCCGCTTGGCCTACGACGCCCACGGGCGGATGGTCTACGGTTTCTGTGCCCGCTCCCTCGATCCCGAGCGTGCCAAAGACGTCACCCAAGAGGTATTCGTCAGTGCGTGGAGGGCTCGCCACCGATACGACCCTGCGAAAGGTCGACTTGGCGCCTGGATCATGGCCATCACCCGCAACCGGATCATCGACAACGTCCGGTCCGAAAAGCGCCACAGTGACCGGCGGGCCGACGAGGACACGATCGATCTCTCCACCGAATCCGAGGTCGACGCCACCAGCGACAAGATGCTGGTAGCCGACGCCCTGCTCGAACTCCCTGAGCGTGCCCGAGAGGTCATCACGCTCGCCTACTTCCACGACCTCACCCATCCTCAAATTGCCGAGCGAACCAACATCCCGCTCGGTACCGTAAAAAGCGATATCCGGCGGGGGCTTGCCCGGATTCGTCAACATCTGGAGAGCCAGCATGACTGACGACCCCATGAACCTCACCGCCAACGAAGCGAGCATCGACGCCATCTTGCGCTCGATGACGGTGGCCGACCTCGAGCTCGAGGACCCGCCCGCTGACCTTTGGTCGAGCATCGAAGCATCGATCGCGTTGGAGGAGGTGGTGCCGGTCTCCGACAACGTGGTCGACCTGACCACCCAGTTTCGCAGGCGGCCAACCATCCTCGTCGCAGCTGCGGCCGCACTGATCGTCCTGGTCGGTGTCTTCGTCGCCTCCTCTGGCTCCGACGACTCGACGTACGAGGTGGTCGGTGGCGCCGAGCTGACCTGGGCTGACGGATTCGTCGACGCCGGTGTGGACGCATCCGCCGCTGCGGCCATCCTCGTCGACGGCGACACTGAAGCAGTGCGCCTCGACGAGACAATGCTGCCGGCCGCCCCCGAAGGCGAAGATCTTGAACTGTGGCTTATCGGGGTCGACAGCACCGGCGAACTTACGATCCAAAGCATCGGGGTCATCGACGATCCAAGCGATGACCGCGCCTACGAGGTTCCCGCCGGGTTCGATCCCGATGCCTTCGACACAGTTCTGGTCGACATTAGCTTCGAGCCTCGCGACGGCGTTGCCGCCCACTCGGGAGCTTCGGTCGTGCGTGGACCGATCGTCGACGCCTAGCTCCGAGTCTCGATCGGTGCCCAAATCGATTTCGTGTGGGCCAGCCGAAAGCCAAGCGGACACAGATTTCGCTCCGACACACTGCCGGCTTGCGTGGTGGCCACGGCATGACGGCAGTTGTGCGTTGCAGCGTGCCGCAGCCGACAGTTGATCAAGGCCTTCTGCCCCCCCCGGCCCCGCTCCTCGGGTCGGGTAGACATCCCGCCAAGCGTGGCCACGCCGTTGTTCATGCGAAGCGTTGCGCAGGCGAGCGACCGACCATCTGCCCCATCGCAGGCAAGCAGAGGCCCAGGGTCGTCAGCAACAGGTACCGCGCTGCGACCGCGTCGTTGGCGGCCACCGCCAACGCAGCTGTGTGGCCCCACGCCGCCGCTGAGACACCCTGCTAGATCGGCACCTCCACCTCAGCGGCCAGGGCAACGTCTATCCCTTCGACTGGTTTGGCGATCGAGCGAGGGGCGTGAACCAAGACGACGCGCTGGTCACGACGTTTCGAACCATGTTTGCTCAGCAGCGCAACCACTTCAGGCCGGGTGATGTCACAGAGCTCGAACGCGGGTGACACGCCGAGCGCGGTTGCCTGCTCGGCCACCTGGGCGATCTCGTTGTCTGTGATCGGCTCACTGAGCCCGGCCGACATCACCTGGTTGACGAACAGGCCACGACCGGAGAAGATCGCCGAGCCGTCGGCCACCGTGAACACCGTCGAACCCCACGACGGAGCCTGCTCGACAAGCACATCGACCAGACGCCGCTCGTCCTCCGCACCGGTGCGCTCGACTTCGACGATGCGGTCGTACTCCATGTCAAAGAGTGAAGGTCATCTCCGACACCAGTGCGCCAGGGAGCCGCAGGCTCTCCATCGAGCGGTGCTCATAGGTCGACGAGTCCAAGATGGTCTCGGCCGTGTCGGTGAGACCCTCGAGCCGATCGCCCAGGAGGTTATAGGCGGTGTCATCGAAACGCAGGACCTCGATGGGGGCAACGATCTCGCCACCCTCAACCCAAAACGTACCGAATCGGGTCATGCCGGTGGTGCGACACGCCGTGCGATCGGAGAAATTCAGGTACCACAGATTGCCGATATAGAGGCCTGTGCCAAGCGCGTCGAGCACCCCACCAGCCGGGAGGGACCCCGGATCCATAGCGATCGCTAGCGGATACTCATGATCCTCCGCACCATTCGTTGCGACGCCGTACTCTTGGGCCGAGCGTGGCGACACGAGGTGGCTGTCAAACACCCCGTCAGTGATCAGCGACACCGCGGCAGGTCGGCAAAACCCGGCACTCTGAAAGTCGGGTGCTACGCCCCCGACGATGTCCTCGGCGATCGACACGCTCGGTGCGAATGACGCCCCCTCGGTGACCATGCGAAGCAACGGGGTTTGACGGGTCTCGTGGGCTCGGAGACCAAAACCGCCCCACGAAAGCATTCCCATGATCTCCTGCATCGCTGCGGGGGTGAGATACGAGCGATATCCGCCAGGGGGCAGGCTCTTGGGCGGGCGGCCAAGGGCCGCCAACTCGCGAACCGACCAGTCAAGTTTCGACTGAAATGCCTGGTCGTCCCAGTTCGTGCCGGCGTACGCGTTCTTCGTCGCCTTGTCACCGCGAAGATGCAGTGACCAGTCGAGGTTGAACGTCGCCGCATCGAACCAGTTGCGCTGACCCATCGACGACCCGAACGCCTCATAGGTGGATCCAGCCGCGTAGATCCCGACAAAGTCATTGCCGGTCGCACCCGCAGCCACCGCGTCGACTGCATCGGCGGCAGCCGGAAGCGCTCCGGTAACCGAACGCTCAGAATCGACCCCATCGGTGGCGAAAAGGAGGTACGGATCCTCAGGCAGGACGGCGCGCTGGGCGCGAAGGCCGTCGAGCAGCGCTGTGACGCGAGGCCGGTCGGTTGCCGCATGACCGGTGAGGGTCACACTGCCCTCCGCATGGTTTCGGCCGCTGATCAAGTCGACCGACAGCGACTGCTGTTGCACGCTGCCAGCCTGGCGAACGGACGCGTGGTTGAAGCGGACGAAGTCGCTGGTCTCGCCGCGCATCGAGGCGAGCAGCACCTCATCGCCCTGCAGGGTCCCCGTCGCCCAGCTGACAAGATCGTCGAACTCCTGGCGGATGTTGTCAACGCTCACGCTTCACCTCCGAAGACCTGCACACCAGCGAACCGGCAATGGGGCGAGGCATGACCCACCCGGATGACTTGATTCGGCTCACCTTTGCCACAATTGGGCGTACCCATCGTGGTGAAGTCGTTGGCGACGCCGTTCAGATTTCGCCAGAAGGTCGAGGAGATACCTCGGTAGTTCGGGTTACGGACGATGCCGGTGATCTCCCCGTTCTCGATCACCCGACCCAACTCGCACCCGAATTGGAACTTATTCCGGCTGTCGTCGATCGACCATGAAACATTCGTCTCCATCAGCACACCGTGCTCAACGCCAGCGATCAACTCATCGACGGTGGAATCGCCGGCTTCGACGTTGAGGTTGGCCATGCGGTCGATCGGCGGACGGTTCCAGCTCGAGGCCCTGCTGTTGGCCACACCGTCGAGCCCGGACCGGGCCTGCGAGATCGTGCCACCCATGGGGCGCTGCAGAACGCCGTCCTTTATGAGATGCGTCCGCTCGGCCGGCGTGCCGTCATCGTCATAGCCGTAGCTCGCTACTTCGCCAGCAACGGTTGGGTCAAACGTGACGTTGAGCAACTCAGACCCGTACTGGTAGGTGCCGAACATTTCAGGCGTAACGAAGCTGGTTCCCGCATAGTTCCGCTCGTCGCCAAGGATGCGGTCCAGCTCCAGCGGGTGACCGATCGACTCGTGGATCTGAAGGACCATTTGGTCCGGGGCGAGAATCAGGTCCATGACGCCGGTCGGGCAGTTTGGCGCGTCGAGGAGAGCCACCGCCTCCTGGCCGATTCGCACCGGCGCATCGGCGAATCCGTGTTGGGCCATCACTTCGAGGCCACCTTGGCCACCGAATGCGGCCCGACCATAGGTTCGGGTCTGCGTGTTCGACCCCACGTTTGCTGTGGCATGAAGGTCGGGAAAGACCTGTCGAATCCGTTGCGCGACCCGGCCCCCACCGTTCGTGACGAGAAGCGTTTCGACGTCGTAGCGAAGGATCGCCGCACCTCGGTCGACGATGCGTTCGTCGACCTTCATCGCAGCGTCGACGCGCACGAGCATCGCTATCTGGTCGGCCAGGCCCATCGCCTCGAATGACTCGGCCACTGGTGTCTCGTAATCGCCGACCGTGTGCAGCAGCGGTGTCTCGTTCACAACGCTTCGTCCAGAGGTGGCCGCAGCCCATTGTGAGGCCCGTTCGACAGCCACCGCTAAGCCAGCGTCAGTCAGATCACTCGTGGCGCCGTAGCCGATACCGCCGTTGCGCCACACCATAAACATGACGCCCTCGTCATGGGAGGTAGCCGCCGGTTCGACCACACCGTTGCGAACCTCAAGCCTCGTGCCCTTCTCGATGACGTGTCGTGCACTCGCATAGTCCGCGTCGGCGGGCAGCACACTGCGCAGCCGATCTTCGAGTCTGGTCTCCAGATCAGTCATCTCGAAAGACTATGCGTTGGACGAACGCAGATACCCGTCGGTTCGGCGAACGATCCTCGCGCTACTGGCTCGGTCGAAACTGGCTACGCCAGGTGCTCCACGAAACCTTCGAGTTGACGCAGGTTGCGGACCTCGAATGTGCCGTCGCAGTGCTGGGCGTACTCCCCGACGATCGAGTCGCCGGTGTCCCAGTAGCTGTTCGGCTCGGGGTTGAGCCAGTGCACGGCGCGGGCCTTCTCGTGCATCGCCTTGATGATCCAACTCTCCGACGCGTGATAGTTGTTTCGCGCGTCTCCCAGAATCATGATCGACGTTCGGGGCCCGATCTCCTTGCCGTACTTCTCCCAGAAAACTTGGAGGGCGTGGCCGTAGTCGGAGTGGCCGTCAACCCAGACAACATCGGCTTCGGTGTTGACCCGGTGGACCGCTTCGTTGATGTCCTCAACCCCTTCGAACATGTGCGTGACCTCATCGAGACCATCGATGAAGACAAACGCTCGGACCTTTGAGAACTGGCCGGAAATGGCGTAGACG
The DNA here is from genome assembly GCA_029247365.1 of Acidimicrobiales bacterium. GTDB lineage: Bacteria > Actinomycetota > Acidimicrobiia > Acidimicrobiales > Aldehydirespiratoraceae > UBA11606. The sequence goes on along the minus strand of JAQWLJ010000057.1, from coordinate 5,170 downwards.
AGGTGCAGGGTGAAGCGGGCGAACGCCGCAACCGATCCGGAGATGTCGGCGATAACAAAGATCTCGGGCTTGTGAGGCCGTGGGTTGCGGAACTTAGGCTCGGCCGGAACACCGCCGTAACTGAGGCTGGCGCGCACCGTTCGTCGGAAATCGAGCGGGCCCTTGCGGCCATGACGACGTTTGCGCTGTAGGCGTGCTGCGAGCTTGCGCGTCAGCGGGTAAATCGCCTTGCGCAGCGACGCCATCTCCTCGCGGGACGCGTGCATGAAGTCGACATCCTCGGGAAGCGGCTTTCGCAGCGTCTTCGCCATTGCTTCGACGCCACGGTCAGCGACGAGGCGACGCCGGATCTCGGCTTCGATCTCTTGCTGGAGACTGTCGATGCGCGACTGATACTCGTCACGCTGGAGGCGCTGCTCAAAGTCGGATGGCGCGTCGCCTTCCTCGTTCTGTTCCTGTTCGAGCAGACGCTCAAGCACACCGTCAAGGTCGAGGTTCCGCAGCGTGCGGTACAGGTAGTAGGTGCCGCCAACCGGCCGCCCCGGCTCCATACCGGCATAACGCTTAACCGCCTGGCGGGCGACGCCCCGCATCATCTGTTGATCGCCCCGCATAAGCGACCGATACAGCATCTCGGCGAGCTCTTCAGGCGAGAGGTTGTCGCCCCCACCACCCTGCTGGTCGCCGCTGGTCTGTTCGCCCTGCTGCTCGTCGTCGTCCATCTCGGGCAGCTCGAGCGTGTCGTCGCCAATGGAGAACTCGTCGCCACGCAGCGAGAAGTAGACCTCGAAAACAGTTTCGAATGCCTTCCAGTGGTTGTGGTGCTTGACCAGTGTCGCTGCGAGCGCGTACTTGAACGTCTGCCGATCTCCCAGCGGGACGTGCTTGACCGCCTCCATGGCATCGAGGTTCTCGGTGAGGCTCACCGGGAGCCCAGCCGAGCGAAGCTGCACGATGAACCCGTTGAGCAGGTCGAGAATCGGGTCGCCGATCCCTTCCTGCATCGCCACGGTCTCGTCGAACCCAGCGCTTTCGGTGACGGACACGGTCAACCGCCGATCAGGGCGAAACGCCGTCGGCGGTGGCGAGATCCTTGAGCGCCTTGTTGATGTCGCTCTGGTACTTCAAAAGGATGTTGATCGTCTGCGTCGCAGTCTGCTCATCGATCTTCTCGACTCCCAACAGCACGAGGGTCTTTGCCCAGTCGAGCGTCTCGGAGACGCTTGGGTGCTTCTTGAGCTCGATCTGTCTGATCGACCGCACCACACGGGCGACCTGGTCGGCGAGGTTCTCGGTGATGTCGGGCACCTTTGTGAGAACGATCTCCTTCTCGCGCTCCAGGTCGGGGTAGTCGACGTGGAGGTAGAGACAGCGGCGTTTGAGCGCTTCGGAGAGCTCGCGAGTGTTGTTCGAGGTGAGAAAGACCAGTGGGATCTGCTTGGCTTCGATCGTGCCCAGCTCGGGAATCGAAACCTGGTAGTCCGAGAGGATCTCAAGCAGCAGGGCCTCAGTCTCGAGTTCGACGCGATCAACCTCGTCGATGAGCAGCACGACGGGTTCGTCAGCGCTGATCGCCTCGAGGAGCGGACGAGTCAGCAGGAACTCGTCGCTGAAGATGTCTTCGCTGATGTCGTCCCACTCTTCACCGCTGGACTCGGCCTGGATGCGGAGCAGCTGCTTCTTGTAGTTCCACTCATACAGTGCCTTGGCCTCGTCGAGCCCCTCGTAGCACTGGAGGCGGATCAGGCGGGCACCGGTGATCTCCGAGACGCTCTTCGCCAGCTGGGTCTTGCCGGTGCCGGCGGGACCCTCCACGAGGATTGGCTTCTCGAGGCGATCGGCGAGGTAGACCACGCCAGCGATGCCGTCATCGGACAGGTAGTCGACGCCGGCGAGCTCTTCTTTGAGAGACGCGACATCGGAGAAACGGTTCGACATGGCGGTCAGGTTAGCGGGCGTTAACCACAGCCCCTAAGTCGACATCGAGCCATAACCAGTTTCAAAGGCGGACCTGGCCGCTCCCCCGCACGACGAACTTTTCGGTAGTCAGCTGTTCAAGGCCCATTGGCCCCCGGGCGTGCAGCTTCTGCGTAGAGATGCCGATCTCCGCTCCGAATCCGAACTCCTCACCATCGACGAATCGGGTCGACGCGTTGACGAGCACCGCCGCAGCATCAACTTCTCGGGTGAAGCGGTCAGCGGCCCTAATGTCGTTGGTGACGATCGCCTCGGAGTGGCCGGTGGAGGTGTCGTTCACGTGGGCGATGGCCGCATCGAGGTCGTCGACCACCTTCACGCTCATCTTCATCGCAAGGTACTCGGTGGCGAAGTCGTCGTCGGTCGCCTCGCCCATCGAAACAATCGCCCGGGCCCGCTCATCGCCGACCAACTCGACGTCGGTGAGAGCGCCAGCCACGATCGGCAGGAACGTGGCGGCGATGTCGCGGTGCACGACGAGCGACTCGGCGGCGTTACACACGCCGATGCGCTGGGTCTTGGCGTTAATCGTGATATCGCGAGCCATGTCGAGGTCAGCCGATGCGTCGACGTAGATGTGGCAGTTCCCCGCCCCGTCGATGACGTAGGGCACCGTTGCGTTGTCGAGGATCGACTGGATGAGCGACGGTCCACCGCGCGGGATGAGACAGTCGACATAGCCCTGTTGCTGCATGAACTCGGTGGCGGCCTCGCGCCTGCTGTCGTCGACGACCACAAGCGCGTCGGCCGGGAGGCCCGCCTTCGGCAGAGCCTCTCGCAGCACGGCGGCTATGGCGAGATTCGAGTTGATCGCAGACGACGAGCCCCGAAGGAACGCTACGTTGCCGGACTTTAGGCACAAGCCGAACGCGTCACTGGTGACGTTTGGTCGCGACTCGTAAATGATCGCGACCACGCCGAGGGGCACGCGGGTCCGCTCGATCTTGAGACCGTTTGGGCGGACCCAACCTTCGGTGATCTCACCCACGGGATCGCGAAGGGCGGCGACCTGGCGCAAACCGCTGGCCATACCGCCGATGCGGCCAACGTCGAGACGCAGTCGGTCGACGAGACCGGGTTCCATGCCGTTGGCCTCGGCCTCGGCCACGTCGCGAGCATTGGCCTCGAGAATTGCATCGGCATTCGACCCGAGCATGTCAGCTGCAGCCTTGAGGGCGGCGTCCTTTTCAGCGGTCGATGCGACCACGAGAGCGCTCGTCGCCGCCTTGGCGCGCCGAGCGAGATCCGGGATGGGCGTCGGGGTCGTACTCACGTTGCACGAGCGTACTCGGACCGGGAGCTAGCCTCCCCTGCGATGGTGCGTCGTCTCGAACCCACTGTGTTCCTCGCAATGGTCTCCCCCTTTACCGTTGCCATGGTCGCCGGTGCCGTTGCCCTCGTGCTCCTTGCGGGCGGACCGTGGTACCTCGCGGCCACCGCGTCGACCGCCGTGTGGATTGCGCGGATCGTCGTAGCCCGCGCCATGGCCAGTCGTATCGCTGCACTTCCTCACCGAATCGATCCCTTTGCGCTTCGCGAACCCTGGCGGTTCTTCGTCAGTGGTGCCGTGCAGGCCCGAGCCCGCTTCGCCGAGACGCTCGACCTCGCCCCCGATGGCCCGTTGCGACAACGACTGCTCGAGATCGGGGAAGCTTTGAATGCTGGGGTTGAGCAGTGCTGGGAAGCAGCCCACCGCGGCCAGCAACTGACCGATGCTCGTCGCAGCATCGATTTCGGGCGACTCGAACGTGAGCGAAAGACCCTTCCTGTCAGCGATGCTCGCATAGGTTCGATTGACGCCCAGCTCGCAAGCCACAGCCGCCTTGCGGCTCGTGAGGACACAGCACGGCTTGAACTCGAGCGCATCGATGCTCGGCTCGAGGAGGCGGTGACCCGAGCGGTTGAGCTCGGCACGCGGGCCGGAGCCGTTGGCGATCTCGACCGGGTCGACTCTGCGATCGGCAACGTGGTCCGAGACCTCGAAGCCTTACGCCTCGGCCTTGACGATGTCGGAGGCATCGCGTGAGTCGCGCCGGGCGCGGCGCCACCCTTGTCGGTGCGGGCATCTTCGCCTCGCGGATCGCAGGCCTCGCCCGCGAGATGGTCGCCGGGCGTGTCATCGGCATCAATGGCGCAGCCGACGCACTCGCGGCGGCCATGCGGATTCCGAACCTCCTCCAAAACCTGCTCGGCGAAGGCGTCCTCTCTGCGTCGTTCGTGCCGGTCTACAGCGAACTCCTTGATGCCGACGACGAGCGCGAAGCCAGCCGAGTCGCTGGCGCGGTCGGGGCCGCACTCATGGTTGTCACCGGCCTCAGCGTCCTCGCGATCGTCCTCGCCGCTCGGCCGCTGACCCGCCTACTCGCGTGGGGCCTCACCGATACCAGCTTCGAACTTGCCGTGGACCTCACTCGCATCACCGCAGTCGGCATCGGCTTTATGGTGATGTCGGCGTGGTGCCTCGGCATCCTCAACAGCCACCGAAACTTCTTCCTGCCCTACGTCGCTCCGGTGATCTGGAATGTCGCGCAGATCGCAGCGCTGTTGTTGGCCTGGCAGGGGGGCTGGGACATCGCCGACGCAACTCGGGCGGCGGCGATCGGGGTGGCGGTCGGCGGTGTACTCCAACTCCTGGTGCAGCTCCCCACCACCATGACACTCGCCCGCGGCGTGCGCCTTGCGCTCGATTCCAACAATCCGCATGTTCGCGACGTCCGACGCCGCTTCGGTCCTGCCGTGCTCGGTCGTGGAGCGGTGCAAATCTCGGCCTACATCGACTTGCTGCTCGCATCGTTCCTGGCCGCAGGTGCCCTGTCGGCGCTATTCAAGGCACAGATCCTCTACATCCTCCCCGTCAGCCTCTTTGCCATGAGCGTGGCTGCGGCAGAGCTGCCCGAACTGTCACGGCTGGTCCACGATCCAGCGCAGATCGCCCAGCGGACCAACGCAGCCCTCCGTCGGATCGCGTTCTGGATGCTTGCGTCCTCCCTCGTGCTGATCGCTGCAGGTGAGCCCATTGTTGCCCTGCTGTTTGAGGGTGGAGCCTTCACGAGCGCCGATACGTCGCTCGTATGGCTGATCCTCGTGTTCTACGGGCTTGGCCTCCCGGCGATCGGCCTGTCGCGGATGCTGCAGAACGCTGCCTACGCCATGGGCGACACCGCGGGCCCGGCCCGACTCGCCGCCCTTCGGG
>JAQWLJ010000056.1 GCA_029247365.1 Acidimicrobiales bacterium | reverse complement strand
GACGACGTGTCGCAGCCGACGTTGGTACCGGTCAGCCCGAGGGTGTCTCTCAGGAAATGGACCAACAGGGTTCTTGGCTCAACGTCGGCTGACCGACTCTCGCCGTTGACGGTGACAGACACTTCCACGGGCGCGCTCCTTCAGTGTTGCGGAGTTCGCGGGTTTATCAGGCCGGCACCGAGTTGTCGTCGGCCCGTGGCTAAATTCCGCGCGGCGGGATGAACTCCCTGCGGGCATCGCTGGTCAGCTTCTACACGTCGATGTTGGGCTGCATCAGCGCAGCGTGATGTGACGGGATCCAGCCACAGCTCTGGATCTGTGCGACTGGGGCAGGCGGCTCAGTCGCTTCGGTCCGCTCACCCCCGCGCCCCGCTCCCTCTTCAACCGAGGAGGACGACCACGATGACCACGATCGCGATCACTGCAATCACCGCCGGCACGAGCCGTTTCGCCACGGCGCCACCCGCAAACTCAAGCAGGTCGAGGACCTCATCGTCATCGCTGTCATCGCTGCTACTGGCATCGGCAGCTGAGGTCCCACCGTCGATCACTGCGGGCTCACCAGCGATCGCTTCGGGGTGGTCCCCGGGGCTCTCGAGCTTGCCTTCAATGCAGTCGGCGAACTGACCCAGCAGCTTCTTTGACACATCAGCCATCACGCCGCGGCCAAACTGAGCGACCTTGCCCGACACTTTGAGGTCGGTCGAGATCGCCACGACCGTGCCGTCACCATCTTCGGCCATCGTGGCCGTGATGTCGGCCGAGGCATTGCCGGCGCCGCGCGTGTCTCGTCCCGATGCCTTGAGGATGACGACCCGGTCGACCTCGTTCATCTCGAGGAGGGTCGCCGTGCCGGTGTACTCGGCGGTGACCGGCCCAACCTTCACTTTTATCTGACCGTGGAAGTTGTCGCCTTCCTGGCCGGTTAGCTCCGCTCCGGGCAGGCACGGGGCGATGGCGGGAATATCGGTGAGCAGTGCCCACGCCTGATCAATCGGCGCGGCCACCCGGAAGTCGTTCTCGATCTTCATGCCAATCACGGTATCCGCAATCCGGCAGCGGCCCCTAAGGTAATTGGCATGCCGAGCCCGCATCCTGCGCTGTCGTCGGTCGAAGCGACTACCGCTGCGCTCACCGAACAGGGCTACTTCGCAGACCGTGGCCTGGTCACCACAATCTTCCTCGCCGCGTCGCTACGGCGGCCGCTGCTGCTCGAAGGCGAGGCAGGCGTGGGCAAGACCGAAGTCGCCAAGGTGCTTGCCGCTATCACCGGCGGCGAGCTGATCCGACTGCAGTGTTACGAAGGGATCGACGCTAGCCAAGCACTCTACGAGTGGAACTACACCCACCAGTTGTTGCACCTACGCACCGCCGAAGCGGCGGGAACAGCAAGCGCCGACACTGCAACTGCTCTCGAAGAGGAGCTGTTCACCGAACGCTTCCTCGTCCGCCGACCGATCCTGCGCGCCATCGACCACCGAAGCGACGTTCCACCCGTGCTGTTGATCGACGAGGTCGACCGGGCCGACGACGAGTTCGAAGCCTTCCTGCTCGAAGCGCTGTCGGATTACACGGTCACCGTCCCCGAGCTCGGCACGCTCCGGGCCGAGCTCCCACCGATCGTGATCATCACGTCAAACCGCACCCGCGACGTTCACGACGCCCTCAAACGTCGAGCGCTGCACCATTGGGTCGACCATCCCGATTTCGAGCGCGAGGTGGCGATCCTGCGGGCCAAAGCTCCCGCTGTGCCCGAGCAGCTCGCCGTGCAGATCGCCCGTGCGACCGGCGCCGTCCGCGAGCTCGGCCTGTACAAGCCGCCGGGGGTTGCCGAGACGCTCGACTGGGCCAACGCCATGCACGTGCTCGGCGAAACGAAGCTGACCGAAGCGTCGGTCGATGCGACCCTCGGCACGCTCCTCAAGTACCGCGAGGACCAAGAGCGAGTTCGGCGCGAAGGCCTGACCAACGTCCTCGCGGCGGCGCTGAGCGCCTGACCCGTGGCAACCGCCGCACCCGACATCGATATCGACCGGCTGGTCGCCGGGTTCGTCCACACGCTGCGGCGCGGTGGGCTTGAGGTCACCATCAGCCAGAGTGGACTGTTTCGGGAGGCGCTCGACGTTGTCGGACTCACCAGCGGCCTCGACGTCTACTGGGCAGGGCGCTCCACCCTGGTGGCCAAGCAGGAACATGTCGCGATGTACGACGCGATGTTCCTTGCGTTCTTCCACCACAACACCTCGGGCTTCCGGATGCGCTTCGACGATGTCGTGCAGATGCTTTCCGACTCGCTCGATGGCGACAACGACGCCGACAGCGATGGGAACGACGACGAGCCCGCGCTGCAGTTCTCGCAGGCCGAGCGGCTCCACGATAAGGACTTTGGAGACTTCGAAGACGCCGAGTTGGCCGAAGCCGAGCGAGTGATGAGCGCCCTACGCGTCCAACCAGCCCGCCGCCGCTCCAAGCGCCGCCGCTGGGCCCGGCGCGGCGACACCCCTGATCTTCGTCGCACCGTTCGTGCCGCAATGCGCCGCGCCGGTGAACCGATTGAGCTCGCTTCTACCAAGCCCGGTGAAAAGACGCGCCGACTCGTGCTGCTGCTCGACGTCAGCGGCTCAATGGAGCGCTATGCCAGGGTGCTGATTCGCTTCGCGCACACGGCGGTCGCCGGTCGGGGTTCGGTGGAGGTGTTCGCCCTTGGCACCCGTCTGACGCGCATTACGCGCCAGCTGGCATCTCGCGATCCGGAGATCGCCGTCGCAACTGCGGCTGGTGTAGTCGAGGACTGGTCAGGCGGGACCCGCCTCGGTGATTCGATCGATGGATTCGTGCGTGAGTGGGGCATCCGGGGAATGGCGCGGGGCGCGATCGTGGTTGTGCTTTCCGATGGATGGGACCGGGGCGACCCAACAACGATGTCGGAGTCGATGGAACGCCTCCATCGCCTCGCCCACAAGGTCATTTGGGTCAACCCGCTCAAGGCAGGCCCGGGCTACGAGCCCACTGCGCAGGGGATGGCGGCTGCGTTGCCCTACGTCGACGAGTTCCTCGAGGGTCATTGTCTGCGTTCGGTGACCGAACTGGCCGAGGCCATCGCATCCGCCGATACCTAACATCGATCGTGCGTTGACGACCAGACGCACTGGACGAGCGTTTGCCGCTCGCTTCGGCACCGAGGAGACCCAGATCCGCGCTGCAGGGAGATACCCGAACAGCAGGAGTGGTGCACCAGCGTTCGAGTTAGCGACTCGCAGCCTCGATCCCGTCGAGCGTGATCTCGATGCCGAAGCCGGGAGCGTCGACCGGAACGACACGGCCCTCGGTGGGGAGCGCCATACCGGGCGTCGACCGATACGAGTCGGCAAGCGCCAGCGCTCCACCGACATACATCTCACCGATAACGTTCTCCGCCAGTGCAAACGCAAGATGCTGGCCGAACGAGTCGTTGACTGCGCAGTGGATGGCGAGGTCGAGTCCATGCTGTCGGGCAAGACCGGCGATGCGGACCGTGGCCGTAGCGCCACCGACCCACAGCGCGTCGGGCTGCAAGACGTCGACCGTGCCGTGCGCGGCGTGGTAGGCGAACGGGTGCAGGCCGAACCAGCGCTCACCTGCGGCTAGCCGGAGAGAGGTCGAAGCGCGGACCGTTGCGTAGCCGTCGGTGTCGTCGGGGTGCACGACATCTTCGACGAAGCGGAGATCGTAGGGCTTGAGGGAACGGCACAGCGTCGCCGCATGTCCCGCATCCATGACGGCCCACCCGTCGACCATCAGGTCGGCGTCGCCGATGCGAGAGCGCGCCTCCTCGACCGCCCCAACCGCGGCAGCGATGCCCGCCGGGCTAGGAACCGACCACGGGCACGGGATCTTGAACCGGTCAAACCCGAGGTCAGCGAGCTTCGCCACATCGGACGACGTTGCGTAGCACTCGATCGAGTCGTGGGCGGGGCCACCGAGGAGCTCGTAGACCGGCACGCCCCGCTGCCGTCCGTGCGCGTCATAGAGCGCAAGATCGACAGCGCTGATCGCATAACTCACTACACCGCTGATCCCGAGGTGGGCCGCACCGACCGTGCTCATGAGGTCCCAGAGTTCGCCAATGTCGGCCACCGACTCGACGGTCTCCTGTTCGATCAACGGTCCCAGGTAGTCGTTGATCACCGGTACGACCGGGCCGGCGTGGGCGGTAAGTCCTAGCCCCCACGTGCCGTCGTCGAGTGTGACAACACAGGCGACCTCGCCCCATGACGGTTCAAACTTCGCGACGGATCCCCGACGCAAGCCGGCACTGACCATCGGGTTCATGTGCGAAGCCTCGACGTCCGCTTGCGGCTTCGAGGCGCGACCGAGGGGCGTCGGGTCTCGCACCGCCGCGGCGCGAACCGACGCAACCCTCACCGGATCACGATCCGCTGGACTCCCAACCGCTGTCGTCCTCAGCCCACGCCGCGGTGAGGGCGGGGTCGGCATACGAGTCGGGCTTCTGTGGCACCTCGATGCCGTCGTAGGCAGCGACCTCAGCGCGACCGACGACCATCCAATGGACCTCGTCGGGGCCGTCAGCAAGTCGCAGCGTGCGCTGGCTCGTGTACATGCCCGCAAGCGGTGTCCACTGGCTGACACCGGTGGCGCCGTGCATCTGGATCGCCTGATCGATGATCTGGCAGACCCGCTCGGGCACCATTGCTTTGACCGCAGAGATCCAGACGCGGGCTTCCTGATTACCGAGCGTGTCCATCGCCTTCGCCGCTCGCAACACCATCATCCGCATCGATTCGATCTCAGCGCGAGCACGACCGACGATCTCCATGTTGCCGCCGAGGCGCACGAGCGGCCTGCCGAAGCCCTCGCGGCTGGCGCCACGCCGGACCATAAGGTCGAGTGCCTTCTCCGCAGCACCGATCGAGCGCATGCAGTGGTGAATTCGGCCCGGGCCGAGCCGCAGCTGGCTGATCTCGAAGCCGCGACCTTCGCCGAGCAGCATGTTGCTGGCCGGCACACGCACGTCGGTGAACCGGATGTGCATGTGACCGTGCGGGGCATCATCGTTGCCGAATACGTACATCGGGCCGAGGATCTCGACGCCGGGCGTGTCGATCGGCACCAAGATCTGCGACTGCTTGCGGTGTGGCGGCCCGTCGGGGCTGGTTTGCACCATGCAGATCATGATTTTGCAGCGTGGATCGCCGGCGCCAGAGATGTAGTACTTCTCGCCGTTGATGACGTACTCGTCCCCGTCCTGGACCGCCTGGCACCGGATGTTCTTCGCGTCCGACGAGGGCAAACCAGGCTCGGTCATCGCATACGCCGAACGGATCTCTCCCCGCAGCAGGGGCTCGAGCCACTGCTCCTTCTGCTCCGGGGTGCCCACCCGCTCGAGAACCTCCATGTTGCCGGTGTCGGGAGCCGAGCAGTTCAGCGACTCCGAGCCAAGCGGGTACTTGCCGAGTTCGGTGGCCAAGTAGGCGTAGTCAAGATTCGACAGGCCCTGACCCGAGTCGGGAAGGAAGAAGTTCCAAAGACCCTCAGACTTCGCGGCGTCCTTCGCTCCTTCGAGCAGTTCGAGCTGACGCTCGGTGTAACCCCAGCGGTTGTCCGGGTCCTTCGCCTTGAAGAACTCCTTCTGCATCGGGTCGACGACACGGTCGAGGAAATCGGTGACCTGCTCGTAGAAGGGACGCGCCCCCTCTGACATCCGCAGATCGAAATCGTCAGGTGAACCCTTGAGTCCGGTGGGCATCGGTCTTCCTCCGTTGGCGAACGGGCGCCATCGTGCCACGCGCGCAGTGCCATAGCCCAACCTGCAGACAGAACATCCCACATCGGTCGTGGCAACCGCGTGAGGTCGCGTTTC
>JAQWLJ010000023.1 GCA_029247365.1 Acidimicrobiales bacterium | reverse complement strand
GGCGATGACGTAGCACCGACCCACTGGAGATGGCGGGCCAGGTGATGGGCGCGATTTGGGCGAACGTTTTCGTGGGTGAGCACCCGACCGTCGTGGAAGCCGTCGACGAGTAGCGCGCCGACGATACCGGTCTGGCTATGCCCTGCGTAGGTCAGACGGTAGGCGTACAGCGTCGGCCTACCGGTCGGTTCGAAGGCGCCGGCGTCGAGGATGGTTTTCAGCGTTCCCGCGCCCCGATCGAGCAGGTCCTCAGCGGTCGCTGCGTCGCCTTGGGCGAGATCTTCAGCCGATCGAGTGACCCCAAGGTATGAGTACGGGTTTGCCTTGACGATCGTTCGGCGCTCGGCGGGCGACTTGGCGTCGTAGGCACCTGCGATGACGCGCGCCGCCCAATCAGGATGGATCAGCCACCCCGCGAAGGGGGCGAACAATGGTGCGCTGGTCATGCGGGGGTGACCGAGACGTAGATCACGTCTTCGAGCAACGTGACTTCGTCGATGAGTTTCTGGGTGGGGAGATGGCCGACATCGATCGAGGCGACGGCGGCCTTGGAGCCGGCAAAGACGCGGTTCTGCATGTTCGACACGTTGAGTTGTTCCTTGCGCAGCGCCTGCAGCACGTTTGCGAGCACGCCCACTCGGTCGTGATGGCGGACGGTGAGCGTGGCAGCACGGGTTGGCACCGGGTCAAGGTTCACACAGTTGATCGGCGAGCCTGTGCGGTACGCGTCGATCGCCTCGAGCGTGCCGTCGGTGACTGCGTTTTGGGCCTGTTCAGTCGACGCTCCCACGTGATGGGTGGCCACGACCGACGGGTGCTTGGCGACGGTGCTGTCGAAGGGGGCGGTGCTGGTGGCGGGCTCATCGGCGAAGACGTCGAGGCCAGCGCGAATGCTGCGTGAGTCCATTGCGTCGATCAGGGCGGCTTCGTCGACGACGTCGCCGCGACTGGTGTTGAGGAGGATGGCGTCGTCCTTTATTTTGGCCAGAAAGTCAGCATCGACCATGCCCTTGGTGTTAGGTGCGCCAGGAACGTGGAGCGAGATGATGTCGCAGATGGCGAGGAGTTCGTCGAGATCATGGACCCATTGGATGCCAGCAGCCTCGGCGCGCGCAACGGTGGCGTGGCCGCGGCCGGGCTTTGTGACAGCGACAACGTCGATCCCGAAGGCGCACGCGCGGGCAGCAACTGCGATACCGATGTCACCGACACCAATGATGCCCATCCGTCGACCGAACAGGCCGTCGGCCTTTGCGTACGCCTTCTTGTTCCAGGTGCCGGCCCGCAGGTCGGCCGTTCCGGCTGCGATGTGACGGTCGACGGCGATTAGTAGACCCATAGTGAGCTCGGCAACGGCGAGCGCGTTCTTGCCTGGCACGTTGCAGACGAAGATGCCGAGTTCGGCGGCTCGATCGAGATCGATAGTGTTGGTGCCAGCACCGGCGCGGACGATGAGACCGAGTTTGTCGGCCGCCTCGAGGGCGGTGGCGGTGACCCTGGTCGATCGGACGACGAGCACCTCGTGGCCCGCAACGGCATCGGAGAGGGTGTCGGCGTTGAGGTCGGGGAGGCTAGTGACGTCGTCGCCCGCGGCCTCAAGTTGTTGGACGGCTGCGTCGGGCAGCGCGTCAGCGAGCAGCACCTTCATGGCTGGCTTCTCCTCGTGCTCGACCCGAGCGTTCCGAGCTCGAGTCCCCGTTCTGTATGGTGGAACCGTTCCGTATGCGGGACCTCATCGTATCGCTCGGGAAGGGCACAGGAACCCGGTGAACGACCTGGATTCTCAGGCGGTCGAGGCGTGGCTGCTGTCATTCGTTCGGGCTGATGCTCCTCGCGGTGAGTCGGCTCGCACTTGCGCCGCGGCGTTGTTCAACGCCCTCGGTCAACCTCAGGACCGGGTGCGCGCCATCCACGTTGTTGGCACGGCCGGAAAGGGCACCGTTGCTCGTCTTGTCGCCGACGCCCTCCGCCGCCGCGGCGACACGGTGGGACTCCACCTCTCGCCGCACGTCCACGACATCCGCGAGCGGTTTGCCGTCGCTGACGATCTGCCCGGCTGGGGCGAGGTTGCGGAGGCGGCCGCCGAGGTGCGGGCAGCGATCGAGCATCTCGGCGATGAACCGACCTTTTTCGCCGTGACGGCCGCGATGGCCTACGTGTTGGCGTGGCGCGCCGAGACCGACTGGCTCGTTGTCGAGGCTGGGATCGGCGGCCGTGTCGACGCAACCAACACCTTCAACCGCGACGACGTCGTCAGCGTCGTCACCGCGATCGGACTCGACCACACCGATGTCCTCGGCGACACGGTCGCGTTGATCGCAGCGGAGAAGGCGGCCGTCCTAACCGACCGTCGCGTCGCGATCCTGGGTCCGCAGTCGTCGGACGATGCTGTCTCCGTGGTTCGTGACCATGCCCGGGTCGCCGGGGTACGGCTGGTCGAGGTGGTGGCTCGCGGCGACTGGAAGCTCGACGCCGAAGCAACCGCGACCGCAGCGGTCGCCGAACTTGTTCCCGATGCGCCCCCGTCGAGGTTCGTCGAGCAACCGGGCCGCGACGAACGCCACGCCGACGGCTCGACGACTTGGATCTTCGACGGCGCGCACAACCCGATGAAGCTTCGGGCGCTGGCGGCGTCACTCGCCAGCGAGCCCGAACCCCGCATCGGCATCGTCGCAATCGGCGTCGGCAAGGCGCTCGATCCGTGCGTCGCCGCAATCGCCCCTGCGTTCGATCGCGTCGTGGCGGTGACGTTCGGGAGCGCCCCCGGTCCCCAAGGCCATGAAGCCGCTGCGATCGCCTCCGCCTTCGAGCGTCTTGGCGTACGAGCGCAGCCTGCGCCCAATCCGGCAGCCGCGTTGGCGGCGGCGAGAACGGACGAACCGGCGACCATTGTGGTCACCGGTTCGTTCCTGCACCTCACGGCGATGCGCGAGGTGCTGCAGGAAAGCTGAGCCGCGACGATTGGCTCAGCTGGGTTGATCTGGGTTAGCCGGCCAGTTCGGCGAGCGACTCTGCCCGCCACTGTTCGGTGGCCTCGACCTGATTAAACGTGTACATGTGCACGTCCTCGATGCCGAGTTCGACAGCGGTGTTCGAGAGCGGCATGAGGAGATCATTGGGGTCGTACGAGGTCGACGTCATCATCTTGGTGATGGCTGCCCGATTCTTCTTGAGGTAGCTCAGCGATGCACCGAGGCCGATGCGGACCCCCATTGTCATCAGCTTGGTCTTGTCGACTACGCCTGAGACACCAAGATGCACAGGCAGCGTCAGGCCTTCCGCTCGTTCCGTGCGCAGCCACGCCTCGATGACTTCTGCGTCGAAGCACATCTGTGTGGAGCACCAGCCGCGAAGGCCGGCCTCAGCGAGCAACGACTGCTTGGCGTGCAGCGCCTCGTGTAGCTTCTCGTCGGAGATGAACGCGTGGTGGTCGGGGTACGCCGTCACGCCGAGGCTCTCGAGGCCGTGGTCCTGCTCTAGAAAGTCCTCGAGAAAGAGCGCGGCGTCGAAGTACTCGCCGGGTGGATCTTGATCGCCGCCAACCAGGAACATCTTCTTGAGGCCGTTGTCGCGCAGCCAGTGCGCAAGTTCGGCGCAGTGGGCCCTGTCGCGGACCATCCGGGCCGAGATGTGGGGGACGGGGTCGAACCCCTCAGCTTGGAAATCCTCGGTGAGTTGTTGGGTCTCCTCGAGTCCCCTCACCGGCGAAGCGGTGATCGAGAGCGTTGCGCCGGTGGGCAGGTGAGTGCGCGCCGCCTCAAGGCTCTTCATCGGGATGAGTTCGATGGTGTAGTTGCGGGTGAGGTGTTCGCGATGTGCCTTTGCCTCGCCGGATTCGACGATCTTGGGCACCTCGTTTTTCTTGAATAGAGCCATGTGTTTCGTCCCTAGGAGAGGTTGATGATGTCGCCGTTTTCGTCGATGTCGATCTGCATGGCTGCTGGTGCCGTGCCGAGTCCCGGCATGGTGCGCATGTCGCCGCAGATCGGGTAGACGAAACCGGCACCGACCGATGCCCGCACCTCGCGGACCGGCAGGGTCCAGCCTGTGGGCGCACCCTTGAGTTTGGCGTCGTGACTGAGCGAGAGGTGTTGCTTGGCAATGCAGACCGGGAGGTTGTCGAATCCCTGCCGGGTGTAGTTCTCGATCTGCTTGTCGGCGGTTGCGGTGTACTCCACACCGTTGGCGCCGTAAACCTTGGTGGCGACTGCGTGGATCTTGTCCTTCAGCGAGGCGTCGTCGGGGTAGAGGACCTGGAACTCCGACGCTTCCTCGGCGGCCTCCTTGATGGCCTCAGCCAACTCGGAGGCGCCGCGGCCACCGTCGGAGAAGTGCGTGGAGACGGCAGCGCGTGAGCCGTACTCCGACGCGATCTCGTGGATGGCGGCGATGTCTTCGTCGTGGTCTCCCGGGAACACATTGATCGCAACGACGGGGGTACAGCCGTGGATCTGCATGTTCTCGAGCTGCTTGCGCAGGTTGTCGCCGCCCTGGTGGACCTCGTCGGGGTTGGCTTCGAGTAGGGCCGGCGGCAGTGGTTTGCCCGGGACGATGCGGTGGTTGCCGGAGTGGGCCTTGAGGCCGCGGACGGTGGCAACGAGCACCGACGCGTCGGGAGCGAGGCCCGAGTAGCGGCACTTGATGTTGAAGAACCGCTCGGCACCCATGTCAGCGCCGAAGCCGGCCTCGGTCAGCAGGAAGTCGCTCGTGTGGATGCCGATACGGTCGGCCACGATCGAGCTGTTCCCGGTGGCGATGTTGCCAAACGGGCCGGTGTGGACCAATGCCGGCGTGTTCTCGAGCGTCTGCATCAGATTCGGCTTGATCGCCTCGCGCAGGATGACGGTCATCGAGCCGGCCGCACCGATATCTTCGGCGGTGATGGGATCACCGGCTTTGGTGTAGCCGAGCACGATGCGGCCCATGCGGGCGCGCAGGTCGAACAGGTCGGCCGACAGCGCGAGCGCGGCCATGACCTCGGAGGCCGCAGTGATGTCGAAGCCGGTCTCGCGGGGGATGCCGTCCATCTTGCCGCCGAGGCCGATCGTGACGTTGCGGAGGGCTCGGTCGTTGATATCGACCACACGACGCCACGTGATGTTGTGAATATCGAAGCCACATTCGTTGCCGTGGTAGAGGTGCGCGTCGACCATGGCAGAACAGAGGTTGTGGGCTGCGGTGACGGCGTGCATGTCGCCGGTCAGGTGGAGGTTAAACATCTCCATCGGCACGACCTGGCTGTAGCCACCGCCGGCAGCACCGCCCTTTATGCCGAAGGTCGGACCCATCGAGGGCTGACGGATAGCGATGGTCGCCGATGACCCGATGTGCTGGAAGGCCTGGCCCAAACCGACGGTGGTGGTGGTTTTTCCCTCGCCCAGCGGGGTGGGGGTGATAGCCGAGACGACTACGTACTTGGCCTTTGGGCGGTCGGCCATCTTGTCTATGGCGTCGAGCGTGATCTTCGCAGCGCCAGAGCCGAACGGCTCGAGGCATTCCTCGGGAATGCCAGCCGAGGCGGCGATTTCGGTCAGTGGCTTGAGATTGGCGCCACTGGCGATCTCGAGATCGGACGGGAAGGACATCGGGTTTCCCCCAGAAACATGCTCGTGGGCCCACCGCTGGGCCCTCAGAGGGAGATGGTACCAGCGCGTTCCACGATACGGAAGGGTTCCGCATCGTGGAACGAGAAGTTGGCTACGGATCGCTCGCTCGGGTTCGCAACTGCCAGGTTGCGCATTGCGTCACCCTCGGTCGGCGTCTCGATGCTGACGGCCGGGGCGGGTGCGCTCAGCCGGCGAGGGGCGACTCGAGCCGCTCGGTGACCGCGGCCCGGATCTGGGCATCGAAGGAGCGGATGTGCTCCTCCATGAGGTCGCCGGCACGTTCGCTGTCGCTGGCGCGCAGGGCATCCATGATCTCGCCGTGCTCGTCGACCGCATGACTCATGTCGGCCACCTCGGAGAGATAGAGATGCCACAGCCGATCGGACTGGGCGTAGAGCATGTCAAGCGTGTCGACCAAGAAGCGGTTGCTGGCCGCTTCCCACATGATCTCGTGGCCGAGCCGGTCGATCCGCATGAGGTCTTCGTTGCCCGTGGCGCTGGCCACCGCGTCGAGGGCGCCTTGCATGCGGGTCCAGTGATCGTCGGTGCCGCGCGCCGCAGCGAGACGGGCTGCGTAGGGCTCGAGGACGGTGCGGGTCTCGAAGAGCATCGAGAGCTCCGACACGTCGATGCCGCTCACGAACATGCCGCGCCGGGGGATCACGGTGATGAAGTGTTCGCGGGCGAGTCGCTGCAGCGCCTCGCGGATCGGCGTTCGGCCGAGTGCCAAACGCTCCTGAAGGGCGTCTTCGCGCAGCACGTCCCCGGGCGCGAACTCGAGTCGTACGATGCGGTCTCGGAGGTCGGTGTAGGCCTGTTCGCTGAGCGACTGCATGCTCGGTGGTTGCTCCGGCTGGTCGTGGCTGGGGTCGGCACCCCAGATCTGTATTCGCTGTTGCAGTCGCCCTGCGACCGCTCTAGCATCTCAATGATACACGGCTGATATATCAATGCGTCAAGCTGTGAGTGAATCGCCATCCATCGAGAGGGGACACCCGTGAGCGACTTCCCAACCTCCGCCAAGTGCGTCGTCATCGGCGCCGGCATCGTCGGCAACTGCGTTGTTGGCCACCTTGCCCGCCTGGGCTGGAAGGACCTCGTCCTTCTCGACAAGGGTCCGCTGCCCAACCCCGGTGGCTCCACCGGCCACGCATCGAACTTCATCTTCCCAGTCGATCACAACAAGGAGATGGCGCTGCTCGGTGAGCAGTCTGCCAACCAGTACCGCGACCTCGGCCTGTCGGTCGACTCTGGCGGCATCGAGGTCGCCCGTACCCAGGAGCGCATGGACGAACTCGAGCGCCGCATGACCTCTGCCACAGCGTGGGGCATCGAGGCCCACCTGCTCACGCCCGCCGAAGTGAAGGAACTCGTTCCCTTCGTCAACGAAGACGTCATCATGGGTGGCTTCTACTGCCCGACCGTCTCCGTCGTCGACTCGCTCGAGACCGGCACGGTCATGCGCAAGGAGGCCATCGAGAAGGCCGGGCTCCAGGTGTTCGCAAACACCGAGGTCCTCGACCTCATCACCGACGACACCCCCCGCCCGAACGGTCGCCGCAAGGTCACTGCCGTCGAAACCGACAAGGGCACGATCGAGGCCGAGCACGTCGTCATCGCCTGTGGTGTGTGGTCGAACCGCATCGCCTACATGGCCGATACCTATATCCCCCTGGTCCCCGCCGTTCACCAGATGGCCGACGTTGGCCCGATGGACATCCTCGCCGAGACCGGCAACGAGATCGGCTACCCGATCGTTCGGGATATGGACACGTTTTGCTACGAGCGTCAGTCGTCGGGCTCGATGGAGGTCGGCTCGTACGGCCACCGCGCGATACTGCATCACCCCGACGAGATCCCGTCGAACGAGGAAGCAGCCCTCTCGCCCACCGAGATGCCCTTCACGCCCGACGACTTCGACGACCAGATGGAAACCGCGATTGAGTTGATGGACTTTCTCGGCGAAGCCGAGATCAAGTACGCGATCAATGGCCTGCTCTCGCTCACTCCCGACGGCATGCCCTGCCTCGGCGAGATGCCCGATGTCGAGAACCTCTGGTCCGCAGCTGCGGTCTGGGTCAAGGAAGGCCCGGGCATGGGTCAGGTCGTCGCCGAATGGATGCACTACGGCTACCCGAAGGTCATCGACTCACACGGCGCCGACATCGCCCGTTTCTACGACGAAGAGAAGAGTGACGAGCACATCTGGGCCCGCGCCGAAGAGTCGTTCATCAAGACCTACGGCATCGTTCATCCGGCAGAGCAGTGGGGCGATCGTCGTCACCTCGTCGAAGCGCCGTTCCGGAGCCGCGAAGAGGCCCTCGGCGCTGAGTTCTTCCAGGCTCGCGTCTGGGAGCGGCCGCAGTGGTACAACTCGAACGCCGACCTTGTCGAGCGCTACGGCCTCGAAGAGCGCCCGGTCGAGTGGGACAACCGTTGGTGGAACCCCATCACGGTTGGTGAGCACCTCAACCTGCGTGAGAACTGCGGCATGATCGACCTCTCCGCGTTCCAGATCTTCGAACTCGAGGGCCCCGGTGCTGTCGAGTTCGCCGATTACCTCGCGGTGAACAAGATCGATGTGCCGGTTGGCAAGTCTGTCTACACCCCGTGGCTTACCGCCGATGGCGGCTTCCACTCCGACCTCACCATGATGCGCATGGCCGATGATTGCGTCCGCATCGTCACCGGTGTGTTCGACGGTGGCCGCGACGAGTTCTGGATCCGCAAGCACATGCCCAACGACGGGTCGGTCACCTTCACCAACCTCACCAAGCAGATCACCACGCTTGGTCTCTGGGGTCCGAACGCTGCTGCGGTTCTCGGGCAACTGACCGAGCACGATCTCAGCCAGGAAGGCTCGCCGTACGGCTCGTACCTCCCGGTCACCGTGGCCGGCGTCGACTGTCATCTCTTCCGCATCTCCTACGTCGGCGATGCGGGCTGGGAGATCTACATCCCGTGGAACGAGGCCGGCGCGGTGTGGGACGCCGTTATGGAAGCGGGCGCCGATCACGGCCTGCGCATCACCAGTGGCGGCGTCTACTCGCTGTCGGGTCGCATCGAGAAGGGCTACCGCCTGATGGGTGCCGAGCTCGAGTCCGAGTACAACCCGGTCGAGGCCGGGCTTGCGCGTCCCAAGGTCAAGGCTGCCGACTTCCTCGGCAAAGAGGCCTACCTGGCCGCCCGCGAAGCGGGCGCCGAGGTCCAGTGCGTCACCCTGATCGTCGATGACAACACCGACGGCCAAGGCCGCAAGCGGTACATGCAGGGTGGCAATGAGCCGATCCTCAACCTCGACGGTGAGCGCATCGTCGACTCGCATGGGCGTGCTTCGCGGGTCACCACTGCCGGCTACAGCCCGTCGCTCGGCAAGAACCTCCTCATGGGCTACGTGCCCAATGAGCTCGCCGTGCCCGGCACCAAGCTGCAATCGATGTACATGAACGAGCTGTACCCGTGCACCGTCGTGGGCACCGGTTCGGCGTTCGATCCCGACGACTCCCG
>JAQWLJ010000053.1 GCA_029247365.1 Acidimicrobiales bacterium | reverse complement strand
GCCGACGGCAACCCGATCATCAGCTACCAAGACGGCAGCAACGACGATTTGGAGTTGTACGTGTGCGCCAACCCGACCTGCACCACCGGCACCAACCAAACGCTCGAAACGACCGGCAGCGTCGGCTGGTACACGTCGGTTGCGATCGGCACCGACAGCAACCCGATCATCAGCCACTACGACGACACCAACGACGATTTGGAGTTGTACGTGTGCGCCAACCCGACCTGCACCACCGGCACCAACCAAACGCTCGAAACGACCGGCGTCGTCGGCCTGTACACGTCGGTTGCGATCGGGGCCGACGGCAACCCGATCATCAGCCACCAAGACAGCACCAACGGCGATTTGGAGTTGTACGTGTGCGACGACCCGACCTGCACCACCGGCACCAACCAAACGCTCGAAGAGGCCGGCAACGTCGGCTGGTACACGTCGGTTGCGATCGGGGCCGACAACAATCCGATCATCAGCCACCTCGACAACACCAACCAAGATTTGGAGTTGTACGTGTGCGCCAACCCGGCCTGCACCACCGGCACCAACCAAGAACTCGAAACGACCGGCGAAGTCGGCTACTTCACGTCGGTTGCGATCGGGGCTGACGGCAACCCGGTCATCAGCCACCACGACCTCGCCAACCAAGATTTGGAGGTGATGATCCCTGTGTTTGCCGTCACCGGCATCGCCTTCGAGTAGGCCACTTTTTTGTGGGGTGGCGACATCCACCCCAGCCCATCCGGCTTGCCCTCTCCCCTAGGGGGCGTGGGGTGCGGACATGGTGTTGCCAGGCAAACCAGGTCTCGGGGAATCCATGGAGGAACACCGTGACGTGGGTGTTGTCGGGGTCTCCGGTTTCGGCGGCGTGCCAGTGCAGCCCTGCGGCATCGACGAATCGGTGGATGATCGACACGTCGCGGCCGTCGCCCACAACGCAACCGAACTCGCCGAAGCCAGCACCGCGCTGCTCGCACACATCACCGACTCCTACACGGAGTGGACATGACATTCAACTGGGAAACCGATCAGCTCGACTATCTGCGAACGCACACCGGGGCCGTGCTCGCCACCGGGCGCCGAGACGGCTCGCCGCAGCAATCGATGGTCAGCTAAGCCATCGACGCCGACGGTCGTCGGCTCATCTCGGCCAAGTCGTACACCGCGAAATGACACAACGCTCTACACCAACCCAACGTGAGTCTCACTGGGCCCGACAGACGAACCCACCTCGTCGTCTACGGCGCAGCCGAAGCAATCGACACCGAACCACTTCGCGCTGAACTGACCGCTGAGGTCTTCGGTGCACTGTCTGGCAACCCGCCGCCAGCAGCGGAAGACATCTCAGCAATGCTCGACGAACAACGCCGAACCGTGCTGCGAGTCACGCCACGCACCACTGTCTTTCATCAATGAACGACGCCACGGCGTACTCGGATCGAGCCCGGCCGAGATAGCGCGTATCAACGATCGCCACGCATTGGTTCGTCAGCCGTTCGCTATCCGGCATTATGTGGGTAATTGGGCGCTCGATATGGACGCCGATATGCCGAGCGGACCGATCCTCTAGGTCATCTCGGCCATGTTGAGGATGCTGGTCGACGCCGACTTCGAAAAGGTCAAGCCGGCACGGGCCCTCGCCCTGCGATAGATGCTGCTTCTCACCGACCTTGCAAACTGGGGCGACAGCATCTGCGAGCGCATCAACGCCTACCTAGCGAAGGACCCGACGCCTCGCTCCTCGACAAACTCGCTCGCAACGAGGCCAACCTCGAAACCACCATCCAAGCCTTGGCATTGACGCCCCCTGACGGGCTCGAATGGGCAGGCGCATCGTGATGCGGGCGTGCCTTCGTGTGGCGTGCGACTTGCCGTCACGGTGAAGTCGGCGGTCGATCCGCTCGAAGGCGCTCTACTCCGCATGTGTTTGCTTGCTCACCGTTGTGACCGATACATCCAGGGTCGAGTTAGTTCGAGCGACCAACCGGCTCAAGGGTGAGCTCATTTCCACCTGCGAGGACGCATCAGCGCATTGACGCGCAACAAGGTCACACTGGCACGCCCCACTGTCCCAACGATCGCGCCGTGTCGACCCAGCCCTACGCTGGGGAGATGACCCAACTCGCCGGGCAGCTCCGCATCGTCATGGTCGTGATCGATGCGATGCCACACCGCCATGTGAGCCCGAACCTCACACCGAGCCTCTGGCGCCAAGCACGGTCAGGGGGTCGCGCCCCGATGGGAGCACTGTCGTTGCCGATGTCGGTCACCTATGCGAACCACGCAGCGTTTGTGACCGGCGCCGACCCGGCGATCACTGGAGTGCACGGCAACCACACCTGGATCGACGAGATCGGGTGGGCACCCGCGCCCAAGCACGGCCCGCGGGCGCCGACGCTATTCGACCTGGTCGGCGAATCGGGTGGAGCATCGGTGATGGTGGCCGGCGACCAGAAGCTCGTCGCTCAGATGGGTGGTGGACGTGCCGACGTCCACTGGCCGCCGGAGGGTCGATTACCGGAGGGCACCGATCGCTGTGCGTTCGGATACGCGTCTGATGTCGCCGTGCTGTCCGCTCTAACGGACATTGGTCTCGACGTCGACTTCGCGCTTGTGCACCTCAATGAGCCAGACACCACGTCTCACCTCCATGGACCTGACTCGGCAGAGGCGTTTGAACAGTACCGGGCTACCGACACCGCATACGGCGAGGTCATCACGCAACTGGCCGATGGGTGGGACCAAACGTTGGTGCTCACCGTGTCGGATCATGACCAGGAGACGATCACCGACTTCAACCCGGTCGAGTTGGCCGAAGCCTTGAGCGACGTCTCCGGTGTCGAGGTGGCCAACGACGGCACAGCAGCTCTGATCCATCGCTGTGCGTCGGATACCCACATCAACGACGAACGCCTGCAGGCGATGATCCGAGCGGTCGATGGCGTCGAAGCCACATCGGCGCTAACACCGGACGTGTGGATGGCGTGGACCGAACCGGGCAGGGCCTTCGGGTCGACACCGATCCCGATCCATGGACAGCACGGCAGCCCCCGGTGTCGCACCCAGATGGCGATCGTGTCGGGCGGTGATCACCGCGTGGCCGCCGTGGCCCGACAGATCGAACAGTCGCACCCGTCAGTGCTCGACTGGGCGCCGTTAATCGCCGGGTTGCTGCAGATCGACGGCGGCGCATCGTGACCGAGATCTCCTAGCCGATCGACGTTCCCGACGTCGACGCGTTCCGGCGCGACGGCTGGTAAACGTCGGTTGCGATCGGCGTCGACGGCAACCCGATCATCAGCCACCTCGACGACACCAAAGGTGATTTGGAGTTGTACGTCGATCCCGCAGCGACCTACGCCATCGCCTTCGAGTAGTCGGTCGCCTCGCCAGCGTGTGAACAAACCGGACAACCGGTGTGAACACACCCACAGCGCTGGTAGCGGGTTCCGCTCCAGCACTACCGAAACTGATTTCTACGAATCCCCCACCATGGGGGACTCGCAGAATTCGGCGGTTTCTGTCGCAGAAATCGGCCCGGGTTCTGCGGGTCCGGGTGCCGTTTGTGCCAACTTTGTTTGAGCGAGCCGCCTGGCTTGCGGGATGGGGCTTGTTCCGTCGCCCCGCCTTGGACGACCTGAGTTGGTTTGGGTCGAGTGTCGGCACTTTTTAGCTTTGGCATTGGCTACGTTGTGGCCCATGAGATCTGCGTCACTGCTGCGGGCCGGGCTCGACCTCGGGACATCGGAGTGGGTGACCGTCAGCCCGGAGATGAACCGAACCTTCGCCGATGTGACACTCGACCCCATCGAGGTCGAGTTCGACGGCCGGAAGTACGCCCACGGCGCGCTGACGACCTCGCTGCTACCCCACCTGTTGGCCAACGCGATGGAGGTCGGCCCGTCGAAGTACGTCGAGGAGGGCTACCTCCTAAACTACGGCTTCAACAAGGTCCGCCTCACCGAAATGGTGCCCCTGGGCTCCAGGATCCGGGGCCACTTCCGCACCTCCGACGAGGGCCCCGACGACCGGGGTGAGATCGTTGTGATTCCCATCGAGGCCACGATCGAGATCGACGGGCTCGATCGACCGGCGCTGGCCGGCCAGCTCGTCGCTGCATGGCAACGGTGAGTCCCCCCGTCCACGCAGCAACGTTGGCAGCGCTCGACGCTTCCGTGCCCCACACGATCGGCCACCTCCTTCGCAAGGTGACCGACACCGAACCCAACCGTGTCGCCTTCTCCTTCTTCGACCACGACGTCGAACTGACCTACTCCGAGCTCGATCAGCTGGTCAGACGAGTGGCCAACGGATTGATCCGCCACGGCGTTCGCAAGGGCACACACGTTGCAATGATGCTGCCGAACTGCGTCGAGTTCCCCGTCACCTGGCTCGCCGTCGCCTGGATCGGCGCCGTGACCGTCCAGGTGAATCCGGCGTTCACCGGAGCCGAGCTCGACTATGTACTGAACGACGCCGACGCTGATTTCATCGTCCTCGATGAGGCTGCACTCGAGGCGTTCGAGGCCATGGGTGAGCGGTCGGCTCGGCTGCCCGATGACAATGTGATCGTTCGCTTCGCCGACCGATCCGGGAGTGGCGGCTCCCCTTATTCGAGTTGGGGGGCGTTGGCCGCCGCTGACCCGCTGGACGCCAAGCCGCTCCCCACCGTCGGTCCTCACGACCTGGTCAGCCTTCTGTACACGTCGGGCACAACCGGCTTCCCCAAGGGGTGCATGCTCGACCATCGCTACTGGACGCAGATCGCAGTCGTGAACCTCTTCAGTCAAGGTGACCACACTCCGCGCAACGCCCTGATCTACGAGCCGATGTTCTACATCCAGGGCAACGCGCTGTTCTTGGCGGCCCTGCTGGCGAACGCCACGGTTCACTGCTCCGACCGACCGTCGATTGCGAACTTCCTCGAATGGGTGCAGCGCTACAACATCGACTACTGCGCCTTTCCGGTCCCCGCCGCCCAGGCGATGGAGGACGCTCCGGCCGCAATGGGGTCGAGCCTGGAGTTCGTCCACGCCTGGTACTTCCATGGCGACGCGCTCCAAAGGATGGAGGCCCGCTACAGGGTGACTGGGCGGGACTCCTACGCTATGACAGAGAACGGGCTGATCACCTACGTACCTGTCGACCGACCAGACCTCGCCCGCACCGGGTCGGTCGGTGTGGCGGCACCCTGGCGAGAGATCCGCGTGGTGGATCCGGATGGCAACGACGTCGCCGACGGAGAGACCGGGGAGGCATGGACGGCGGGCCCGGGCCACTTCCATGGCTACTACCGCAAGACAGCGGCCAATCGGGCGAGCTTCGTCGACATCTGGTTCCGCACGGGCGACCTAGTGCGTCGCGACCCGAACGACGGGGGCTACTACCTCGTCGGACGACTCAAGGACATGATCAAGCGGTCAGGTGAGAACGTGTCCGCGGCCGAGGTCGAGGGCTGTCTGTCGGCACTGGCGGGCGTTGCGTATGCCGCGGTCGTCGGTGTGTGGGACCTCGACCGAGGTGAAGAGGTCAAGGCCTACCTCCAGCTGCAACCGGGAGCGACCCCCGGCGAGATATCACCCGACGTCGTCTTCGCCCACTGCGCTGACCGACTAGCAGGCTTCAAGATCCCGCGCTACCTGCACTATGTCGACGCCTTCCCGATGACCGCGAGCGGCGACAAGGTCGCCAAGACCAGGCTAACCGCGGGCGTGGAGGACCTCCGTCTCGGCTCGTTCGACCGCATCGACAGTTTCTGGCACTGACGCGGTATGTCGTGCACGTTGAGACGACCGGCAGCACCGTCGAACTCATCGGTGTCGAGCCGGACTGATGACTGTCGGCGCGCAGGTCGATCAGGGTTTGAAAGCTGTTCTCCGACGTCCACAACAGGCGATTAGTAGAATTCGGTGGTTTCTCTAGCAGAAATCGGCCCGGTTTCTACTGGTGCTCTCGGAGCGTCTTTCTACGTTGCTTCCTCAGGGAAGAGAGCGGCCACAAAGAGGTCGACGACGTTGGCGAGTACTTCATCAGAGCAGGCTGGCTCGACCAGATCAGCGATCACCGTTCCCAGTGCGCAGGACTGCACGAACACGTCCTCGAGTTTGACAAGGCAATGGCTCCGCCGGCGTGCGAACAAACAGGCAATTCAATATGAACAGACCCTTTAGGTAAGCGCTGGCCTCCACTTGAGGACTGGCAAAACCGAATTCTCTTGAAGAAGTCGGGCGGGTCCTCTTTCGTTGTTTTGTGGCCCGTCGACGACCGGTCAGCGTCCGAACACCTCGAGCACCCGCGCCAGCACTGCGCGCTGCCGCGAGGTGGGCCACGAGTCCGGGTCGACGCTCGCCGCATCACCGATGGCGTCGACGGTGGCGACGACGACCTCGGCATCGAGTCGCTCATCCTCGAGGGAACACCCGTGCCGAACGGCGAGGGCGGTGGCCGCAGCCTCCAGCCATGCGTCGGTCGACTCCCGGAACTGGGACCGAAGCACCTCGTTGCGCGACGCTCGGTCGCTGAACACCCGCCAAACGCTCCAGTCACGCTGCGACTCGGTGTCGTGGGGCAGGGCGGCGAGCAAGGCGTCGACGATGGAGTCGTCGCGCCGGAGTGCAGCTTCGAATCGGGCCCGCATCGAGGTGTCGACCAGCAGCAGCGCCTCGAGGACCACCTCGTCCTTGTCGCTGAAGTAATGAGTGACGGCACCGGTGGTGACGTGGGCTCGAGCAGCGATCCCCTTCATGGTGACGGCCTCGATCCCATCCTCGGCAAT
>JAQWLJ010000048.1 GCA_029247365.1 Acidimicrobiales bacterium | reverse complement strand
AAGGAGCGCGCCCGTGGAAGTGTCTGTCACCGTCAACGGCGAGAGTCGGTCAGCCGACGTTGAGCCAAGAACCCTGTTGGTCCATTTCCTGAGAGACACCCTCGGGCTGACCGGTACCAACGTCGGCTGCGACACGTCGTCGTGCGGTGCATGCACCATCCACGTCGACGGCGAGTCGGTGAAGAGCTGCACGATGTTGGCAGTGCAGGCCAATGGGGTAGAGCTCACGACCATCGAAGGTCTCGCGAGTGCCGACGGTGAACTCCACCCCATGCAGCAGGCATTTATGGAGTGCCACGGCCTCCAGTGCGGCTACTGCACCCCGGGCATGGTCATGGCCGCTACCTCCCTCGTCGCCGAGAACCCCGGTGGCCTTGATGAAGCAGGGGTGCGAGAAGGCCTTGAGGGCAACCTTTGCCGTTGCACCGGCTACCACAACATCGTGAAAGCGGTGCTGTCGGTGGGAGGTGGCTCATGACCGCAGTTGGAACCCCCATGAAGCGTCGTGAGGATCCACAGCTCCTCGTCGGCGAAGGCAAGTACGTCGATGACATTCAGGTTGTGGGGCAGCTCTGGATGGGCATGGTCCGCAGCACGATGGCGCACGCCCGCATCACGTCGATCGATACGTCAGCAGCCGAGGGCGCCGACGGAGTGCACTCGGTGCTCACCGGCTCTCAACTTCAGGAGATGGGCCTGTGGATCGCCCCGTTGCCATGCGCGTGGCCCGTCACCGAAGACATGGTGAACCCGCCGCACTACCCGACGGCGATCGACGAGGTTCATCACGTTGGTGAGATCGTTGCCGTGGTGCTCGCCGATTCGCGCTACGGCGCCGTCGATGCCGCCGAGCAGGTCATTGTCGACTACGAGCCACTCGACGCGGTCGCCTCGATTGGCTTGGCTCGCGACGGGTCGGCCACAGCACACTCCGAGCACGAGACCAATAAGGCGTTCCATTGGCCTCTCGTGCCCGACCCCGACGCCCTTGATGCAGCGTTTGCGAACGCCGCCCAAACGGTCAAGGCCAACTTTGTGCAGCAGCGGCTAATCCCCGCAGCGATGGAGCCCCGCGGTGTACTTGCCGTTCCGTCGCCCATGGGCGGCGACGTCACGCTGTACAGCGCTACCCAGGTGCCGCACATTCTCAAGGTGATGATCGCGGCGACCACTGGTATCGCCGAGAGCAAGATTCGTGTCGTTGCCCCTGCGGTCGGTGGCGGTTTTGGCGCCAAGCTCAACGTCAATCCCGACGAGATCCTCGCCGTCACCCTCGCCAACAAGCTGGGGCGGGCGGTGCGTTGGACCGAGTCTCGAACCGAAGCGGCGTTCTCGACCCATCAGGGTCGTGGCCAGCTGCAGACGATCGAGCTCGCCGCCGACGCCGACGGCAAGCTCCAGGGCGTGCGCGTGCATGTCGACGCCGATATGGGCGCCTACATGATGCTGATCACCCCGGGTGTGCCGCTGCTCGGCAGCTTCCTGTACACGGGCGTATACGACGTGCCGGCGTTCGGCTTCACGTGCGACGGCTACTTCACCAACCTCACCCCGACCGATGCCTACCGCGGCGCCGGCCGCCCAGAGGCCAGCTACGCGATCGAGCGGGCGATGGACATCCTGGCCGCCCAGGTCGGTATCGGCCCGGACGAGGTCCGTCGGCGCAACTACCTCGGTGGTGGCGACTACTTCGAGAACCTTGAGGTGCCATCGACGCTGGTCTTTGATTCTGGCCACTACGGCCCGAACCTCGACAGGGCGCTCGAGCTCGCGAACTACGAAGGCCTCAAGACGGAGCAGGTTCGCCGCCGCGAGGCGGGCGACTCGAAGCAACTCGGTATCGGCATGGTCACCTACGTCGAGATCTGTGGCCTCGCGCCAAGCCGCGCGCTCGGTGGTCTGAACTATGGCGCAGGCGGTTGGGAGCACGCGACCGTGCGTCTCCTGCCCACAGGCAAGGCCGAGGTTGTGTCGGGCTCTACCCCACACGGTCAGGGTCACGAGACCACGTGGTCGCAGATTGCGGCCGACAAGCTTGGGATCCAACCTGAAGACATCACTGTTTTGCACTCCGACACCGCGATCAGTCCGCTCGGCCTCGATACCTACGGCTCACGTTCACTCGCAGTCGGCGGTGTTGCGATCGCGGCAGCGTGTGACAAGGTCGTCGAGAAGGCCAAGCAGATCGCGGCGCACCAGATGGAGGCGTCGGCTGACGATCTTGAGTTCGCCGAAGGCGTGTTCTCGGTGTCGGGATCACCAGATCAGGCGATGCCGATCCAGGCGATCGCGTTCGGGGCGTTCACTGCCCACGACCTGCCCGACGGCATGGAGCCGAACCTGCAAGAGCAGGTCACGTTCGATCCGCCCAACTTTGTTTTTCCGTTCGGCACCCACGTGTGCACGGTCGAGATCGACGAGGACACGGGTGAGGTCGAGTTGCTCAGCTACGTGGCGGTCGACGACTGCGGTAACCAGATCAACCCCATGATTGTCGAGGGCCAACTCCACGGCGGCATCGTCCAGGGCGTGGCCCAGGCCCTGTGGGAAGAGGCCTGCTACGACGAGGACGGAAACCTCGCCAACCCGTCGATGATGGACTACTTGGTCCCGTCGGCAGCCGAGGTGCCGAGCATGGTCACCGATTACACCGTCACACCGAGCACCAGCAATTCGCTGGGGGTGAAGGGCGCCGGTGAGGCGGGCACGATCAGCTCGGCCGCTGCGGTGATGAACGCCGTGGTGGATGCGCTCAGCCCGTATGGCGTTGTCGACATGGACATGCCGGCTACCCCCCAACGGGTGTGGCGAACTATCCACGAGGCGAAGAATGGGGGTGCGTCATGATCCCGGCCGCATTCGACTACCAGGTCGCTGACTCGGCCGACGCCGCAATCGCGGCGCTCACCGAGCACGGCGACGACGCCAAGCTGCTGGCCGGTGGCCACAGCCTCATCCCGCTGATGCGGTTCCGGCTCGCCACCCCTGGCGTGCTGGTCGACATCAGTCGAATCAGCGACCTGAGTTACATCAACGACGGTGGCGATCATCTCGCCATCGGCGCGATGACGACGCATCGGGCACTCGAGACCAGCAAGCTGCTGGCCACCGAAGCACCCTTACTGCATCATGTGGCGAGCCAGGTCGGCGATCCGCAGGTTCGTCACCGGGGCACGTTGGGCGGCTCGCTCGCCCACGGCGACCCGGCGTCCGATCTCCCCGCAGCGCTGCTCGCCCACGGCGGCAGTGTTGTGGCGAAGGGGCCGAGCGGCGAACGCGAGATCGCCGCGACGGACTTTTTCACCGGCTTCCTCGAGACCGCCATTGACGGTGACGAAGTCATCACCGAGATCCGCATTCCCAAGGCGGCTGGGGTGGGCTGGGGCTACCAGAAGTTCAACCGACGAGCCCAGGACTGGGCGATCGTCGGTGCGGCCGTGATGCTCGGCGACGAGCCGAAGGTTGCGCTCGTCAACATGGGTTCGTCGCCGATGCGGCACGCCGGGGTCGAGGCTGGCCTTGCTGGTGGCGGCGGCAGCGATGCAGCGTCGGTTGCGGGTGATGACACTGACCCGCCCGAGGATCTCAACGCCGATGCTGAGTACCGCAAGCATCTTGCTCGCGTTCTCGTGGGTCGAGGCATTGCCGAGGCATCAGCCTGATCTGACCGAATGGACGCGTCCTGACGGGCTTGTCGACTCCGCCCGCCTTGCGGTCCGCTCACCACACCACGGTGTGGGCAGAGTTAATCGTGGAGGTGGGCGAGGTCGTTTTACTGACGGATGTGATGGGGGAAGAGACGGCGGTCGTGGCCAGCTCGCGCAACCGCATTGCCCCTTGCGAGCACTAAGGCGCGAGGGGGCGACCGAACGGCAGCGTGTCTTGCCAGGTCGACAGGAACGACTCGGCGGCGTAGCACGCGGTGAGGAACGGGCCGTCGTCGTGGTCCTTGCACTCAGCGCATAGTTCGGTGATCGTTGTCTCGATGTCGCCGGCGACCTCGTCGTCGGATCGAGTGGCGTCGCCCCAGGCGGCGATGGTGCCACCGGCGAGCGAAACGAAGTCGCCGGGTGCGGCAACGTCGGAAGCCCGCAGAACGGCCAGTGCCCGGGCGGTCATCGCGAGACGGCCAGAGGCGATGAGGGCGGCTGACTCGGCTAGATCGCCGGCAACCTTGTGATCGACGATGCCGGTCTTGGAACCGGCGAAGATAACTCCGGCGCCACTGCCGAACACGGCCATGGGGTGACCGACTTCGCCGAATCGGCTGACACAGTCGACCCCCTCGGTGGCGTAGGCCTCACCGAGAGCATTGGCGTCGATACCGGCGTCGTTGGTGATGGTGCCAGCGGATGTGGATACGGCGATGATTGTGCCGCCTCGCGCCACCACGGCGCCGCAGAGGTCGGGACCGGCATCACCGAAGCCTTCGATTGCAACCGTGCGGCCGGCGAGGCCGACAGTGGCTTCAGCGGTGACGGCTGCCGACAGCGAGTCGAAGCGGGCAGCGACGGTGTCGAGGCGGGAGGTATCACGCGGGTCGTCAACACGGACGATGGCGAGGTCTTCGCGGCCGACGCCCTTGGCAGCATCGGGTAGGTAGGTTCTGTCGGCGACCAGTGACCCCACTTCCGCGGTGAACGCTTCAATCGCCGCGCTGCGGGCGTCGGGGTCAGCTGAGATTCCAGCTGATGCGCCACCGCGCTGCATACCGAGCGCGGCGTAGGTGTACGTCTGCGAGCGAGCAAGATCTTTGGCCCCGCCTTGCAGGACCTTCTTGGCCCAGCGGACCGGACCTGATGAGGCTTCAGCGTCGGCGAGGTCGATCGCGACGAACGCGTCGGTCGACTCAAACTTGTGTACCCGCATGGAGCGGACCTTACTCCTCGATTTCGATGGCGAACTCGGGGCAGTTGTCGGCGGCGAGCCGTGCCTTCTCCTCGAGTTCGGCAGGCACATCGCCCTCAACGAGGAGGACGGCGTAGCCCTCGTCGTCGGTGTCGAATAGCTCAGGGGCAAGCATGTAGCAGCGGTTGTGGCCCTGGCAGGCGGTGCGGTCGTACGTGATCTTCACGATCTGAACCTTACGTCACGACGACAAGCGCATGGGAAGCCGACGTTGCCCGCGAACCTGGCCGGTCGACCAGGTGACGGCGTCAGGGTCAGCGAGTTCGAAGTCGGGGGAGGCAGCCATCCACTCTTCCATCGCAACGCGAAGCTCCATACGGGCGAGATTTGACCCGATGCATTGGTGGACGCCGAATCCGAACGCCGAGTGTCGGTTGCGGGAGCGATCCATGTGAAATAGATGCTCGCCAGTCAAGATCGGCGAGATGGTTACAGCCAAGAAGAGATTGGTTGTTTGCCTAGATCACCTGGAAAAAGATGCTGAACAGCGCAAGCCAACTGACGAAGAATGCTGCAGTCCGAAGATACGGAATCCCGGCGATGTGCACGATTGCATGGGCAACGCGCGCCCAGAAAAAGACGGCTGCTGCACCACCGACGCCCACCTCGATCTCATTGGCAATGAGCACCAAGGCTGCGAATGGAGGCAGATTTTCGAGAAGATTCATGTGTGCTCGATGTGCGCGTTGCGCCCATTTCGCCGGTTCTGCGTCGCTGTCTTCGTAGCTAAGAACCGTTGTCAGCCCTCGACGGGTGATCCTCTCGAGCACGTAGGGAAGCCATAGCACGATGCAGAATGCGGACGTCCATGCCAGATAGTTGAGTGAGGTGGTTAGTTCCATCATGGACAGTCTCGCACATGTCCGTTATGGCGGGGACTCGGTGAACGCAGTGCGCATGCTGAGGCGTGGCCGGTCCTTTTGACGAACATTTCGTCAGGCGGACCATCGGCCTTCCCCCGGCTCGGATGCATTGATGTTGTTGGGCTCTTGGAGATCCGCTGTGGGTCTTGTGGCTCGACACCGGAAAAAGTGGGCCGGGTGATCGAGCGGTTCGCATAAGGGTGCCGAAGGCGGCAGAAGTCCTCCAGCTCAAGAGACTGGTTGACCTCGACGCCGTCTTGGGTAGTCAGCTCGATGGAATCTCTGCCGGCACGCAGCGGCTGATTCCCGTTCAGCCGTTTCGCTTGCGGAAGATGTATGCACTAACCACCGCAGCAAATCCGACGATGACGAACCCGACGACGGCAACTAACCCCGAGCCACCGGCGACCTCGTCGCTGATGTCATTGGGCGATTGAGCGATGGCGAACAGCGCAGAAAGCACGTACTGAGCGTAGGCGCTCAATGGCAGTCCTCGTCGAGTAGCACCGATGAACCCGGCAGCAGCTGAGAGTGAGGTCTTCGCGATGTGCTAGGTGCCCTCTGCGATCAGCTTCGTCAGGGTCAGTTCTGGTTGGTCCATCTCGAGGCGCTGCAGCCAATACGGCGACTCGAAGAGTGCCAGCAACTCCCCGTCGGAGCGAGCTGTGACCGTCACACCCGACATGCCGCGCAGTTTCTCAGCCGAGTTGGTGTCGGTTATGCGAGCTGTGGTCCACGAGCAGGGCACGAGCTCTACCGGTGCGCCAAACTCGTTCTCGAGTCGATGCTGCACGACCTCAAACTGCAGCGGGCCGACCGCAGCGAGGATCGGTGCTTGATTGCCGACATCGGGTTCGCGCAGCACTTGGACCACACCCTCCTCGTCAAGCTGCGTGATGCCGCTTCGAAATTGCTTGGTCTTTGATGTGTCGAGGGTGCGGGCGATGCGGAAGTGGGCCGGCGCGAACGCGGGAACCAGTGGCCACTGGACTGCCGTGTTGACGTAAACAGCATCGCCGACCCGAAAGTCGTTGGCGTTGACCAGACCGACGACATCGCCCGGGAACGCCTGCTCGATGGTTTCGCGCTCCTGGCCGCTGACCGACTGGGCGTACTTGGTTGCGAAGGGTCTACCCGTTGGCTCGTGGGTCACGACCATCCCGCGGTCGAACTGCCCTGAACACACTCGGAGGAACGCGACACGGTCGCGGTGGGCCTTGTCCATGTTCGCCTGGACCTTGAACACGATTCCCGAGAAAGGAGCTTCGAGCGGCCGCGGGTCGCCTTCGCGGTCGACGCGAGGCGAAGGAGAAGGGACGAGGTCGACCATTGCGTCGAGGATGAGTCGTACGCCAAAGTTGGTGAGTGCCGACCCGAAGAAGACGGGGGAGAGCTCGCCCGACTGGAACCGTTTTGCGTCAAAGTCGCGCTCGGTGACATCGAGTAGCTCAATGCCTTCCTGTGCCTCGAGCCAAAGTTCCCCCTCTTCGGCTTCAGCCCGCTCAGCGCTGACGAACTCCTCCGGCGCCTCGGTCGAGCCGCCTGCAGTGCGGGTGTAGCGGATGAAGTCGCCAGATTGGCGGTCGATCAGACCTCGGAAACGGTCGCCGTCGCCGACCGGCCAGGAGATCGGCACCGGCTCGAGGATCAGCTGCTCTTCGATCTCGTCGAGTAACTCAAGGGCATCGCGGCCCGGACGATCCCACTTGTTGATGAACGTGACGATCGGAATCTCGCGGGCGCGGCAGACTTCGAAAAGCTTTCGAGTTTGAGACTCGATGCCTTTCGAACCGTCGAGCACCATGATCGCAGCATCGGTGGCCGCAAGGACGCGGTATGTGTCCTCGGAAAAGTCGCGGTGACCTGGCGTGTCGAGCAGGTTGAGCACATTGTCGCGGTAGGGAAACTGCAGGACGGTCGAAGTGATCGAGATGCCGCGCTGCTGCTCGAGTTCCATCCAGTCCGACGTCGCGCTGCGGCGGTCACCCTTGGCCTTCACCGACCCTGCCCCCGAGGTGAGCGCGCCGCCGTAGAGCAGAAACTTCTCGGTGAGCGTGGTCTTGCCCGCGTCAGGGTGCGAGATGATCGCAAATGTGCGGCGGCGTGAGGCCTCGGCCCTGGGGTCAGCCATCTCGTCAGGCTAGAGCTGTCAAGGCGTGGCGGTTGTGGTTCAGGTGCCGATGATCGGAGTCCTGCGTCACCGAGCCTCGTGCCCGGCAGGACGTCGACGGCTCCGGAAATGTCAGATGAAATTCGCAGCGCAGCTGGGTTCTACGCGTCTCGGCTCACGACGAAGTCGGCGAGCGCCATGAGTGCGTCTCGGCTGCCGTTGACATCAGGGATCATGTCGAGGGCCGCAGTTGCCTGGTCGAGTAATCGGTCGATCTCGTCTTCGCAGGCGTCAACCGCGCCAGTATCGAGCATCACCTGTTGGATCCCTGCCACCTCATCGGTGGTTATATCAGGGCCGACCCTGTCGAGCACCATGAGTTGTTCGTCGGAAGCAAGGCTCCTTGCCCGTGCGAGCAGCACGGTGGGTTTCGCCTCGCGGAGATCATCGCCGACCGGCTTCCCGGTTTTGGCCGTGTCGCCGAACGCGCCGAGCATGTCGTCGCGAAGCTGGAATGCAACACCTAGCGGCATGCCATGTGCATCGAGCCAGGGAAGCAGATCAGGAGCGCTTGCGGCGGCGGCACCGAGCTGCAGTGGGCGGACGATCGTGTAGCCGGCGGTCTTGTTTCGCATGATCGTGCGGGCGCCCTCGACCGACACGTTGCCCTTTGCAGTGCCGATCACGTCGAGGAACTGGCCGAAGTTGAGTTCGGTTCGCAGGATGTCCCATATCCGCCGCTCGTCTTCGGTCGCGGCAGACATCTGGCGATCGGCCATCACCATCGCGATATCACCGACGAGGATCGCAGCAGCTTCGCCGAACCGTCGATCTTCGCCCTGCCACTTGCCGGCCCGGTGCTGTTCGATGTAGCGGGCCCAGACGGTGGGGTTGCCGCGCCGAGTAGGGGACCCGTCCATCACGTCGTCGTGGATGAGGGCGAACGCCTGGAGCATCTCGACCGCGCAGCACGCGGCGAGGGAGCCGTCGCCGGACGGGTCGCCGCCACCGGCAACGAAGCCCCAGTGGCAGTAGGCAGGCCGAATGCGCTTCCCGCCTTGCGAGATGAACTCGGCGAGGTCGGACAGGGGCATCTCGATCGCAGGATCGAGGTCGGACCACACGGCGATCTCGGTCGCAAAGATCGCCGCCAGCGCGTCGGACGTGCGGTCGGCGACGTCGGTGAGCTGCCAGGGCGCCGCGCTCATGTCACTCGTCGCCGTCAAAGAGGGTTTCGCCCGCGTCTGCTTCCTGATTGTCAGGCGCAGCGTCGTCGAGCGATGCGACAACCCGTTCGACCTGAACCCGTGCTGCACCGATCCGGTTGCGGCAGAGCTGGATCAACACGCTTGCCCGTTCGACCTTGGTAGCGAGGACGTCGACGTCGAGTGCGTCATCTTCGAGATCGTCGAGGATCGACTCGAGTTCGGCCAGAGCGTCGGCGTAGCCGATGTCGTCGGTGGTCTCGTTGTCAGCCATCGTCGGGTGCTCCTGCTGCCTCGCTCGCGGTGATCGTACTTGCGATGGTGCCATCGACGATCGTTGTTACAAGCTCAGCACCGGGCTTGGCGTCGGCAGCTGAGCGGATCACCGAGCCGTCGGGCCCTCGGGTGATCGACCACCCGCGAGCAAGCGCAACCGCAGGGTCGAGAGCCCGGGTTCGTGCGGCTGCGGAGGCGAGCCGGAGCTCGGCAGCACGCAGACCGTGACGGCCCGCAAGTGCGAGCCGAGCGGCGGAGCGATTGAGATGCGTCTGTGCAGTGGACTCGGTTCGGATGGTGTCTCGGCGAACCTGAGCTGACGCCTTCGCAAGCCGGTCTCGGGCCCGCCCAATCGCGGATGTGGCCGAGCGTGCGACGCGGCGACGGTGGCCCGCCACTCGGTCGGCGGCTCGGTCGAGCGCCCGCCGGGCGTGGTGGGCGACGTCGGCTTCGCGCGCAGCGAGCCGACTGAGCCACTCATCGACGAGTGCGACGATCGCCTGGGCCGCTGCGGTGGGAGTGGTGTGGGCGGTGTGGGCAACCTCATCGGCGACAGAGCGGTCGATGTCGTGGCCGATGCCGGTGAACACTGGCACGGGCGCGTCGGCGATCGCCTCGGCGACCATCTCGTGGTCGAACACGGCAAGGTCGGTCTTGGAGCCGCCGCCGCGGGCCACGACGATCACATCAACCGCAGCGTCACCGGCCGCGCTTACGGCGGCGGCGATCTGGACTTCTGCCCCCGCCCCCTGCACGGCGGTGTCGACCTCGACCAGCGTGAAGCTGTGCAGGGACTGTTCGAAGACGGTGGTGATGTCGGCATGCGCAGCCGATCCGAGCGAGGTCACGATGCCGATGCGTTGCGGCACTGGTGGAAGGTCGTAGCGGGCATTGACCCGAAGCCGGCCCGCGTCGGCCAGCTTTCGCATCAGCGCCTCGCGTTCCGCAGCGATTACCCCGAGCGTGTAGGTCGGGTCGATGGCCGACATACGAAGCTGGATGCGGCCGGTCGGTGGGTAGTAGTCGACCATTCCTTGAATACGGATCTGGACGCCATCAGTCATCCGGATCGGATCGCCGTGGCGTTTGAGCAGCCGGTTGACGCGATCGCGCGCGTCGCGAAACAACACGACCGACAGAGCGGCGATCGGTGGCGCGCCCGGTGTCTCGGACGGTTCGATTAGTTCGAAGTAGACGTGCCCGTTGCGGCTGCGGGAAATGCCCTGGACCTCACCTTCGACCCATACGCCGTAGGGCATCGCCTGCTCGAGCGAAGCGCGTATGACGACGCTGAGTTCGGAAACAGTGAGGGTCTGGTCACTCATCAGAAGCGACGGTAGCCGCGTTTATCGAGCACTGTTCCCAGGGGTGTCAGCGCTGAAGTGAGCCGTGGTGACTTCGAAATTGCCGAGCGTCGGAACCTCCCATGCAAGGTGGTGCATGCCGAGTTGGTGGAGTCCGGTCGTTGGAGGTCATCGCCGGCCGATCTCGAGCTCGCGGAGCTCGCCGAGTGTCTCGCACCCAAGTTGGTGCATGACCGTAACGAGCTCCCGCCGCAGCAGGGTTGCGACATGCTCCGGTCCGGTCGCGCCCATCGCGCCGAGGCCGAACATGAACGACCGGCCCGAGAAGGTCATATCGGCGCCGAGAGCGATCGCCCTGGCGATGTCGAGACCGGTCCGGATTCCAGAGTCGAACAAGACAGACCCTCGACCATTAATTCGCTCGACGATGGCCGGGAGCGCCGCAATTGGGGCGGGTGCTGCGTCGAGCTGACGCCCACCATGGTTGGACACCACGACCCCGGTACCACCGTGGTCGAGGGTCATCTCAGCGTCGTCGGAATGCAGCACGCCTTTCAAGATGACAGGCCCGTCCCACTGCTCGCAGACCTCCTGGAAGTACTTCCAATCGAGTGTGCCGCCGAGGCTCGCACCGACAAATCCGGCGGACGCGCGCATCGACGATTCGTCGTGGTACTTGCCGAGCGTCTTGAAGCGCGGGAGTCCGTGGCGCAGCGTGCCGAGTGCCCATGCCGGCCGGCGCACGGTCTGGGCGATGAGCTTTGGGGTGATGCGCGGCGGGATCGTGATCCGGGCTCGCGTCTGCCGGGCCCGTCGGGAGGATGCCGGTACGTCGGCGGTTACGACAATCGTCGTGAAGCCGGCATCGGCTACCCGCTGCAGGAGGTCATCACGCTGATCCTTGTTGCGCGGCGGGTACAGCTGGAACCAGCCGCGACCATCGGCGACCGGACCGATGTCCTCTGCGAGGCCGGTGCTGACCGTTGACGCGACGTAGGGGATGTTGGCGTTGGCCCCGCACGCAGCGAGTGCATGGTCGGCGCCTGGCCAGATGAGGCCCGTTAGACCGACCGGGGCGATGCCAATCGGCGCGTCGTAGGTGTGCCCGAACAGCTCGGTCGTCGGGTCGGGGGCTATCAGCCCCTTCATGAAGCGCGGCGTCAACGTGACGCGCTGGAGGGCATCAATATTGTCGTTCCGGGTCGCTTCGGCCATCTCACCGCTGTCGAGATACTCCCAGGCGAAGTGGGGAATCCGCTTGTGTGCGTGTTCTTGCAGATAAGCGATGCTCGGGAAGCGGACGGCAGGATCCATTGGTCAAGTATCGCCCAGCACGTCGGTGCAGGCTCAGATCAAGAGGCCGAGCTGCCGACCTTGGGCCACGAGTGCACCGGTCGAATCCCAAATACGGCACGACTCGATGAGCTTCCCGTTGTGAAGATCGTCGGTCCAGACCTGGCAGGCGAGCCAGCCAGGCGCGGGGCGCCGACGGACATGCACCGTCAACTCGAGGGTTGGTACCCAGCCGATTGCGCCTAGTCGGGTGAACACTGTTGGCGGGAACGAATCGGCAAAAAATGGCAGCGCCATCACCGATGGTTCGCTCCCGTCGCGGAACCGCGCCCAGCCTCGCATCTCGGTCGGGGAACTGTCGTCAGCAGCCTCGAAGCACGCAGGGTCGACACGGATCTCATTGCGGCCGTTCAGTGCAATGGTGACGCCTTGGCCGATCTGGCTTCGATCGATGCACTCGTCAGGAGAGGGCATGTCTGGCATCTCGATCGACCAAGCTGCGTCGTGCTGGGTCGTAGCGGCGATGTTGCCGAAGCCGGCAACCATATGGAT
Organism: Acidimicrobiales bacterium; assembly: GCA_029247365.1. GTDB lineage: Bacteria > Actinomycetota > Acidimicrobiia > Acidimicrobiales > Aldehydirespiratoraceae > UBA11606. The sequence continues at coordinate 47,018 of JAQWLJ010000048.1, read as the reverse complement.
GCGCGGCTTGCCCTCCTGCGAGAGCGTGGCGGAGGCGGTCGAGAGTGTGCGACCGGACTTTAGGATCTCGGCGGTGATCTCGGCGCGCTGATCGCCACGGCCGGGGCGGAAGAAGTGGGTCGTGACGGTGAGCGGGTCGGAATGGCCTGTCAGTTCCTGCATGGCCCGAAGCGCTGGGGTCAGGAGGTACCCGCCGTTGGCGTTGTCGTGAATGTTCCACGCCGACGAGATTTGGGCGCTCCAGCGGCCGTCACCACGTGACTCGATCGCCGTCTCGGTCTCGAAGAATCCCGACATGTCGGCGCACGTTATCGGCGTGCTCTCGTTGTCAGGTCGGAGCTGTTTCTCGCGCTCATCGACCTTGCCCGCTCGCCCCTCGGGACAATGATGAGCACCGGTGAGCCCCCAGCCGCTTCGTCGATCGCGACGGTGTGGGTGGCTGGCCGCGGGGCTGGGGTCAGCCGATGGCCCTCAGGCTGGCAACCGTGGCGATTGCAGCGTCGGCGGCCTCGCGACCCTTCTTCACCAGATGATCGAAGAAGAAGGCGTGGTGCTCGTCGTGTTCATGGAAGTGCTGCGGCGTGAGGACGGTCGACATGATCGGTACCCCCGTCTCAAGCATCACGTTCATCATTCCTTGCAGCACTGCGTGGGCGACGAACTCGTGGCGGTAGATACCGCCGTCGACCACAAGTGCTGCAGTCACAATAACGTCGTAGTTGCCGGTCTCGGCGAGCTTCTTGCAGTGAAGAGGAAACTCGAGAGCACCCGGCAGCTTGAACACATCGATGGAGTCTTCACCGTGGCCGAGTTCAGCCATGCGCTCAACGAAGCCCAGTTTGGTGCGGTCGACCAGGTCGTCGTGCCAGGTCGCCATTACGAATGCCACACGAATGTCGCTCATACCTGCACGTTATCCGTGCGGCCGCCGGCCAACGAACGGGGACCGAGTGTCTGCAGTCACGTCTATGAGTTCGCTGCTGTCGATCCGCAAAATCCAGCTCTGTGTCGAGCGGGTTCATCCCGGGGATGCCTCGCCACTCGACCTGACTTGTTGGCGCGGCTTGGTCGCTGCAGTCGTCGCCAACCCCTACGCAGGCACATTTCAGGAAGACATCGGACCGTGGGCCGATGCACTTGCTGCCCTTGCCGTTGACCTTGCCGAGGAACTGCGCAAAGACGTGACGGCCCGAGGTGAGACGGTCGAGGGATCCGACGGGCTGCGCTGACTTCGTCGCGCAGCTACGAGTGCTGGGTCAGCTCCACGCGAACACGGGTTGTTCGTACTCGTCGACACGCTCGCCGATGCCGTCGTAGGCCACAGCCCGGAACTGGTACATAACCGCACCAGTTGGTGCATGGATGAGATCACCGCCGACTGGGACCTGGATGACCGGCCGATCACTCTCCGGGATCGATACGAATCGTGGCGAGTCGGCCCGCAGAAGCTGGGTGATGCCAATGCGATGGATCGACTGGACTTCGCCCGGTTCGGGGACGGGTTCGGCGTCTTTGCCGGCCCAGAAGACGAAGGGTGTGATGACGTAGCCCGAACGGGTGGGGTAGTCGTCGAGCTGGCCGAGCAGCTCGAGGTCGGTGAGCCCGACCTCTTCTCTGACCTCTCGTCGTGCCGCCTGTTCTGGCGTCTCGCCTGTGTCGATCCGGCCGCCGGGGAACGCCCATTGACCAGGATGATCCTTCATGCGGGCGCCTCGGCGGGTCAACAGGAAGGCAGCACCGCCCGCAGTGCCGCTCACCGATCCGTTGAAGCTTGGGTCATCGTCGATGCCGGGCACGCCCGTCATCAGATCGCGACGGGCTGCCGTACCGAGCTGCTCGTAGACGTGATCTGTGCCGTGGGCATGATGGTCGCTGTCGAGCACGATGATGCTCACCGCTGCGTGTCGTCGGCCATCGAGCCGATGATGGCGGATGTCGTGAGCAGCAAGGTTGACGCGCAGGCGCTCGCGTAGTGCGTCGTCATAGGGGATCATGAGCTACTCGATGTCGGCCAGACGGGCGTGGAGTTTTGCCGCTGCTTCGGTGGCCTTGGCCCGGATCTCGTCGCCGTCGACCAGCGTTGGTTCACCGTCCCAGATGATCTCACCATCGCGCGCTACCTCGAGCGGCGACACGCCGGTGGTGAACGCGAGATGCCACGGGTCGTCGGACTCAGCCGCCCAGCAGACCTCGTCATCAAGGGCGGCAGGCATCAGATCCCAACCCACGCTGAGCCAGCTCCACGGAAGCTCAGGATCGGCAGTCACGTCCTCGGCTCGGGCAGCAACGTAGGCGAGTCGGAACTCCTCGAGCATGTCGGCACCGATGCCATCGGTGCCGAGCGCGACCGGCAGGCCGAGCCGACTGGGCCTCGCGTAGCCAACCGAGTTGTTCATGTTCGATCGTGGGTTGTGCACGAGGGTGCCCCGCAGCGCGTGGTCGTCAGGGAGATGTACGCCGTGCACGATCAGCCAGTCGTCATCACTATGTGCGACGAGGCGCGACCAGGTGTCGTTGTCGCTCTCGGCGACGTGGACGTGGACACCAACGTCGTGTTTGGTGGCCATTTCGGCTGCCGCAGCGATCGTGTCGTCGGAGCAGGTGAACGCGGCGTGGAGGCCGACGTAGCCCTCACGCTCGCCATCGCCGAGGAACCGGTCGTTCTCGGCCAGCCCGGCTGCGGCCCCGTCGGGACCGTGGCGATCGGTGATGCCGTACGAGCACGACACGCGGACCCCGACCTCCTCGCACGCATCAGCGATGACGGTGAGCGAACCCTCGATGGCGTTCGGCGACTCGTGATGGTCAATGATCGCCGTAGTGCCCCGTTCGAGTGCTTCGAGCGCACCGAGTTTGGCCGACCATTCAATCGCCTCAAGGTCTAGTGCTTGATCGAGGCGCCACCACACCAGATCGAGGATCTCCTGGAAGCCTCTGGGCCTGCTAGGCGGTGCCGGCATCCCCCGAGCGAGAGCGCTGTAGAGGTGGTGATGGGCGCACACCATGCCCGGAGTCGTGATCGTCACGGCTCAATCATCCCACTTCGCAGCGCCTGCGTGCTCGGTTGCCGAGCTGCGTGGTGACGACACCGCCCCCGATCATCACGCCGAGGCCGACGATGAGAACGAGCAGCGTGCGGGTTTGGATGCGGGGGGTGTCGGCCACGAGCCTGCCGTTGGCGTCGACGACGTCGGGAACAGACCACGCCCACACGACGATCGCGACCCCGATGGCGACGAGGACACCGATTCCCCACGCGAAGAGCTGCAGGAGCCGCCGGGTGGTCACTGCCAGGCGCTAGCGCGCTCGCGGTTCTTCTCGGTCCGCATCGGCAGTTCGTTGCGCCACTCACCATCGTGGGCGTGGAGTGCGGCTGCGACCGCTCCCGCGGTGGGAACGAGGCCGATCTCACCTACACCCTTGATGCCGTACGGCGAGTTGGGATCAGGGGATTCAACGAGGATGACCTCTGTCGGGGGCATGTCTTTTGGGCGAATGATGTCGAGTGAACGGAGGGTCTCGTTGCGGGGTTTGCCGTTCTCGTCACAGGGGAAGCCCTCACTGAGCGCGTACCCGAGGCCCATATGGACGGCACCTTCGATCTGGCCCTCGCACAGCAACGGGTTCACCGCTCGTCCAACATCGTGGGCAGCAACCACTTTGGCAATGTCGCCGGACTCGGCATCGAGTTCGACCAGCTGCGCGGCGTAGCCAAACGTCGAATGGATGACTGGGTTCTCGAGCCCCTCGTTGATCGAGTTGGTCCAGTCGACGACATAGACACCCTCGTATTCGACGCCGACCTCGCAGCCGCCGGCAATGGCGTTACGGCACGCATCGGCAACGGAGCCGGCGCCCATGACTGTGCCGCGAGATCCCGTGGTCTGGCCCGCGCCGAGTTCACGGGTGGTGTCGACGACGACCGTGATGCGGTCAGCTTCGATACCGAGTTCTTCGACCGCGACCTGACGAGCGACGGTGTGGATGCCCTGCCCCATCTCCGTCCAGCAGTGGCGGATCTCGACGGTGTCGTCGGGATCGAAGCGAACGGTTGAGCGGCTGACCTCGTTGGCACCGTTGCCGAGGCCCGAGTTCTTCAGTCCAAGGCCCATGCCGACCGGGTTGCCGGCGGCTTCGGCGGCGTCCCAGGCAGGCTTGACCGCGTCAAGGCAGGCCCGGGCGCCGAGGGAGCCATCGTCCATGATCTGACCCGGGCCCCACACCACGCCGGGCTCAACGACGTTGCGGCTCCGGATCTCCCATCCCGAGATACCGGCCATCTCTGCGAGGCGGTCCATCATCCCTTCCATCGCAAACTGGGCTTGGTTGGCACCGAAGCCACGGAAGGCACCGCAGACCGAATTGTTGGTGCGGACGGCGGTCGCCTCGATGTCGATCGTCTCGGTAACGTACGGGCCGCTCGCGTGGCCAGCGGCCCGTTCGAGCACCTTCATACCGACCGACGCGTAAGGGCCGGAATCGCCGATCATCTTCGCCCTGACCGCGAGGAGCTTGCCGTTGGCGTCGCTGCCGACCTCGTACTGCATTCGGATCGGGTGCCGTTTCGTGTGAACGAGGAACGACTCCTCGCGAGAAAACGTGGTCTTGACCGGACGGCCGAGCAACCATGCGGCGAGGGCCGTCTGGCCCTGGTTCGACATGTCCTCCTTGCCGCCGAAGGCGCCACCGTTCGACACGAGCTCGACTGTGACCTGGTCGGTGGAGATGTTGAGCATGCGAGCGATGTCGTTGCGATCGTCCCAGACGCCCTGGCCGCCCGAGTACACGTACAGCGATTCGGTCGCGTTGTCATCGCCGACGGTCGGGACGGCAAGGGTCGACTCCGGCTCGAGGAAGGCATGGTCGATGCGCTGGGTCTGGAACGTGTCACGGGCAACGTGGGTGGCCCGCTCGAACGCTTCATCGACACCGCCACGCGAATAGGCCGACCGGCTGAGCATGTTGCCATCGAGGGTCCATACGGCTGCTTCGTCGGTTGCGAGCGCATCGGCCGGGTTCGTGAACGGTTGCAAGACGCCATAGTCGATGGCCACGGCTGATGTTGCGGCCCGGGCCTGGGCGCGGGTCTCGGCCACCACGAGGGCGAGTACGTCGCCGAGGTACGAGGTGCGGCCGCCAATGGGGATGAAGGCCGGCCAGTCCTTGTGGATCAGCCCGCTGCGAAGCTCGCCCGGTACGTCGGCCGCAGTGAAGACTGCGACCACGCCGGGCATCGCCATCGCTGCCGAGGAATCGATCGCGTGGATGTCGGCGCGGGCGTGCTCGCTGAGCACGACGGCGCCGTGGAAGCAGCCGGCTGGCTCCATGTCATCGATGAACCCGCGATCGCCGAGGGTAAGGGCTTGGCCTTCGTACTTCGTGCCGCGTCCACCGACACCGCCGGCGGTGATGGCAACGGAGGTTTCGCCCAGTGCGAGCGACTCGACCGCGTCAAGGATCTTCACGTAGCCCGTGCAGCGGCAGAGGTGGGCCCCCAGGTGACGGGCCGCGTCGTCTCGGGTTGTCTGCTTGTCGCGTCCGAGCAAGGCGACGGTGCGCATGACGATTCCGGGAGTGCAGAACCCGCACTGAAGGGCGCCGTGCGCGGCGAAGGCATCGGCCATCCGAGTCCGTTCGTCCTCGGGTACACCCTCGAGGGTGGTGATCTCGGCGCCGTCGGCCTTCTCGAGCGAGGTCTGGCACGAGATGCGGGCCTTGCCGTCGATCAGCACGGTGCAGCAGCCGCACTGGCCCGATGGCGAGCAGCCGTCCTTGGGTGATGTGATGCGGAGCTCGTCGCGCAGCGCGGCAAGCAGGTGTTCGTGATGGTCGCGGACCTCGACGGTCTGTCCGTTGACGGTGAAACCAGCCATGTCAGTCCTCCGGTGGGATCGCGCCCGTTTGTTCAGTGATTGGTCCGTACACCTCGGGGCGCCGGTACCGCTCGAAATCGAAGAGCGTTTCCTTGTATTTCGATGTCTCTGCGAGATCGATCTCGGCGACGATCACCTCGTCGGCCTCGGTTCGGCAGTCAGCCAGGATCGTGCCACTCGGGGCGATGATGCAGCTTTCGGCGAGCGAGTCGACCCCCTCTTCGCGGCCACCTTTGGCGACGCCGATCACGTAGCAGCCGTTCTGGTAGGCCCCCGCTTGCATCACGAGCCGATTGTGGAATCCCTGCAACGGATTCTGGCTCGGATCGGGTGCGTAGTGCTTGGGCGTGTTGTAGCCAATGAGGATCAGCTCGGCGCCCTGGAGCGCGAGAACCCGGTACGTCTCAGGCCAGCGGCGGTCGTTGCAAGTTGCCAACCCGACGACACCACCGAACGAGTTCCAGGTGTGGAAGGCGTCGCCTTTTTCGAAGTAGCGCCGCTCGAGATGTTGGAATTCGCGCCAGGGCTCGTGCTCACGGTGACCAGGCAGATGGACCTTGTGGTAGCGGCCCACGATCGAACCGTCGCGCTCGACGAGGATCTGCGTGTTGTAGCGATGACCATCGGGGGTGAGCTCGGCGTAACCGAGTGCAAACCCGATGCCGAGTTCGGCGGCGCGGTCGAACAGCGGCTGGGTGGCGGGGCCGGGCATCTGCGTCTCGTAGAACGAGTCGAGGTCGAGTTCAGGTTCGCCTTCGACGTACCAGCGTGGGAAGAACGTGGTGAGCGCAAGCTCGGGAAAGGCAATGAGCTCGGCTCCCGCGCAGTGGGCTTGCTCGAGCATTCGGATCAGTCGGGTGACAACCGCCTCGCGCGATTCGCTCGCGCTGATCGGCCCAAGCTGGCCGGCAGCGACGGTGAGTCGTCGCGGTGGGCGGTCCTGGTGGGCGGAGGCAATCGCTGCGTCCGGGTCAAATGCGGGGGAATGGGAGGTCATGTGTTTGCCAGCTCGAGCATGACCTGAAGCAGCACGCTCGCGCCTGCCTCGAGATCGTCGGGCGAGGTGTACTCGGCCGGGTTGTGACTGACGCCGTCGACGCTCGGGACGAACACCATGCCGGTGGGGCAGACCCGAGCCAGCATTTGGGCATCGTGGCCGGCACCGGAGGGCATCCGGCGCACGGTTCGGTTCTGGCTGGCGGCGGCGCGCTCAACGGCGCAGATCACGGTTTCGTCGAAGACGACTGGGTCGAAGCGGGCAAGACTGCGAGTTTCGATCGTGCAGTGCTCGGCGGCAGCGGTGGCGGCGAGGAATTCCTTGGTGCGGCGTTCGGCCTCGAAGAGCACGTCGTTGTCGGTATGGCGGAGATCGATGGTGAACGTGGCGGAAGCGGGGACGACGTTGACGAGGTTGGGGTGCATCTCGATCCGGCCAACCGTGGCGACCTGCGGTGCGCCAAGTTCGTGTGCGAGTTCGTTCACGAACGCGCCGACCTTGAACGCGACGACGCCCGGGTCCTTTCGGAGCGCCATCGGTGTCGTGCCTGCGTGGTTGGACTGACCGGTAACGGTCACCTCAGCCCAACTGATGCCTTGGACGCCGGTGACGGCGCCGATTGTGAGGCCCTCGGCTTCGAGGACTGGTCCCTGTTCGACGTGGAGTTCGATGAACGCGTGCGGCGCGGGACCGGGGAGCGGCTCGGGACCGAGGTACCCGATGCGGTCGAGTTCGGTACCGACCGTCGTGCCGTCAATGCCCTCGATGGCGTGGGCTTCCTCAACGCCCATGCCGCCGACATACACGAGGCTGCCGAGCATGTCGGGCGGGAAGCGAGCACCTTCTTCGTCGCTGAAGAATGCGACGGCGAGTGGACGGGTCGGGGTGACGCCCGCAGTTCGAAGTGTTTCGACGACTTCGAGCCCTGCGAGCACGCCCAGGTTGCCGTCGTAGCGGCCACCCGTGCGGACGGTGTCGATGTGTGAGCCGGTCATAACCGGCTGGTCGTCGGCGGTTCCTGCCATCACGCCGACGACGTTGCCGATGCCGTCGACCGTGACGTCGAGGTCGAGATCATGCATCCACGAGACGACCAGGTCGCGGCCCGCCCTGTCCTCGTCTGTGAGCGCAAGGCGGGCACAGCCTTCCGTGCCGTGGATCGCGCCGATCTCGGCCAGCGCCGCAAGGCGTTCGATCAGCCGATCGATGTCGATACGAAGGTCGGTCATTGGAAGAAACTTAACAAAATGTCAAAGGCGCAGCTACGGTGGGGTCGTGGCCTCAGACGCCGTTCGCGCCGAATTCCTGGTCGAGCCGTTCGTTGAGGGTTCCCCGGGTCCGCACGTCACGGCTGCACTCGAAGCCTGTCGGGCCAACGGCCTTGAACCCGACCTCGGTCCGTTCGCTACCTCCATCGCCGGGTCGATCGACGCCGTCACTGCGGCGGTGCATGACATGAGCCGGGCTGCACTCGCCAATGGAGCGACTGCCGTCCAGGTCCGCTTCGGCGAGTCGCCGTCAGCGACCCGCTTCGGTGATCTCCACGACGCCCTTGCGCAAATGGTGGCGGCGGTCGAAGAACAACTCAGCGCGCCGCTCTCGCAGCTTTCTCGCGAGGAGAAGCAGGTGGCGGTGCGCCTGCTCGACGAGCGGGGCGCGTTCCTGCTGCGCAAGGCCGTCGAGTCGGTAGGGGAGATGATGGGCGTGAGCCGCATCACGATTTACAACTATCTCAATGCCATTTCTCGCCCCGAACGGGCGACGCTGATCCCCGATGACTGACCTTCTGATCCGCAATGCGGCGCTCGTCGCCACGGTCGACGCGCAACGCCGTGAACTCCATGGCGGTTGGGTCGCGATCACCGATGGGCTCATCTCCGGGGTCGGCTCGCCGATTGACCCCGTGCCCACGGCCAACCGTTTGATCGATGCTGATGGCTGTCTGGTGACACCTGGTCTGATCAACACCCACCATCATCTGTTTCAGAACCTGACTCGGGCGTACCCACCGATGACCTCGGCCCCGTTGTTTGGGTGGCTGCAGTCGCTGTACCCGCTGTGGACCGCGGCGATCGATGAAGAAGCTGAGTACCTCGCGGCCTGGGTGGGCTTGGCGGAGCTGGCAATGAGCGGCTGCACGACGTCGTCGGATCACCACTACCTCCATCCGGTGCGGGCCGGCGATCTTCTCAGCGCTGAAGTGCGCGCAGCGGCCAATCTTGGGATGCGTTTCCATCCGACCTACGCCTCGATGTCGCTCGGCGAATCGAAGGGTGGGCTTCCCCCCGATGAGGCGGTGCGCGATGAGGACGACATCCTCGCTGAGTCACAGCGAGCGGTGGAAAATCATCACGATCCGTCGCACGGCTCGATGCTGCAGGTTGCGCTCGCGCCGTGTTCACCGTTCACGGTGTCGACCGATCTGATGATCCGTTCTGCAGAACTGGCCGAGCAACTCGATGTCCGGTTGCACACGCACCTCGCCGAGAACGCCGAAGACGACGACTTCGCCATCGCCACATTCGGCATGCGACCCGTCGAGTACTACGAGCACTGCGGGTGGATGTCTGACCGCTCATGGGGGGCCCACGTCGTGATGCCCAACCCCGATGAAGTTGCCCGTCTCGGAGCCGCTGGCGTCGGTATCGCACACTGCCCCAGTTCCAACATGATCCTGGGGTCGGGTATTGCGCCAGTTGTCGACCTCCGTCGCGCCGGATGCCCGGTCGGTCTGGGTTGTGATGGCTCGTCGTCAGCCGATTCGGCCTCGCTCTGGCAGGAAGCTCGCCTGTCGATGCTGCAGGGAAAGCTGACGTCTGGAGTTGACGCGATGACCGCGCGCACGGTGCTCGAGATCTCGACCCGAGGTGGGGCCGGATGCCTCGGCCGCGAGGGTGAGCTCGGTGAGCTGTCGGTCGGTGCAGTCGGTGACGTTGCCGTCTGGAAGCTCGGTGGCCCGATCTTTGCGGGCGTGCTGGACGACCTCATTGAGGGTTGGCTTCGCACCGGTCCACACGCGGCGTGGCACACCATCGTTGCCGGCACACCCGTGGTTGAGTCGGGGCTTCTGGTCGCTTCCGATCTCGATGAGAAGCTGGCCGCTCACGCGGTCGCCGCCCGCCGGTTCCAGCCCACCGACTGAGCGCCTAGGCCGTGTTCGTGCTCAGTCGAGATCGTTGAGGAAGGCGGCCAACTCGTTGGGTGGTGTCTGGTTGACTTCGCTAGCGACGGGGAAGTTGTGCGACGCAACGTCGGCCCGCCACTCACCGAGTGCCCGGATGCGCTCCGATTGGATCTGGGCGTGGAGCGCGTTGAGGTCGGCGTACGCGCGAGCGTGGCGGGGTTTGAACGGGCCCTCCCCGCAGACGTCGTTCTGGAACAGGAACATCACGTCGGCGTCGGGACCGGAGCCGAGTGACACGGTGACGAGGCTGGTGCGCTTGTGGATCTCGGCCATGACATTGGCCGGGATCAACTCGCACTCAATCGCGAAGGCGCCGGCATCCTCGAGCGCTTGAATGTCGGCCCAGAGCGTGCGGGCCTCCGCTGCGGTCTTACCCACTGAACGGACGCCGCCGTACAGCGTCGCTTTCTTGGGGATGAAGCCGAGATGACCCATTACCGGGAGGTCGTCGGCGACCAGCGTGCGAACGCAGTCGAGGCCGCGGGCGCTGATGACGGCGTCGGCGCCCGCTTCGAGCGCAGCGAACGCGTCACGGAGCAGGTCGTAAGGCGTGACGGCGCCCTGGAAATCGATCGCCGCGCTGACGAAGAGTTTTGACGTTCCCTGTCGGACCTCAGCAACGGCGTTACCAAGACACGCGATCATGTCGATTCCGGCCGCTTCTGCTGCGGCAGCCTCGTGCGCGCTGCCGGCGGTGGTCTGGGTGAGCTGGCGGCCACCAGCTCGCAGTGTGCGGAGCTCGGCGACCGTGGTCGTCCGCTCCTGTGAGTTGCCCACATAGTCGAGGATCCGCGTCATTGCCCCAACGTAGTCAGCTCGGCGTGCGCGTCACGGTGACAACGATGGGCACGCTGGTCCACACCGTTCACAACTCCTCGAACCGCACGAACCTGCGGGCTCCCCTGGCCTCACGCTACGTTCGCGGCCATGAGTACTCCACCGACGACCCTCGTCGAACTGATCGAACACGGGGCGGCCAACTGGCCGGACCTGCCGATGCTGCTGGCCCGCCAGGGCGATACCGCCACCTACGGTGAGTACAAGGACCGAGTCGAGGCGATGGCTGCGGGTTTCGCCCATATGGGGATCGGTGAGGGCGACGTCGTCAGCTGGATCCTGCCGACCTGGGTCGACACGGTGGTACTGGCGGGAGCACTGGCCCGGGTCGGTGCCGTGCAGAACCCGATCATCACGATCTACCGCGACCGCGAGGTCGGTTTCTGTTGCGGGCAGGCCGATGCGACGTTGCTCATCACGCCCGGCGAGTTCGGTGGCTACGACTTCGGCGCGATGGCTGAACGAATCGCAGCTAGCAAACCCGGCCTCCGGACCATGATCGCCACCCCCGGCAACTTCCCAAGCGGTGACCCGGCAACGCTGCCCGCTGTGGCCGTGCCAACCGCCGACGCCGTGCGCTGGCTCACCTATACCTCCGGGACCACCGCCGATCCGAAGGGCGCCCGCCACAGTGATCAAACCGTTGCCGCGTTCCCCTACGCGCTCGGGCAGCGCCTCGACGTGCAGGCCGGCGACCGGTACTCGCTGACCTTCCCCTTTCCCCACATCGGTGGCCTTGGGCTGCTGTTCATGGCGCTCCAGACCGGCTGTCTTCACCTGCTCGACGAGACGGTCGACCCGGTCGCCACGATCGATTTCCTCTCGGAACACCAGTGCACCCATGCCGGTACTGGGACCCCCTTCTTCCTGATGTATCTCGCCGCGCAGGCGCGCCGAAACGAGACCGGTCAGGGACCACTCTTCCCAACGCTCAAGGTCTGCCCGGGCGGCGGCGCGCCGATCCCGCCTGCGCTCCATCATCGGGTCGTGGACGAGCTCGGCGGCGTCGGTGTGTGCTCCGGTTGGGGTCTCACTGAGGCACCGGTCCTCACCAACCTCGACGTGACCGACCCTGACGCGAAGATCGCAGTGTCTGAGGGCCGCGCCATGCCGGGCGTCGATCTGGTCGCAGTCGCCGACGACGAGTCGCTCTGCCCTCCTGGGGTTGAAGGTGAGCTTCGCGCCAAGGGTCCACAGGTCATGCTTGGCTACGTCGACGAGTCGCTCAACGCCGACGTTTTCGACGCAAACGGTTATTTCCGTACCGGTGACCTGGGCGTCATCGACGAGGACGGCTACGTCACGATCACCGGCCGCCTCAAGGACATCATCATCCGTCATGGTGAGAACGTCTCGGCCAAGGAAGTCGAGGACCTCCTCTATACCTGCGCCGACGTCGCCGACGTTGCCGTCTTTGGCGTACCCGATGAACGCACCGGCGAGCGGGTCGTGGCTGCGATTGTCGCAGCCGAAGGCGCGTCACCAACAGTCCAGTCGATCGGCGAGTTTCTTAAGGCTGCTGGCCTGCGAAACCAAGCCCTGCCCGAACGGGTTGACGTGATCGATACGCTGCCTCGTAACCCGGCTGGCAAGGTCCTCAAGCGCGAACTTCAGAAGAACGGCTGAACCAAACGTGCCGGTCACGCTTGAACGTTGCGGCGGTGTTGTTGTGGTTCAACTTGACCGCGACGAGAAGCGCAACGCCATCAACGCCGAGATGGCGGGCGCGATCGACGTGGCACTCAACGACATCGAGGATGACCCGACTGTTCGCGCTGCGGTGATTGCGGGCGGTAGGCAGGTCTTCTGCGCCGGCACCGATATCGCGGAGGGGTCTGGCGACCCGACCGCTCGGGGCGGTGAGTACGGCATCATTCGCCGTCGCTTGCCCAAGCCGATCATTGCCGCCGTCGAAGGATCGGCTTTCGGTGGCGGCTTCGAGATTGCGCTTGCGTGCCACATGATCGTGGCGTCCACGGCGGCCACGTTTGGGCTACCCGAAGTACGGCGGGGGCTTGTCGCTACCAGCGCTGGCCTGTTCCGGGTGCCTCGGGCGCTCCCGCTCAACGTTGCGCGCGAGATGCTGTTGACCGGCGAACCTGTCGCGGCCGAGCGACTCGAACGGCTCGGTGTCGTGAACCAGACCGTTGCACCGGGCCAGGCGGTCGCGGCCGCGGTTGCCCTTGCCGAACGCACCGCACTGAACGCGCCAACATCGATCCGGGCGACTCTCACTGCGCTCGACATGATCGCAGCCGACGATGACGAAGCAGGATGGATGGCCACCGACGTCGCCAAGGACACGGTTCTGGCGAGTGACGATCGAAGGGAAGGCCTCACTGCCTTCTTTGAACGTCGTCCACCGGAGTGGCCCGGGCGTTAGGTGGCGAGCACGTTCACGTCGCGCCCTGCAGGCCGGCCAACACGCGGGTCGGGGTGAGCGGGAGCTGATCGAACCAGACACCGGTGGCGTCGTGCACGGCGGCGGTGAGTGCAGGTGCGTAGGTGATGAATGGCATCTCGGCCACCCCGCGCGCGCCGAATGGGCCGAGCGGGTCGGCGAGCTCGAGGATCTGACTGTCGACCACCGTTGGGATGTCGCCGATGCCGGGGATGAGGTAGCTCGAGAAGCGCGGGTTGGTGACCATGGCGTCGCGGAGCTGGAGGTCTTCGGACAACGCGTAGCCGTGGGCCTGGACGACGGCCCCCTCGATTTGGCCCCGGACGAGCCTCGGGTTGATTGCCTTGCCGACGTCGTGGGTGCTGGTGACCCGGTCGACGCGGATATGGCCAGTCTCGACATCGACGGTGACCTCGATGCACTGCGCCATGTAGCCGTAAGAAAAGTTCGGCGCGCCGGCCCCGGTCTCGGGATCGAGCGACTCGGTCGGCGGAGGTGTGTAGCGGAACCGACCAACTGCCGGCCGGATGCCGTCGCGCCATGCCTTCTCGGCCTCCTCGGCTGCGCCGAGGATCGAGTTGCCGGACATGAACGTGAGTCGGCTGGCGGATGCCGACCCCGGGTCGCCCGACGTTGCGGTGTCCGAGAAATGGCCGGCGACGGCATCGAGCGGCAGGCCTGTGGCATCGGCCGCCATCTGCCGCATCGCAAGGTGAGAGCCTTGCCCGACTTCGGCGCCGCCGTGGAAGAGGTCGGCGTGGGTCGGCTCGTCGTCGTCGTTGGACCCATGGAGATGGATCTCGGCTTCGCATCGTTCGGGGAAACCGAACGAGAAGCCGACGTTCTTGAAGCCCGATGCAAAGCCACGGCCGCGACGCAGCGAGGACGGCTCCGACGGCAACGAGGCGATCGGCGAGAAGGGAGCAGGGTCGGCCAGCGGCTCACCGTGATTGGCTCGGTCGGCACAGGCGGCGATCACCTCAGTGGCGGTCACCCCCTCGGGCATGGCGGTCTGGGTGATGCCGTCGTCGCCGTCGACCAGCGCGTTCCGAAGGCGCAACTCGATCGGGTCGACCCCAAGTTCCGCGGCAAGTTTGCTCATGGCCGATTCGATAGCGAAGTGACCCTGTGGTCCACCGAACCCTCGGAAGGCGCCACCGGGAACCGTGGTGGTGTAGATCGCCCGGCTGTCGATGCGGGCGTTCGGGATGCGGTAGGCACCGCCGACCGACAGGTGGGTGTTCCCGAGCACCTTGTTCGACGTGTAGTTGTAGGCGCCCGCGTCGAGATCGACGTCGGCTTCGAGTGCGGTGATCTCGCCATCGTTGGTGGCGCCGAGGCGGAGTCGGATACGGCCGCGGTGTCGTTTGTGGTGGCCAATGATCGATTCTTCACGCGACCACCGGCAGTGGATCGGCCGGTGGTCGCCACGCTCGGCCAGCCGCATGGCGGCCAGCGCAAGGACGATCTGGATTGACATGTCCTCTTTGCCGCCGAACGCGCCGCCGATCTCGCGGTAGATGATCCTCACCCGCTCGGCGTCGAGATCGAGCGCGTGGGCGACCTGCTCCTGGTCCTCGGAGGTCCACTGGCCGCCGATCTCGATCGTGACCCGCCCCTCGTCATCGATGTACGACGTGCCCGATTCGGGCTGGAGGAACGCGTGCTCCTGGTGGGGGACCTCGTAGGTGCCGTCGACGACCACCGCAGCCGCGGCCCAGCCTGCGTCGAGATCGCCCTTGCGGATCTTGAGGTGGTGGTAGGCGTTCGTGGACAGCCCGTCCTCGGGGTGGATGATCGGCGCGTCGGTGGCGAGGGCCTCGTCGATATCGGCGACGATCGGGAGGTCCTCCCATTCGATCTCGAGTGCAGCGGCCCCGGCATGAGCGGCCGCGGCTGTCTCTGCCACAATGATGGCCACGTGGTCGGCTTCCCACCGTGACACATCGCTTGGCGTCGGCGCAGCACCGCTGTCGTTCAGGCCAATGAGGACCGGTTGGTCGAACTTGGTGAGGCCGTACTCGTTAACCGGCACGTCTGCGGCGGTCAGCACAGCGACGACACCGCGGACCGCTTCGGCGGGAGCGGTCGACATCGACACCATGCGGGCGTGGGCCTTGCCGGAGAAGACGGCCTTGGCGTGGAGGGCACTGGCCGGTACGGCGTCGCCGGCGTAGACAGCCGAACCGTCGGCCTTGGCCGCTGCATCGTGGCGGAGCGGGGAGTCGCCGACGCTCATGAGTCGCTCGCCGCAGCGACCCGGACGGCCTGCTCGATCGGGTAGTAGCCGGTGCAGCGGCACAGGTTGCCTGACAGTGCGAGTCGGATCTGCTCATCGGTTGGCTGTGGGATCTCGGCGAGTAATGCGCTCCCGGCGACAATGAACCCGGGAATGCAGAACCCGCATTGGACGGCGAACTCATCGACGAATGCCTGTTGGAGGCGACTCGGCCCGTCAGCGGTAGCGACGCCCTCCGCGGTGACGACCGTAGCGCCATCAGCCTGCGCCGCATTGACGAGGCAGCTCATGACGGCCTGGCCGTCGAGCGCAACGGTGCACGCTCCACACTCCCCTTCGGCGCAGCCCTCCTTGGCGCCGGTCATACCGGCTTCGTCGCGAAGCCAGGCGAGCAGCGAACGGGCCTGGGCTCGCGTCGAGCGGTGGGTCTCACCGTTGACAATGACACTGATCTCGACCAGTTCGTCGACCTCACCAATGATCGGCTTGCGCCTCTGCCGTCGGCCGAGGCACGGCGGATCGCTTGGCCATCGGGTGGAGGCATCGCCGTCGCGCAGCGTAGCGAGCGTCCGGCGCACCAGTGTGGGGATCGTCTCGGTGCGGTACTCGCCGGTAGCGCGGACGTCGTCGATCGGCGAGACCGCAGCGGCCACCGCTTGCCCGGTTGCGGCGATCCTCTCATCCGTGAGTGGGCTGCCGACGAGCAAGGCTTCGGCACCCGGTAGGCGTACGACCCGTGCCGCAACGGAACCGATCGCCAGCTTTGCGTCGAGGACCTCGCCATGGTCGTTGCGGGTGACTGTTGCGGCCAGATGGACTACGGAGATTGCTTGAGCGGCCCGGTTTCCGAGCTTCACCCACATACCGGTGGTGTTCGGCCCCATCGGAGGGAACGTGATTGCCATGATCAGTTCGCCAGGTTGGAGGTCAGTCGAACGAAAGCCGGTGAAAAAGTCGTCGAGAGCGACGCTGCGCTCGCCGGCGGTTGAGCGCAGCACGACGGAGGCGTCGAGGGCCAACAGTGCAGAGATAGTGTCGTTGGCGGGGCTCGCAGTGGCGACGTTGCCGGCCACCGTCGCCCGGTTCCGAAGCTGAGGCGAGCCGATCTCCAGGCACGCTTGGGCGAGGGGAAGGGCGACCTGCTGAAGCTCGGGATGGGCAACAACTTCGTTGTGGGTAGTGAGCGCGCCGAGCGTTACCTGGTCGACGGTGACCGTGATGCCCCGGAGTTCGTCGATGCCAGCGAGGTCGAGCAGTTCGACGTCGGGCCCGGGGCCGCCGCGGTCGAGGTCCACGAGGAGGTCGGTGCCACCTGCAATCGGGCGTACCGCTGGGTCGGTGAGTAGAGCGAGAGCGTTCTCGAGCGAGGTGGGCCGCAGCAGGCGATCCACCGATCGGCCGCTTTGCTGCACATGGTGGAGGGACCACCCGGGCCTTGACGGCGACGGTGCTGACATTTACAAAGTGTAAAGCAGGGCTTGGGTCGGGTGAAAGCTTCACGACTACGTTCGTCCCATGGCGTTGCATGCGGCCCCTGATCCGGTCACCTGTTGGCGGTCCGATGAGCTTGGTGGTCCGGCCGCCGTCACTGTTGAGATCGACCTCTCGCACCTGGTGGAACAAGCGGTTGCGCTGCTCGCCTCTGGCTGTACGGCCGTCGATCTCACGCCGGATGATCTGCCACTGGGGCCGGCTGCTGATGCGGTCGTGCAGCTGAACCATGACGTCATGTACGGCCAGGGCATCCGAATCGTTCGGGGGTTCCCGGTTGGCGATCTTGCGGTTGCCGAACTGATCTTCTGGCGGGTTGGACTCGAGATCGGTGAGCCGGTGAGCCAGAGCGTGATGGGCGACCGTCTCGGCCATGTGATCGACATGACCGATGTCGATCCCAACGCCCGCGCCTATCGGCGCAGTGAGGAGCTTTCGCCTCACACCGATCCTGGTGACGTGCTGTCGTTTCTGTGCATCCGGCCGGCGTCCGAGGGTGGCGCAAACCACTTCGTAAGTTCGATGACGATCTACGAAGCGATGCGCCGTAACCACCCCGAACTGCTCGAGCGTCATATCCGAGGGTGGCGCTATCACCGCTTCGGTGAACAGCCTGACACCCACCACCCGGTTACCGAGTACCTCGTGCCGACCTACTCCGAGGTTGATGGTGTGCTGTCGAACCGCTATCTGCGCCAGTACATCGAGATCGCCCACGACGAAGAACCCGAACTCTGCCCCCTTGACGCGGTGGATCACGAGGCGCTCGAAACGATGGATGCTCTTGGCCGTGATCCCGGCATGGCTCTGACCTTCACCCTGCAATCCGGCGAGGCAGTTTTTGCGAACAACTACACCGTCATGCACAGCCGCGACAGCTTCTTCGACCCACCCGGTGCCGAGAAACGCCTGCTGCTCCGACTCTGGATTGAGGCCCACCAACCCCGTCCCGTCCGGCCCGAGACGTCCCTGTATCCAGGCGGAGCTGGGATCCAGGCCCTGCCGGGACGACAGCCGAGTTACGCAACGGATGTCGAGATCGTGTGAGCATGGGGCCATGCGTCAATTCTTGGCTGTGCTGTTCGTGCTCGCGCTGCTTGCTGCATCGTGTGGGGGCAGCAGCGACGAGCAGGTCGCAGAGTCGACGGCGACCAGCACCACCACTGCGGACGCGCCGTCGACCACATCGGAAGCCACGACGACCACGACCACCTCAGAAACCACGACGACCACGACGACTGTTGCGCCGGAGGCGCTGGAGTATCTCGGGGTCGGCGAGCACCAGGTTGGGGTCAACACCATCACGATCACCGACGTGGCCCGGGCCCGCCCACTCACTGTTGAGATCTGGTTCCCGGTTGACGTGGATAGCAACCGCGGCGCCTACCGGTACTCGTTCATCACCGGTGACTACTATGACTCGCCTCGAGCAATCCCTGCGATGGCGGCCGACGCAGCGCCAGGCCGCTTTCCCCTTGTCGTGTACTCCCACGGCTCGGGTGGCATCCGCTTCAACCACTCCGACTTCACTGAGACGCTTGCCAGTCACGGCTATGTGGTGGTCGCCCCTGACCACACCGGTAATACCGCAGTCGATCAGGTCCTGGGGGCCGAGGACGACACGGCGATGATCGCTCTCAACCGCCCGCTCGACGTGATCGCGGTGATGGACGCGATGACGGCAGCCGACGACGCAGAGACCGCGGGCTGGGTCGACATGGTTGACCCAGAGTCCATCGCCGTCGCCGGTCACAGTTTTGGTGGCTACACCACGCTCGCAGTCGCCGCTGGCGTTGAACTCGAGGGTGGCACCGTTGTGGCCGACGACCGAGTCGACGCGATCATTCCGCTCGCACCCGCCTCGCGCTTCTTTACCGACGAGGACTTCGCTCGCATCGACCAGCCGATGCTGATCTTGGTCGGCACCGACGACCAGACGACGCCAGTGGACCCGAACGTGACCGCGCTATGGGAGGCCAGCCCGTCTGCGCCGGCCTACCGGGCCGAGCTTGTCGATGCTGCGCATGCATCGTTCAGCGACGTTTGTGACTACCTCGATGAGGTCGCCGGACGGCCGGAGGCCAACCCACTGGTGGTTGAGTATCTCGTGACCTGGGCCGATTCGACCTGCTCGTCGCCGACGATGGCCCCCGAACGCGTGAAGGAGCTCACCAACACGCTTTCGGTCCTCTTCCTCGACTGGGTCTTCGACGGTGTCGCAATGATCTCTGCGGACACCCATGTGATTCCCAAGGACCTCATCTGGTACGAGCGATAGCGGGGCGAGTCGTGGGCGCTGACGGGATCAGCGGGTCAACAGGTCGGCAATGACACGGAGGCCGTCGAGGTTGTGCACGTCATCAGCCAGCAGTGGCACAGCGGTGAGCACCGCAAGGGGGGCAGCTTTGCTGAGCTCGGCGACCCGGTCGTCGTCCGCGGCCGCAGCGGTGACGAGGTCGAGCAACGCTTGGGCGGCGCCGGCTGCATCAGTATCGGCCGCCAACGAGCTGTGGAGCGCGTTCGACTGCTGGAGCGAGAGTCCGGTCGCAGGGAGCATCCGGTTGACGATCACGGCATCGGCATCGAGATCGGCCTCGCGGATGCGGTCGAGGAAGTAGTGAGCCTCGTCGAGCGTGTCGCCGCGAGGTGACGCGACCAGAACGAACGCAGTGCGCTCGTCGCCCATGAGCGCGAGCGTGGCCTGCGCTCGTTCCTTGAAGCCCTTCTCCATGCCGTCGAACGATTGAAAGAAGGCGATGGCCTCGTCAACGACGTAGGCGCCGACGACACGGGCAAGCTGCCGCATAACCGTCTGCGCGGCCTTGTTTGCCACACCAAACACGCCCCGGTTTCCCGCGATGACCAGCTTGTAGATCGGGTTGTCGAGCAGACGCGACAGCATCTGTGGCGCTTCGAGGAAGGCGAGGGCATCGCGGGTCGGTGGCGTGTCGACCACCACCAGATCCCAGTCGCCGCTGTCGTAGAGCTCGGCTAGCTTCTCGACCGCCATGTAGTCCTGCGTGCCCGAGAGCGTGCCTGACACGTTGCGGTAGAAGCGGTTCGACAGAATCTGCTCGGCCTGGTCGTTGTCGGTCGCATTGCGGCGCACGACCTCGTCGAACGTCGACTTGGTGTCGAGCATGAGCGCAGCGAGGGTGCCAGGCCAGGGGCCGTCGATTACCGTCGGTGTGTTCCCGAGCTCGGCGATCCCGAGCGCGTCGGCCAATCGCTTGGCAGGGTCGATCGTCACGACGACGGCCCGGCGCCCGGCCTCGGCGGCGGCGAGCGCAGTCGCAGCCGCCGTGGTCGTCTTGCCAACCCCGCCGGTGCCGCAGACGATCACGACCTGCCGTTCGGCCAGCAACTCGGCGAACGTGTCGGCGCTCATGAGTCAGCCTCGGGCAGGGCCTCGATCCCAGCGAGCAGGGCGTCGGTCAGCACCTCAAGCTCGGCGGTGCCGATGGTGGTGCCGAACAGCTGCGGGAGGTGGAGTTGGTCGAGGGGGAGGTCGGCGCCGAGGCGGGCGAGCTGTTCGTCCTGCAGCGCGGTTCGGCCGGCTCGGAAGGTGGCTGCGGTTTGCAGGGCGGCCCGTTCCATGTCGGAGACATCAAGGGACGCGAGATCGATGTCGAGTCCAGAAACGGCGGGGAGAACGCTGTTGACCACCACGGGTCCGAGACGCACGCCCACCTCGTCCTCGACCGCAAATGACGTCTCGATGAGTTCGTTGACTGGCGTCTCCTCGGGGATTGTGACGAGGACCACCTGGCAGCGGGCCGGGTCCGAGATCAGGTCGAGGATCTCGACCGCCTGGCGATGGATCGTTCCGGTGCGGGCTGCATCGCGGACCCCGGTAGGGGAGCGGAGAAACCCGATGGCGTGACCCGCTGCCGGCGCATCGACCACGATGAGGTCGAACGCGCCCTCGCTCTCGAACGCCTTGATCCGGCCAAGAACGAGTAGATCCTTGACTCCCGGCGTGGCCGTAGCGATCACCTCGAGCACGCCCGACGAGGCCATGCGGGTCACGAGTCCCTTGAAGCCATGGGCGGCGATCCACTCGAGCAATGCCTGGTCAGGGGTGATCGATCGGAGCGCGATCCGGCCCCGTGGAGGATCACCTTCCTCCGCCTCGTGGACTGCGATGACTTGCTCGTAGCCTTGGGGTTCGACTCCGAAGATTGGAGCCGACGCCGAGCGTCCTGCGACCTCCACGAGGAGGACGGAGCGCCCGGTTTTAGACGCAGCCGAGGCGATTGCCGCCGCGGACACCGTCTTTCCTACTCCACCTTTCCCCGCCACGATCAGGACTCGCGACGATGCGAAGAAACGACCGGGATCCATCTGCCTCCTTGGGCCCGTCAGCTGCCTCTCTGACGACGTCACCTGTTCGGCGACGCCGTGTCACCCTATCGGCCACCTTCCTGGCAGTTCTGTTCGGGGTGCTGTCAATGATCAGCCCCGCGCGGGCTGAGTCAACGCCGGTGGTGCCGGCCCAGGACTCTCTCGATCCGAGCGTGTTCGACGTCTTCCAGATGTCGGGTCTGCTCGATGACGTCGTCGCCGACTACCTGGAGCGGCTGATCGAGGAGACGGAACGGGCAGGCTCGGGCGGTCTCGTCCTGCAGGTCAACAGCAGCGAAGCCGTCATCAGCGATGAACGCCTCCAGGCCCTCGCCCGTCGGATCCACGGTGCTGAGATCCCGATCTACGCCTGGGTTGGTCCGTCGGGCTCGGCGGCTCATGGCAAGGTTGCGCAACTCCTCGCCACGACCGATGAGATTGCGGTGTCGGTCGGCTCGAGTTTCGGCAATGTCGGCGATCTGGTGATCGACGATGAGTTGCTCTCCACTGAGTTCCGTGCGGTCGCCGAGACGCTGCGTGACCGAACAGTCGACGAGGAATCGGTCCGTGACTTCGGGCTCGCCGACCGCGACTCCCCGACCATTGCGTTCTTTGTGCTCGACCTCCCCGGGTTCGAGTCCGAGATCGATACCTCGGGTGACGAAGCCGTGCGCGTGCCGATCTCGGGCATCCGCTTCTGGAAGTTGCCGCTATTCGACGGCTGGATGCACACCTTCGCCAGCCCGCCGATGGCCTACCTGCTCTTCTTGATCGGTGCTGGGCTGTTGATTTTCGAGCTGTACACAGCAGGCGTCGGTATCGCCGGTGTGCTTGGCGCAGGATGTTTCATCCTCGGCTGCTATG
The DNA here is from genome assembly GCA_029247365.1 of Acidimicrobiales bacterium. Lineage (GTDB taxonomy): Bacteria > Actinomycetota > Acidimicrobiia > Acidimicrobiales > Aldehydirespiratoraceae > UBA11606. Next base: position 24,788 of record JAQWLJ010000048.1, on the reverse strand, counting down.
GCCTCGAGGTGCTCCCGACACGCCCGTGGGCGGTCGCGCTCTTGGTGATTTCGATGCTTGGCTACGCGGTTGACGTCCAAACGGGTGTTTCCCAGGCCTGGTCAGTGATCGCGACCGTCTGCCTGGTTGCGGGTTCGTTGTTCCTTTACGACGGCATGGGAATCTCGATCATCACCCTGCTTGCCGGCATCATCGGCGTGTCGCTGTCGATGATCTCGGGCATGCCCGCCATGATCCGAACCCGCTTCGGGACGCCGACGATCGGGCGCGAGTGGATGGTTGGCTCGATCGGTGATGCCGCCGAGGACATGAAGAAGGAAGGTGTCGTACTGGTTGACGGTGCCCCCTGGAAGGCTCGTGTCAACCGCACCACGCCAATTGCCAAGGGCGATTCCGTTCGGGTTGTGGCGATCGAGGGTCTCTATCTCGAGATCGAGCCTGAGGAAGGCGGCGCCCGCGACTACCGCGAGCTTCGCAACGGCGACCCTGAACCTGCCGACTAGCACAACGGCGTGTCCGGCTCGATGGTGGCCGCCCGTGCCAGCTCTGGAGACAAGAAGCGGAGGGGCTCGCCGCCGGGTGCTGAGCCTGCCGGTGTGGCCAAGATGGCATCAGCCTTCACCGACAGCGTTTGTGCTCGGGGTCCGCCGTCTGGTAGCTAGTGGATTGGTAGTCGGGAGATTCCATGGCGATCAGCATCAATCAGGTGGAGTGGCAACTACGGGGCGCCTGTCGGGGTCCCCAGTCGGCGGTGTTCTTCCCGCCACCCGCGCCCGAACGCCGAGACGAGAAGCGCTTCCGTGAAGCGTCGGCAAAAGCGATCTGCAAAACCTGCCCTGTGCAGGCGGAGTGCCTCACCTACGCCCTGCAGATCCGTGAACAACATGGTATCTGGGGCGGGTTGTCTGAAGCCGAGCGCCGCAGTCTCGTCACCGTCTGAAGTCAGTCCGTCTCAGATCTCCGGCAGCCGAGGTCCGGCGATCCTTAGGTCGTCGCGTCGGCGTGTCACGCCGGTCTCATCGAGTCGGGTGATCAGCGGGATCGCGAACTTTCGGCTGGTCCCCCATGCGTCTCGAGCATCGGCGACGGTAATGCCGTCGGGCTGATCGGCGAGCAAACGGGCAACCACTCGGGCCGCTTCGTCGATTGCCGAGGCCGCAAAGACGACACCCGACTGCGAAACCAGATCGCCGCGCCGGACGAGTTCGCGAATTTCGGCCTGGTCACCTGGCTCGGGCTCGGGCGGGTTGAACGGGTCGGCAGCGAAGCGGGCTGCGAGGTCGCTGTCGGCGAGCGTGTCACCGGCGGTCGTCAAGCGGACATGGCCACCATCGGCCACCAGGTCGTCGAGCGTGTCGAGCACAGCCCGGCCGAAGTCGTCGATCCCAGCAAGATCGAGCCCGAGCGGCCCTGCATTGGTGACCTCGGTCCGCAGACGGTCGGCCTCGGTGACAAGCACGTACGGGTCGACCACCCAGTTCCCAACCGTCGGTTCGCGCCGCTCGCCGGTGAGTCGGCGAAGGTGGTCGACATCGACCTTGCCCCGTTCACGGACCACGCGGTCGACGTCTCGATCGGGCGTGGCTTTTGCTGCGGCTATCAGCGGTTCGACGTCGAGGATCTCGCCACCGCCGAGCGTTACACCCTGGCCGGACTCGCGAAGGATGAAGCGGTCTCCGGGCACGAGTGGCAGGCCGACGGGAAGGTGGAGGCGGACCGCTCCCTCCGCACCTGGATCAATTGCGTCAGGACCAAGGACACGGACCCGTGCAGGGTGCTCGCCGGACCCGATGTACGCGAGGTGCGCTCCTCGCCTGGTGACCGGTCGGTCGAGTGAGTCGAGCACCTGCAGCGACGCGTCGACCCGCCGGGTCACGTGCCATTCGCCGTCTCGTACGAGGACATCGCCTCTGGAAAGCTGATCGTAGGAGATGCCCGACAGGTTCGCGGCAACGCGGTTACCGGGGCCGACCTTGGTGCGATCTGCATACTGACTCTGGAGTGCCCGGATCCGAGCCTCGTGGCCGTGGGGCAACACGACGAGTTCGTCGTCAACCCGCAACATGCCGCCGGTGAGGGTTCCGGTTACGACGGTCCCAGCACCTTTGGCGGCAAACACCCGGTCGATCCAGAGCCGGGGCTGCTTGATGTCGGCCGCAGTCGGCGTGACGTCGAGCAGCCGGTCGAGCGCCTCCTGGAGGTCGCTGATACCCATTGCGTCGACCGCGTCGACCGGCACGATCTCGGCGTCGGTGAGGAACGTGCCCTCGGCTCGCTCTGCGATCTCCATCTGAGCGAGCTCAACAAGATCGTCGTCGGCCTGACCGATCTTCGTGAGGGCGATCACACCGTGCTGGATTCCGAGCAGGCTCAAGATCCGCAGGTGCTCCTCTGATTGGGGCTTCCAGCCTTCGGTGGCCGCAACGACAAAGACGCACGCGTCGACGCCACCCACGCCGGCGAGCATGTTTTTGAGGAACCGAACGTGGCCCGGCACGTCGATGAACGAGATGCCCCGACCCGACGGCAGTTTGGCGCCGGCGAACCCAAGATCAATGGTGAGGCCGCGGGCCTTCTCTTCCCTGAGCCGGTCGGGGTCGGTCCCGGTGAGGGCTTTGATGAGGGTTGACTTGCCGTGGTCGACGTGCCCGGCGGTGGCGACAACGTGCATCAGTCGAGCGAGCGCAGCGCGTTGATGACGGTGGCATCGTCCTCGGGATGCACGGTTCGCAGGTCGACGTAGGTCGTGTCGCCCTCGACCCGAGCGATGATTGGCCGGTCAAGGCCGCGCAGCGTGTCGCGGTGGTCACCGGAGCGGGCGATGCCGACCGAGTCCATCTCGACGCCCGGCAGCGTTCCGCCGCCGGGCGTCGACTGGACATCGACGACGTCACCGACTCCCGTGGCGTCGAAGGCGGCCGCCCGAAGTCGCAACTGTTCAACGGTGAGTGCGGCCATTCGCCAGAACGGAATCGCATTGCCTTCCTCGCGTAGGTAGGCCAGCGCAGTGTCCTGGAGTGCACCGAGGACGAGATCGCCGGGCCGTAGGGCGCGGGCGAGGGGATGTTGGGCACACTGGTCCACCAGTTCCGCGTCGCCAGCGATGATGCCAGCCTGCGGGCCACCAAAGAGCTTGTCGCCGGAAAAGGCGACAAGTCCGGCTCCGGCGGCGAGCGTCTGCCGGGCCGCCGGTTCCTCCGCAAGCCAGCCTGGCGGGCCCCCCTGTAGCCACGGGCAACGGCTGTCGAGCAGCCCCGAGCCGATGTCGGCGACGAGCGGCGCGTCGAGCCCGGCGAGCTGAGCGGTGGTCGGTGCCTCGGTGAAGCCGACGATCTTGTAGTTCGACTGGTGAACACGCAGCACCACGCCGACGTCGGTGGCGGGGTCGTCGACCGCCTTTGCGAAGTCAGCGACGCGGGTGCGGTTGGTCGTACCGACCTCGATCAGGTTTGCCCCACCGCGGGCCATGACATCAGGAATACGGAAGCCGCCGCCGATCTCGACCAATTCGCTGCGGCTGACCACAACGTCGCGCCCGTCGGCGAGACCACCGAGCACCAGCAGCACTGCGGCCGCGCAGTTGTTGACGATGATTGCCTTCTCGGCGCCGCACGCCCTCGCGATCAGGTCGCCTGCGGTCGCCATGCGGCTCCCGCGTCCGCCGGTGGTCAGGTCGAGTTCGAGGTTCGTGTAGCGCTCGGCTTGGTGGACGGCCACCGGCGCTCGGCCAAGGTTGGTGTGCAGGATCGTGCCCGTGCCGTTGATGACAGGTCGCAACATCCGCCTGCTTGTCGCGAGCGCGATGCCGTGGGCCGATTCGGGGCTCCCCGCCGCGATGGCGGAGCGGGCTGCGTCGACCAGCATCGGATGTGGAAGTCCGACGTCAGTAATCGACCGGGCGAGGGCGTCGACGGAGGGCGGACGGTCGGCGGGACCGAGGGAAGGCACGTCGGCAGCTTAGAAGTCCCATCGTGTATCTCGCCTGTCGCGATCGGCCGTACGCTCATGGGGACATGTTTCGCATCCTGACGGTCTCGTTCATCGTTGTACCGATACTCGAGATCTGGGTTCTGACCCAGGTTGCCGGTGGGGTCGGATGGCTGAACGCGATTTCTCTGGTCATCGTTGTCTCGGCTGTCGGCGCCTGGATGGTCAAGCAGCAGGGTCTCGGGATCATCCGTCGGGTCGAGCAGCGGCTGGCCGAAGGATCCCTGCCGAGCACGGAGCTTGTCGACGGTGTGTTGATCGCGGTCGCTGGTGCGCTCATGCTTACCCCCGGCTTTCTTACCGACGCAATGAGTCTTCTGCTCTTGTTCCCGCCGACACGCGCGATCGTTCGCACGGGATTGATGGTCCGCTACAGCGGACGGGTTCAAACCTCCACGATCGGAGGAACGGCTGCGGCGGCGGGCGGCTTCGGTCCCGGCTTCAACCCGGGCGGTGGGTTCCGCAGCACCGACGTAATCGATATCGGCGAGGCGACCTACGACGCCGACGACGGTGAACGGCCGGGGCTCAGCTCTGGCGGGTGATGATCGTGCCGAGGTGGGATGCGTCCACCGGCGGTGAGAAGCAGTAGCCCTGGGCAAAATGGCAGCCGAGCTCGCGAACGACCATCAGATCTTCTTCGGTCTCGACACCGACGGCGCAGACGTCGACCTCGCGGTCGGTGATCGAGTCGATGACGAGTTCGGCCCGGGCTTGGCCCCGGTCCCCATGGATTCCGTGCACGAGTCGCGTGTCGAGCTTGACGAAGGTAAGCGTGCCAGGCCCGACGTGGTCAGTGTCGTTAGCGCCCAGGAACTCGTCGATCACAACACACACGCCGAGGGCGCGCAGTTGGATGATCAGTCGCGTGCCGGGACCCTTGCCGGCGATAGCCGACGAGTGGAGTTCGAGGTACACCTGCTCGGCGGGAAGGTCGGCGTTGTAGAGCGTGTGCGCAAGGGCGAACGGGAAGCGGCTGTCAAGCACCCGGCGGTCCGAGACGTTCACCGACACGAACATCGCATCGTCGCCGATCTCGGGCGTGAGCCGCACGACGCTCGCGGCCCGCTGCAGCACGGTCTTCTCGATCCGACGGATCAGGCCACCATCCTCGGCGGCGCCGATCATCTCGCGAGGGTTGAGGTGGGCACCGTCCTCGCCGATGATGCGCAGGAGCGCCTCACAGCCAACGATTCGGTCAGACGTGAGGTGGACGATCGGCTGGTAGTGCACCTGAATCGCGTCGTCGTCGAGAGCCTTGCGAAGTCTCTGGTCGGTCGTGTTTCGACGCTCAGCACTGTTGCGCAGCTCGTCATCGAAGAGTTCGCAGCGATCGCGGCCAAAGCCCTTGGCTTGGTGCAGTGCAGTCTCCGCCTCGCGCGCCATCTCCTCGGCAGCTCGGTTGGCGTCGCCGAGCGAGATGCCGACCGAGACGGTCAGGCCGCTCAGCGGACTGTCGGCCGGTTCATCGAAGCAAATTCCCCGGAAGCGCTCGCCGGGGTTGCTGCCTCGGCCACCCCGAACACGTCAGGGCAGACAATGGTGAACTCGTCACTGCCGAAGTGGGCGAGGAGATCGTCGGGCCGAAGAGTGGTTGCGAGCTTCGTCGCAAGAGTGGGCAGCGTGTCGTCGCCGGCGACGAACCCGCGGGCGTCATTGACCGTTTTGAATCGGTCGACATCGAGCGTGAAGACGGCGACGCTGCGGCCGGTGCCGGTCGTCGCCTGGAGCGCATCGTCGAGGGCCTTGAGCAGATAGCCACGGCCGGGAAGCCCGGTCAGGTTGTCGAGCGTCATCGTGTTGTCGACATCGCCGATGAGTGTCGTTGCTCTGGACTCGTTGCCCATCACGACGATTCGGACAAGGCGCTCCGGCCCCTCGCCGGTGCCACCGATTTGGCCAAGGATGGCGGTTGAGTAGCCGTTGGCCCGCCCGCCCGCGCGCGACGCAGAGCATGGTGGCGACGGCCATGGTGTCGTCGGGGTGGAGACCCCTGGGGAGGCCCAGCGACTCGAGCCGTTGCTCCGGTTGGAGCTTTAGGTTGTGTCGAACGCGGGACGCGGCAGCGACGTGTCGAGTCCATGGGGTCACGCAACAACCTCCCAAGATTCCAAACTCATGTCCCTTCAATCGGTAGGGACAGGGTCGGTCTTGAGGCTGGGGAGCCCGATCAGCTGGCGTCGGCTGCGGGGGCGACTTCCTCGTCGTCGAGCGCGTCGAGCGCCGCCATTGCCGCGTCGAGCATGCGGGCGCTGCAGCCCGCCATCTCGACAGGTGGCACGTATTCCTCGGCTAGGAGGGTCGCAATCGCACGCAGGGCGTCGGGCGCTGCACCTTCGCTGAGCGCGGCGGGCTCGCCTCGATCGCCGCCTTCGCTGACGATCGACTCGATCGGCACGCTGCCGAGCATCGGTGCACCCACATCGGCCGCGAGTTGCGCGCCACCTCCGGCGCCGAAGATCGGATGGCGGCTGCCGTCGGGAGCGACGAATTCGGACATGTTCTCGATCACGCCGACGATGCGGAGGTAGTTCTTGCGTCCCATGTCGGCCACTCGGGCCGCGACCTTCTGCGCGTTGAGTGCAGGTGTGGTGACGATGATCATCTCGGCCCTCGGCAACATCTTGGCCAGTCCCATTTGCACGTCACCGGTGCCCGGTGGCATGTCGATCAACAGGTAGTCGAGGTCCGCGGGCCAATCGACGTCTTGGCAGAAGTGCTGGACCGCGCGGTTGAGCATGAGGCCCCGCCACATCAGCGCAGAGTCTTCCTGAGCGACGAGGAACCCCATTGACACGACCTCGAGGCGGCCCTCGCCGATCACGCGCACCAGTGGCTGGATCTTGCCGCCCTTGCTGAGCAGGTCACCGTCGACCCCGAGCATGCGCGGGACAGAGAAGCCCCAGATATCGGCATCCATGACCCCCACTGCGTAGCCCTTCTCTGCGAGTGCGGCGGCGAGGTTGGTGGTGATCGACGACTTGCCGACGCCACCCTTGCCGGAGGCGACCATGACGACCTTGGTGGTCGATGGGATCGATGTGTCGGGCGCGTTCTGGCTGACGTTGAAACGTGCCTTCGCCATCGCTTCGGCGCGCTCGTCGTCGGAGAGTTCACCCCAGTTGATCTTCACCTGGGTGACGCCGGGCAGATTGGTGAGTCGGCTGCGGATGTCTTTTTGGATCTGCGCCCGCAGTGGACAGCCCGAGGTGGTGAGCGCAATCTCGAGGGTGATGACACCGTCGTCGGCCACATCGGCCCTTTTGGCCATGCCGAGTTCAACGATGTCGGAGCCGAGCTCGGGGTCGATCACGCCGCTCATCAGGACCATGACCTGATCTGCGGTGGGGGGAGCCATGGTCACCCCCTCATGATACGTCTCGCTACCTCCGAAGGAATGGCTCGCTACCGCCGAGGGGATATCGGCCGATACACTGGCGTCCGTTCCGGTTGTACACCACCTGTGGAGGCCCCGACATGATCATGCTCACCGATAACGCTGCGTCGAAGGTCAACGAGCTCATTACCGCCGAAAGTGAAGACGGATTGGCGCTGCGCGTTGCCGTTCGCCCCGGTGGCTGCTCGGGTTTTTCCTACGAGATGTACTTCGACACCGACAAGGCTGCCGACGACATCACCAAGGACTTCTCCGGTGTTGACGTGGTCGTCGACCCGCAGTCGGCGCAGCTCCTCGAGGGCGCAACGCTCGACTACAAGGACGGCCTCCAAGACGCCGGGTTCTCCATCGATAACCCGAACGCCCAGCGCACCTGCGGCTGCGGTCAGTCCTTCAGCTGATCTTTTCGACGTTTCGAGAATCTGACGAGGTCGCCAGCGAGGCTGGCCTGCGCACCGGGTCAGGCCAGTGCGATCGCCTCGGCCAATTCGGATTGGTCAAATGTCGTGTCGATGCGGGCAAGGACAATACCGTCGCCGTCGATGACGAACAGCACCGGTTCGAACGGGAGGTCCGCAGCCTGCACGATTGGTGTGAGCTCCGGAAAGCCGCCCGTTGCGAAGTCGGACGGGTCGACGTAGACCTCGGCGTGGATGACGTCGAGGTCGTCTCGGCCATCGGCCGCATCGATTAACAGGTCGACCACCGGTCCGCAGATGTCGGTCTGGCAAAAGCCCGGCGTGGCAACCAACAACACCATCGCTCGGCCATTGGTGGCGACGTCGGCGTGCGACACGTCATGAAATGGGCATGGGATCGCCCGCGTGCAGATCGGGGTCACGCCTTGGTCATCGTCGATGGTGGGGGTGACGGTCGGTTCGATCGTGTCGCCCACCTGCGGGATCGGTACTTGGTCGGCGTCGACCACCGTGAACGAAACGGCTGCGACATCGGGAAAACCCGGGAGCGACGCCGAGTACTCACCCGGCGCTGCGAACTCGATCGAGAGCGCGAAGTAGGGCGTGATGATGCCGTCGGCCCGCTGGGCGACGGTGGCCTCGGCGACGAGCTCGCCGGCCTGCTCGATGCGGATGTCGAGCGATGCAGGCGCCCCCTCGCGCAGATTGTCGATCTCGTCAGCAACGATGAATGGCAGCCGTTGCGGGACGCCTGCGACGAGCGTTGGGTCCTGACGAGATCCGGTTGGGAAGACCGGGATCAGGAAGGTGATCTCGCCTGTCCCGCCCTCGCCGAACACCGAGACGTCGCCAGCCGCACCCGACGCGACCGGATCGTTGTCTTTTCCGCCGCACGCAGCGGCGAGCACAAGGCTTGTGGTGCCGAGGAGGAACGTGCGCCGGTAGAACTGAGCCATCGCCGGTGACCGTAACCTGCGACCGATGGAGATCACCGTCAACGGCGAGGCTCATACTGTCGCCGATGAGACATCAACGCTGCTCGACGTGCTTCGCGGTGAGTGCGGGCTCACGTCGGTCAAGGATGGCTGCTCGCCTCAGGGCCAGTGCGGTTGCTGCACGGTGCTCGTCGACGGGCAGGCACGGGTGTCGTGCGTGACCCCGGTTCGTCGGGTTCGAGACCGCGAGATCACTACGGTTGATGGGCTCGGTGACGAGACCCGGGCTGCCTGGGGTGACGCATTCGCGTCGACCGGCGGTAGCCAATGCGGCTTCTGTACACCCGGCATCATCTGCCGGTTTGAGAGCCTGCGGGCGAAAGGCGGCGAGCACGACGACCGCGGCACCGCCGAAGATGCGCTGCTCGCTCACCTCTGCCGCTGCACCGGATGGCAGCCAGTTATCGATGCCTGGGTGGCGTACCCGACCCCGTCATCGGTGCAGGTGACCGATGCTGCGGTCCGTCGGGCCGAGCTCGAGGGCGGTGTCGCGCAGGGCGTCGGTTCGCACGTAGCGCTCGGGGAGGGTGGATTCGCCGACGACACCGCGCCTGCGGATGCTCTTGTCGCCGTACCTGACCCGAAGCAGGACGGGGAATGGGTGGTGGCAGAACGTCGCGCCGATGCCCTGGCCGCGGCGGGCAAGGTCCAGGGCCGGCGTACGACGGCGGCCTTCGATCCGCCGATCGCCGTTCCTGCCGGCGACTGGGCTATCACCCTGCAGACCTCGTGGGTCGAGCCTGGGTATCTCGAGACCGATGCGTCGTGGTGCGCGCCGGGCGGCGACCCAGTGTCACCGCTTGCGAATGCTGGTGCGTTCGGTGGGAAAGTGAACTCCGAGGTCGCCGAAGTCGCCCGCCGATTGGCCGAGGAGCACGATCGGCCGGTTCGGGTTCTTTATGCCCGAGAAGACGCAGTCCGTCGTGGCGCCAAGCGTCCCCCGCTTGCGGCAGGGCTGATGGTGGATGGAACGGGTGTGGTCCGGGTTGCTCGAACCGAGGGCATCGTCGAATCGATCTCGCGAGTGCTCCCCAGCGTCACCGTCGAGGAGGTCGATATCCCCGGCCCGCCGACCAGTGCTGAGGTGCGCGGCGCCGGTTGGGTTGAGGCCTCTGTGCTCGCAGCGGCCGCTCGAGGCGAGGTGGGGTGGATCGGATCACCGACGGGCGGATCGGCAACGGCTGCGATCGCCGACGATGGCAGTATCGACGTTGCGGTCCGGGCCGGCTCGGTGGCCGATGACATGGAGGCGATTGTCCTTCGCTCCTACTGCAAGGGTGCGGCTCACATGGGACTTGGGCTGGTCCGGAGTGAGCAGCTCGCGGTCGACCCCAACGACGGGTCAATTCACGACCTGACTATCCGGTCGTTCGGCATCCTGCGCGCGGTCGACACCCCTGAGATTCGTGTGGCGATCGAGCCATGCGATGGCGAACCGGTCAATGCGAGCGACGCAGTGATGGCTGCGGTCGCGGCCGCTGCCTGGCTTGATGCAGTCTTGCCTTCGTCGTGGCCGACGCGAACCACGTAGGCTCCGCGGCATGAGCAAGCCTGTCGGTCCCTATACCCCCATCGTCCGTGGTGGCGACCTCCTCTTCACAGCCGGCCAGGTCGGTATCGCCGACGGAGCGATTGTTGATGGCGGGGTCGAAGCCGAGCTGCGTCAGGTGTTCGTCAACCTCCGCAGTGTGCTCTTGTCGGCGAACGCGTCGCTCGCCGATGTCGTGAAGACCACCGTCTTCCTCACCGACATGGATGACTACGCCGTCATGAACGAGATCTACATGGAGGAGTTCGGCGACCACCGTCCGGCTCGCTCCGCCGTTGCCGTGGCCACGTTGCCGCTCGGCGCCCAGATTGAGATCGAAGCGATTGCGACGGTCTGACCCGATTTCGGGTTAAATGGCGCCATGGACGTCGGTACCATCATCTTCATCGTGTTCTTGCTTGTGATCATGCCGGTTGGTGTGCTCATGAGCATGGCGCCGCTGGCCGGCATCCTCGGAGCGCTGCTCGGTCGCAACAGCGACAAGGAAAACACGACCGAAGACGGCGAGCCCAACGAATACCTTGCCCTCTCGGAGTTGAACCCCTACGACGATTGAGCGTCTGCGGGTCTCAGACCCAGCGGCTGGTGCCGAAGCTGTAACCCACCGACCGCACAGTCTGGATCAGACCGGCGTGCTCCTCGCCGAGCTTGGAGCGAAGGCGGCGCACGTGGACATCGACCGTGCGGGCGCCGCCGAAATAGTCGTAGCCCCAAACTCGGCTGAGAAGAGTTTCGCGGGTGAAGACCTTGCCCGGATGTTGGGCGAGAAACTTCAACAGCTCGTACTCCATGTAGGTGAGGTCAAGGGGTTTGCCGTCGATGACAGCCTGGTATGTCTCGAGATTCATCCCGAGCGGGCCGTACTCGATGACTTCGGCCCGTTCGGCTTGACCGGTGCGGCGGAACAGGTGCTTGAGGCGCGCCTCAAGTTCGATCGGGTGGAACGGGTGCAGGCAGAAGTCGTCGAAGAGGTCTTCGCGGAAGTCGAGCGACGCGAGGTGCCCACCACCGACCAGCAGTAGCACTGAGCCGACATGAATGTCGCCGCTGCGGATCGACCGGCAGAGCCGAAACGCGTCGTCGGGTTCAGTGCCGGCCACGATGATCGCGCCGACCCACCCATCGGCGGGCTGTTCGCTGCGGGCCTGATCGAGATCGGTCGCGGCCTTCCAGGCCCAGCCACCCATGTCGAGGGCTTGGGCCAATTCCGGCGGAGCCGGAGACGGAAAGATGAGCAGTGGATCCATCTCGACTCAGCTCACCAGGTCGACAGGTAACGGTCGAGTTCGAACGGGGTGACCTGCGCCTGGTACTCGGCCCACTCGGCCCGCTTATTGCGCAGGAACCACTCGAAGACGTGTTCACCGAGGGTCTCGCGGGCGAGTTTCGACTCTTCCATCACGTCGAGCGCTTCGTGCAACGAACGAGGGAGCGGTTCGACCCCGACCTGGCGACGCTCGTGGTCGGTCAACTCGAACAGGTTGACGTTCGTCTCGGGAGGCAGGTCGTAGCCGTCGTTGATGCCCCGTAGGCCGGCGGCGAGGATCAACGAGAAGGCGAGGTACGGGTTCGTGGTGCCATCAAGGCCCCGGTACTCGATGCGAGCCGACCCGGGCTTGCCGACCTTGCGGACTGGAACCCGCACGAGCGCCGACCGGTTGTTACGAGCCCAGGCAACGAACGGCGGCGCCTCAGACTTCTCGGCAAAACGCTTGTAGCTGTTCACCAACTGGTTGGTGACCGCGGTGATCTCCCGGGCGTGGTGCAGAACACCGGCCGTGAACTGTCTGCCGGTGGTCGACAGGCCGTACATGACGTCAGGGTCATGGAAGACGTTGTTCTCACCCTCGAACAACGACAGGTGGGTGTGCATGCCCGAGCCCTGCACGCCGTTGAGGGGCTTGGGCATGAACGTGGCGTAGCAGCCCCGGTCCATCGCGATCTTCTTCACCACGAGACGCAGCGTCATGATGTTGTCGGCCATGTCGAGCGCCTCGGTGTAGCGGAGGTCGATCTCATGCTGGCTTGGCGAGTCCTCGTGGAACGAGTACTCGACAGGGATCCCCATTGCCTCGAGCATGTGGATGGTGGTCTTGCGGAGATCGCTCGACACGTCGGAGGTCGTGAGATCAAAGTAACTGGCTCGGTCGAGTGGTACGGGTCGGCTGTCGGCTGCGTCGCCGGAATCGAAGTAGAAGAACTCCGCTTCGGGGGCAGCGAAGAAGGTGTACCCCTGACCGCGGGCGATCTGCAGATTGCGTTGCAAGATCTGGCGGGGATCACCCTCGAAGGCGGTGCCGTCGAGGTTCTCGATGTTGCAGAACATGCGGCCGGACGGTTCGTCCGCTTTCGCCCACGGCAACAGCTCGAATGTGGTGGCATCGGGTCGGGCGAGGACATCGGACTCGTGCACGCGGCTGAAGCCGTCGATCGCAGTGCCGTCGAACTGCACACCTTCCTCAAACACCGCATCGAGCTCGGCCGGCGAGATCGCGACCGACTTGAGCTGGCCGAGGACATCGGTGAACCACAGGCGGATGAGGCGCACGCCCCGCTCTTCGACGGTTCGAAGGACGTATTCCTGTTCTCGCGACATGAGCACTCCCGATAATTGCATCTAGCTTGCCGGACCGGCTCGCCTTTTCCCAGGGTGGCGGTCGCGGCCACGCAGCAAAAGGCCTGTGGACGGTCGTTCACACTCCGTTCACAATCGAGCAACAACGGCGAAAACGACGGGTGCAACGCTGATCGCCGAGCTTGCACCATGCTGCTCATCTTCACGTGCGCCGCAGGGGCGCCCACCATCACCCACAGAGGAATGCACCATGGCCTATCGGGCTGAATATCTCTGGATCGACGGGTCCGAGCCGACTCGTGAAATCCGCTCCAAGACCAAGATCCTCGCCGACGGCGACACGCCGGGTATCTGGGGGTATGACGGTTCCAGCACCAACCAGGCGACCGGCGATAACTCCGACGTCGTCCTGCAACCGGTCTTCCAGTGCCCCGACCCGATCCGCGGCGGCGACAACATCCTCGTCCTCTGTGAGACGCTGCTCACCGGCGACCTGTCGCCGCATCCGACTAACACCCGCGCGGCGGCGCGCGCCGCGATGGAACAGTTCGGCGACCAGGAGCCGTGGTTCGGTCTCGAACAGGAATACACCCTGATCAACCCGGCCACTGGCTGGCCTGCCGGCTTCCCCAACAACGGCTTCCCCGCTCCGCAGGGCCCGTACTACTGCGGCGTCGGTGCGCTCAAGATCCATGGCCGTGACCTGATCGAGGAGCACACCTCCGCCTGCATCGAGGCTGGCCTCGCTATCTCCGGCACTAACGCCGAGGTCATGCCAGGTCAGTGGGAGTTCCAGATCGGTCCGGTCGACACGGTCACCGTCGGCGATCACCTCTGGATTGCCCGCTACCTGCTGTTCCGTCTCGCCGAGAACCACGATGTCGAGGTGAGCATCGAGGCCAAGCCGATGAAGGGCGACTGGAACGGCGCTGGCATGCACACCAACTTCTCCACGAAAGCGATGCGCGAGGGCCCGTACTCCCTCATCGAGGATGCCTGCGAAGCGATGGGAGCCTTCGGTAAGCCCGAGGAGCACCTCGAGGGCTACGGCATTGGCATTGAGGACCGCCTCACCGGCGCTCATGAGACGCAGCGCTATGACCAGTTCAGCTATGGCGTCTCGGACCGTGGCGCGTCGATCCGTATCCCATGGCAGGTCGCCCAGGACGGCAAGGGGTACATCGAGGATCGTCGTCCCAACGCCAACGCCGATCCCTACGTGGTGAGCACCCTGCTCACCAACACGATCTGCTCGGCCCTGGCCTGAGTCCCGCCCCAGCCTGATCGAGACAATGACGAAGCGGCGCCCTGGGCGCCGCTTCGTCTCGTCTATTGTCGAGACATGAGTCAGCGTGCCCTTGTTGGGATCATTGGCGGGTTGGTCCTGATCGTTGGACTGCTGATCGGCTTGTTGGTGGGTGGCGGCAGCGACGACGATCCCAACCTCGAAGCCGTGGTTGATGAGGCCTCCGCCCCGACGACGTCAACCACGGAGGCACCGTCAGGTAGTGACGACGCGACGGCATCCGATGACAGCGCCACGACCACCACTTCCACGACCACCACCACGACGACCACGACGACCACGACGACCACCACGCTTCCCCCTGGTTCAGGCACGATCGTCGCGGGGTCCGGCGTGGCCGGTTGGTCAGCGGCTGGTCAGTGGTTCGGCCTCGACGATGGGTTCCTTCCGGCCACCGCGGGCGAGACCTACCAGGTGATCAAGCTCGGTGAGCCGGTAACGACCGTCGTCGCAGGCGATGTCACAAGCGGTTGCGAGTTCATCGATCCATCCGCCGACGTCGACGGGATCATGAGCCTCGACGACTGGCCCGACTACCCGGTCGCGGTCGCTGCGAACTGGAACGTCGTGCCACACAAGGTTGAGGTCCTGTCGAATGACAACCAGACCTACAAGGACGCAGTGTCCGACGTCCTCAACGGTCAGGGCGTCATCGACCCCGACCCCACCCTGCGACAGGTCATCCGAACCGATCTTGAGGGTGACGGCGTCGAGGAGGTCCTGATCGTCGCGGGTTATGACGGTCCGCTCTTTGAGGCGTCCCCCAGGGACTACTCGATCACCATCATGCGCAAGTTGATCGAGAGCCAGGTGCAGACCGCGATTCTCAGCTTCTACGTTGTTCCGCCTGGCGAAACCGAAGATCTCGGCTGGTACTTTGAGAGCTACCGCATCGCGGCCGTCGCTGATCTCAACGGTGATGGCCGCATGGAGATCGTGACGAACGATTCCTATTTCGAGGGCGGAGGATCGCGGATCATCGAGTACCTCAATGACGATCTCGGCCCCTGGGAAGTTCTCCATGTCGGCTGCGGTGTCTGAGCCTCTGGCTGGGCGCACCCGACGCAGTTCCGTAGAGTGGCTTTGTGGCTGACACGCTTCGCCTTGCCATCGCCCAGCTGAACCCGATGGTTGGTGACCTCGACGGCAACGTCGCGCTGGCCCTTGACGCGTTGGGTGAGGCGACCGAGGCAGGCGCTGACGTTGTCGTCATGCCCGAGATGACCATCACCGGCTATCCGCCTGAAGACCTCGTCCTCAAGCCGGGTTTTCTCGCCGACGTGCGCGCGGCGCTTGAGAAGTTCGCGGCCGGAACTGGTCGAACTGCCGCAGTCATCGGGTTTGCCGATGGCGGCGATGTGGCCAGCAAGGATGTCTGGAACGCAGTGGCTGTGTGCGCCGGTGGGAAAATTCACGGCACCTACCACAAGCGACATCTGCCCAACTACGACGTGTTCGACGAGGTCCGTCACTTTCGAGCCGGTCAGGAATCTCTCGAGCTCTACGAGATCGCTGGTATCCCCGTTGGCGTCACGATTTGTGAGGACTCGTGGGTCGCAGGTGGCCCGGTCGCCCAACTGGCGCACGGCGGTGCTCGCATCGTGCTCAACGTCAACGGCTCGCCGTTCCGGATCGGGAAACAGCAGACCCGCGAGGTGGTCATTGCCACTCGCGTTGAAGAGGCTGGCGTACCGATCGTGTACGCCAACCTCGTCGGCGGTCAGGACGAACTTGTTTTCGATGGCGGTTCGTTCGTGATGAGTCCGTCGGCCGACGGCCCGGTCGTCACAGCCCGCTGCGCGTCGTTTCGTGAGTCGCTCGAGATCTTCGACGTCGTCGTACCCCCGGCGCGCGACCTCGGGGCCGAGCCGTACGAGAGTCGACGTACCTATCCCTTTGTCCGCGTCACTCCGGCAGTGGCGAGTAAGCGAACACCGATCGTGCCGCCACTCGTCGAGCCGCTCAGCGAACTAGCCGAGACGTGGGAGACCCTCGTCATGGGCACCCGCGATTATGTGATGAAGTCCGGCTTTTCGAAGGTGGCTATTGCATTGTCGGGAGGCGTCGATTCGTCGATTGTCGCTGCGGTCGCGGTTGACGCGCTCGGTCCCGACAACGTCTACGGGATCCTCATGCCGTCGCGGTACTCGAGCGACCACTCGGTGTCCGATGCCAAACGACTGGCCGCCAATCTCGGCTTCGAGACGTCGATCGTGGCGATCGAGCCTGCCCACGCTGCGTTCACTGAGATGCTCTTGCCAATCGTGAGTGACGGAAAGATCGAGGTTGGCGATCTCACCGACCAGAACCTGCAGTCACGTATTCGCGGCACAGTGCTGATGGCGATGGCCAACGAGCACGATTGGCTGGTGCTCACCACCGGCAACAAGTCCGAAGCGGCGGTTGGCTACTCCACGCTCTACGGCGATACCGCCGGTGCCTATGCCGTGATCCGCGATGTCTGGAAGCTCACCGTCTACGAGCTGTGTCACTGGCGCAATGAGCGGGAGGGTCGTGAACTCATCCCGCTCAACGTCCTCACCAAGGCGCCGTCGGCCGAATTGAAGCCGGATCAGCGCGATGACCAGTCGTTGCCTCCCTATGACGTTCTCGATCCGGTCCTCCAGGCGTACGTCGAGAGCGACAAGACCGTCGCTGAGATCATCGCTATGGAGATCGACGGCGCCGATCCGGAGATGGTTCGCCGGGTTTGCCGCTTGGTTGACATCGCCGAGTTCAAGCGGCGCCAGACGCCGCTCGGAACCCGTGTCACCCCCAAGGCCTTCGGCCGCGATCGGCGAATGCCGATCGTCAATCGGTACCGCGGTTGAGATCCACCTCAGGTCGCGCCGATTACGTGCCGAAGACGAATCGGTGGAATCGCGCGGTGGCTCCCCACCGCGCGATCGGTACAGTGCGAGAACGGCGCTAGGAGCAGGAGGTCTTCCGTGGCGAAGGAGCGAGTCGAGCGGGATGAAGAGGATCTTGTTCGGCTATACCTGACCGATATCGGTCAGTACCCACTGCTCACCAAGGAAGACGAGGTGCGGCTGGCGCAGGCGATCGAGGCCGGCGCCGAGGCGCGAGCCGAGTTCGAGAACGTCGAGACCGAGCTCACCCCGGCCAAGAAGCGCGAGCTTCGCCGGGCCATGCAGAAGGGCGAGCGGGCCGAGCGCACGTTTGTGCAGTCAAACCTGCGTCTCGTCGTGTCCATCGCCAAGAAGTACCAGGCCTCCGGTCTGCCCCTGCTCGACCTCATCCAAGAAGGCAACCTCGGCCTCATGCACGCCGTCGAGAAGTTCGACTGGCGCAAGGGTTTCAAGTTCTCGACGTACGCCACCTGGTGGATCCGTCAGGCGATCACCCGTGGCATCGCCAACACTGGCCGCACCATTCGCCTCCCGGTGCACGCCGGCGACACGCTCGCTCGGCTGCAAAAAGCGCGAGCCCGTCTCGAACTCAAGTACGGCCGTCCGGCGACGCTCGCCGAGCTGGCGATCGAAGTGGAGATGCCCGAGGAAAAGGTCACCGAGGCGCTGCGCTTCGCGGCCGAGCCGCTGTCGCTCTCCGAGCCACTGCGCGAAGACGGCGATGCTGAACTTGGCGATGTCGTTGAAGACCGAGGCGCCGACTCGCCGTTCGAAGTGGCAGCCACCGCGCTGCTCCCCGAAGAGATCTCCCGACTGCTGGCGCCGCTTGACGAGCGTGAGCGCGAGATCCTCAAGCTCCGCTTTGGCCTTGACCGAGGCGAACCTCGCACCCTCGAAGAGGTGGGCGAACATTTCAACCTCACCCGTGAGCGCATTCGTCAGATCGAGGCTCGGGCGATGTCGAAGCTGCGGCACCCGTCGTCTGACACCGGTGCCCGCGATCTTCTGAGCGTCTGAACCCACGCACCCTCGAAGCCTCGGCGGGGCAAATGAGGAGTGCGCGCACGCTGCGCCGATCGCGTTGGGCTGGCGAACGAGCGGTAGCGCTTAGTCGAGCGCGGCCACGACGGCCGAGAAGAAGGCATCGTTCGCACCCTCCATGTCGGCCTCCTCGGAGGTAGCCGTGCCATACGTTCGGTTGGCCGACAGCTTCACGATCACCGACTCCGTCATCGGGTCGACGTGGATGTACTGGTTGTAGATACCGATCGCTTGGAAGTTGCCACGATCGCCGGGTGGCAGCCACCACTGATAGCCGTAGCCGGTGGGGAGGCTCCCTCCGGCAATGACAGGCTTTCCGGGCTGTGTGTGGGGCTTGTTGGCTCGGGTCGCGGCGGCCACCCAGTCGGTGGACACGATTTGTTCGCCCATCCAGTCGCCCCCACGGCGAAACAACTCTCCGAGCTTCGCAAAGTCGTGTGGGGTCAGCATCAGGCCGCCAGCGGTCATCTCGACCCCGGCGGTGTCGGTTATCCAGTAGCCCTCGGCCTCAAACCCCAATGGGTCGATGAGCTTGTCTTTCATGTACTCAGCGACCGGGCGACCGACGGCGCCGGCGAGCATCATGCCGAGGGCTTGTGTGTCGGCAGAGTTGTAACGACACAGCGAGCCGGGTGGGTGCTCGTTTTCCATGCCATGTACGAAATCGTCGAGCGTTAGTTCGCCGGTCATGGCAGCGCCGAAGCGGTGGATGTCGGATTCGGGGTCGGCGTAGTCCTCGTTCCAACGAGCGCCGGACGACATCTGCAGGACGTCTTCGATCGACACGCCCTCGTAGGCCGAGCCGACCAGTTTGGGGTGATAGTCGCTAATTGCGTCGGTGATGCTTGCAATGCGGCCTTCCTCGACAGCTATGCCGATGAGGGTCGAGATGAAGCTCTTGGCGACCGACCACGAGATCCAGTGGACCCCAGGGCCGCCGGTGAGGCGGTACTGCTCGTGACGGACCTTGCCGTCTTGCAAAACGACGACGGCGACCGTGTCCGTGTTTACGAGGCAGTCCTCGACGGACTGGTCGGTGTCGTTGAAGAACATCGTTTGGGGCAGATCGAATGGCTCGCCGACTGGGAAGGTGTGCGGCTCCGGGGCGGCGTCCATCCGTACCGACGGCTCTGCCTTCATCATGATCGGGAAGTAGTCGTGCATTGACGCCCCGGTGAACAGGGGGCGCAGGCCGGAAGCCTCGTCGTCGCTCATTCCGAGATCATGGTTGCTCCAGGCCGTGCTGCACCACTTAAGGGTGAGAGCTGGTGCCGGGAAAGATGGTTGGCGGAGGTGGACGGGAATCGAACCCGCCGGACAGGGATCACCCATCCCACCCGCTTTGAAGGCGGGGGAGCCCACCAGGCGCTCGGACACCTCCGCCGAGGACCATAGCGGGGGGCGACCGGAAATCTCACGGCAGTCTCGCTACGGTCAGACCATGTCGAAGAACCGTGCCCTCCTCCTGGTCGTTCTCGCCGCCCTTGTGGCGATCCTCTCCAGGAAGGTCAAGGACGTCTAGCTCCGCAGCGTCCGGGGTTAGCTGAGATCGTCGCCCTCGGGAGCGAAGTCTTCCCAGCGGGCCAGGTCCGGCGCGTCGTCGGACTGGGTTGGTTCATTGTCGGTGAGCTCGTGCGTGTGAGGATCGATGGCGCCGCGGGTCGCGATAGCGGCGAGCATGGTCGTGACCGGTACTGCCGCGATCAAACCGATCGAGCCGCAGAGGGTCCGGACGATCTCGACGGCGATCACTTCGGCGTTGGCCACCATGTCGAGGGGCTGGTCAGAAATGCTGAACAGCAGGAGCAGCGGCATCGACGCGCCCGCGTAGGCAAGGAGCAGCGTGTTGACCGTGGCGGCAATGTGTTCTCGACCGACCACGATCCCCGACGTGATGAGGCTGCTGGTGGGAGCCGAGGGGTCGCGGCGCCGCATCTCGGCCACGGTGGCGGCCTGCGTGACCGTGATGTCGTCGAGCGCGCCGAGTGCACCGATCACGGCCCCGCCGAGGAGGAGCTTCGAGAGGTCGAGTTCCGCTGCGACATAGGGGAGGAGGAGCGCTTCCTCGGTGCCGAGTCCGGTGATCGATGCCAACTCCCAGAACACGTACGACAGCCCAAGTGTGAGAACGAGCGCAGCGAGGGTGCCGGCGAGCGCGACGGTGGTGGTCGGTGAGAGGCCGTGCGTGAGATAGAGGCTCGTGATCGCAATCACCGCTGCAGCGACAATGCAGACGAGCAACGGGTCGTTGCCATCGAGCACCGACGGCGCAACGAATCCGAGCAGGACCACGACGGTGATCCCCATCGACGCGAGTGCCAGCACCCCTCGTGTCCGGCTGAGCGCGATGACGAAGATGGCGAAGACCACGGTGAGCCACGCCAGCGACGAACGTCGGTCGAGGTCGGCAAAAAAGTAGTAGTTGGTCGTGTCCTCGTAGCCGAGGATCACCTCGTCGCCGGCTTCGAGGGGTGGGATCGACGTGTCGAAGCGCGCGTTGATCGGCGGGATTGCCACGAGGGCGCCGGCCTCTGGTCCCTCGTGGACGATGAACGTGATCTCGCGGCAAAGCTGGATGTCGTCGGGGGTCGAGTAGCTGCACTGCCCGAGGACCTCGTCAACGACGGTCGCCGACAGTCGCTCCGCGACAATTCCGAGCTGTTCGCCGGCGGCGATTGCCTCGGCGCGGCCGTCGCCGGTCGGCCAAAGAAGGACGATGCCGATAATGGTGAGCGATGCGGCAACGCCGACGCCGATGATTGTGGCGCGCATTGTGGCGTCGCGCGACCACCGGTCCCAGCCGTCGATCAGCTTCTCGGGCTCGCTGGGCCCATGGGAGTGGCTGTGTCCCATCAGCGTTGCCACCACCGCGACGGCGTCCGAGTCTTCCACCAGTAGGCCGCAACGAGCGCAGCCGCGGCACTGACTGCGCCGATTGTGCCGGGGTGGGGTGCCCGCACGGTTCGGCCATCAACGAGCAGCTGCGGGTTGTCGAACACTCGGATCTCCCATCCTCGTGCCGTTGCCTCGCGAAGCAACGCCCTGTCGGGGTTGACTGCGACTGGGTGACCGACCGCTTCAAGCATTGGGAGGTCGGTGACTGAGTCGGAGTACGCGAACGACTTCTCGAGGTTGAGGTCGAACGCCTCGGCCTCTGCGTTGATTGCGGCGACCTTGTGTTCGCCTGCCGAGTAAAACTCGACCTGGCCGGTGTACCGGCCGGTTGCGTCGATCTGGGCACGGGTGGCGATCGCGTCATCGACACCGAGGTGCCGAGCGAGCGGCAGCACGATCTCTTCCGGTGACGCCGAGACGAGGTAGACCCGCCGTCCCGCTTCTCGATGGGAGTCGATCAGCTCGAGAGCTTCGGTATACACGAGTGGGTCGATGATCTCGGTGAGTGCCGAATCGACGAGCTCGGAGATGCGCTCTTTCTCCCAGCCGGCAGCGACCTTGAGTGCCGTTTCCCGCATTTTCTCCATGCGGCCCTCGTCGGCGCCGAGATAGCGGAACACCATCTGGCCCCACAGGGCGCGGGCGACGAGGCGACGGCTAAGCATGCCTTCCTGGTGGAGCCGGGGCCCGAACGCGAGCATTGCCGCCTTTGCTATGACCGTCTTGTCGAGATCGAAGAATGCTGCTTCGCCCACGTTGGCATCGTAGGGGGCCGTCCGTTGTGTCGAATGGCGGACCTCGTCATTGACGATCGGGCACCGAAACGTGAACTTCCCCCGTGAGCATCTCTCCGGGAGCTTGTCGTGCTCGTTGTGTGTTGGTCGGGTTGGTCGTCCACGCGCGGGCGATGGTTACCCACGCTGCACGCGAACGGGCTCGCGTCGCTGCCGTGGGTGGCACCGACGAAGCTGCCTCGCACGCCGCGGCGGTGGCTGGTGGACTCAGCCCGAGTCGAGTTCGGGTGACGGTGGAGCGGTCGGGAGGTCGAGTTCACGTCCGGGTCGACTACGCCGCAGCGTCCGACGCCCCGTTGGTCGGTGTTTTCCTCGACGTAGTGCCACTCACGGCCTCGGCAACGATGCGAACCGAATGATCAACGTGCCGCTCTGAGGCCGGGGGCGAGTTCGGGGTGGTTGCCGCCCTCTTGGGCGCGTATCTCGGTGGGGAGGGCCATCGATCGCCGCTCGGTGAGGTTGAAACACAGGTCGATCGTCTCGGATACGACGATCGGCTCCCCCGTGTCGGTGTTGAAGCTCCACGCGATGTCTCGGCCGATCTTCTCGCCGGCTTCGAGCGACGCCCGGAAGGTCTGTACCGGCGTGCCCAGGGCAACGGAGCGAAGTCGGAACCAAACTCGCTGCTCCATCACGACGAAGGCAAAGCGGGTGCCATCGGGAAGGACCCGCACCCACGACTCCTGGTCCTCCATGCGATCGCCGCCCCACAGCACGCTCCCGTAGTTGGCGGCAGGGACCGTGTCCGCGCCCATGGTGTCTTCCCGGTCGATCAGCCGCGGCTTGCGGTTGGCCAATCCGAGCCCGCGAACCCGAGCAAGTGTGGGAGCGGTCGCCAGCGCGTCAGTGTCGAGGTCGAGGCTGCGTGGCGCTCCATAGGGTGGCAGAACGAAATCTGGGGCAGCGATCGGCGCATGATCCAACTCGTAGACGAAGGTGGCGGCAAGGTCGTCGTCGGCCTGGTTGCGGAGTTCGTGATAGATCCGCAGTCGCTCGCCCCCGGGCAGGATTGCGCTTCGAACTTCGAGCTCGTTGCCCTCCATCTGTTCGTGATGATGGCGGGTGTAAGTGCTGAGAACCCTTGGTTGAGTAAGGCCCAATCGTTCGCACAGCGCCCGGGTACCGGCGCCAGCGTTGATGCCGTAGTAGCGGACGTTCATGTGCCCGAGATCGTCGATCTGGTCAGGATCGACAGTGCTTTGGTGGGTGGTATCGAGCGAACTCACCCGTGCAGTCTGCCGTCGTGGTTCGCGATCGCGGATCGCTGATTTTGGTGGGCGTCAGGTGCTCGAAAAGTGTCTGGCCGGCCGGGGTCACCGCCCGACGGGCTACCGGCGTCGTAGCACCCGCAAGCGAGCCTTTCGCGGCCGACTGCGGAATCGTTCCTTCGACGGGATCAACTGGTTGACCTGGCGGGTGTCGATGAGCGCCAGTTTGGTGATGAGGCCGTTGACGCCGACCGAGAGGTAGAAGCGGTCGCGCTCTAAGAAGAGCCTGGTCGAGGAGGCAACCCGGTCGAGCCTGAGTCGATAGCCCGCAGCGAAGAACTCCGCGTAATCGGCATCGGCCCGCATTCGCTCGGTCAAGTCGTCGAGTGGCTTGCTCGAGGAGAGCTTGTCTGGGTATTTGATTTCGGCGATGCCCACGATCTGGTTACGCGGGCTCAAGGCATACATGAAATGCCGATACCGGAGACCGGGGTACTTTGCATGGAACGTGCTGACTAGGTGGCCGCAATACTCCACCAGGTCCGAGCGGCCGCCGAAGTGCGTCAGGGTCTCGAGGTCGAGGTGCTGGAGTGCCCACGAATAGAGTTGGGGCTGCGCTGTTCGTGGATCTGGACGTGGTCGCCGTCAAGCACTTCGAGGACGATCAGCCTCGGGAACAGTCAGTAGACGAGCCGTAGTCGCCCGTCGGTCACGAACGGGCACCAGTTCTTCTCGCGGGTGGTCGTTAGCCCCCGAGTCTCGAACCCGGGGAGTTCCAGTACCTCTCGATCGGGCTCAAGCAGACCGTGGAGCATGTGGGTTCCGTTGCCGTGTTTGCCCATACCTAGTACTTGCCATCGAACAGCGCAATGCGGTGGTCCTAGGGTCCATGGTCGAGCAGTATCTGTTCTTCAACCGGGTGGAACAGGTGATCGAGTCGGTAGAGGTACGAATCACGGCGGGTACGGCTGTCTCCGGCGATCATCAGGTAGCCGTCTTCGCGGGGAACGACGGTGCTGTTCACCGCGTCGGCCTCAAGGTCGATCAGGCGGTCTACTGCGATGTCGAGCACTCGATGGCTTCCTGTGTTGTTCCTATCGGCCGCCTTGATGTGGCGATTGTCGGGGCCGACCTCCGTGGGCTCCCAGCTTCGTCGGCCTTTGTAGGTCGAACGTCAGTGTCATCTCAGAGGATGGAATCGAGGAGCGTCACGGCGCCGGACTTGTCGAGTGGCTCGTTGCCGTTGCCGCATTTTGGTGACTGGACACACGAAGGACATCCATCGCGGCAGGGACAACTCCGGATCGCCTCCAACGTGGCCTCGAGATGCTTGGTGCCAGCTTCCCACCCGAGCTCGGCGATGCCGGCACCACCGGGGTAGCCGTCGTAGATGAACACGGTGGGGCCATCGGTGTCGTGGTGATGGACCGTCGAGACGCCGCCAACGTCCCATCGGTCGCAGATCGTAAACAGCGGCAACATGCCGATAGCTGCGTGTTCGGCAGCGTGCAAGGTGCCGGCCGGGTCACCACCGGCGGTGACGACGGCGTCGATGGCGGTGGTGTCCACGACGTACCAGAACGCGCGAGTGTGGAGCCGTTGGTCCGGCAGGTCGAGTGACTCGTTGGCCAGGATCTTGCGAGAGAAGGTGTCCCGGAGCTGGTAGCCCTTGACTTCGGTGAGGACTTCGACCTCGCCCAGGAACAGTGTGGCGTTCCCCACCCGCCTCGACTGGTGGACCGCAAGAACCCG
>JAQWLJ010000070.1 GCA_029247365.1 Acidimicrobiales bacterium | reverse complement strand
TCTCCATGCCCCTGACCGATTCGGGATGCTTCTGGCTGTGGGCATCACCACGTGGGTCGTCGTGCAGGCCGTGCTGAATCTCGGCGCCGTTCTGTCGCTGCTGCCTGTTACCGGCGTGACGCTGCCGTTCCTGTCGTTCGGAGGTTCGTCGCTTGTCGTGACCCTTGCGGCAATGGGTGTCCTCCTAAACGTCGCTCGCCAGGGACACTGACCATGTCAACCTTTGCAATCATTGCGGGTGGCGGCACCGCGGGCCACGTTGTCCCCGGTCTCGCTATCGCGCAGGAACTCGTAGCCCGAGGCGTGCCGACCGAATCGGTTCGTTATGTGGGTAGTTCGCGTGGCATCGAGACCCGTCTCGTCCCCGATGCAGGCTTTCCACTCGCGGTGCTGCCGGGCCGGGGTATCCAGCGCAAGCTGGCGCTCGCGAACGTCGGAGCGATCTTCGGGCTTATCGCTGCGGTCATCCAAGGCATTGTGTTGGTTGGTCGGGCGCGGCCCGCCGTTGTCGTTGGACTTGGGGGTTACGCCTCGGTGCCGTGTGTACTTGGCGCCGTGCTTTGGCGAGTGCCGATCGTCGTCGCTGAACAGAACGCCGTACCTGGTGCTGCGAACCGGATGGCAGGTCGGTTCGCGAAGGCGTGCGCCGTATCGTTTGAATGCACCGACCTGCCCCGCGCGGTTTGGACCGGCAACCCGGTTCGTCGTGAGGTTCTTGCTATCGCCGACGCGTCCGCTGCCGATCGAGCCGACGCGCGCGAACGGCTCGGTATCGATGCTGACCGGTCTCTCATTGCAGTGTTTGGTGGGTCGCTCGGTGCCCGCCGGATCAACCACTCGGTCGCTGATGCCGTTGCCGCGATAGGTCACCGGTCGTCGCTCGCCGTCCGCCATGTCAGCGGCCGTCGCGACCATGCCGAACTTTTGGCCCGTACCGCTGATCACGGCGCGCTCGCGCTGCAGTACGACCTTGTCGAGTACGAAGATGACATGCCGTCGGTTTACGCGGCGGCCGATGTGGTGCTCTGTCGGGCTGGCGCATCGTCGGTCGCAGAGCTGACCGTTGCTGGAGTGCCGTCGATCCTCGTGCCGCTTCCCGGCGCCCCCGGCGACCATCAGACGGCGAACGCACGAGCGCTCGTCGAAGGCGGCGCGGCCCGTCTCGTTTCCGACGCTGATTTCGACGCCGAGCGCGCTCGGGTGGAGATCGAAGATCTCCTTGATGACTTCGACCGCCGAGCCGCAATGGCGAGCGCGGCCCGCGGACTCGCCCGCCCCGATGCGGCTGCTGCGGTCGTCGACCTTGTTGCGATCCATGCCCGCCGGCCCGTACCCGAGGAGGCCTCCTCATGAATCCCGACCTCAGCACGCCTCGGCGCGTTCACCTGGTAGGGGCTGGCGGTGCCGGCATGGGTGCGATCGCTACGGTCCTTCACGCGATGGGCCATACCGTGAGCGGATCCGACCTAAAAGGCGGGCCAGTCCTCGAACGGCTGCGGGTCGAAGGCATGGAGATGCATGTCGGCCACGACCCCGCCCACGTGGGCGATGCCGAACTCGTTGCGATCAGCACGGCGATACCCGATCAGAACTCGGAGGTGACCGCCGCCCGCGAGCGTGACCTCCCCGTGCTGCGGCGCAAAGACATCCTCCCGGCGATCAGCGCTCAGCGACGCACAATCGTCGTCGCCGGTACGCACGGCAAGACGACTACGTCGTCGATGCTCGCCATGGCGCTCGTGGAGGCTGATGCCCACCCATCGTTCATCATCGGTGGTGACGTCAACGAGATTGGGTCGGGCGCGGTGTGGGCCGAGGGGGACTGGTTCGTCATTGAGGGGGACGAGTCCGACCGAACCTTCCTCTCCCTTGGAGCTGAAGTCGCTGTTGTCACCAATGTCGAACCAGACCACCTTGAGACGTACAACAATGACCCGGCCCAACTCGAAGCGGCCTTCGTTGAGTTCGCCAGCGCTGCCACGACTCGCGTGTACTGCGCCGACGATGCTGGCGCTCGAGCGTTGGCCGCCCTCGTTCCAGGTGTCACGTACGGCACTGCCGAAGATGCCGACTACCGAATGGTCGATATTGAACGTGCTCGTGCCTCCGTGTCCTTTCGCATCGTTCACGGTGACATCGAACTCGCTCAGGTTGAGTTGCCGACGCCCGGCATTCACAACGCCCGGAACGCGTGCGCCGCGATCGTCACCACGGTGCTGATCGGCGCCGACGCGGACGGTGCCGCACGGGCTCTCGGCCGGTTCGGTGGTGTTGCCCGACGCTTCGAGTTCCGGGGCGTAGTCGACGGGATCACTTTTGTTGACGACTACGCCCACTTGCCGACCGAGGTAGAAGCGGCGATCCAGGCCGCCTCCGATGGCGGGTGGAACCGCGTCATGTGCGTCTTCCAACCGCACCGCTACAGCCGCACTGCCGCACTGTGGCAAGACTTTGCCTGCTCGTTTGATGGCGCTGACACAGTCGTGGTCACTGACATCTACTCGTCGGGTGAGACGCCGCGACCGGGTGTCACGGGCAAGTTAGTGGCCGACGCGGTCCTCGACGCGAACGCCTGGGCATCGGTGGCGTGGATGCCCCGGCTCGACGATGTTGCGTCGTGGCTTGCAAGCCGCTTGCGGCCCGGCGACCTGTGCTTGACGCTTGGTGCTGGTGACCTGACTGGCCTTCCTGATCAGGTGATCGGTCGGCTCAGTGGTCCAGGGGCAGCGTGACCGACGTTGGCGCGGTTGTTGCGCGTCTCCAGGCCGAACTCGGTGAACGGGTGCTCGTTGACGCGCCGCTCGGCGAACACACCACCTATCGGGTCGGCGGCAGCGCGGCAGCGATGGTTGTCATCGATGATCACGACGCGCTAAGTCGGTTCGCAGCCACGCTTGCTGGCACCGGAGTGCCGGTCATGACGATCGGACGGGGATCGAATCTTTTGGTCGCCGACCGGGGCTTCCCGGGCATTGTTGTTCATCTGGCCGGTGACTACACCGGCATCTCCGTCGTCGACGAGACCATGGTCATCGCCGGCGCAGCAGCAAAACTCCCGGTTGTGGCGCGAACAACTGTTGGCTACGGGCTCACGGGATTCGAGTGGGCAGTAGGCGTTCCCGGCTCGGTCGGCGGCGCCGTCCGCATGAATGCCGGCGGACATGGAGCCGACATGGCCGACGCGATGCTCGACGCCGACATCGTCGACCTGCGGAGAGGGGAGCGGAACATCGTTCCCGCTGCCGAGCTGGATCTCGCCTATCGGGCCAGCAACCTCAGTCCTGACCACCTGGTGGTTGGGTGTCGCCTGGGCCTGACCCCTGGTGACGAACGAGCGGGGCAGGCCACCATGGCCGAGATCGTGCAATGGCGGCGCGTCAACCAACCAGGAGGGCAGAACGCCGGCTCGGTCTTCACGAACCCCGAGGGCGACAGCGCGGGGCACCTCATCGACGCCGCCGGCGGGAAGGGACTCCGAGTGGGCACTGCCGAGGTGTCCGCGAAGCATGCCAACTTCATTCAGGCCGACGAGGGCGGAGCCGCAGCCGACGTCCTGCAGGTCATGATCGAGGCCCGGATGCTCGTCGAGTACGCACACGGCATCGTCCTTGATCCCGAAACCCATCTTGTTGGGTTCGCCGATGACGAGGTTCCGTGGCTGTCGTGAGCGCCATCGACCCGCGCTTGCGGCAGCGACGCATTGCGGTCCGGCGGGCCGAGGGTCGCCGCCGGCTCCGGATTGTCATGATCGTGCTTGCTGCGAGCATCGGCGTCGCGGGTGGTTACGCACTGACGCAAAGTCCGCTCCTCGATCTCGACGAGGTAAGTGTCGTCGGCGCATTCGGGAGCGAGGCCGACGACGTGCGGACTGCCGCCGGGCTGCAGGTGGGCACCCCGATGATCGAACTTGACCTCGACGCCGCGATCGGGTCCGTCGCCGCCCTCCCATGGGTTCACACTGCAACCGTCGAGCGCAGCTGGCCTGGCGGTGTCTCGATCGAAGTGTCCCGCCGGATCGCAATCGCTGCACTCCCGGCCGGCGACGGCAGCTCGGTCCTTATTGATGTCGACGGTGTCGCGATCAACAACGTTGAGCAGGTCCCCGCGGGCCTCTCGACGATCACAATTGTGGCCGTCGGCGAGCTGGGTGACGTGCAGGCGCCGGCGCTACCGCTTCTCGAACTAGTCCAGGTGATCCCAGCCGACCTCGACGTGTGGATTGACACCGTTGGTATCCGGTCCGGCGATGGTGGTCTCGAGATTGACCTCGTGGGTTCAGCCGTGGCCGACCTGGGAGATTCTCGATCCTTACCCGAGAAGCTCGACGCCCTTCGAGCGCTGCTAGCGTCGGTTGATCTCGCCTGCGTTGCCGAATTTGACCTCCGCGTCGCCGACATTCCCCTCGTCAAGCGTGACGCGGCGTGCGAACAGGGCGTTACCGGGACCCCATCGCTGCCATGAAAACCTCGCCTTGTGTTCGCAGCGTCCACACGCGCGCCCCTGCACGGGTATACGGTCGCCGATTGATCCGCACGTGTGCCGTGCATCGGGCGGTACCACGCAACCTGTTCGCTCCTCGTGAGGTGCCAAACGTGATGTCAGATCCGCAGAACTATCTCGCCGTCATCAAGGTCGTCGGTGTGGGCGGAGGCGGTGTCAATGCAGTCAATCGCATGATCGACGCCGGCTTGAAGGGTGTCGAGTTCATCGCCGCCAACACCGACGCACAGGCGCTCTTGATGAGCGACGCCGATGAGAAACTCGACATCGGTCGGGATTTGACCCGCGGGCTCGGTGCCGGCTCTGACCCCGACATCGGTAAGCAAGCCGCCGAAGAACACATTGATGAGATCCGTGAGTCACTAGCGGGCGCCGACATGGTGTTCATCACCGCCGGCAAGGGCGGTGGCACTGGAACCGGCGCAGCCCCTGTTATCGCCGAAGTCGCGAAGAGTCAGGGCGCACTCACGATCGGCGTCGTCACCCGACCGTTCGCCTTCGAGGGCCGGCGTCGCTCGGTGCAGGCCGAACAAGGCATTCAGAAGTTGAAAGAGAAGGTCGACACCCTGATCGTCATACCGAACGATCGGCTTCTCTCGGTAGCGACGAACGACACGTCGGTTCTCAATGCGTTCAAGCTCGCCGACGAGATCTTGCTGCAGGGGGTTCAGGGCATCACGGACCTCATCACCACGCCCGGCCTGATCAACACCGACTTCGCCGATGTCCGCACCATCATGACCGATGCCGGTTCTGCGCTCATGGGAATCGGCAACGGCCAGGGTGAGGGGCGCGCGGTTGCGGCTGCCCGCGCAGCAATCTCTAGCCCGCTGCTCGAAGCATCGATCGAGAACGCCCGCGGTATTCTCCTCAACATTTCCGGAGGCCCCGACCTCGGTCTGCTCGAGGTAAACGAGGCGGCCGAGATCATCCACGGCGTGGCACATCAGGACGCAAACATCATCTTCGGCGCAGTGATCGACGACGAGATGGGCGACGACGTGCGCGTCACGGTTATTGCCGCCGGCTTCGACCGCTGGGACGAGGGCAGCAGCCGCACAGCGGCGAGGCCCGCTCGCACCGATGCCGTCGGCGAACTCGACAAGCCAATCGGTGAGGTGCCGATCGCTGACGTGTTTGCCACCGATGACGATGACGATCTCGATCTGGGCGACGACGACTTCGACGTCCCGTCGTTCCTGAAGTAGGCGACCTGTGCGGTTCCGGCGTGTTCCCGCCGGCGCCAACGCGGTTGCCGAGATTGCCTTCACCACTCGTGCCGACGGAGATTTCCACGTCGACCGTGCTGATGACGACTTGCGTCACCACATCTTCGACGGTTCTTGGACGTGGCTCCACCAGGTACATGGCGCTGGTGTAGCCGTGGTCGATCACCTCGGCGCGAAAGCCGGCGAGGAGTGTGACGCATCGGTCACAGGCCTGTTGAACGCCGTGCTCTGTGTGCAGACGGCGGACTGTGTGCCGGTCGTGCTTGTCGGTGACGGTGTGGTCGGTGTCGCGCACGTGGGGTGGCAAGGGCTCGTGAAAGGCGTGATCGTCAATACCGTCGATGCGCTTGTGGCACTCGGTGGCGGCAATCCGAGGGCGATGATCGGACCCTGCATTCGGCCAAGTTCCTACGAGTTCGGTGAGGCCGAGTTGGCCCTAGTCGAGGCTTCGGTGGGTGGACCCGTGAGCGCCGTCACGGCAACGGGTACCCCGGCGCTTGATCTGGCCAGGGCAGCCACCCATGCCCTTACCGCAGCTGGGGTTGGCCACGTCGATGACCTTGGCATCGACACCGCCGATGATGGGTACTTCTCCCATCGGGTGCGGGCCGATGAGGGTCGTCAGGTCACCGCAGTGCGGATGGTGGCGTCGTGACGCCCGTCGACCCAACCAATGTGGCTGCTCGGGCGGTGGCGCTGCGGGCGCGGCTCAGCGATGCGGGGGGCAACGGCGTGACCGTCGTCGCCGTGACCAAAACGTTCGACGCCGGAGCGATCGACGCCGCTCTTTCGGCTGGATTTAGCGATATCGGTGAGAGCTACGGTCAAGAGACGCTGGCCAAGCTCCCCGGTATCACCAGCACGCCAACAGTCCATTTCATCGGACAACTCCAACGCAACAAGGTGCGCCACCTGGCAGCCCATGTCGACGTGTGGCAGTCGGTCGACCGGCTCGAGCTTGCCACCGAGATCGCCAAGCGCGCACCGGGTGCTCGGATCATGCTCCAAGTCGACATCTCCGGCGAAGAGACAAAGGGCGGCGTTGAGCCCGCCGATCTTGATCCGCTTCTCAAGCACTCGGCTGAGCTGGGCCTCGACGTGATCGGTCTTATGGGGGTAGCGATCCTCGCTGAGCCCACGGCCGCGCGCCCGGGATTTCGTTTGCTGCGATCGCTGGTTGATGCCCACGGTCTCGAGCACTGCTGCATGGGTATGAGCACCGACCTCGAGATCGCCGTAGAGGAGGGTTCGACGATGATCCGGGTTGGGACTCAACTATTCGGCGAACGGGCGACGCGGTAGTGCCACCGGCGGTGCGACTGCGGGGACTACTCTTGACGAAAGGAGGGATTCGGTGTCCATGCTAAAGAAGACGTTGATCTATCTGGGTCTCGGACC
Source organism: Acidimicrobiales bacterium (assembly GCA_029247365.1). Taxonomy (GTDB): domain Bacteria; phylum Actinomycetota; class Acidimicrobiia; order Acidimicrobiales; family Aldehydirespiratoraceae; genus UBA11606. Next base: position 2,643 of record JAQWLJ010000070.1, on the reverse strand, counting down.
CGACGAGGAATACGACGCGTTCGACAAATATGCGCCGAATCCCGATGGCGGTGCGGTCCCCGACGCAGCGCGCCCTGCGATGCGTGCGGTCGCTGGTCCTGCACCCGTTGTGCAGTCGTCGACCGTGCGACCGATCGCCCCGTCGCAGCCGGTCAAGACGGCTACTCACGCTAGCCCTTCGGCTCATGAACCGTCCTCTGAGGTACCGCCCGCCGTCCGTATTGTCGACAACCGAACTGCGAGCCCGCACGCCCTTTCCCCCACGACGTTCAACGAGGCACAGGGAATCGGAGACCGATTCAAAGCCGGGCAGCCCGTGATCGTCAACTTGCAAGGCGCCGACCGCGATCTGCGACGTCGTCTCGTCGACTTCGCCAGCGGTCTCTGCTATGCGCTCGGGGGCAAGATGGATCGGGTCGCTGATCAGGTGTATCTCCTCACGCCTGCCGACGTCGAGGTCTCGGCCGCTGACCGTCGCGTCTTCGACTGATCGTCATGGTGATTGGTTCGGTCCTCTGCACGGTCGTCTGGATTTACTTCCTGATTCTGATCGGGCGAATACTCCTGTCATGGTTCCCGATCGATCCCAATGGCTCGATGGCAACGGTTGCGGGATTCCTTTATCTCGCCACCGATCCGATCCTGCAGCCACTGCGTCGGGTAATCCCACCGCTGCGCATCGGTAACGTCGCACTCGACTTGTCTGTGTTGATCGTAATCTTCGCGATCAATCTGGTAATCCTTCCGCTCGTCTGCAGTCTCTGACAGTCGCGGACAGCGTCAACACGCTGAGTGGTCCCTCACCACGCGCGGTGTATCTCATAGCATTGCCGTATGGACGAACTTTCCCCTCTCTTCCACGACATTGCATTCAGTGGGCGTCTTCGCGGCTATGACGTTGCGGAGGTCGATGCCTACGTCAACCGCGTCGCTAGGGCGGCCTCGCTTGTCCAGGGCCGCATCGCTGAACTGCAGGCGCGGGCCGAGGCCGCCGAGTTGCGTGAGGCACCGCGTCCCGCCGCGCTTGAGGGTGAAGAGACGATGTCAAGGGTGCTGCTGTTGGCCCAACGAACTGCTGATGCTGCGGTCGCCGAGGCACAGGCTGAGGCGTCCGAGGTGCTCGAACGTGCCCATGCCGATGCGGCAGCCACTCGTGCCGACGCCGACGACTATGCGTCTCGGGTGCTCGCAGAGGCCGAAACCGACCGTCGACGTGCCATCGTCGATGCGGAGACAGCAGCGGCCGAGGCTATTGCTCACGAGCGCGAGCGAGTGACCGACGCGATCGCTGAACTCGAGCAATACCACGCATTCCTCGCCGAGGACATCGACATCCTCGAGCGTCACGTGGCGGAGAGTCGGTCGGCCTTGGCCACGTCGCTGTCTGGTCTGGCTGATCTGCTCGAGACCCCTGAGGCCTTCCGCTCGCTAGCGATGCCCGCCACGAGCGGTGCTATCCCTCCTTCGGTCCTCGAGGAGCTAGCGAGTCGGCGCGAGTACAGTGATGAATCGGTCGAGCACGAGCCAATCGCCACTCCTGCGATCGATCGAGAGCCCGAGATCAAGCCCGAACCAGTTGCTGGAAGTGAACCAGTGGTCCTCTCCGAGGAAGCTGCCTGCGAGCCGGCTCCCGATGCGTGGTCGGCGGGGTCGACTGAGCAACTGCTCGTCGAGGACGCCCTGAGGCCCGACGTCGATGAAAGTGCCGGAGGGAGTGGCGCCATCATTGACGAAGAGCTTGCTCCCCGCGAGGCAAGCGTTGCGGCATCTGTCGAGGTCGAAGCACCGACGGTGCTTGCGTCGGACCAACCCGAGCCGATTCCGGTCGAGGAAAACGTTCCGCCGCCGCTCCTCGTCACGTCTGCCGATCTCGACGCCGGGCGCGTCGCCGACGAATGGACGAGCGGCCTTCATGTGGAGAGCGGCCCCATCACCGAGCCCGTCCCCATGGTCTCCGATCAGTTGTTGTTCGAAGAGCCGTCGTCCGGCGCACCCACCATCGCAGCTGATCCGTTCCTCGCGCAACTGCGTGACGCTGTGGCCCGCAATGACTCCGAGGAGTTCGGTGACGATGCCCTTGCGGCCTTCTTTGACAGCGAAGGCGATGACGGGGGACGTTCGTGGTTCCCGAATCGTCGCTGAGCGCAGTCAATCACTGCGAAATGCGTCAAAAGTGCTTGGGTGCCCCCTAAAATACTGGGCTCGCGCGGCCGTTTCTCGGTCGAGCATGGGACCGAAGGGACCTACTGATGGCGACTGCGAAGAAGGCTCCGGCCAAGAAGGCTGCGAAGAAGGCACCGGCCAAGAAGGCACCGGCCAAGAAGGCACCGGCCAAGAAAGCTGCGAAGAAGGCGACTGCGAAGAAGGCACCGGCCAAGAACGCTGTGAAGAAGGCACCGGCCAAGAAAGCACCGGCCAAGAAGGCTGCGAAGAAGGCACCGGCCAAGAACGCTGTGAAGAAGGCCGCAAAGTCACCGTTCGGTAAGAAATTCATCGGCGAAATGGAGGTCCGCCTCACTGAGGAGCGTGCCAAGTACCTCCACTCCGAGGAGAACTACCGCGCTGAGGCCGACGCGCTGATTGAGGGGCGCGAGCCCGGCGATGTCCAGTTCGATGAGGAGTCGGGCGAAGGCGACACGCTGG
>JAQWLJ010000066.1 GCA_029247365.1 Acidimicrobiales bacterium | reverse complement strand
ACGCCGACTCGGCCCATCGGGACATCCTTGGCGATGCTGGCGCGTGCGTTTGGGTCGTTGAGGGCGAAGGCCATCATCTGCGAGTCGAAAGGACCGGGGGCGATCGCGTTCACCGTCATGTGCTCCTCGGCGAGCGTCTTTGCAAGGTGGCGGGTGAGCATGATGCATGCGGCTTTGGACGACGAGTACGAGAACGTATCCATGTCAGGTGGCGTCATGCCGTTGACTGATGCCGTGTTGATTATGCGGGCCGGCGACTCGGGTGAGGCGGCGTTGCGAAGCAGCGGCAGGAGCTTCTGGGTGAGAAAGAAAACACCGCGCACGTTGACGTTCATAACCTTGTCCCACCCCGCCGGCGAGAATGAATCGACCGGTTCGCCCCACGACGCCCCGGCGTTGTTGCACAAGATGTCGACCCGGTCCCATCGCTGCGCGATCTCGGCAGAAAGATGCTCGAGGCCCTCGTCAGTCGAGAGGTCAGCCGGTATGCCCTCGATCGTGCCCTTGGCCGAGAGGTTCTCGACCGCCTCGGCGACCTGGCTCTCCTTGCGGGCCGAGATGACCACGTCGCAGCCAGCGTCGAGAAGGCCCTCGGCGATCATGTAGCCAATGCCACGGCTGCCGCCGGTAACGACGGCCGTCTTTCCTTCGAGTCCAAATAATGCTTGCAGGCGGGCGGCGTCCATGGGGTTCTCCTTCGCTGAACGCCGCTGATGATGACACCCTGAGCCCGAAGGCACCACACTGGCGAGGCGCTCCACCGTAAACCCAGGCACGAGCTTCGAGCCGGGGCGAGGGACTTCAGCACGGGGCGGGACTGCGTTACCCGTTCGCCGAGGATTTCGGTGCAGGCATGGCGCGAATCAGATGACGTCGGTGCCGTACATCTCGCCCAGCGAGTCGGCGAGCAACTCGAGCCGTTCGCCATCGGGACCGTTGAAGTAGATCGAGGTGTCGTGCTCAAAAAGAATCTCGATGCCGGCGGCGTCGAGCTTCGACCGCAGGTAGGCCTGCTTTTCAGCTGTGACAGAGATGGCCAGGTGGTGCATTGACCCAAGGACCTCGGCATACGGGCTGAGGTCGAGACCAGGGAAGTCGAAGAAGGCGAGCAGGTTGCCGTTTCCAATGTCGAAGAAAAAGTGCGTGCTGCCGCGGTAGTCGCGGTTCTCGAACAGTTCGGTGAGCGGGAACTCCAGCAGGCCCTGGTAAAAGGCGATCGTGCGCTCGACGTCCGTGCAGAGCAGAGCGAGGTGATGGACGCCTTGAGCCGAACTCTCGGGTCGTTCGTTGCGCAGGTGAGCGCGACGGAAATGGTCCCACTCATCGGTGCGGTCGACGTCGTCGCCGTGATCGGTCAGCGCACGAAACTGGGGCTCGGTGTCAGCCATGTCGGTTCCGGTGATGTCCGTTCCGGTCATGTCGGTCTCAGGCATGTCCGTATTATTTCAGATTTGAACTAGCTAACCAACCGTTGTGCTTTTCGATTGCTCGCTGCAGCTCTGATTCGACGGTGCTGGAGTTGGAGTGATCGCTCAAAGTCGCTGTCACTGCGGGCCATGAGGCCCGCCACGATGCCGAACACGAAACCAGCGACATGGGCCATCCACGCGACCGAACTGTCGTTGCCGATGAGGAACTGGCTGCCAAACCAGACCAGCAGAATCGGCGCGGCCGGGATGCGCGGCCACAACGGGAGCATCCCGAGGACAATGATCGTGCGGACCCGAACCCATGGGAACCACACCAGATAGGCGCCCATCAGACCGGCGATCGCGCCACTTGCGCCGACGAGTGGGACGGTCGACGAAGGCTGCACCATGACGTGGGCAGCAGTCGCGACCGTGCCAGAGACCAGATAGAAGAGGACGAACGAGATACGACCCATCTGGTCCTCGACGTTGTTGCCGAAGATCCAGAGGAACAGCATGTTGCCGATCAAGTGAATCCAGCCGGCGTGCAGGAACATCGAGACGATCGCCGCAAACCAGACGTTCTTATCGTGGAACGGGACCAAGCCACCATCGGGCGCGTGTTCGAGACATGCCTCGGGATCCCCGCCAACCACCGTGGCACCGATCTCCTCCGCAGTCAGCTGTCGGCCCTCGGTGAGCTCGCAGGGGATCGCTGCGTATTCGTAGCTGAACTCGATCTCCTCGATTCGCTCGCCATTGGTCGTCATGTCGAGGCTGCGGGTTCCTGACGGCTGGACGTATATGAACATCACGACGCAGGCGAGTCCGACGAGCACGGTCATGAAGGACCTGCGCCTCGTGGGGTTGTCATCGCTGATCGGGATCATGCGCCTCTCCAGGCTCGCGACCCGTCGGCGAGCAGGTCGATACCGGGATCCATGATGCCCTACTCACGGCCGGTCGCGACCCGCAGAGCTAGGTCCGCGCCCGGATCGACCCTAACAAGGCAGCCGTCTACGGCACCGGCTCCCAGGTCCAGCGGCGCGCCGCATCGGCACCGAAGATGCGCACCTCGGTGCCTCCTGCGGTGCGCATCGACTCCGCAGGTTCGAGTTCATCGACGACGTGGCGGGTAAGTCGTACCTTCGTTGTTGCGCGCTCGAGCCCGTAGTGATCGACGCCGTGATGGGACACGAACGCTTCGAGCTCATCGAGTGCGCCCATCTCATGGAAGAGCTCGGCCACGACCTCGATCGCGTACGGCGCGTTGAAGATGCCGGCTGCGACCTTGGCGGCTTCTTTCTTGCCCAGCGGGTGGGGAGCCGAGTCGGTGCCGTAGAAAAACGATGGGTCACCCGACGTGGCTGCAGCCGCGATAGCGATGCGTTCATCCCGCGAGTTGATCACCGGCTTGCAGTACAGATCGGGCCGCATCCCATTCGCCAGCAGGTCCGATCGATCGCAGGTCAGATGGTGCGGCGTGATCGAACCACCCACTTGCGGGTGGTCCTGAACAATCTCGAGACCAGCCCGCGTCGAGATGTGCTCGACGGTGACCCGAAGCTCGGGGATCTGTTCGATTACCGGGAACATCTGCTGATCGATGAACACCGCTTCACGATCGAAAATATCGATGTCGGGATCGGTCGACTCGGCATGGACGAGCAGCGGGATACCAGCGCCGGCCATCGCCTCGAGCGTCGCCCGATAGTCGAGCAGCGACGTGCCGCCAGCTGCGCTGTTGGTCGTGGCACCTGCGGGGTAGAACTTTGCGCCGAACACGATCCCGTCCGCCGCTCCAGCGAGGAGATCGGCGGTGTCGAGGTCGTCGTTGAGGTACAGCGCCATCATCGGCGTGAAGTCGGTTCGGGCATCAGGTCCGGCCGCAGTGAGGATGCGGTTGCGGTACGCAGCGGCCAGAGCGGTGCTCGTTATCGGTGGGACAAGATTTGGCATGATCAGGGCATGCCGGAACGCGTTGGCCGTATAGGGCGCGACAGCCTCGAGCATCTCGTCGTCGCGCAGGTGCACATGCCAATCGTCGGGCGCGTCGATCTCGAGGCTGATGACCTCGCTCATGCGCCGTACTGCTCACGATAGGTATCGATGCGGGCAAGCATCTCGTCGTCAATGTGCACCACGCCGTCGACCTCGAGGCCGTGGAGATGCTCCACTACCTCGTCGAGGGTCACGATCGCTCGGGTAGGCATGTCGAAGTCATGGGAGACCTGGGCAAGAGCCGAGAGGTCGCCGGTGCCCCGTTCCTGACGGTCGATCGAGACGACGAGGCCCGCCATCTCGACGTCGGCCACGCCCTCCAGGATCGGCACCGTCTCGCGAATCGACGTGCCAGCGGTGGTCACGTCCTCGACGATGAGGACCCGCGACCCGTCCTCGGGCATGGCGCCGACGAGAATCCCGCCTTCGCCGTGGTCTTTCGCTTCCTTGCGGTTGAAGCAGTACCCGACGTGTCGCCCCTCAGCAGCGAGCGCAATCGATGCGGTCGCAACGAGCGGGATGCCCTTGTAGGCCGGGCCGAACAAGATGTCGACGTGATCAGGCCAGCCGTCTTGAATGGCCGCCGCGTAGTACCGCCCCAGGGCGGCCAACTGCGGTCCCGTACGGTACTTGCCGGCGTTCATAAAGTACGGGGTCTGCCGACCGCTCTTGGTCGTAAAGTCACCGAACGTCAACGCGTCCGCCCCCACCATGAACTCGATGAACTCTCGCTTGTACTGCTCCACCCATACTCCTTTCGGGTCGCAACCTAGCCGGATCGACTCCTAAGGTCGGCAGCGTGCGGGTCGCCAACTGGAACATCAACTCGATCCGGGCGCGAGTCGAGCAGGTCACCGCGTGGGCGGCGGCGTCCGACGTCGACGTGATGCTGCTCCAAGAGACGAAGTGCGGCGACGCCGACTTCCCCTTCGACGCGTTCACAGCCGCCGGTTACGAGGTCGCCCACCACGGCGTGAACCAGTGGAACGGCGTCGCGATCGCAAGTCGAGTTGGGATCGCTCGGGTGGAACGCGGCTTCAGTGGACCGCAGCGGTCACCCTTCAACGAACCCCGACTCATTGCAGCCGACTGCGCCGGGGTAAGGGTTTGGTCGCTCTACGTGCCCAACGGCCGCACGCTCGATGATCCGCACTACCGCTACAAGCTGGTGTGGCTCGAACGGCTCCGGGCCGAGCTCTCGGGGGCCGACGCACCGACAGGCCAGTCGATCGTCGCCGGCGACTTCAACGTCGCGCCGGCCGACGCTGACATCTACGACCCGAACCGGTGGAGCCGCAAGACCCATGCCAGTGCCGAAGAACGAGCGGGGATCGAGCACCTGATCGATCTCGGATTGCGTGATGTCATGCGGGAACATCATCCAGGCTCTGGCGTCTACACCTGGTGGAATTACCGACCCGGTCAATTCGAACGCAACCGGGGTTTGCGGATCGATCTCGCCTTGTGTTCACCCGCGGTCGCCGATGCAACAACCGCTGTCGAGATCGACCGGGCCGCACGAGCCCACGAGCGCCCCTCAGACCACGCGCCTGTCGTTCTCGATCTGGCTCTCTAGCATTCTGAGTATGTGGAGAGGGCTGTTCATCGCCGCGCTGGTTCTGACTGGCGCCGTCGCCTGTGGATCCGACGACCCTGCCGCCGAATTCGCGCCATCGACAACAACGACGACGATGCCAACCACGACCTTCACCACGACCTCCACGACCTCCACGACCTCCACGACGACGACAACCACCACAACCACGTTGTTCCCGATGCCCGAGGCGACGACCGTGGCCGATCTCCTCGCGCTCGACCGGCCGATTGTTGCCGGCCACGCAGGCGGGGATCAGTCCTGGCCACACTCGACAATGTTCGCCTTCCGAGAGGCAGCCCGAGCGAGGGTCGACGTGCTCGAGATGGACGTTCAACTCACTGAAGACGGCGTGCTCGTCGTGCAGCACGACGACACCGTCGACCGAACCACCGAACGGCGAGGCGCCGTCGGCGACCTCACCCTCGAGGAACTTCAAGCCCTCGACAACGCCTACTGGTGGAGCGACGAGTGGTCCAGCCGCGACCAACCCGCCGATGCCTACCTGTGGCGCGGTGTGCGTACCGGCGACGTCGAGCCGCCCCCGACCTACACCTCCGACGACTTCCGGATCGAGACGTTCCGTTCGGTCGCCGAGACCTTCCCCAACCACGTGCTCGACATCGAGATCAAGGTGCCCGGAGTGGTCGGCGATCCCGACGACATGGCGTTTGCGGTCGAGGGGGCCCGCGTGCTCGCCGAGGAGATCGAAGCGCTTGGCCGCACCGACTCCGTCCTCGTCGTCTCCTTCAACGATGCGGTCATCAAGGCCTTCCGCGACTTCGCTCCCAACGTCGCCACGAGTCCATCGGTCGAAGAGCTGTTGGCGTGGTTCTTCGGGACCGGTGAGTTCGACGAGCAAGACGTCGTCGCACAGGTGCCACCGGACTACGACGGCATCGAGGTTCTCACGCCGGGCATCATCGAACGGGTCCAGGGCGAAGACCTCGAAGTCTGGGTGTGGCCCAACGATGCTGCCAACCAAGAGAACGCCGCCTTCTACCTTGACGTCGCGCAGCTTGGCCTTGACGGCATCATCGCCGGCCACCCCGAAATCGCCGTCCAAGTCTACCGAAACAACGGTTACTACGGCTGACTGGTGGGACTACTCGCGCATCGGCTCCTCGCCAATGTCCTCACTCCAGAGCACGGGCTTGGTGGCGATGAACTCGGTCATCAGCTCAACGCAGGCCTGATCGCGGGCCCGGACGAGCTCGACGCCACGTGACTCGAGATAGGCCTCGGCGCCCATGAAGGTCTCGTTCTCACCGATCACGATGCGAGGAATGCCATACAGCAGTGCGGCGCCGGTGCACATATCGCACGGCGACAGGGTCGTGTACAGCGTGGCTCGCGTATACACCGACGCCGGGAGCCGGCCTGCGTTTTCAAGGCAATCGGTCTCGCCATGAAGGATCGCACTGCCCTTCTGCACGCGACGGTTGTGGCCTCGTCCCACGATCTCACCGTCGATCATCAGCGCCGAACCGATCGGGATCCCGCCCTCGGAGCGCCCAATCCGAGCCTCCTCGATCGCCACATCAAGACCGCGTCGGTCATCGGCACTCAACTCAAAAGTCATAGCCACCGGTCCCGTAGAACCCGCTCGACGCCGTCTTCGGGAGGCCGAAGGTCTCGGCGATACGATCGGGCGAAAACGCGGTGGGCTTATCCCCCAGGACACTGACCCGGTGGAGCTCTCGACGACCCTCAGTGTCGTTGACCATGACGTGCAGCGTCGTGCGCTCGTCCCACATCACGACGTCACCGGGTGACCAACGCCAGCGCGTGGAGAACTGGACCTGCTCCTGCCACCGGAACAGGTACGAGAGCACCATCTGCGACTCCGGGCGAGAGAGTTGTGGGATGCGGCGGCTGAACTGCTTGTTGACAAATAACGCAGGACGACCCGTATCAGGATGAGCCCGGACGACGGGATGCTCGGCTTTCTTATCGCCCCGGGCATCGTCATGGACACAGGTCAGGGTCAGCAGGAACTCCTGCATGGCCGGCGACAGCGAGTCATACACCGCGTGGCAATCGATGAACATCGTGTCGCCACCGTGCGCCGGGCACTCGAGCATGTGCAGCAGTGCGACCGCTGGCGGCTGCTCGAGGAACGTTGCGTCGGTGTGCCAAAGGTCGGCCTTCACCTGGTAGCGGCTGTCGAGGCTGATGACCTCGGGGACATCAGGATCAGCGGGATCGAGATACGGCACGGGATCGACGGTGCCAAACAGCGCCGCAATAGCGCGAAATTCCTGTAGCGACGGGTCGAGCCCGGGCAACGCCAGCACCAGGTGATCGTGCAATGCCTTTCGGAGCTGCGCGGCGACGCCCTCATCAATCTGATCGGGATCCAGGCCCCCGACCTCGGCGCCGAGCAGCCCCGAGATGGGCCGGATGTTGAGCTCTGTCATCGGTCCCCCGTTCTCGTCCCCTTCAAGTGTAGGACCAGCGTCCGAGACGGCCGGTCAGGTTGCTTTCGTCTCCCCTACCACCAGCGCAATCCAACCGACCCCGGCCATCAGGATCGCACCAAGAGCGAAGGCCGACGCGTCGAGTCCCCACGCGTCGGCCACCGTTCCGACCACGAACGGACCGACGAAGAGGCCGAGGTTCGATACGAGGTTGAATCCGGCCAGGTACGGCCCTTGCTCACCTTCCGGGGCCAGGTCGGCACCAAGGGTCAAGACCGCGCCCGAGGTCGCACCATTGCCGAGCCCGATCAGCACCGATGCAAGCGCAACGTCGGTGGCATTGTCGGCCAACCCGAGCAAGACCATGCCGATCGCCATCAACGTGAACGCCGGCACGATCGAATAGAGGCGGCCGAAGCGATCCATGAGCACGCCCGAGATCGGAAAGATCATGAAGTCGACGACGGTCCCGACCGCCAGCAGACCGCCGATCTCTGCCAGCGACAGACCAAGTCGATCGGCGATCAGCGGGATCACGACATAGCGCCCCTCGCGTCCAGCTTGAATGAGCATCGGCCCCGTCCCACCAAGAACGACAAGCCAACGATGTCGACGGAGCGCCGCGAGGACCGGAACGCGTACCTGCTCCTCTCCAACCGCCGCTTCCCGGCCGCCGGGAACGACCCAGAACGCCAGGCCCGCTGTTGCTGCGCCCCCGGCCACGATGAACGCTGCGGAGAATCCCCACACGCTGGCAATCGCTCCCCCAAGAACGGGGCCGGCCGCCAACGCCAACCGATGGGTGCCACCCATGCCGGACGTGACCCGGCCGCGGAAGTGGATTGGCACGCCCCTGGTAATGAAAAGCTGGCGGGACTGACCCATAGCGCCGAAACCAAGGCCGCTAATGAGGCGAAGCACTACCAGGCCCGCAGCGAGTTCAACGAAGCCAAACGCCATCAGGCCCACAGCCGAAGCAATGACGGCGACCAGCATCAGGTGGTCGTTGGTGAATCGCTCGGCAAACACGCTTGCGGGGATACCGACCAGCGCGGCGCCGATCCCAGTCGCTCCCATGATCACACCGACCATCGACAAGCTGATCCCGATGTCCTCGAGATACAGCGGGATCAGGGGGAGTGCGATCGTCATCCCCGAGGTCATCGCAAAGACGGGGAGGTACAGCGGTGGAATGAGTCGGCGTAGCTCGGCCACGAGGTTGTGGCCCGGCTCGCTCACGCGGCCACCAGCGAAGTGGGCGTCAGGTATGGATGGGCCGACGCAGAAGCGGTCGGAATCGTTCGCTCCACGAGTTGAGGCTGATGAGGCGTGACAATCTTGATCTTGACCGCACAGCCGTCACGCTCATGCCTCGCCCCCGCAGCCACCCGGCACAGTACCCCGACCCTCTGAAGCAGCCGCAGCTCACATCGACCTCGCCTGATCGTCGGTGACCCACTCAGCCTTCAGTAACCGTGCGGCCAAGTTCGGCGATGGCGTTGGAGATGACCGCCTGGGGCTCGTCGGGACGGCTGAGCCGAACCAGGGCGACGCGGGCATCACGGTCGGCGATCTCGATGTAGTTGACGTTGGGCAACTGGAGGCGCCGCACACCTGCGGGCACGAGCGCGACGCCTTCGCCGGCGGCAACGAGACCCACGATCGTGGTGTATTCCGTCGCTTCGATTGCTGGGTCGTAGCGCACCCCGTGGCCGAGCATGAGGGCGCGGATCTCGGCGTGCAGCGACGGCGAAGTCTCGCGGGAGAACCCGACGAAGGTGTCATCGTGCATGCGGCTGAGTTTCACCGACCGCTGGCGGCCAACGGTGTGCCCCGCAGGAACGGCGACGAGCAACCGGTCGTGACCGAGCACATCGGAGTCGACAACAGGCCGGACCGGCACCGTGCGGGCAACGCCGACATCGATTGCACCATCGGCGAGGGCTCGGGCCTGTTCGTCCGACGACATCGTGTGGAGCTCGACATCGACATCGGGCCACGCCGTGCGGAAACGGTGAAGAAAGAACGGCACGAACTCGTAGGCAGTCGAGTCGACGAAGCCCAGCCGCAGACGACCTCGAGCCCCTGCCCCTAACTCCTCGGCTGCCCGAAGCACCCCCCGCGCAGAAACCAGTAGCTGGCGGGCATGAGGAAGAAATGCAGCTCCATCAGCGGTCAGTGTCACCCGTCGCGTCGTGCGTTCAAGCAGGGTCAACCCGAGGTCTGCTTCGAGCTGTCGGACCTGCTGGCTCAGGGCGGGTTGCGCGATGTGGAGGCGGGAAGCCGCCCGTCCAAAGTGGAGCTCGTCAGCAACGGCGACGAAGGCATCGAGCCGGCGAAGTGCGGCCAAGTCACTCATGCACTTATCTTATCAATACGTACTGATCTCGTCCTTCTCCCCTATCGGTCGCTCCGGCACACTGACTCTATGGGGAAGAACAAACCGCCGGCCAAGTACAGCGCGGCCGGACTGCTGTGGAAGGGCCTGCGTCGGCAGAGCTGGCCACGGGTCTGGCGTGAGCCTGAGTTCAAGAGTTCGTACGACGTCGTGATCATCGGCGGTGGTGTCCATGGTCTCGCGACCGCGTACTACCTGGCCGCCAACCACGGCATCACCGACGTCGCCGTCGTCGACCGGGCCTACCTCGGCTCCGGTGGGTCAGGCCGCAACACGGCGATTGTCCGGTCGAACTACCTCACGCCAGAGGGCGTGGCGTTCTATGACCGCAGCCTCGATCTCTACAACTCGATGTCGAACGACCTGAACCTCAACGTGATGTTCAGCGAGCGAGGTCATCTGACCCTCGCTCACACCGATTCGGCGCTGCGAACAATGCACTGGCGGGCCGAGGTCAACAAGCTGCAGGGCATCAATTCATCGGTGATCGATCCGGCCGAGATCAAGAAGCTCGCACCATCGCTCGATGTCTCGACCGACACCCGCTACCCGATCATGGGGGCGCTCTACCACCCGCCTGGAGGCACCATCCGCCACGATGCCGTCGTGTGGGGGTACGCCCGCGGCGCCGATGCCCACGGCATCGACCTTTTCCAGCAGACCGAAGTGCTCGACATCCTCACCGAGGGCGATCACGGCTCCGGCAAGGTCACCGGCGTCCGCACCAGCAAGGGCGACATCAGCACGCCGATCGTTGTGAACTGCACCGCTGGCTGGGCCAGCACCATCTCGTCGATGGTCGATGTGCAGCTGCCGATCACCACGCACCCGTTGCAGGCCGCAGTCACCGAACCGGTGAAGACGTTCTTGCCGACTGTCGTCGTGTCGGGTTCGCTCCACGTCTACGTGAGCCAGACCGACCGCGGTGAACTCGTCTTCGGCGCCTCAGTCGATCCGGTTGCCACCTACAACATGAGTGGCACCCTCGAGTTCACCGAGGAGCTCGCCGGTCACGTCCTCGAACTCATGCCCGGCATTTCCAAAATGCGACTGCTGCGCCAATGGGCAGGCCTCTGCGACATGACGCCCGACTACTCGCCGGTCATGGGCCCCACTCCGGTTGACGGGTTCTACGTCGATGTCGGTTGGGGTACCTACGGCTTCAAGGCCGGCCCCGTGTCCGGCGAACAAATGGCCGCGTGTGTCGCCAACGGCGAGACCCCCGACCTCATCAAGCCCTTCGAACTCAGCCGTTTCACCGAGGGAAACCTCGTCGGTGAAAAGGGCGCCGCGGCCGTCGGCCACTAGCCGTCAGGGAGACAGTCACCACTCATGCTTCTCGTTCCTTGCCCGAACTGTGGTCCCCGCAATGCCGGCGACCTGTCCTACAACGGTGAGTCGCACGCGCGGCCCGACCCGAAGACGTGCACCCCTGAAGAGTGGCGCACCTACCTGTACCTGCGCGACAACCCGTCAGGCTGGCTGGTCGAGAACTGGTACTGCTCATCGGGGTGCCGCAAGCATTTCAAGATCGAACGGCACACGCTGACCGGCGAGCTGCGCTCTGCGATCCTCCCCGGCTCTAAGCCAGGCCTTACGAAGGGCGAAACGAAGTGAGTAACCGACTTCCCGCCGGTGAGGGCGAGGTCCTCGATCGCACCCAGGCCCTTTCGTTCACCTGGAACGGCAAGAAACTCGTGGGCTTCGAAGGTGACACCATCGCCTCGGCCATCATGGCCAACGGCCACCACGTGTTCGGCCGGTCGATGAAGTACCACCGCCCACGAGGCGGTCTGACGTTCGACTTCTGGGACCCGAACACAACGGTTCAGGTCGACAACGAGCCCAACGTGCGTGCGTCGCACCGCAAGCTCAAGGCCGGCATGCAGGTCTCAGCGCAGAACGTTTGGCCATCGCTCAAGTACGACATCAAGGCCGCAAACGGCCTCGTCGGTCGCTTCCTGACTGCTGGCTTCTACTACAAGACGTTCATGAAGCCGGCAGCGTTGTGGCCGAAGTACGAACACATCCTGGCCAAGTTCGCACCGGGTGGCGAAGTTGATCTCGACACGCCCCACGGGCGCTACGACAAGCGCTACGCCCACCCTGACGTCGTCGTTGCCGGTGGCGGCCCAGCCGGCCTGTCGGCCGCGATCGCCGCGGCCGAGGCGGGCTCGTCGGTCATGCTGGTGGAACACGAACATCACGTGGGCGGCCATCTGCTCTGGGGCTCGGAAGCCGACCGGGCCCGTGCCACCGACCTCGTCGCCGCCGCTGCAGCAGCCGGCGTCGAGATCCTTACGAATTCGACGGTCACCGGCCGCTACGAGGACAACTGGATCGCCATCTCGCAACGCAACCACCCGGGTGTGGTCGAGCGTCTCATCAAGGCCCGAGCCAAAACGCTGGTCGTTGCCGCCGGAACGATCGAGCGACCGTACGTGTTCAAAGGCAACGATCTGCCCGGCGTCATGACGTCGGGCGCCGTACGGCGCCTCATCAACCTGTACGGCGTGAAGCCAGGCACACAGGCGGTGGTCTTGAGCGCCAACGAGTCCGGCGACGCGGCCATCGACGATCTCCGACGCGCTGGCGTGTCCATCGCTCGTGTTGTCGATGCGCTCACCGGCGAGCGCATCGTGGCCGCGAACGGTTCCAAGACGCGGGTGAAAGAAGTCATCCTCGACGACGGTGCGAAGATCAAGTGCGATCTCCTCGTCACCGCAGTCGGCTGGACCACGCCAACCTCGTTGCTCAACATGGCTGGCGACCGGCCTGTCTACGACGCAAACGCAGCAAGGTTCTTTCCCGCCGGCGCTCCCGACAACGTGCTTGCCACCGGCGGCATGGTCGGCGATGGTTCGATCGAGGATCTACTCGAGCACGGCCGGGCCACAGGCGAGCTCGCTGCCGGCCGGGCCGTCGTCGTTGCACATCGGCTCCAGGCAGCAACTGCGCGAGCAACCGCAGTCGTCAGCCCTGAGCCGAACTATCCCGCCGACGAGCGCACTCCGCTCGACCGCTGGCCGCACCCGGAGCTCTTCCGCGCTTCGACGCACGGCATTGTCGACTACTCCGAGGACGTTTCATCGAAAGATCTCTACTCCGCTGCAGCCGAGGGATTCGACTCCGTCGAGCTCCTCAAGCGGTTCACCACCGCGACGATGGGCCCAAGCCAGGGCAAGCTCGAGACGGTCAACACCGTCGCCGTGCTTGCGCAAGCTAGAGGCGAATCGATCGCCGATGTCGGCACCACCGTGTGGCGACCGCCGTACGCGCCAATCTCGCTTGGCGCCCTCGCCGGCCGCATCAACGAGCCCAAGCGGGTCAGCGTTATTCAGCCGTGGCACGAAGCCAACGATGCGACGCCGATCCTCGCCGGCCAGTGGGTCCGACCCGACCACTACGGCGACGCCGCCGCAGAGGTCCGCAATACGCGCGAGAACGTCGGCATCATCGACGTCACCCCGCTCGGCAAGCTCGACCTGCAGGGCCCCGACGTTTCGAAGCTGCTCAGCCTGCTCTACACCAATAAATGGATGCAGCTACCGATCGGTGGTGTTCGGTACGGCATCATGTGCGCCGAAGACGGCGTGGTGCTCGACGATGGCGTCACTGCCCGCCTCGGCGAGGACCACTACCTGATGACCACCACGTCGTCGGGAGCCGGCACGATCTGGAACTGGATCGAGATGTGGCTTCAGACCGAGCGACCCGACTGGCAGGTCCACGTCATGCCGGTCACCACCGGTCTCACGTCGATCAACATCGCCGGCCCGAAGTCGCGCGAACTCCTCAGCCGTCTGACGGAAATCGATCTCGACCCGAAGGCGTTCCCGTACATGAACGTCCGCCAAGGCACGATCGCCGGTGTCGACGATTGCGTCACCTGGCGTATCGGCTTCACCGGTGAGTTGTCATACGAGATCCATGTGCCATCGGGCCACGGACTCGCCACCTGGGAGCGGCTCCTCGCCGAGGGCAAGGACCTCGGCGTCAAGCCGTTCGGTCTCGAAGCCCAGCGCATCATGCGGCTCGAGAAGGGCCACTTCATCGTCGGTCAGGACACCGATGGCCTGTCGAAGGCGCCGGTCACCGGTCTTGATCCGCTGCTCAAGCTCGACAAGGACGACTGGGCAGGCCTACCTGAGGTCAAGTGGACACTCGAGTCGGGCGACCACCCGATCATCGTCGCCTGCCAGCCCGATGACGGTTCGATCGTTCCGGAGGAGGCAGCCCAAATCCTGCGAGCCGGCACGAGCGAGATCGTCGGCCGCATCACATCGAGCCGCATGTCGCCCACCCTCGATCGGTCGATCTGCCTCGCCCAGGTCGCCAAGGAGTTCGCCGCCGCCGGCACCTCGCTCGAGGTCCTGCTCGTCGACGGACACCGCATCACCGCCACGGTGATGGAACATCACGCCCACTTCGACCCGGAAGGAGAGCGGCTCCGTGGCTGAGTCTTCTGTCTCCATCACCCACCTCGACTCCATGCCGAAAGCGAGCGTTCGCGCCGCCGACGGCACCGCTGCGTCCTCCACCCTCGGTTTGGCCTTCGGGTCAGCCGAGCAGCGGGGCGACACGCTCGTGGTGCGGGTCCGGCCCGACGAGTGGTATCTGCTCGGCGACGGAGCCGCCGCGATGGCCGGCGGGCTCGACCTTTCCGGCTTCGCATCGACGGTCAACGTCACCCACTCGCGCCACGCCGTGCGGGTGACCGGCGAACACGCGGCCGACACACTCGCCAAGCTCTGCACCGCCGACTTCGGCGACGCCATGACGCCGAACGGCGCTGCGTGGGGTAACTCGATCGCAGGCGTCACCTGCGACATCGTTCGAGACGACATCGTTTCCGACGACAGAACCGGTACACGGAGCTACCTGCTGTTGTTCGACGGCTCGTTCGCCGCCTACTTTCTCGGCGCGCTCGAGGACGCCGCCAGCGAGTTCTCACTCCACACCTAACCGCGCGACTCCTGCCCAGGCTCGCCGGGCACGACTTCGTCGAGACGAACCCGGGAAATGGGTTCGAGTGCGTCTTGGCAAACACGCACCGGTCGAGTTCGGTTGCCCCGACGCGCCAACTAGGAGCCAGCTAATCGGTTGATGGTGGCGAGCATCTGCTCGACCTCGGCCCGCGAGTTGTAGTGACTCGCCGACGCCCGGACGCAGTTCTCGATCCCGAGCGGCTCCAGCACCGCCACCGAGTAGTAGTCGCGCTTGCGGGCGTGGGTTCGCACACCGTCGGTGTTGAGGGCATCGACCACATCAAGACTGTCGTGACCCTCGATCCAGAACGACACCATCCCCGAACGGTGCTCACTGGACTCGGGGCCAACCACCCGCACGTTGTCGAGCTGTCCGAGCCCGGGCAGGCCGCCGACCCCCCACATCATTGCGTCGACAAGATCTTGTTCCTGATCGCAGATAGCGGCAGCGGCGGCTTCGATCTTCGTGCGCGGCTCACCCGACTCGCCAACCTCGGTACCCAACCACTCGAGATAGCGGACGACCTCAGAGAACGCGGCGTACGCGGACGCGTCGCGGGTACCGAGCTCCCAGACATTCGCAGCCGCTCCGTAGAGCTGGTCATGCGGGGCGGTGGCCAGCCGGTTCGAGACCCAGGCGACGCCGAAGTTGTGCCGGCTGAACAGCTTGTATCCCGACACGACATACCCGTCGATCCCGTAGTCGTCGATGTCGACCCGGCCGTGGGCGGCGTGCTGGATGCCGTCAACGATGATGAAACACTCGGGAGCGACCGCCCGGATCTCGGCCGCAATCGCAGCAATGTCGACGTGCATACCGGTGACCGGACTCGCGTGGATGATGGTGGCGACCGCAAGGTCAGGCGTCAGCGCCGGACGATATTGCTCCACGCTGACAACGGTGGTGTCGACGTCGAACGCGACCTGCTCGTACTCCTTGCCAGCTACTTCGGCCCAGCGCTGGCATGCGCTGAACGTCGCCGGGTGTTCGAGGTTGCTGCCGATCACCTTCGCACCATCGGACGCGAGCATGGCGTTTCGGATCAGCCGGCCCAGAAGCTCCGTGCCGGTCTCGCCGATGAAGACCTCACCGCCCGAGGCGCCGAGCAGCAGCTTCATGTCGGATCGACCCTGCGCGATCACGTCCATCAGATACTGCGATGCGACGTTGGTTCGGCCCTGGTTGTCGGGAAAGGCCATGAGCTCGGCCGTGCGCTCGACGGCGGCCTTCAACGTGAGCGAACCGCCTGCGTTCTCGAAGAACGCGCGAGGGCCTTGAATGGGACAGACATCAGCGTGATGGAACCGATCGCGGATCGTCATCAAGAGGTCGGGATCGAAGGTCACGAGATCAGATCCTTCCACGTCGGTTACGGCCCAACCACCACCGCACCCCGGTCGATCACCACGCTTCGACATAGGGTTGCGACCCATGCCCATCTCTCGCATACAAACGACGGAACGCGCCAGCAAGATCGTGATCCACAATGGTGTGGCCTACCTATCGGGCCAGGTCGCCGAGGACCCTGCCGCCGGTATCCAGGAGCAGACTCGATCGACGCTCGCCCGCGTCGACGCGGCACTCGAAGAAGCCGGTACAAACCGCGAGAATCTCCTGTCGGCGACCATCTTTCTGCGCGACATCGACAACCACTTCGCGCTCATGAACGAGGTCTGGAACGCCTGGGTCCCCGACGGTCACGCCCCGGCCCGGGCCTGCGTCGAGGCCCACATGGCCCGGTCCGGGCTGCTCGTCGAGATCTGCGTGACGGCGGCGGTGACCAAACCATGAGCGTCCAGTCGGTCACCAACCCCGGTTTCATCCGCCGCTAGCTGATCCGGCGGTCGGTAGAGCCAGCGTCGTTCGTGGCCGTTGCGGAGTGGAAGACCGAAGCCGGCGATGCCGCGCGGCAGGCGTCGTATGACCAGCTCCCGGCCGAGCCCACAGCTTGGATGCTTGCGACCCAGACCCCCCAAAAACAGCCCAGTCGTCGTCGGCGAGGTGATCCTCACCGCCGACCGCACAAGGGCGCCTCTCGCCCCGCCCCCAGCTGAGACCCAGGAGCCGGGCTACCGTCTCGTCCCATGAGACCGAACTCGAATGGCATGGCGCGATGAGCACCCGCGTCGTTGAGATAGACGCCGACGCAGTGATCGCGTTCACGGCCGAGCTGGTGCGGATCGAAAGCGTCAACGACCCCGCTACCGGGCGATCCGAAGCCCCCGCCGCCGCTGCGATCGTCGAACGGATGCGCTCGTTCGGCTGGGAGCCAATCGTGGAGGAGGTGGCACCAGGGCGCCCAAACGTCATCTGCACGGTCGACGGCGGGTTGCCCGGCCCCACCCTCCTCTTCGAGGGTCACACCGACGTCGTCACCGAAGGCGACCGATCGGCATGGACCCACGATCCTTTTGCCGCCACCATTGCCGACAGCCGAATGTACGGTCGCGGCACGGCCGACATGAAGAGCGGTCTCGCCGCCGTCATCTACGCCACCCGAGCCGTCGACCAGGCCGGACCGTTCCCGGGGCGCATCGTCATCGCTGCGCTGTGCGACGAGGAAGAGATGATGCTCGGGGTCAAGCACTTTGTCGCAGCTGGCCACTGCGACGGCATCGATGGCGCGATCTCTGCTGAGCCGGAGGGTGGCGAGATCTGTGCCGTCTCGAAAGGCGCCATCCGGCTCCGGATCGATGCCACAGGTCAGATGGCGCATGGCGCCATGCCCGATCAGGGCGTGAACCCGATCGGTGCGCTTGTTCGGGTGGGAGCGGCGATCGCCGACCTCGAAGCCAAGCGGCAGGCCCGTCACGGCGCCTATGAGCATCTCGGCCATGTCTGGCTGACGCCGACCGTGGTCGATGCCGGCACGATCGAACAGATCAACGTGATCCCGGCCGAGGCCACGATGGCCATTGATGTGCGAACGACTCCCGACGTCGACCATCACGAGCTGATCGCCGAGGTGGAGGCATTCCTCGACGCGATCGCCGACGCCACCGACGTCACGCTCAGACTTACCGTGATCGACGACCGCCCGTCGACCGACACGGCCGTCAACTCACCGGTCTGCCAAGCGCTGGCCCGGGCCCACGAAGCAATCACCGGGGAAGCGCCGATCTACGGCGGTGTACCTGGCAGCACCGACGGCACCATCCTGTGGCGCGACGGCGGTCTCGACAGCGTGGTGTACGGGCCCGGTGGCAAGTGGATCGCCCATCAGGTCGACGAGTTCGTCGAACTTGACGAAATCATCCAGTACACCAGGGTGTTCGCCCAAGCGGCAATCAACTTCCTCGAGGGCTGAACGCAGGCTGCGACGGCTACAGCGGCGGGGTGTAGCGGCCGTCGACCGCGAGCCAGCCGCCATCGACGAACAAGGTGGAGCCGGTGACGAAGGAACTCGCCTGCGAGGCGAGATAAACGACTGCGCCCGTCTGCTCTTCGGGCTGACTCCACCGGCCAAGTGCGCTGATGTCGGCGTAGGCCTGGTACCACTCGGGGTCGGCCTTGATCTGCTCGGTAAGTGGCGTTTCAACCACACCAGGGCACACGGCGTTGACCCGCACCTGCTGTGGTGCGAGTTCGGCAGCCAGGGTCTTCACCAGTGCGATAGCCCCCGCCTTCGTAGCCGCGTAGACACCCTGTCCCGGTTCGACGACCTGCGATCGCACGGAGCTGAACACCACGATCGAGCCACCGCCCTGCTCAGCCATCGATCGGCCTGCGGCTCGCA
Organism: Acidimicrobiales bacterium; assembly: GCA_029247365.1. Classification (GTDB taxonomy): domain Bacteria; phylum Actinomycetota; class Acidimicrobiia; order Acidimicrobiales; family Aldehydirespiratoraceae; genus UBA11606. The sequence goes on along the minus strand of JAQWLJ010000066.1, from coordinate 28,867 downwards.
TCGCAGTGAAGGTGCCCTTCAGATTGAGGTCGACAACGCGGGCGAACTCGTCCTCGCTCATGTCGAGAAGTTGCTTGCGGACATTGATCGAGGGCGTGATCACTGCGGCATCGATGCGGCCCAACCCGAACAGAGCGTCAACGGAGCCAGCGTCGGTGATGTCGACCGCCGCTGCTTCCGCGATGCCGCCCTCGGCAACAATCGCAGCAGCGGTGGCCTGTGCCGCGCCGATATCGAGATCGGCACACGTCACCGCAGCGCCATGAGCGGCCAGTGCTCGAGCACTCGCCTCCCCGATCCCCGACCCGGCTCCAATAACCGCAGCCCGAGAGCGAGAAAGATCGAAGAGGGCCCGGTAGTCGGCGAGAGTCGTCATACTGCACAGTACCGCGATGACAGTGAACGCTCGTTAACATCGATGACATGGTCCGCATCGGTTCCCTTGAAATCGCCCAGCCACTCCACGACTTCGTCGAGACGGCGCTCACCCCCGACTCCGGCGTCGCCGCGAACGACTTCTGGGCCGCACTTCAGGCCGTACTCACCGACCTGAGCCCCCGCAATGCGGCCCTCCTCGCGCGACGCGACGATCTGCAGGCCCAGATCGACGCCTACCTCGTTGCCAATAAGGGCAGCCGCGACCACGACGCTTATCTCGGTTTTCTTCGCGAGATCGGCTATCTCGAACATGCCCCCACCGACGTTGCCATCGCCACCAGCAACGTCGATGCGGAGATCGCCGGCACCGCCGGTGCGCAACTCGTCGTGCCGCTCGATAATTCCCGCTATGCCCTCAATGCGGCAAACGCCCGCTGGGGCTCGCTGTACGACGCGCTCTACGGCACCGATGTCATCTCCGACGAGGGCGGTGCCGAAGCAGGTCGGGGGTACAACCCGGTTCGCGGCGCGAAGGTCATCGCATGGGGGCGCGTGTTTCTCAACTCACACGCTCCACTCGCCAACGGCAGCCACGACGACGCAACGGGCTACGCAATTGTTGACGGCGCCTTGCAGGTGTCGCTCGGCGAAACCACCACCGGCCTCGCCGACCCGAGCCAGTTCGTCGGCCATGCCGGCGACGCCGCCAACCCGACCAACGTCCTGCTTCGCAAGCACGGCCTCCATGCCGATATTCGCATCGATCGAACCGACGACATCGGGAAGGACGATGCAGCCGGCATTGCCGATATCGACCTCGAGTCAGCCGTGTCATCGATCATGGACTGTGAAGACTCCGTGAGCGCGGTCGACGCCGACGACAAGGTCGTCATCTACGGCAACTGGCTCGGCTTGATGAAGGGCGATCTCGTCTCAACCTTCCAAAAGGGTGGCGAAACCATGGAGCGGCGCCTCAACGGTGACCGGATCTACACCGCCGCCGACGGACCCGAGCTCGTGATGCAGGGCCGTGCGTGCATGCTCGTCAGAAACGTCGGGCATCACCTCACGACCGACGCGGTAACGATGAACGGTGAACCGATCTACGAGACGATTCTTGACTGCTTCATCACCGCCCTGGCCAGCAAGCACGACCTGCTCGGCACGGGTGATTTTTGCAACAGCCGCGCCGGTTCGATCTACATCGTGAAGCCGAAGATGCACGGCGCCGACGAGGTTGCGTGGGCAGTGGAACTGTTTGGTCGCGTCGAAGCGGCGCTCGGCCTTGAGCCCGCCACACTGAAGATGGGGATCATGGACGAGGAACGTCGTACCTCTCTCAATCTCACAGCCGCGATTGACCAGGCCCGGGAGCGGGTCGTCTTCATCAACACCGGCTTCCTGGATCGCACCGGCGACGAGATCCACACCGACATGGAAGCCGGCCCGATGCTCAAGAAGGGCGACATGAAGGGTGCAACCTGGCTCCTCGCCTACGAGGACGCGAACGTCGATGCTGGCCTCGCTGCCGGCATGCAGAACCGGTCCCAGATCGGCAAGGGCATGTGGGCCAAGCCCTCCGAGATGGCCGAGATGCTCGCCACCAAGGCCAGCCACCCACAGTCCGGCGCCAACTGCGCTTGGGTGCCGTCACCCACCGCCGCCACCCTGCACGCCACGCACTACTTCGACACCAACGTGGCCGCCCGCCAGGAAGAAATCCACGGTCGGGCGCGGCGGTCGGTCGAGGAACTGACCGCGATCCCGCTTCTCGAAGGCGAGCTGACCGAGGCCGATATCCAGACCGAGCTCGACAACAATTGCCAATCGATTCTCGGCTACGTCGTTCGCTGGGTTGGCCAGGGTGTCGGCTGCTCGACCGTTCCCGACATTGACGATGTCGGACTGATGGAAGACCTGGCCACGCTGCGCATCTCGTCGCAGCACGTGGCCAACTGGCTTCATCACGGACTTGTCGACGAAGCCCGGGTCCGAGAGGCAATGCAGCGAATGGCCATCGCGGTCGACGGCCAAAATGCCGACGACGACGTCTACGAGCCGATGGCCTCCGACTACAACGCGTCAATCCCGTTCCAGGCTGCCGTTGCGCTCGTGCTCGAGGGTCGGGCCCAGAAGAACGGGTACACCGAGGCAATTCTGCGAGCTCACCGCCGCCGCCAGAAGGCGACACAAGCTCGCTAGCTCCTGGTCGTCGGGGCCCTCATTCGCTCGACGACGCGACGATGCCCTCTCGACGCCGATCGGTCATAGAACCACTGATGGGTCAGGAACCAGATCGCGGGCCAGCCATTGCCACGTTCGCCAGGCCATCGTCGGGTCTTCGAAGCTCTGGGCGATGTGCTTGGCCATCTCGTCGGAGATCGGTTTACCGTCGGGCGCTTTCACGTGGACCTCAGCGACGCGTTCGGCGAGCACGAACCAGCCGACGGACTCGGCCGGTGATTGGCCGCCGGTGAGGAGGCCGTGGTTCCGGAGGATGACAAGCGTGTTCGTACCGATCGCTTTCGCGATGCGGTAGCCCCCATCGGTCGAATCGACCTCGAGGTCTTCCCCTTCGTAGATCGCCTGATTGAAGACGAACGAGCACGACTCCTGGCTGATCGCCCGGAACGGCTCGACGTTTGCTGACCAGGGCGTCCCGAACGCGGTATGGGTGTGCGCCGCTGAGTTGATGTCCTGGCGGACCTCGAGCAGCGGCATGTGAATGTTGTAGCCAGCGGTGTTCGCAGTGGCATGCGGCGGACCGTCGGCGATCGAGCCATCGGGAGCAATGAGAATCAGATCATGGACGGTCGCGGCTCGAAATGGCACGCCATACGACAGCATCCAGAAGTGGTCGCGACGGTCGGGGTCGCGAAAGGTGATGTGCCCGTCCCCGAGCTGGCCCCAACGAAGCGCAGCAAACATCCGGTAGCCGATCGCGGCCTCCCACTTCCACAGCTTGCGCTGCTCGGCGGGGTCGATCGATCGATCGGTGCCTGCGCCGTAAGCGATCTCGGCGTACTGGTCGAACTGCTGCGGCATACTGCGAGCGTAGACCGACAATCAGATGTGGAGCGATTGTTGCGCCTGCTCATGGGCCAGCAGCTTCTGCTTGAGATCGAGCCCGCCGGCAAACCCGGTGAGCGACCCGTCGGCACCCACGATCCGATGGCACGGGAGCACGATTGGCAGGGGGTTCTTGCCGTTCGCAGCACCAACGGCCCGAGACGCACCGGGTCGACCGATGCGTTCAGCCTGCTCGCCGTACGAGGCGGTCTGGCCGTAAGGAACGCTGATAAGGGCGAACCACACCTCGCGTTGGAAGTCGGTGCCCACGACGTCAAGAGGGAGGTCGAACTCGTGGCGATCACCGTTGAAGTACTCGCCAAGCTGCTCGGCGGCGGCAGCCAAGACCGGGTGGGCATCGTCACCCCCGACGCCGTCGCAGTGCGCAACCTCTTCGTCGGGCCACGAGATGCGACGAAGGCCGGCCTCGCTGGCAATGAGGGTCAACTCACCGATCGGCGAGTCGAGGCGGCACTGGTGCAAGATGGCGGTCATCGATAGTTCTCCTCTGCGCAAGGATCGTCGGTGTGCAGACTTGCCCACAAGTGTTGGGCAGCGAGGGAACGGTGCGGGCGCCAGCCCTCGGCCCGGGCCCGGCACTCGTCTTCGGACGGGAGCTCGGTCGTTGCGTCGAGGGCGGCAACGGCTTGGCGGATACCGAGATCGCCGGCCGGGAAGACATCGGGATCGCGAGCTGCTCGCATCGCTACGACTTCGGCGGTCCACGGGCCAATACCGGGGAGCGCAACAAGCTGCTTGCGGAGCTCCGCTGGACTGGGGGTGAACAGGTCGACGCGGCCGTCGAGCACCGCAGTGGCGAGTTCACCGATGGTCTGCGCTCGACGACGCGGCATCCCTTCGTCAGTGTCGCCGGCCGCAAGGGGCCCGAGTTGCTCGGGCGTCGGGAAGAGGTGCGTCAGGCCAAGCGCCGGCGCCGGCAATGGGGTGCCGTGACGCTCGACGAGCCCGGCGGTGACGGTGGTGGCACCGCCGACGCTCACCTGCTGGCCGACGATCACCCGCACGGCCGTCTCGAACCGGTCCCAACCGCCGACGACCCGGAGATTCGGGCGGCGCCGAACAAGACGACCCAAACTCGGATCGGTCGCCAACTGGCGAGGCGCAGTGGCGCGATCATCGTCAAAGCCGAACATATGCCGAACCCGGGCGACCTCGTCGATGATCGACTCGAAGGTCGGGAGGTGAGCGATCAGTTCCACGGCATCCGAAGCGGCCGCCAGATCAACCTCGATCACCCCCGGGTGGCCGCACGTATCGACCGTACGTCGGTACACCGCCCCGTCGAGCGACTCGACCCCCGAGGTGAGCCGAGGCTGAAGGTGGCGGGCAATCTGATCGACGTCAAGGAGCGAGCCAGTGGGGATTCGGAGGCGAAGACCGCCGTCGGCCGCGAGCACATCGCGCGTTCGACGCTTCGCCCGCAACTCGTTCGGCGCAAACCGGAAGATCTGCTCGACCACGCGGTTCATCTGGCGAACCGACCCAAACCCCGAAGCCGACGCAATCACAGTCATCGACAGGTCCGATTCGTCGAGGAGTCGCCGCGCGAAGTGGGCGCGTCGACTTCGCGCGACGAAGTCGGGCGTGGCCCCGACATGCTGCTCGAACAAGCGCCGGAGCTGACGGGGCGAGTAGCCGACCCGGCCGGCCAGGGCCGCCTCATCGAAACGGTCGAGAAAGCCCGACGAGATGAGGGCCACGGCCCCCTGGATCGGCAGCGGCGCACTGCTGACCTCGATCGAACGCAGGTGCCGATCGGGGCGACACCGGAGACACGGACGATAACCAGCAGCCTCGGCTGCGATCGGGGCCGAGAACAACGAGGTGTTGTGCGGCAGGGGTGTGGCAGCGCACTCGGGACGGCAGTAGATCCCGGTGGTGGCGACTGCTTCAACGGGCATGGACTGAGTATGCCGGTTCTCATCGGACACATTCGGACATACAGGTGCGACCGCGTATCGGCAAGGCTGTGCGTAAGACTCGGCCCGTGCGCGCCATCGCCGTCTTCGCCGTGACCCTGTTCGTCGGGGGATGTTCATCAGCCGACGAACCAACTGGGGCATCTGACCCTCCCACGGCATCGATGGCGAGCGAAGCCCCACTGCCGCCCGTGTCGTCAACGACCAGCACGAGATCGGGACCCCCGCCGGCCGGAGCACCGTCCACCGGAATCAGTGCGATCGACCTCTGTGTCGGGGCGGTGCACGAGTCGGGTCCGGTCGTCGCCGACGAACGCCTTACCGAGATTTCGGGCATTGCGTTCAGCCGCCGCAATCCGACTGTTCTCTACGCCCACAACGACTCAGGCGACGTCGCCCGCGTCTTCGCCCTAGCCGACGACGGGACAACGTCGGATGTATTCACCGCCGAAGCTGTCGCCCTCGACTGGGAGGATGCATCGACCACCGCCGACGCTGTTTTCGTCGCCGACATCGGCGACAACCTCGGCATCCGGCCGTCGGTACGAATTGTCCGGGTCGACGAAGTCACTCGCGTCAACACCACCTACCCCATCACGTACATGGGAGGCCGCCCCGACGCCGAGGCACTAATCGTCGAGGAAACCGGATCCGTCGCCACAATCATCACCAAGGACAGGCCCGATAATCGGGCCAGGATCTTCGAGGTGCGACTCGATCCAGCCGCAGCGGTGAATGAAGCGGTCGAGAGGGGCGCCCTCGCCGTCGGCGGCGTCGTGAGCGCCGCCGATCTCTCCGCCGACGGCTCGGTCATCGCCGTTCGCACGTACGACACCATCTGGCTCTTCGACCGGGTTCCTGGTCAGAGCGTCGCAGACGCGCTGATGCTCGCCCCTTGTGAGGCGCCGTCGGTTCCCGAAGTTCAAGGCGAGTCGATCGCCATTCACATCGACGGCCGCGGCTACACCACCATCAGCGAAGGGCTGAACCCGACCCGTAACGACTTCCGCCTGCCATAACCGCCTCGGGCCCCTGGCTCGGCTCAACCGCCTCGATACTGCCGGGTCGGCTCAACCGCCTCGATGCGTGAAGCTGTCGCGGCGGAAGCTGTAGAGCGCATCGGGATCGACCGCGACGTCGACCACCGATGGGCCCTCGTAGGCGATCGCGGCTTCTACTGCCGGGCCGACGTCGGCGAGCGTTTCGGCCCTGAAACCCTTCGCACCGTAGAGGTCAGCAAGTTGATCGAAGGGCGGGCTCGAGATGTCGGCGCCGATGTAGCGGCCATCAAAGAAGTCACGCTGGTACGCCTTCTCCGCACCCCAGCACGCGTTGTTCATCACGATCGTGGTGGTGTCGATGCCGTGATCGACCGCAGTCGACAGCTCCGAAACCGTCATGCCGAAGCCGCCATCACCCAGAAGACTCACGACCGGCCGTTCAGGGCGGGCGAGCTTGGCCCCGAGTCCGGCTGCGAACGAGAACCCGACGAGTCCGAAGTCGAGGGGAGTGAAGAGGCTCCGCGGCTCGTGGTACTCGAGCTGATCATGGGCTTGGAGACACAAGGTTCCGGCATCGAGGGTGATGACGGCGTCACGGGGCAGAACAGAGCGGAGCGCCTTGAACAGGCCTGAGGGCTGGGTGGGATGGGACTCGTCGGCGTTGACATCACGATCCACCAAAAACGAGCTGCGTTCCGTCTGGAACGCAGCAGTCCACGCTTCTGCCTCCGCTCGTCGTCCCCGCACCTCGACGGCGGCTGTCAGCTGGCGGGCCGTTGTGACCGCATCGCCCCAGATACCGAGCTCGACGTCAAAGAAGCGACCGATCGCCGTCGGTTCGAGCTCGACGTGGATGATCTTCGCGTCCGGGTTGAGGTGGTCGTGGGAGTAGAAGGTTGAGTTGAAGCCAAGGCGAGTGCCGAGAGCGAGGATGACGTCGGCCTCCTTCACAAGTCTGCTCGCCACGACGTTGCCTCGCGGGCCCATCTGGCCGCCGTTGAGCGGATGGGCATAGGGAATGGCGTCACCGTGGCCGGGCGAGGTGACGATTGGACACCCAATCGCCTCGGCCAGCTCGGTCGCGGCCTCGTGGCCTGCCGTGTTCTTGATGCCGCCACCTGCGATGATGACCGGCCGGTCGGCGCCAACCAGCAGTGCCGCCGCTTGGGCGACTGCATCGGTATCGGCGGCTGGGACGGTCTGATTTCGGTAAGCGCCCGGCGAGGTGTGGACGTCGAAGTCAGCCGTGCCCGCAAGCACATCGCGAGGCAGGTTGACCTGGACCGGGCCGCACCGAGGCGTAAGCGCGACCCGAAACGCTTCGCGAACCAGCTCTGGCACTCGGTCAGTCGACGGCGCTGTCCAGACCTTCTTTGTGACCGGTGCAAACAGGGCTTGCTGATCGACCTCTTGGAACGCGTCGCGGTACAGGTGACCGGAAGCAAGCGCGCCTGCAAGCGCGATGACCGGCGAGTATGCAGCCTTTGCTTGGGCCAAACCGGTGATCAAATTGGTCGCACCGGGGCCGTTCTGACCTGCAACGATCACGCCGGCGCGGCCCGACGCACGAGCAAAACCGTCCGCCATGTGCGTTCCAGTGCGTTCGTCGTGAACCCCAACGAACGCCATATCGTCGACGTCGTAGAGCGCGTCGAACAGCTCCATCGTGGCGGAGCCGATCAGGCCGAAGACATGACTGATGCCCTCGGCCTGTAGGACGTCGACGGCGGCCTGGCCTCCTGATCGAACGGTCACGGGTCGAGTCCTTTCAGAAACGAGAGCACCGGTTCGACGAACGCGGCCGGGTCCTGCATCAATCCGAGGTGTTGCATCGTGGGCACTATCAGGGTCTCGGCCCTGGGGATCTCTGCGGCGATCGATCGGGTCATAGCCGGCGTACTTCCGGAGTCGAATTCCGACGTGATGACGAGGCTCGGGCAGATGATTGGCTTCGCGGGTCCGCACAGTTCCCGCACCCCGTTGGCCAGCACCCACACGGCCTGGGCATAGCTCTCGGGTTCGGAGGCGACCCGCCAGCGGCGCACCGCCTCCTCGTGTTCGGGGTGGGCGTCGAGATACCCGGGCGTAAACCAACGTTTCAGGGCGTCGTCCATCGTTGACAGTGGACCTTGGTTACGGACCGTCGCAGCCCGTTCTTCGACCATCTGCTGGGCAGATTCGCCTCGGTCGTGCGGCGAGTTGAGGATCGCCAATGAGGCAACACGCTCGGGAAAGTCGAGCGCAAGACGCCGGTTGATCATCCCGCCGATCGAGAAGCCAACGATGTGCGCCTGCTCGATATCGAGGTGGTCGAGGAGCCCGACGATCGCCTCGGCGTAGAGGCGGAGGTCAGCCGTGCGGGGAACGGGAGCGCTCTCGCCGTGGCCGAACAGATCATACCGGATAGCGCGGTGTCGCTCGGCCCACATTGGTAGCGACGCGTCCCAGAGCTCCATGGACAAGCCGAGCCCATGGATGAGAACAACGGGCGGTCCGTCGCCGGCGACGTCGAAGGCCGTGCCATCAGGCGCTCGCTCAGACACGAACGAGCCTCATACCCCAGCGGGGTTGTCGAGGTCGTGGCCCATCTCTTCGAGATCCTGGTAGCGGTCACCAATGCGGTGATGCGGATGGCCGCCGACCGACGCGCCAAGGGCGACGATCACTTCGTCGTCGGCCGGCGCGTCCGGAACCTGGACGTGGATGGTCTGGTAGCGCGAACGACGGCCGCCATCGTCTTTGTCCATAAGCGGGATCATCAATGACGTCCCCGACGCGCCGCGCGTATTGGTGAACGACAGATACGTCTGTGCGCCGACCGCCTCGCGGTACTGGTTGCCAAAGAAGAGCGTGTGGGTGAGGGCTTGCGCGTGTTCGAGTTCGCCGCCCATCCCAACGAGCGAGGCTTTGCCGTAGCCCTCGACCCGGTCGCCGCATACCGAAAGAATCATGTCGGTCAGCAGCTTGCCGACGACCGGCCCGTGCGTTCGGATCTCGGGCCGGAGGTTCTCGACCCAGCCCTGCCCGAACCACGGGTTTTCAATGATGGCGAGCGCAGCAACGAGCAGCGTGGGCTCATCGACGGTCTTGCCGCCCTCCTCGAAGGTCGTCTGCGTGTGCAGGATCGTGCGGCGGATAGTCACGGTCATCGTCGGTCTCCGAAGTCAAACAAACTCGGGCATGACCCGGTCGATGAACAGTTCAAACGAGCGACGCTGGTTCTCGATACCGAGCCCCATCGACGCGTAGTAAATGAACGAGTCGATGCCGAGCTCCTCGTACGCCTTGAGTTTGGCAACAACCTGACCGGGGGTCCCGAACATCAGGTTCTCTTCAAGCATCTCCGGGTCGACCCGCCAGTTGCCGTCCATTGCCTCGAAGGGGATGGGTTCGGGGAAGCCGTTGACGACGTCACCTTTCTCCATCATCAGATTGCCGAACAGGCTCAGCACGTAGCGGACCGCCGCAAGGCTGGCCTGGCGGTCCTCTTCGGTGTCGTACACGGCGGCATGGCGCATGAGAGCCCACGTCCCACCGAAGGGTCGACCGACGGCCGCGGCCGCCGCATCGAGGCGGCTGCGGTACTCGACGACCTCCGACATCGGGTGGGTGAGCGGCCAGCTCATGATGTTGCAGTCGTTTTCGATCGCGTACTCGAACGTGATCGGTGCTCGGGCCGCCACCCAGAAGGGAACGTCGTCCTGGACCGGCTTCGGGCACGACGTCGCCTTCGGGAACTGCCAGTACTCGCCGTCATGTTCGACGTCGCCGGCGAAGAGCTCCCGGATCAAGGGCAGCATCTCCTGCATGTACCGCCAGCTGTCGGGCTGCGCGAGACCGGGCTTCATGCGGTCGAATTCACGCTGATATGCGCCCGACCCGAGACCGAGCTCAAGGCGACCATTCGACAACAGATCGACCATCGCCGCTTCACCCGCAAGGTTGATCGGGTGCCAGTACGCCGCGTTGGCGACCCCGGAGCCCAGACGGATATTCGACGTGTGCTCGGCCCACCAGGTGAGTATCTGGAATGGGTTGGGAGCGATGGTCATCTCGAGCGCATGGTGTTCGGCCGCCCAGGCGATCTCGAACCCGGCCTCGTCGGCGAGCTTGACCATCTCGAGGGTGTGGTCGCGAACTTCGTGGATATCGGCAGATGCGTCGACCCGCTCGAGGTTGATTGCGATCTGGAACTTCATCGGCCGCTCCCCCTCACCGCATCACGAACGGGTTCGAAAGCGATTCATCAGATGTGTTCATCCAGACCGTCTTTGGGCGGGTGTAATCGATCATCGCCTGGAGTCCAGCCTCGCGGCCGTAGCCGCTCATCTGCGTCCCACCGAACGCAGCAACCGGCGAGATGACCCGGTAGGTGTTGACCCAGACGATGCCGGATCGCACCGCCGACGCCATTCGCAGCGATCGGGCGCTATCGCGGGTGAAGATACCGGCCGCCAGACCATGCCGGGTGTCGTTAGCCAGTGCAACGACCTCGTCCTCGGTGTCGAAGACCTGCACACTGAGTACCGGTCCGAAGAGTTCGGTATCGACGATCGTGAGATCCTGTCGGGGGCACTGGACGATGGTCGGCGGGTAGAAGAGGCTGTCCTCCCCACCGATAACCTCGCCACCGGTGAGGACGGTGCCGCCTTCCTCCTTTGCGAGCGCGACCTGATGCTTGATGTGATCAATCTGGCCTCGGGTACACAGCGGACCCATGTCGGTGTCGTCGTCTTGCGGGTCGCCGATGACTATGCCTTCGACGACCTCGGTCATCCGGGCGAGAAACTCATCCACGATTCCGCGCTGAAGGTACAACCGTGAGCCGGCCACGCAGCTCTGCCCACTGGCACCGAAGATTCCGGCTACTGAGCCGTTGACGGCACTCTCGATGTTGGCATCGTCGAACACGATGAAGGGTGACTTTCCACCTAGTTCCAGCGAGACCTCAGCGAAGTTCTCTGCGCTGTTGCGCACAATGTGGCGGGCCGACTCGGGACCACCAGTGAACGCAACCTTCGCCACGAGTGGGTGGGAGGTGAGAGCCCGTCCGCAGGGTTCGCCGTGGCCGGTCACGATGTTGACCACACCATCAGGGATGCCAGCTTCGGCGATCAGCTCACCAAACTTCAGCAGCGGCGCCGAGGCGTGCTCCGACGCTTTCAGCACGATTGCATTGCCGGCTGCGATCGCAGGGCCGACCTTCACCGCAGCGAGGAACATCTGCGAGTTCCACGGCACAACTGCGGCGACCACACCGACCGGCTCGCGCGTCGTGAATACGAACAAGTCAGGCTTGTCGATCGGCAAGGTCTCGCCACTGATCTTGTCGGGGGCACCGCCATAGAAGCGGAAGTACTCGGCGATGTACTGCGCCTGCCAGCGGGTCTCCTTGAAAAGCTTGCCGGTGTCTTGGGTTTCGACTCGGCCAAGTTTCTCGCTGGCTCCTGCAAGCAGATCACCGAGCTTGTACAGGTACTTGCCTCGTTCGCTCGGTGACATCTGGCCCCACGGGCCGGTCGTCATGGCGGTTCGAGCCGCCCGAACGGCACGGTCGACATCGGCCTCGGTAGCTTCGGGAACCGTTGCCCACACCTCGCCCGTAGCTGGATCGGCGGACTCGAAGTTCGCGCCGTCCGAGGCATCGACCCACTCCCCGTCGATCAGCATCTTGAGCGTTACGAGTTCAGACATGGCGGGCACGCTACGTCACCCGAGAGCCCAGGGCACGGGCGGTATCAGAGGAGTTGTGGCGAGAAGTTCGCCGGGTCGAGGGGTGAGTCCCATCCGGCGTCGGAGAACAACGTTGCGCCGAGGCGGCCAAGTTCGTCGCTCGACTTCGCCGCCGATCCGTTTCCGGCGATTGCGACCGCCACCCCGTCGTCGATCCACCCGATGTAGGGCGCTCCGGTCGGCGTACCGGTAATGACGCACGGCGCGGTGACGATGTCGCCCAGCGGTGCATCCGGCAGCAAGGAGGACAGGTTGTTGGTGAGCGATTCGATCTCGATCGGGTCGCCGTCGCCGTGAAACCAGTCGGTGAGCTCATGGGGCTCCAGGAGGATGGTCTCCTTGCGGTTGCCACCGATCTTGATTCGAACGGAGCCATCGGGGTACTCCACCGGCGGCACCCAGTAGATCTCGTGCACCCGATCGTCGGGTGGCTGATCAAGGATCAGGCAGGGAATCCGGCCGTCATTGGCGAGGCGGGCCATCACGGTCGATCGAGCCCGCCGTTCGACGGCGAGCTGCCAGTCGAACATCTCTGCACCGAAGGCGCCGGTGGCGACGAGGATGCGATCGGCGATCACTGCGCCGAATGGCCCGGTCACTTCGAAGCCGCCGTTGCGCCGAACGACTCCTTGGACTGCGGCGTCGATCACGTTGGCGCCACCAAGGCGGGCGAGTTCGGTCTGCGCAGCGACGAGTCGGCGGGGGTTGATATGGCCCGCCGGGGCGCCTTCGGTCACCAAGCCGAGCCCGTTCGTAATCGCGATGCCTGTGGTCTCGCGCACCCAGTCGGCGTCGACGAGCCGGGCGTCGCTTCCGTACTTGGCTGCTCTCGCCACCCAGTCGGGGGCGTCGTGGTACGCCGCGATGAAACCGCAAGGCGTATGGAACGAGATGCCGGACCGGGTGGCGATGTCGGGGTACCGCTCGATCGACAGCGCAGCCACGTCTGACCACGTCTGGGTTCGGGCCGCGATCCTGGTGATGCGGCCCTCGTCGGGATGCGAACAGAAGGGTCCCTGGCTGGTGTGACGATCCTCTGGCTCGCCGGGCCCGATCAGCGCCGTCCGGTGCCCCGCCTCTGCAAGATGGCGACCTGCGGCTGCCCCGATCATGCCTCTCCCGATGACGGCGACGTCGAGACGGTTTGTGCTCATGTCAGGAGTGTCGCACACCCCCGGCTGGAACGGCGCTCGCGACATTGACGCCGGTCGTAGCCGTGCTGAGCGCGTACGCGATGCCCCGGCTAAGGGCGGAATATCACCACGGCAGCGCGCTCGGACTTGGAGCGAAACTCTTCGCCAGTCGCGCTCTCGAACATTCGCACGGTGACCAGATCGCAACTGACTGTTGCGATCTGGTGGATCGGTGTTCTGACCGGACGGCTCAGGGGTACGAGGACTAGGTCGGTGTCAACTGCCTGGCTCGTTAACCCGCCTGACGCTTCGCTCACGACCGCGCACTAACGGCCGCTCCTCCACCGGAACTACGGTGCGCGTTATGCATGATTTTGCAGGAAAGACCGCTGTCATCACTGGAGCCGCAAGCGGAATGGGCCGCTCCTTTGCCAACCGCTTCGCCAGGGCCGGGATGAACGTGGTGATGAGCGACATCGAGGCCCCTCGCCTCAATGAGGCCGTTGCTGAAGTCGCCGGCCACGGCACCCAGGTAGTCGGGCAGGTCACCGACGTCGCCGATGGCGCTGCCATCGATGAACTGGCCGAGAGAGCTTTCGGCGAGTTCAGCGGCGTTCACGTCCTCTGCAACAACGCCGGTGTTGGCGGTATGAAAGGCGGCCCCGAGCTGATCAACCAAGCCAACTGGGAATGGGTTATTGGCGTGAACCTGTGGGGCGTCATTCACGGACACCGCGCGTTCCTCCCGCGCATGATCGAGCAGGGCGAGGGCCACGTCATCAACACCGCCTCGATGGCGGGCCACATGCCGGGTCACTCCGCCTACACCGCCAGCAAGTGGGCCGTCGTCGGGATCACCGAGGGCCTCTACAACCAGATGCACCGCGATGGCACCGGCATCGGCGTCTCTTGTCTGTGCCCAGGCTGGATCCGCACTGACATCGCAAACTCCGAGCGCAACGGACCAGAGAATGCAGCACCGCCTGCGCTCTACGAACCGACCGCCGGGCAGGAGGCCGCATGGCAGTTCGTGGTCGATGCCCTCGAGGGTGGGCTCGAGCCCGACGCAGTCGCCGACATGGTCCACGACGCCGTGCTGAACGACACCTTTTGGATTTTCACTCATCTCGACTTCGTGGCAGCACTCGCCGACAAGCACGATTCGATCATGGAGAACCGAAACCCCAACCCGATGGGGTGGCTCGGCTAGCTAGTGCTTGAACCTTGGATCGAGCTGTTCACAGAGCCGGAGCGGGGCGGGCCATTCGTGGCGGAATCCCGGGCCTGAAAGGCCGCCCGATAGGTTGCTGGCCATGACCGGCCATCGAGCCCGCAACATCGTCGTGATCTGCTCCGACGAGCACAACGCCCGCTGTCTGGGTGCCGCGGGCCACCCCCACGTACGGACCCCCAACATCGACGCCCTCGCTGCCCGGGGAACCCGGTTCGAGAACGCCTGGACACCGTCGCCGATCTGCGTGCCAGCGCGGTCGTCGATGGCGACGGGTCGCTGGGTTCACGAACTCGGCACCTGGGACAGCGCTCAGGCCTACACCGGCGACACCCGGGGTTGGGCACACATGGCCCGCGACGCTGGTGCCCATTCGGTGTCGATCGGGAAGCTCCACTTCAGGGGCGAAGACGACGACTTCGGCTGGACTGAGTCATTGCTACCGATGCACATCGTCGACGGTGTGGGTTGGCTTCAGGGTCTCCCCCGCCGCGATCCGATCCCGTATGAGCAGGCGAGCGAGATGGCCCGCGACTGCGCAATCGCCGAATCGTCGTACACGCACTACGACGCACGCGTAACGCAACGCTCCGTCGAATGGATCGAGGCGAATGCCGGCGGCGATCGACCCTTCGCCTTGTTCATCTCACTCGTGGCGCCTCATTATCCGCTCGCAGTGATGCGCACGTTCGTTGAGCCGTACCTCGATCTCGAGCTGCCGCCCGAGATTCCGCCGCTACCAATCACGCATCCTGCTGTTGCTCACCTCGCCGCCAGCTTGCCGTACCACCTCGCGTTCGACGAGGACCGCACCCGCTTTGGCCGCCAGCTCTACCTCGGCCTGGTCAGCTGGCTCGACCACAACGTCGGAGCGGTGCTCGCCGCGCTCGATCGGGTTGGAGCCACCAACGACACGACGATCGTCTACACCACCGATCACGGCGACATGATCGGCAACCGGGGCTTGTGGGGAAAGTCCTATATGTGGCAAGACAGCGTGCAGGTACCGATGGTCGTGGCGGGACCTGAAGTGCCGGTTGGCGTTGATCCAACCACGGCGGTCAACCTCATCGATATCCATGCAACGATCGCCGCTACCGTCGCAGCTGACGAACCGGACACCACAGCCGGGCGATCACTCGTCGAACTCGCAAACCGACCCGACTCAGACCGGGTCAACTTCTCGGAGTACCACGACGGTGGATCGATCACCGGCAGCTTCGCATTGCGGTTCGGCTCACTGAAATACATTCACCATGTCGGTTTCGAACCCGAACTGTACGACCTCACGTCAGACCCTGATGAGCTCCATAACCTCGCACCAGACTCCGCGTACGCGTCCGACCTCACCGAAGCCGAAGCGCAGCTCCGCTTGATCGTCAATCCCGTCGACGCGAACGATCGAGCGTTCGCAAGCCAGGAGGCGCTCATCGAGCACTACGGAGGACGCAACGCGCTCCTCGACGCGTTCCATTTCGACCACACCCCGATCCCGACCGGCTGAGACCAAGTCGCTTCTCACCCGCCCAAATCCGTCGGGTCTTCAGATGCCGTGGGCGCGAAGCTGGTAGTGGTTGGTGCTGATGGCCACGACGTTGCCATCGGTGTCCGTGAGCGCCAACTCGAGGTCATAGTTGGCCTTGCCGTGCTCGTCGGCCGCAGCTGCGACGGCGGCGACCTGCTCTTCGGTCATCGATGCCTCAACGCTGATGTCGGTGGCCGCAAAGCGCCGAAACTGGATCTCGACCCCCTTGACGATCGGGTAGTAACGCGACACATCGAACGTTGTCGAAAAGAGCGTGCCACCCGGGAACTCGGCGAGCGCGAACAATGCACCGGCGTACATCGTCCCGATGTGGTTGCCGTTGCCCTCGATCGGCATGCGCAACACAACACGGCCACGCTCGGCCTCGATCACCTCGACCTGCGTCTGGGCCGCCATCGGCACCGATGCCCGGGTCGACTCGGTGAGATGCTCGACATCCCATGTCGTGTCACTCATGAGCTACCCACCGGGGCAAACTCCAGCACCTGCTGGTAGGTCGGACGGTTGGTCGATCGGAAATCGTCAGGGATCAGACCCGGCGTGAATCCGCTACGCAGACCCTCGCGCCGCCACGTCGACAGGTTATCGCCGAGTTCGGCGGCGGCCGCGCCAAGCGCCGCTTCGATCGCCGCCCACAGGTCGGCACTGCACTGGTTCACGTCGCCGGCGCCGCAGTACTTCACGTTGAACGGGCCCTCGACAGTGCCGACGAGCGATCGCAGATCCTTGTCGACCAGGCTCACCAAGCCGATACCGCGAAGCCGCATCCCGTCGACCAGCGCGTCACCGATAATCGGTGCGACCGCTGCCTCCAAAATCGGATCGAAGATCGTTCGGTAGATACGAGTTTCGGCTTGGTCCCAGTCGCCGTCCTCGTCACTGTCGAACTGAAAGGCGTCGTCGGCCACCCAGGCGTCGATCAGGGCGACCGCCTCGGCGGCGAGATCCGAGGGTGCATCGGTGGCCGCCAGCACCTCGCTAATCACGGGCCACACCGGCGCAGTGATGTCCTCGGTCGCAGCCCGATTCATCACCCCAACGACCTCCTCGAGACTCGCGTCGCTGTCCCACTGATCGAAATTCTCGACCCGATGCCACGATCCGTAGAGGTTGCCATCGCCGTGCATGAAGCCCGGGGCGGACTGGTTGTTCCAGTTGAGCAGCCGACCTTCAGGCCCATCCGCAGCATGTGGGTGGGCTTCGAGCGGAAGGAAACCCTGCCACTCGTACTGGCCGGTGCCGAGCGTTGGGAGCCGCCGGTCGAGCCCCTCGGCCCGGACTGGCAGGTAGCCCGAGGCGAAGTAGGCAATCGACTCACGGTTGGCGTAGCCCCAGTTGAACGTGAATCCGAACTGGTCGGCGACAGCCCAGAAGTTCTCCGGTGTGTCGGCGTCACCCTCGGTCATGTCCTTGAGAGCTTTGAGGTTGAGCCCATCACGCCCGAACGTCGACCGGGCCCGGGTGAGGGCAACCGGCTTGCCGTCCCAGATAGCGGTGCCGATGAACGGTCCGTGGACCGAGACCGGGTAACTGATAGGGGTGTCGCCAATCACGCCGGCGTCGAACTGCTCGAACGGCACGCACTCCCCCTCGAACTCATAGTGGCCGGTGGTGCGGTTCGGCTCGCTCCCGTCCGGCTCACAGAGAACCTCGACAAAGACGTCACGGATGTCCTGGTTGGCCGAGGTGAGGCTCCATGCATAGTTCTCGGTGCGTCCGATCAGCAGGTACATCGCCAGACCTGGCACAGCTGCGCCCTGGGCCTTGATGCCGGGACCATCGAGATGCATCTGCATCACGATCTCGGGGTAGTAGTAGCCAAGCTGGGGTCCCATCACCGCCAGAGTCGTGCCGTTGGTCGACGCGTCGGGTGCCACGGTTAACCAGTTCGACGCCTGCCGGTCGACCGGGTTCTCGACGGCATCGACCTGGTACGAGACGAGGACCGGCACTGCGCCCGCTGTCGGGTTGAACGGATCGAACGAGACGATCGAGTCCTCCTCGAGGACAACTGCGCCGGTGAGGTCGCCGCCTGTGAAGGTGCCGTACTCGAACCGTTCGTCGAGGGTGGTCGGCGCCTCTGGATCGTCGGTCTGCATGAAGTCGTCCCAGATCGCTCGGCCCTGCTCAGGTCCGTACCGATCGGTGAGGCTGGCGAGGAACTGCGCATTGGCCGGCTCTGAGCCGCCTCCGGCACCAAAAATCGACCCGATAAACGCAGTGGTCGCGATGGCGTCGTTGACCGTCGCCGGCTCGCGGTCCTGCCCGGTCGCCTCCCAGTAGGCGTTGAGACCGTCGGCGTAGGCCTGCGCATCATCGATTATCTCCTGCCCCTCCTCGCCGTAGGTGTCGATAATCAGTTGCACTTGCTCAGTGACGAGCGCTTCAACCGATGGGCTTGGGACGTAGGGCGTTGCGCTGGTGACGAGTGAGAACGCGTCGAGGCCGGGGATGTCGGCGATCGCCGCTCGCGCCGGGCCCCGGCCGAAGTCGATCAGCAGACCGCGGTCACGGCCGGTCACCCAACCGGCGGCGAACGCCAGGCCTTCGCGAGTCTCGGCGACGATGTGGGGGACGCCGAAGTCGTCGTAGGTGACGGAGACGTCGTCGCGTCCGACGTCGACCTCCTCGGTCGGCCCGACCGGCTGGAAGTCCATCGGAAGGAAGAGTGCTTCGAGGTCGGCGCGCCCGATGTCGTCGCGCAGCGAGGTCAACCCGTCATAAAGCGGGAGTTGGTCGAGACTGTTGCTGTTTGTCGGGAGGCCGCCGAAGTTGCCGGGCGGAAGGATGTAGAACGCCCGGTCTTCGAAGGGCGGGGGTGCCTCGGTCGTGGTGGTCGTCTCGGGTGGTGCATCGGTGGTCGTGGTCGTCTGTGCGGCCTCGGTGGTCGTCGACGGTGCTGACTCTTCGGCATCGCCCCCCGAACAGGCGGCGGCCACCATGGCGAACACCACAACCAGGCCCATCGAAACAATTCGGTGCCGAACGGACATCGCTTTCCTTTCGAGCCAGCTCAGTCGGCCGGTTCGTCCACCATCACCATTACTTCATCAAGGGGCTTACGGTCGAAGTCGGGCACTTTCACATCGGGCAACGGATACCCGATTGGGAACATCACGAAGGGTCGCTCGTTGTCGGGTCGGCCGAGCATCCGCGTGAGAAACGCCATCGGCGATGGCGTGTGAGTGAGCGTCGCCAACCCCATGTTGTGCAGCGCAGAGATAAATATTCCCGCAGCGATCCCGACGCTCTCCTTCACGTAGTAGTTCTTGCGCGTCTCGCCGTCGGGGCGTCGCTCGAAACGCTCTTCGAAGAGCACCACGATCCACGGTGCGAGTTCGAGGAACTCCTTGTGGTGGTCGGTGCCGATCGGCGCCAGCGCTTCCTGCCACTCGTCATTCATCCGGCTCTCGAGGTAGTTGACTCGTTCCTCTTCTTCGGCTGCGGCCCGTATCGCGGTCTTGACCTCTGCCGACTTGGTCGCCACGAAGCGCCAGGGCTGCTTGTGCGCGCCCGACGGCGCCGTGGCCGCAGTGCGGATTGCCGACTCGATGAGCTCACGGGGGACCGGTCGATCCGAGAACAGACGGGGGCTTCGCCGTCGGGTCATCAGAGCCTCGAACGCCGCGGCGCGCTCGGCCATTTCGTCGGGCGGGTATTCGACGAAATCGAGTACCCGGAACGGATGCTCGGACTCCAGTTCGGCAGGCGGGTAGGGGTGCTCGTAGACGGGCTCGGCGTGGGTCACCCCCGCATCGTGCCAGACTGAGCGGGTGAGCTTCTCGGAGACCCAGGAGCAGATCCTCGACGCAACGATGGAAGTCATCGTCCGCGACGGCCTCGATTCGACGAGCATGCGCGCTGTTGCCGAAGAGGCCGACGTCTCGTTGGGGCTACTCAGCTACCACTTCGACGGCAAGGAGAACCTTGTCGTCTCTGCGTTCCAGCGCGCTGCCGATCAGTTGATCGACCACACGAGCAGGCGCATCGACGGGGCGGGCACCGACCCGCGGGAACGCATTCGCGCTGCTCTTCGCAGCTGGTTCGACCCAGAGTTCTCCGATCTCGAACACCTCGAGATCTGGACGGCGATCTGGGCCGTCGGTCGCACCAACGACGGGGTCGCAGCTGCCGAGCGTGACTTCTACGAACGAAGCGCCGACCTCTTGCGCGACGCGATCTCCGACGCACACCCGTCGCTCTCGCCCGACGCTGTCAGCCGCCGTGTCACTGATGTCATTGCGCTGCAGAACGGGCTCTGGATCAACTGGAACCGATGGGCCGACCGAGAGGCCCTAGAGCGCGGCCTGGGCCGGTGCGAGGCAATTGCGTTCGAGGTTCAGGGGTGAGCCAGCGCCTTGCCGGGCTTACCACGATCGTCACCGGTGCATCCAGCGGCATCGGCGAGGGCGTGGCTGCCCGGTTCGTGACAGAGGGCGCCACGGTGTTCGCCGCAGCCCGATCCGAAGTCACGATCGATGGAATCACGTGGGTACCGACCGACGTCGCCGATCCCGTGTCGGTCAATGCGCTCGTCGCCAACGCCGTTTCGGCGTCCGGCCGACTCGATGCAATCGTCAACAACGCAGGAGTCCAGGTCGAGAAGCCGATCGAACACACCACCGACGCCGACTTCGACCGCATCATGGACGTCAACGTCCGAGGCGTCTTCAACTGCTGCCGGGCGGCGGTCCGGCAGATGGCGGCACAAACCGGCGGTGGCTCGATCATTAACATCGGTTCGGTCGCCGGCAATCTTGCAGATCACGGTATGGCGGTCTACAACGCGTCGAAAGGCGCGGTCCATTCGCTCACCCGTGCCGTTGCGACGGACAACGGCCACCAGGGCGTTCGGTGCAACGCAATCAGTCCGGGCTGGATCATGACCGCCCTCGCCGACGCCGCCTTCGATCTCGCCGACGATCCGGCAGCAGCTCGAAGCGCCGCCATCCGAAAGCACCCGGTGGGCCGGATGGGCACGCCCGACGACATCGCCGGACTCGCGGTCTATCTCGCCTCACCGGAGGCGGCATTCGTCTCTGGTTCGTGCTTCACGATCGACGGCGGGCTGACAGCCCAATCACCAATCAACCCCAACTGATCCACCCAGCTCAACCGGCGCTGAGATCGTCGTAGACCTCCGGGTGGTCGAGTGGAAAGTTCAGCCATTCGACCATCTGCCGCACCTGCCCGTACGCCGCCAGGCGGGCCTCGTCGGTCCCGTCGACCTCTGCGCTCACGAACGGCTCGCGCAGCCGTCTGGTCATCCGGGGGCCCAATTCGAGTAGCGCACTGCTCCCCTCAGATGCCCACCGGCACAGCACGTAGTGGACGATGGCCCCGACCGGAACACCGCAGCTGTTGCTCAAGTTCGTGATCGTGGTCAGCGGGTCCAGGTGGGCATGCGCTGCGATGTCGGCTTTGAGGTTCGCGTCCTTGTCGTCGTCGGGCCAAGGGCCCGTCCAGCCCGTCAACTCGAGGGTCGTCATGCCCAGATGATGCCAGACTCCGGTCGTGGCACCCGATCCTTACCTGCACGGCCATTCCGACGCCGTTATGAAGTCACACACGTGGCGCACCGTCGACAACTCGGCGCCACATCTCCTCCCCCACCTTGCCCCCGGTCACCACCTGCTTGACGCCGGGTGCGGACCCGGCACGATCACCCTCGACCTCGCCGCACGGCTCGCACCCGGTGAGGTGATCGGGTTCGACATCGCCACGGATGTGATTAGTCAGGCAGAGGCACTACTCGGCGAGGCAGACGCACCCACCAACTGTCGGTTCACAGTCGACGACATCTATGCCATGTCGTTCGCCGACAACACGTTCGACATCGTCCACGCTCATCAGGTCCTGCAACACCTGACCGATCCCGTCGCTGCGCTGCGCGAGATGCGCCGCGTGTTAAAGCCCGGAGGCATCCTGGCCGCGCGTGATGCCGACTACGGCGGAATGACGTGGGCGCCGGCCAACCCAGCGATCGACCAGTGGATGACGATTTACCAGGGGATTGCCGCAGAACAGGGATCGATGCCCGATGCCGGACGACACCTGCTCGGCTGGGCAACCGAAGCTCGCTTCGCCAACATCGAAGTCAGTGTCGACGTCTGGACGTTCGCCGATCCTGTGAGCCGGTCGTGGTGGGGCGACCTTTGGGCCGACCGCGTCGAGAACTCGTCGTATGCGACCCACGCCAGAAACCTCGGCTTCGCAACGGCTGACGACCTCGCCGAGATCGCCCGAGGGTGGCGCGCGTGGATTGAGGAACCGGCCGGATTCTTCGCCTGCCCCAACAGCCAGATCATCGCCCGCGCCGCCGCAACCAACCCGGCGATCTAACACCCCATCAGATTCTCTGCTTGACTCTTCCTCAATCGACACCTGCAGACCCATGGAGGGGACCCATGAAGACGATGCAGTCATCCCGACTTTTCCGCACGTTCGCGTTGTTGTTCGCCTGCTCGCTCATTGCTGCCGCATGCGTCAGCAGCGAGGACGACGAGGCCGCCAACACGGCCACCGAGACCACGGACGACTCCGGTAACGACGAACCGGACGACGATAGCGACGACGAACCGGTCGACGATGAACCGGTCGACGACACCAGCGACGAAGAAGGCGACGATGAGGCGGCCGAGCCCGAGGTCGTGGAGCCGTTCGACAGCTACCCGCCTGGCGTGACCGCCGAACGGATCTTGCTCGGCATGTCGATGCTCAACTTCGAGCAGCTCACGAGCATGGGCCTAAGCCCAGCCGGTTGGGGTGACCAGCAGGGGATCTTCGAGGCGCTCATCGACGATCTAAACGAGCGTGGCGGCATCAACGGTCGCATGGTCGAGGGCGTGTACGAGTTCTACTCGGCGATTGACGCTGCCGATGCCGAACGCGTCTGCCTGATCCATACCCAGGACAATCAAGTGTTTGCCAACCTCGGCGGCTTTCTAGGCCCTGCTGGTACCGCCGACACCTGCATCACCGGCACCAACGAGACGATCATGATCGGCGGTGAAATCGCCGGCGACGAACTTGGCAAGTCTGCGGCTCCATGGTTCCACACCGGCCCGACCGCCGAGTTCCAGACGATCAACCTGCTCAACCTCCTCATGCAGACCGGCCGCGCTGAGGGCGCCAAGGTCTTCGTAATGGGCGGCGCCGCTGCTGCGTCCGAGGAACAGTTCGTGATCGACCAACTCGAGGAACGTGGGATCGAATTCGTGGGTTCTGGCGTCGTCGAAGCGCTCGATGGCGACACAATCGCTCAGGATCAAGAGCTCACAGTCGTGTTCGAACGCTTCAAGGCATCTGGAGCCAACACGCTGATGGTTTACGGAACACCGACGGCGGAGATTCGCGGCGCCGGTGCAGCCGGACTCGCCGGCGAGATCGCCATATGGTCCAACGACTCCGGAGGCCTCGCCAACCTCGGCGCGACGATCGTCGACAAGTCGATTGCCGATGGCGCGCTGGTCAGCACCGGCCCGTCTGATACAGAGATCTGGGAGAACCCAGACTTCCAGGAACGTTGCGTCGCCCCCGTCGTGGCCCGCATCCCGGAGCACGACCTCCGCGATCCGCTGAGCTACGAAGCAGACGAAGACAACTGGTTCAATCCCCTCCGCCGCTACTGCCATGCACTCTCGATCTTCGAACAGATCGCCATCGAAGCCGGTGTTGATCTCACGCCCGAAACGTTCGAGGCAGCTGCCTACGGTGACGCCTTTGACGACTTCCAGATCCCAGGCATCGGCCCGGCATCGATCTCACAAGACAAGCGCGGCGCGCAAGACGGCCTGCGACTCTCGGCGTACGACAGCACAGTCGGTGACGGTGGTCTCAGCCCGGTGACCGAACTACTCGACGCTTTCGGATAAACCCCATCGTCGCCGGGCCAACCGGTCCGGCGATCTGCGGCTCCGCCCGAAACGAAGACAACGAAGAGGGCCGCCCACCGAGGGCGGCCCTCTTCGCGTCTGCCAAACTCTTGCGATGGCGATTCATCAGGACTTTGATCTCGTCTACGACCTTGTGGTCGCAGGTGGCACGGCTGGCGGTTTGAGCGTTGCGATCTCGAGTCAGCGGTCCGGCGTGCAGTCCGTTCGACTGATCTCTCGCAGTAACCAGGTGACATTTCCGGAACTCGTGCGCGACAACCAGCTCGACATCGGGTACGGAGAGATGGTCGAGGCGGTCGATGCCATCGACGGGTCTGACGAGCTGCTCATCGTCACCAACCGCCACCGCTACCGGGCACGGGCCGTCTTGCTGGCGCATCGCCCCCCGCTGCCGGACTACGCCCCTCCGATCCCGGTCCCCGACCTGCGGACGATCGCTGTCGACACTGAGCCCAGCGATCCCGACGGCCGCGACATCCTCGTCGTGGGCTACACCGATCACGCGGTTGAGTTGGCGGCGACGATCGCTGCTGCGGGTGGACACGTCGTGCTTGCGGCCGGCGGTATGGACCCCGACCTCCTCTCCCCCGCCGCCGACAACGCGCTGCGGCGAATGGAACGTGAACGTCGGATCACGATCCTCTACCGATCGCTACCCGACGAGATCGTCGTCGTCGACGGCCACCCCATGGCGTACTTCAACGACCGGCGAACGCCAGACCTGCAGTTCGACCACGTTGTGTTTGCGTCGCATCGTCGCACGCTCGAACCTGAGGAACGGGGTGTCACCAAGGCAGCCCTCGCCACCGGCAAGGTCTGGCTGCTCGGCGAGCCCGATAGCGACTCGATCGTCACGGTTTCGCCCGGCCACCGCGTTGGACTCGATATGGCGGCGGCGTTTCCCGAACTCGATCCCGAGCGAATCCAGCCCCGCAAGACCCGTCGCCACCGCCATGAAGGCGCGGTCGACGAGCTCCGCGACGAGCACTACAACGCCACGATCACTCACTTCGAACCGACCCACTCCGACCTGTGGGTCTTGCGCGTCAAGCCCGACCACGGCAGCACCGACTACGCGCCCGGCCAGTACGCCACGCTCGGCCTGGGATTCTGGGAGGAGCGGGTTGACGATGCAATCGATCCGAACCTCGAGAGCCGCTGGTTCAAGCTGATCCGTCGTTCGTACTCGATCAGCTCTCGGGTTCTCGACGAGCACGGCTACCTCGTCGATGAAAACGAACTCGACGAACTCGAGTTCTACATCGTCCTTGTGCCCCCGACCGACGACAACGTCCCCGAGCTGACGCCTCGCCTCGCGCTCAAACGGCCGGGCGATCGCATCTACCTCGGCCCGAAGGTCGCTGGTCGCTACACCCTCGACAGCGTGACGAACCCCGCAGCTGCGGTCATGTTCTTCTCGACCGGCACCGGCGAGGCCCCCCACAACGCGATGGCAACAGAGCTGCTGCGAAAAGGGCACCATGGCCCGATCGTCTGCGCCGTATCGGTGCGCAATTCGGTCGACCTCGGCTACCTCGAGACCCACCGAGAGCTCGAGCGACGGCATCACAACTACCACTACCTGCCGATGCCAACCCGTGAGCCCGACATCGCCAAGCGCTATATCCAGGACCTCATCCGCGACGGTGACTTTGCCGAAATGGGCGTGTCGCTCGATCCGGCCACTACCGACGTCTACATGTGCGGCAACCCGGCGATGATCGGTATCCCCGACGCGGAGGGCATCTTCCCGGCGACAACGGGTGTGGTCGAGTTGCTGGTCGAACGAGGCTTCACGATCGACAAACGCGGCCAGCCCGGCAACATCCACTACGAGGAGTACTGGTAGCTGCTGGCGCTTTGGAGCTCGCTTTCCGCTTAAACACAAGGCTAGGAGCGACACAGTAGCCAACCCATTTCCAGCCTGTGACACATCCGTGACACATAAGGCCCGAGCCGGCAAACCTCAGCGTCGTGTTCCTGGCCTGAAACCGTTGGAGCGAAATCCAAGAGTTAAGTGGTGTAATCAGCGACCTGCTGACCGAGCGACTCTGAGTTCTTCAAGCCATTACTCACCGGGTCGCCCCGGGTCCGAAAAGCCCGGAGTTTCAGGGGTTTCCGGAACAGGTCTTCCCCGGACGCAGCTCGTGATTCCACCCGGTGTCGGGGATTTTGAGCAATCCCTGAGCAACCTCTCCCCTGCTTGCCCGATCGCCCACGGATGAACCGGGGGCATGCCGGGCGGGGTGGGGTCTAGTTAGCTAGGTCCAGCATTAAAGATTTCTCGCAGAAATGTCCAAGCGATCAACGCCCCCACCGACGGGCGATGATGCGATCTCGGTCGACTGGATCTGTAACTGCAATGGTGCTCACTGGGGTCCGCTGCCAGAACACTTCGTCATCGCCTTTGCGTTCAAGAATCGGGAAGTCCGCAGGTTCGATGTTCACTCGAGCAAGGTCGTCGCCATTTGTATGGAACTCCCACGAGACCAAAGCAAGTGCGGCATCCCCGAGCCTTGAGCGGATGAGGTTCTGCAAGTGTTGACCCCAGAGATCTTGCTCGCCTCGCTCTCCTCGCTTTGAGAAGGTCGCGTAGTCGTTCTCTAGACCGTAAACACTGCCGTCGTCTGCGACGCCGATGAGGAGCGTGCCGCCGTGTTCTGCGTTGGCGAACCCAGCGATGGTTTTGATCGCTGCGTCTTCAGGGATCTTGCTCTTTACTTGTTGCTTGATGTCCCATCTGAGTGTCGACTTGTACTCGAGGTAGAGCGACTCTCGATCTGGCCCAGACCATTTGCGCACTTGCCGGGGTCGAGCCCTTCTGGGGGATGCAAGGGCATGACCTCACCCCAATTCTCAGAGAACCCGCTGCGCAGGTCCGCGATCACGTGCTCGTCGAAGAGGACCAGCTCTTTGATCTTGCCGGGCTCGGCCAGCCACTAAGGATGCGTACGATCGTGACAAGCGATACTCGTCTCACGCGCTACGCCGGCTCATCCAGCGGTGAGCTCTACGACCTCGCCGCTGATCCGGATGAAATGCAAAATCTCGATGCCGATCCCCGTTTTGCCAAGCTTCGGGCGGCCACGATGGAGCAACTCACCGATTCACTTGTCGATCACGCAGATAGGGACAGACGTCCAACGTTCATGGCGTGAAAGCCTAAAGATTTGGGCTCTCGAAATCCCTGCGATGCATGGCATCCCCTAGCGGCGCGATAGGTACCGAAGAGCTCGCTCAGCGGCGTTCGATCCGCACATACCATGGGCGCCTGCACCGGGCGGAGTCGATGCCGAGCAGAGCCAGACGCCGTTAATTCCTGCAGAGTAAGGATCGAAAGCGACCCGGGGCCTAAAAATTAGCTGCTTTGGGGTTGAAGCCCCGCCGATGATGTCTCCTCCGATGTAGTTCTCGTTGTACTGCGACATCTCGGTCGTCGACCGGACGGCAATGCCCTTGATACGGTCGCGAAACCCTGGGGCGAATCGTTCGATTTGGGAGATGATTGCTTGTGTTGCATCTCCCGTGAAGCCATGCGGAACGTGGGCGTAGGTCCACAACGGGTGGACAGCGCCAACCGAGCGGCTCGGGTCGGCAAGATACTGCTGGCCAACAAGAACGAATGGCCGGTCTGGCATATGTCCTTGGTGCACAGCTAACTCGGCAGCCACTATCTCTTCAATGTCTCCTCCGACGTGCACCGTCCCTGCCTTGCGTGCATCGCTCGACGTCCAGGGAATCCCGTCCTCGACTGCAAAGTCGACTTTGAACGCGCCAGGGCCGTGCTTGAAAGAGCCGTAAGCGCGCGCAACGCGTCGGGGTAATTGGTCTTCCAAAATCGATATTGCCCCCGAGGGCGAAACATCGAGCATGAGCACGTCGAACGGCGGCAAGTCTCCCACGGAGCTGACGCGGTGCCCAGTTTCGACCCGGCCTCCGTGCTCGAGCAGCTCGGCAAGTAGCGCGTCCGAAATCGCTCTGCTCCCGCCCTCGGCAACCACCCAGCCACGGGCGTGTCCGGCAACAACTAACATCGCTCCAACAGCGCTCGTCATTGGCCGATCGAGACGATGAAGTGCGTGGGCAGCTACGCCCGCCCACAGCGCCTTTGCCTGCTCTGTTCGCCACACACGCGCCAACGAAGTGGCGGGTGTGGCGGCGATCATTCCGAATCGGGCCATGGTCAGGGGATGTCTTGGGATTCTTAAGACCGGCTTTGTCACGCCAGCTATCAGATTTTCGAAGCGGTTGACTGGTGACCCAAAGATGCGACGCCATCGCTCACCGTCAGCACCCAGCGCCTCTGCAGTGCGGTCAATGCTGCGGTACATGACACCAGCGGATCCGTCATCGAGTGGATGCACGCAGTCGATCTCGGGCTGGGCCCACCGTAGGCCCCTGGCTTCTAACCCGAGCTCGTTTAAGAACGGCGAGCCTGCAGCGATTGGGTGCACAGCAGAGCAGTGGTCGTGCAGGAGTCCTGCCTCGATCATTTCGCTGCTTCGGGTTCCGCCCCCGATTTCTTCGGCTGCTTCGAGAACCGTGACCTTGAGACCAGCTCGGGCGAGCTTTACAGCGGAAGCAAGGCCATTAGGGCCGCTACCAACCACGATTGCGGTTTTGCTGCTTGCGGCCGTCATTGGTGGACCTTATTCGGGCGAATCAGTCGACGCTACGTCCGATTCCGTGCCTGCACGTTCAGAAGTCGTGCTCGTGCTGAGCTCAATCTGTGGCGGTGTCCAGTCTTCGTTGGGGTTTGGGACGAGCCATGTTCCGTTGCGCGCTATTGAGGGCTCTGAGCGACCATCTGCGTGCGGTAGACCAACCGGTTCGTAGCCTTCGAGTCGCCATGTGACTGTGTGCGGAATCGGCCCGTCAGGAAGCCAGGGTTGGCTGTTATATGCATCGTCGTTGTGGTACCAGCCTTTTTCGACCGTGCCG